>JBNLDK010000125.1:0-8113 GCA_050304295.1 Polyangiaceae bacterium
AGAAGCCCGAGCGGCCCTACTGGCGCCAGTTCGAGGACCTCGAAGTCGTCGTCCCGCAGTGACGCCGCCGGTCAGCCGCTGAGCAGGGTCTCGCCCGGGGCGCAAGACGCTCCCGAGAGGGCACTACAGCGGGTGGTTACCGTGCTTCGTCTCCAAAGCACTCGCGATCCCCTCGCAAACGACGCTTCCGGTGTCGGTGCCCGGGACATCGTCGCCGTTGACCACGTCGAATCCGAAGATCTTCATGGTCTTGACGAACTCCGTCTTGCAGTGAGTTAGCCGACCACTCGCCTCCGCATCAATAATCCCGACGTCCTTCCCCCAGACCTTCACCGCCACGTCGAGAGCCGCGCGTGCGTACAGATTGACATCCGCCTGCCCTCCAATTGGCAGGGGGCTCACCTTGGCATCGTATTCAACGCTCGGATCAATCGTCAGCCCCCACTTGCTGTTTCCCGAGTTGATGTCCGCGGGAGCGGCCCCGGATGGGAGCACCCCATCGAAGTACGGCGTGGGGGGACAGGTGAGTCAGCAGACACAGATCGCGTTGATTGGGGTTGGGCTGACGAGGACGTCGGCGATCGCGCTATCTGAACTCATCACTTCCGACTCGATGACCGAATCCCAGGTGCTTCGCTGGCTCGACGAGAACGAAGCGGTCTGGCGAAACGTTTCGCTGCCGATCCTCGTGAAGAAGGAGATCGATCGCGTGCTCGCCCAGCACCAGGTGCGACCGTGAGTGGCCACGGTGGTGCTAGCGGCGTGCCGACAGGGGCTTCGCCCCATGTCGCAGCACGTACCTGTCAACCAGGACAGTCAACCACCGGGTCCGCGTCCACGATCCTGTCAACCATTCTCCCCGCGTCTCTCCCCAGCGGGACAGAGCCGAGAGCACGCACCCGTCCACGCTCCCCGTCGTGCCCCCTCCGCGCCGCTCTCGGCGCTCTTTGTAGAACGCCACCGCCCGTGTCCCCCGACTCGCCCCTCGCCCCGTCAAGCGCGTTCCTCGCGCCCAAATTGAAGAAGCCCCCGGGACATCGTCGAGGGGGCCTCTGTCAAGCAACGGGTCGGTCCCGTTTGCATCAAGCTACTTTTGGCTCTTGGACAGCTAAACGACTTCAGAACCGTCCACTCGACACATCGCGCCAATAAATTGCGTAATATCCATTGGTTACAAATCCCCAGTCGCGCGATGATGTCCGCCACGCGCGGCGGATAGTTGGCGTACAGCGTCGCTTGGGCCCCTCCCCGCATTGCGCAAACTCGACTCTCTGGTGCTCTTTGTTCGCCCTCTCGGGACGGTTCTCCATGTTCGTACTGTCCAGCTGCTAGTCCACCGTCTCGGGATCGGCCAGCGAGTAGGTCGCGTTCTTCCGTCCGCCACGCTTGAGAAGGACGCCGTCGCCGACCAGCTTCTGAAGACGGCGCTGCACGGTACGGAGCGGAGGCGCGGCGGCTCCGAGCGCTTCCAGGATGGCGGCGCTGCCGACCTGCCCCAGCTGCTCGACCACATCGTACAACCGAGCGTCGAGCTCATCGGGCGGGGCCACCAGCTGCCAGGGTAGATGGGTCTCGTTGTTCTGCACGCGCCCGAGTTGCTCGAGCAACTCCGACAGCACCGTGAGGAGCGCGAACGCGAACTCCTCGAAGTACTTCGTCAGATCGCCCGCTTCCGCCCCCTGGGTTTGGCACGCGGGGATGTTGAACAGCTCGTGCTGCGCCACCCTGGCCTCCGTCAACATCAAGAGGCCGTTGGCGTCGATCCCACCGACGCGCAGCTCGTGGTGCAGAAGGACCGTCGCCGACTGCCAGCTCGGAATGAGGCGCGTCATCGCCCAGTAAACCGTTGCAGCGCGCAACACCGCCGACTTCGACACGAGTGGGTCTTGGTCAACCCACTCGAAGATCGCCTTCACGTCCGGGGGGACCGGAGTCTGTTCCCTCTGCAGATCCAGGAGCTTCGCCCGCTCCCTCGGGGAGAACAGCTTCCAGTTGGGCATCGTCCGTACCTTGCCGTCTCGCGCTCGTCGGATGCCCGGAACTTCGGAGCTGCAGAAGTGGTAGGCCATCGTCACCTCCGGTGTGAGGCGGCGATCGTGCACCGTGAATGTCGTGTAGTGAGCCAGCGCGTCTTCGACGAGCACGGCGCGTTCGATCGCGTCCCCCGTCGGTCGTCGTTTTCCGACGAGACGCGCTCCGCGCAGCACTGCGTCGACCTCTTCCGGCTTCACGCTTCGGTGAAATCCGCTCACGTTCCACAGGATGCGCATGCGCTTGGCGCGCGCGGCGAGCTCCTTCTTCCGGTAGTACGACAGCGGCGAGGCGCGCATCTGACCTGCGGCATCCGCCACGCGCGTGAGGTTGTGCACCAGCGTCGGCGTGATGGTGTACCGCCACGGCAGCGGTGGCAGATCCTGCGTGCGGAGCGACACTCGGGACTGCTCGTTCGTCGGCGCTGCGCCCCGTTGTCGGTCGCGAGCGCGCGTCACAGCCCCAGCTCCCGCCCGAGCACCTGGGACACGAATCCGCCAGCACGCTCCGCCGCAACCATCTCGCGTATGCGCTTCTTCGCTTCGGCGCTGCTCCCGAGGTGCTCGGCCGCGGCGAGGGTCGAGCTGTACGCTGCCCACACATCGGCTCCCGTGACCTCGTAGCCGTACCCTTCGATGAGCCACTCGAGGGCGAGGAAGCCCGCGCCGAGCGCGAACGCTGGCTCCTTGGTGGCAAAATCGCGAGCCGCGCGAGTCAGCGTCTTCGGATCGCACGGCGTCTGACTGGCGAGGTCCAGCGCCTCTTCGTACAGCCCGGCGTCCTTGGCCGCGGCGAACCACTTGCCCTCGTCGCCCGGTGTCGTCTCCACCAGATTGGCGAGGATCTCCTTCGCCGCTTTGTGTGGGTACTTCTTCGCAACGGCGCGAAAGGTGGCTAGGTAGGTGCCCGCCTGATTCGCGACGAGCCCATACCGTTGGTACGCCTCATCAACGAGCCCCGAGGAGAGCAGTACCTCCTCGCAGGCGCGCGCGATCGCCACTGGGCTGTCGTTGAGACCGCGCCCCTCCTCGGCGTACCGGATGGCCTCCGCCTTCTTTCCTTTGGCCGTGAGCGCCTTCACGCCGTACTGGCGGTAGTGCCACATCTTGTACGGGGCGAGCTCGAGCAGCGCGAGCACGTCGTCGTAGCGCTCGGCGGCGACCAGAGCGCTCAGGCAGTTGGTCGTGCCCTTGAAGAAGCCCCGCAGGCTCGGGTCCGGACTCCACGCGAACTTCACCCCGTCGACGAGCTGATCGGCCCAGGCCGAGGCGACTTCTTTGGAGGCGCACAGCGTACCCCAGTGATCGCCGAGCCACTCGATGTAGGGGATGCCATCATCCTGATAGGCGTCGAAGAGCCGCTCGAGCCAGCTGTCGCGTGTCTTTGCATCAGCCGGCGCCTTGGCAATGATGGGAACGAGCTCGGCGATCGCGTTGTTCACCGATGTCCCGATGGCGCCCGAGGAGCTGTCCACGTGCTCGAGAGCAGGCGAGACCCGCTCCAGGAACACGACCGCACCCTCCGCGGCGAGGACAGGATCCTTCTTCGCGACCTTCTTGATCTCGGCGACGGCCTGCTTGACGCGCGTGATCGCCGGCTGCGACTTCCACCCGAACGCGTTCCGGCGGAACCGAGCCTTGAACTCCCACTTGTGCGCTTGTGCGCCCGAGGCGCTCTTCTTCTTCGTGCTCATGGCACCCCGAGGGTCCTGTCGAGCTCCGCGCGAAGAGCGGGGTACCGCCGGTATTCGCTCCGCAGCGCGGAAGCCCAGTTGGCCGTCTTGGCCGACGGATCGCACGCGACACACATGCCGACGAGGTCCGCCGCGTGACCGTAGTGGCGGCGTCGCTTCTGCGCGGTGACTCCCTCCACCCGGTTCGCCGCTGCGGCCCGCATCGCGTCGAGCACGACGCCTCTGGTGACCGCTGCGGTGATTCCGTCGACCCCTGCCTGGCCGAGAAGCTCTTTCACCTCCGGGGTCTTCAAGCAAGGCTCGTCCTTCCTCGCCGTCGCCAGGAGAAGGTCGTCGAGTTCCGTTCCGTGAGTGGATAGCGTAGCTGAGGGGTCCTTCCGACCACCGAGAAGCTCCGCGAACACCGGAAAGAGGAGATGTCCGGGGTGCTCCCCGTCCGACCACCCGAGGCCCACAGCTGCGGTCAGCAACTCCGCGGCCGCTTCGTGTTCCCCGAGCAATACGTGAAGAAACGCCCGCTGCCGCGCCGCCCGCTTCGGACAGGCTTCGAGCGCCGCCTTCGCGCGCTTGCGAAACGCCGGCCTGCTTGTTGCCGACCCGAGCCAGCGGCGGAGCCTGACCATACTCGGGCCTGCCCGCCACGCTCGTTCGAGCCATGCGGGCAGGTCGTTACGACCAAGCTCCTGGGCAGCGAGTGCCGCACCGTCGAGCAGCTCGCCGCGCGCGTACTCCCGGTCGGCGACGAGCCCGGCCGCCTCCTCGAAGGCAGGTAGTGCCGATTGCCAGTCGCGCGCATCGACGAGGCTCTTGCACCACGCGCGAAGGTCATCGGCACGGCGGGTGGCTCGTGCAACCTTGGCCAATCCCTCGGAACCCTCGAGCCGCTCCACGACCTCGCGCAGCCATCGGTCACCTTCCGTATCCCAGTCATGGGTGCGAGCGTCCCCATGGCTCCGCGCGACCAGGTCGCGCCACTTCGCCAGGAAGGACTCGAGGCCCGGTAGCGGCTCGACAGCGACACGTTCCATCTCACGGATCGGTGCCCATAGACTCCCGATCCCACGGACCTCGGCGATCGCCGCGCGGACTGCATCGGCGCGCTCATCCTCAGTCGACAGCATGTACGCGCACACGACGTATTGCGCCGCACACGCGTCGATGTCGCTACCGAGCACCTCCTCGACGAGCTCGTCCTGACCGAGATAGATGTCGCCGTTGCCAATGGGGGGCAGTAACGCTCCAAAGATGCGATGGGCAGCCACGTAGCTCCGGCCAAGGAACGCCGCTTCCCCGCGGCGAAGGTGCTCGTCCACGTCGAACGGCTCGGCCTGGCCGACGCGCGCCGCAGCCGTCGCGAAAGCCAGCGTGTCGGCCACCTCGTCGTCAGTGACAGCCGCTGGCGACCAGCCCGAGCCGTGACCCGCCGCGCTCTTGATCAGCGTTCCGATCACTCGAGTCCGGGCCTGCTCGTCGAGCTCGAGCAGTAGGGTGCGAACGATCCCGCGGAGCTCCGGGGCGTCCATGACGTCGAGGGCCGATTCGACGTCCTCGGGAAGTCCCGCTGTGGCCAGGCCTCGTCCCCTCATTGCGTGGGCTCGCGCTCGGGTTTCGAAGAAGCAGGTTCGGTCGTCTCCCCCGTGAGCCGCAGAACGCGCTCCGCCGCTTCGCGTTCGCGAGCCAGCTCCGTGCGTAGTTCCTCCTCGGTCGGGAGGTACATCTGATACCGGGCGGCGAGCACCTGCTCGTTGTCGTCGGGCAGGGTAATGCGCACCATGGCGTCGTTCTTGTCGGAGCAGAGCACGATGCCGATGGTCTTCGCCTCGTGCTCTTCACGCTGGAAGCGATCGAAGTAGTTCACGTACATCTGCATCTGCCCGAGATCCTGATGCGTGAGCTTCCCCATCTTGAGATCGACGAGCACGAAGCAGCGGAGCAACCGGTTGTAGAACACCAGATCGACATAGAAGTGGTCGCCCTCGAGCGTCATTCGCTTCTGCCGCGCCACGAAGCAGAAGCCCTTGCCCATCTCGAGCAGGAAGTCTTCGAGCCGGTTGATGAGGGCCTGCTCGAGATCGCGCTCCTGAGCCGCGGGATTGTCACGGAGATCGGCGAACTCGAGAACGAACGGATCCTTGAGGACGTCACTCGGCACCGAAACCTGCTGGCCGTCGCGTGCCAACTCGAGGACCTGCTCGGGGCTCTTGTTCATCGCGAGGCGATCAAAGAGCAGAGACGCAACCTGACGTTCCAGCTCGCGCACCGACCACCTCTCGCGCGCCGCCTCGATCTCGTAGAAGGAACGAGCCTCGGGCCGCGCGACACGGATGAGCACGAGGTAGTGCGACCAGGCAAGCGTCGGCGGGAAGAGGAGCGCGCCCCCCGGAGAAAGGCTCAACGTCGCTGCGCCTTTCTCCCCGACTTCCGCCTCCACCAAAAGGCTCAGCGACGTTGAGCCTTTTTCGCCACCGTCCCCGCCGAGCGCCGAACCACTCGGAAACGCGAGGTAAAACTGCTTCATCCGCTTGAGGCTGGCGAGGCTGAAGCCCCGGCCGAACTGGGCGGACAGGCGCGTGGCCACACGCTTCATGAGCCCTTCGCCGTAGCCCGCCCGCTCGGCTCCGTGCTGCTCGACCTCGACGATCTCGCGACCGATGAGCCAGTACGCATGGACCATCGCGGTGTTGATGGAGCGCGCGACACGCGAACGCGCCTCATCGAGGATCGATGCGATCCGTTCGTACAGCTGCTCTTCCGAGCGCGGTTCGAGGTCAGTCACGGAAGACTCTCCATGGTGATCTCCATGGCTTGCTTATACGCCACAGCTATGGCGCATACCAGACGTAAACAGCACAACCGGGATTCCCGGTGTCCCCCGAATGGAGAACGATGGAGAGCGCCGCGTCGCTCGCCGTCCACCTGTCAACCAGGACAGTCAACCACCGGGTCCCCGTCCACGATCCTGTCAACCAGTCTCGGCCATTCTCTCCCCAGCGGGACGCTCCAGAGAGCAAAGGAGCGTCCAGAACGCCTCACGCGATGGTGCGGTGCGCTCTCTCACGTTCTTTGTCTGCGCGCGATCGCGTGTCCCCGAACGTCGCGGTGCGCGTCCATCGCGCGTTCTTCTGGCTGACGCGACGAAGCCCCCGGACTCATCGTCTCGGGGGCTTCTGTCAACCACCGGGTCTCGGTGGTTTGTGGTGAGCCACTTTTGGCTCCAGCGGTAGGACTCGAACCTACCACACCCGACTCCGGCAGCGTCATTTGTGCCTGGTTTCATGGCCGAACGGCTCACAAGAACGCACCGGAGCGCACAATAGTGGGGAACGTTCCCCAGAATTCTGGCGTACCACCGGGACAGGTCGGGCGTAGTGCCCGGCCCTGACAAAATGACCCCGCGGTGCTGGAGCACCCGGGGTCGTGACCACGAGGACCAACCCCCCATGGCATCCACCAGAATACCACGCCCTCAGCACACCCCAGTCCAGGCCGTTGCGGCCGCTCTCGTCCGCCTTACCCGCGGGCCCCTGGCCGACGATCCTCCCCTCACGCGGGCCAGGATCGCCGCCCTGTTAGCCGAGCGCGGTAGCCCGGACCCGGAGGCGGACGTCGACCGGGCCCTCGCCCGTGCCCGCGCGGACCTTCACGCGCTGGCATCTACTTTCGATGCCAGCGCTGCGCTAGCCCGGCTCGAGCTCCCGCCCCCGGCGAGCACCCACTACAGCTACTCGGCCCTTGACGTTGGCTTTGACCTCCGCGCCCAGGGGATCGCCATCGACCTCCCTGCCGATGCTACGTCCGTCCGCTATGACGTGGCTCCTGGCGAGTCGCGAACGGTAGAGGGCGACCGCTTTACTCTGGCTGAGGCGCTGCTGGAGGAAGGCTACCAGGTCAAGGGTTTCGTCGTGATCGAGGAGATGCCCGACTGCTGGCGGGAGACGCACCGCGCAGCCGGAAACTTCGGGACCTGGCCATGCAACGGATCCGTCCGCCGAGCGGTCGCGGCCGCGGAGGCAGACCAGATCATCGCCGCTGATCCGGACGGCTACGCGCACATCGTAGCCCCGCAGCCGCAGCCGCAGGCCAGCGCAGTGGAGGCCGGGCCGCCCTCAGCTGGGGGCACCTTGGCCGTGACGATCCACGAGGCGGGCAACGGCCTCCCGGCAGTGGGCGATTTCGTCCCGGGCGAGGGCCGGCTGTACAGGATCGTTTCGATCGACTCCCGCATCCAGACGGGCCCCCCTGGCACTGCGCACTGGGTGCACGCGACAGTGGACCCCGCCGACTGGGGCGACTGCCCCGAGGGCGGGGAATATCCAGCCCAGGTGAGGCTGGTCGGGGGTGAGGGATGAGCGGCCTCGACCAAGCCATGCGCGAGCTTCAGGCCGCGGT
>JBNLDK010000126.1:0-64414 GCA_050304295.1 Polyangiaceae bacterium
CTCCTTCCCCGAGGTGTGCTGGCGTCCGACCCGCACGTCCTCCCTCGTGGACAGCGGCAGCGCCTCGGCCCGGAAGCCCTCCGCGCGGAGGGCGGCGGCCGCAATCTCGGCGTTTTCGCTCATGCGCGGAATGAATACCCGCGACCCCCGACGCTTGGTGTTGGCCCAATCCACACCGCGGTTGTCCACCTCGGCAAAGTCTGCCGCAGGGTGCCGCCGTGACGCATCGCTCCTCAGATCGGCGTCCACGCAGTAGAGGAATGCTTCCATCCGGGTCTTCGTACCGGCGTCGCCGGAGTGACCGTCGGTTTCGACCACCGCGAATGGCTTGCCCTGCATCGCGTAGGCGAAAAAATGCAGCCCAAAGCTATCCGGCCCACACGCATAGTTGCTGCAATAGACGGAGTAGACGCCAGGCTGGCGCCGCACCGCGTGCGCCGCGCGCAAGTTACGCTGCGTGTACCCCCAGTACTGGTTCGGCAGCGCTGGCGTCGGACTGTCGAGCGGGAAGCAGTCGAGCGGGATCGCGATCGCCCCCAGGTTGCGCAGCAGGCTCGGTACATTCGAGTTGAGCACGTCGTTGTAGATCGTGTAGGGCCGCCCGTGGACCACCACGGCAACCACGTCGCGAGTGGCGCAGAAGTCCAGCGCGCGGCGACCGAGGCGCAGGCAGTCTGCCTCGAACCGCTCTTGCACGCGGACGGCGTCCTGCAGAGCGGTAGCGAAATGCTCTTCGGCTCCCAACTCCCGGGCCAGACTCCGCAGACACTCGACGAACGCCCCCCCTCGATAGCCCTGCGAGTCGAACTCGATGACGGGGCGCAGAACCCTTGGCGCACCAGCCGGCAGTACACCGCCCACCAGGTCTGGCGCCCCGAGCACCATCGGACACAGCGCCCCACGGTCTTCCTCGGTGGTGCGTGGCAACGACTTCACCATCGGCAACAGCAGGTAGTCCGCGCCCGCGTCGACGAGGTCGAAGATCACCCCATGGAAGAGCTGCAGCGGTGCGCAGTAGGGGACGCGCGCCGCCTCGATGCCCCGCTTGAGGTGACCCGCCCCCCCCCGCCGGCGCACACGCAGCGCGTAGCCCAGCCCTCCCAGGAAGGTCGCCAGCAGCGGCAGATGCCCCTTGAGCGCGAACTCGTCCGTGAGGGCCACCGTCCGCGCCATGGCCGGTGGGTTCACCTGCGCCAGCACGTCGTCGACGAGCGCTTCCCGCTCGCGGAAAGGATCCGGCGCCAGGTCAGGAAGCTTGGCGCGTCCTGCGCCGCGGTCATAAAGCGAGCAGTTGCCTCCCCAGACGAACCGCTGCTCGACCCCACCCACCTCGGTCCGCAGCCGATCGATCCGACACTTGTTGCCACCTCCGCCACAACCCCTCGTGGAGCGGCAGACGAAGGTCTCCTTGTCCTTGAGCTGCGCCGAGAGAAAGGCCTGGGGAGCGAGCTCGGACGCCGCCAGTCGGTCCTGGACCTGCTCATCCCGCGCCAGCAGCGCAATTCCCAGTGCCCCCATCGTGCCCGGGCTGGGCGGCACGACCACATCTCGCTCGGTCTGCCGGGCCACGGCCGCGGCGAGCGCGTCCGAGCTGAAGGGCATTCCCTGGCAGAAGATGCGATTGCCCACCGTCCGCGTGCCCTTGACACGATTCAGGTAGTTCTGAATGACGGAGTCGTACAAGCCCGCCACGATCGCGTCGCGCGCCATGCCCTGCGTGATGGCCTCGTCGATGACCTCCGCCATGAACACGGAGCAATGCTGCCCCAGGGAGATTCCACAGTCCGCGGCCAGGGCCCGCTCGCCGAGCACGGCGGGGTCTGCCCCCGCGCCCTCCAGCTTCGCCCCCTGCTCGGCGATGAAGGATCCCGTTCCCGCACTGCACGCTTCGTTCATCGCCGCATCGACGACCCGGCCTTCCTCCAGGCGGATGTATTTTGCGTCCTGGCCGCCTATCTCGAAGATCGTGTCCACTTCCGGATCGATGGACACCGCCCCGCGAGCATGGGCGGCGATCTCATTGAGCACGAAAACCCGCGCGTCGCCGTAGCAAGTCCGCAGCAGCGATCCGACGACCTCACGCCCCGATCCCGTGACCCCAATCCCCATCACGCGCGCGCTCCTCACCTCCCGTGTCCAGCGCTCCACGAGTCGCTGCGCGGCGCTGACCGGCGCCCCCTCGGTGTTCAAGTAGCTCTCCCACAGCGGGTCCCCACTGGTCGCGTCCACGGCGACCGCCTTGGATCCAGTGGAGCCAATATCGAGCCCCAGCACCACATCCCGGGCCACATCCCAGGCAACGACGTCGCGCTCACGCCGTACCCGCTTCACTCGCTCGAGGGAGGCACGCAGGGCGGGCACCCGCTCCAGCTCCGTACCAACCGCGGTGGCGAAGAGCTCCTGCGGAGTCGCAGGCGGCCACGCGGCGTCTCCCAGTTCGACGGCCAGCGCCGCCGCCCCCAGTGCCTCGAGCACCTCGTCTTCGTCGTTTGCTGGCACGAGCCGCAACTGCCGCTCTTCCAGCCACGCGCCAATCCAGCGGCGGACGCGAGCCGAGCGCGCGACGCCCCCAATCAGCACGACGTCGGCGGGAGTGAGGCGCGGGCGCACCAGCGTCACCACGTTCTCGCACACCGCGTCGTACAGACCGGCGAGGATGCGGCCACGGCTCTCGCCCTGGTTGGCGAGATGCGTCATGTCCGTCTTCAGGATGACGGGACAGCGACCGGAAAGCGCGGCAGGGTGCGTTTCCCGGTCGCAGAGCGCGGAGGCCTGCTCAACGGTCATCCCGAAGCGCGCCACCAGCTGCCCCAGGAAGTTGCCAGTCCCCTGAGAACAACGGGAGTTCTGCTGGTAGTGCTCGTGACCGGCGGCGGTCAGTTCCAGAACGCTGAACCCGTGCGCCCCGACGGCGATCAAGGTGGCCGCATCCAGCTCGGGATGGGCCATCTCGAGGCCACGACGCATGGCCGCCTTGGTCGGCACTTGGGCTCCCCGTATCCCCCGTCCCAGACGCCCGGTCACCGCGATCCCGGCGACACGAGCCCACTCGAGCTGGCGGACCAGTTCCGCCAGCGTCATGTGGGGCTGCTTGCGGTGCTCCCGACGCATCCGTTCACGAATGAACAGGCCTCCCTCGGTCACCTCCGCCACAACGATCTTGACGGTCTCCGCCCCGACGTCCACCCCGAGGTACAGCTGCGCCATGCCCGCGGTTTAACCCATGACGCTCGCGTCAGCCTGCGAAAATACCGCGTGGCAGGGGAGCCGAACTGCACACCGCCAAGGAGTGACAGCCTCGTCACCTCAGTCGCCCGCACCGGCCCCGAGGCCGCCCGATCTCCATCACCCCATGCCGCAACAGCATGTTCCCCCCTCTGAGGCCCGCTGGGGGTGGGGGCGGAGCGGCCAGGATCGTCGCGACCGAACAGTGCTCCGCAGGTCGCGTAGCGACCGAGGACTCCCAGCCATGACAGCACCGGGCGCAGACTGGCCCCTCCGAGCGCAGCCCCCACCCTCGTCCCGCTGGGGGTGGGGGCGGAGCGGCCAGGATCGTCGCGACCGAACAGTGCTCTAGTGCCCCGAGCCAGGTGCCGGTACGACGAGACGCTGCCCCGGCCGGATCGGGCGACGACGGTCAATCTCGTTGCGATCGCAGAGCGCCGTCACCGTGACCCGGTAGGACTGGGCGATCCCGCTCAGAGTTTGCCCCGACTGAACCTCGTGGACGCGCTCCCCGGGAGCCGTTTTCGGGGTCGCTGGGCGCGAGCTCGCCGGCGACGGTCGCGGGACCACGAGCCGCTGTCCCGGCTGCAGCGGCGTGTCGCGCGAGATCTGGTTGCGCTCGCAGATGGCCACCACCGTGGTCTGGTGGCGCTGCGCGATCCCGATGAGAGTATCCCCGCTCTGGATCTCGAGCTCCCGCTCCCCGGCTCGAAGGCGCTGGGGCGGTGGTGCGCTGGCATTCGTGGCTGGTGGCATCTCCGCTGTCTGCCCCGCGACCAGGGGCTGGCAGCAACGAAACCCGATCGAGTAGTCATGATACCGAGGCGAATGCCCCGTGGTCTTGTACTCGCACCCCTGCCCGTGGATGTGGGTGTCCAGGTAGTACCCACCGCGAAAGACCCCTCCGGGATTCGCCGTCCATTCGTGCAGGTTGCCCACCATGTCGTAGACACCGTAGCTGTTCCGACATCCCGCGAACTGGCCGGTGAGGGCGACCGTGCCCGGGAGGCGATTGAGCCGCGGATCGTTCATGGCCTGGTACCCGAACGTGGCCCGGGAATCGTCCCTCCCGTGCAGCGCGCGCAAGGGAGACTTCCCGTGATCATTGCAGCGCCCGAACCGGTGCTCTTCACCGTAGGGGTAGAGCGTGGGTCGCTTGCCCTTGCAAGCCGTCACCCACTCCGCGTCGGTGCACAGGCGCTTGCCAGCCGCCACACAAGCATCCTGGGCCCGCTCCATGCTGATGTAGGCTTGGGGGACCACCCCGCGCCGGCTGCGCGCCCGCAGGAGTTGATCCGGCTCGGGAGAGTGGAACGACGAGTGCGGGCCAATCGTCACCCCCGCCTGGTTCACCACGTCGACGCTCGCCTCATAGCGGTCCACGCAGAACCGGCCCTGAACGTTGGCCATCCCTGCCGGGCATCCGGCCGCGTGAGCGATTTCGACCGCAGGGACTGTCGCCAGCAGACCAGCGATCACGCATCCACCTGCCGCCCCCACGATGGCCCGCTGGTCCAAGCTCACCAGATCAGCCCCCCGTCGGAGTTCGCCAACCACTTCGAGTCCAGGCGATCGCCTGGAAGGCGAGACTCGGGAAGGAAACTTGGAAAAGGACTCGTCTGAACTGGCGACCAAACCCACATGGGACACCACGACAGGGAAAGAACTCGGGACCATGGTCTAGCCACGCCGTGCCGGTCGCGCAAATTCGTGCCCTTCCCGCCCTGGTCCGGGTCGCGCTACGGTGCCGCCATGCGCATCGGGGGCTCGATGTTCTTCCTGCTTGCCTTGACCGCCCTGGGCTGCGAGCAGCAGCACGCCGCCCAGTGCAAGAAGGAGTGCAGCGCCTCGGGGAACTGCACTCACCGTGGCGACCGCTGCGTCGCGACGGATGCGGACGACTGCGAGCGGTCGGCGATCTGCGCGACAGCGGGCCAGTGCACTCTGCAAGACGACCGGTGTGTCGCCACGGACGAAAGCTGCCGGGAGCTTCAGCTTTGCAACCTGCGCGGACTGTGCACCGCCCAGGACGGGGTCTGCCGCGCGATCCGACCCGCTGACTGCAAGCAGTCCCGCGGCTGCCAGCAAGACGGGCACTGCACTCCAGAGGGCGGCCAGTGCGTGGCAAGGAAGCAGGACTGCAAGAAGTCCTCGGGATGCACGCAGTACGCACGCTGCACGGTCAAGGACAACGGCTGCGTCACGGCGTCGAGCCACGACTGTCAACAAGCGGAGACCTGCACCCAGCAGGGCTATTGCACGTACGCAGACGGGGGATGCAAGCTGGTGGGCGATGACGACTGCAAGCGGACCGAGGCCTGCCAGAAGCTCGGCCGCTGCACGTACAACCAGGAACGCAAGGTCGGTGACGAGTTCATCCTCAGGACGGGGTGCGTGGTCGGGTCCGACGCCGACTGCCAGCAAGCCGAAGCATGCCGAGAGAAGGGACTGTGCATCAAGGTCAAGGACGTCTGTTCCAAGCCCTGAGTTGGGGCTGGCGCTGCACACGCGGGCTGCCGGCGCCGCATCGGCAACGCGAACGCACTGAGCTCGAACCATGAAGATCGATCCCACCCAGCAGACTCCGCGCGACAACTACCGACTGATGGTCGCCACCATCGTCCCTCGTCCGATTGGCTGGGTCAGTACGGTCGGGACCGACGGCACCCCGAATCTGGCACCTTTCAGCTACTTCGGAGCCGTCACCGCCGCCCCCCCCACCCTCTTTCTCAGCATCGGACGACGGCGCGGGAAGCACAAAGACACGGCAAGGAATCTGATCGACACTGGCGAAGGGGTAGTGCACATCCCTCACCGCAAGCTCGCGGAAGCCATGGTGAAGACATCGGTCGAGGCCGATGCACAGCTGGACGAGTTCGCTTGGGCGGACCTGGCGCAGGTCCAGTCCGAGCGCGTCCGGCCACCACGGATCGCCGAGGCCATGGTGGCCTTCGAGTGTCGAGTGGCTCAGCATCTCGAGATTGGGGCAGGTCCCAACGATGTCTTCCTGCTCGAGATCCTGCTGGTCCACGCCGCTGACGAGGTGCTCGTGGGACCCCATCCCGACCCCGCCAAGCTGGCCGCCGTCGGTCGTCTGGGCGGCGACGGGTACTGCGATACGAGCGCGCCGTTCTTCCTCGCGCGCCCGTGACGCCGGGCGCGCACGATGGACACGACTCGGTCCCAACCTCCGGCCGACGGACCACCAGACTCTGGATCTCACCCGTATCACATGGGGTTTGCGGACTATCCCCCGTTCTGCGCTACTCTGGCAGTCGTGGCGACCCGCAAGCCAGATCCCGCTCACGCCCCGCCCAGCAACCGGATCGGGCGTTTCTCGCTCGTAACGGAGCTCGACATGGGCCCGCTCGGTGCGCGGTGGCTGGGGTTCGTAGCAGAAGGGCCGGAGCGCGGACGACTGGTGGCGGCACGCCGGATCAGGACCGGAGACGACGCGACGGCAGCCACCAAGCTCGACCAAGCTGCCCGGTTGGCCCTCGGGGTCCGCCACGCCAAGGTGACTGCCGTCCTCGACGTCGTGAAGAGTCCCGGGGAGATCGCCGTCGTCAGCGAGCACATGGACGGAGAGCCACTCTCGAACCTGCTCAGCCTCGCGGTGCTCGGCAACGCGCCCATCCCGCCGGCCGTCGCCCTCGCCATCGTGCGAGATCTCGTCGACGCATCGCTGGCCGTGCACGATGTCTGGGCGCGCCAGGCGCAGGGACGCGACTCGATGCTGCTCCGCTGCGGCCACGGAGGGCTGCAGCCCGACACGGTGCTGGTAGCCACGTTCGGCGAAGCTCTGTTGACCGAGCCTGGCGTCTCGGGCGCAGCCGCCGCGCTGCCGCGGTACCTGAGCCAGGCCAGCGCGCTCCCCTACCGCGCCCCGGAACAGCTCAACGACGGAGCGGCCGTCGACGAACGCACCGACGTCTTCTCCGCCGGAGTCATCCTGTGGGAGCTGCTGGCGAACGCACCTCTGTTTGGACCGAAGGATCGACTGCGGCGGCCCACGGCAACGGGCAACGTGAAAGAGCTCCGGGAGGAGCTTCTGCACAAACCCATCCCCAGCCTCGACACCGTGCAACGAGCCGGGGCACCCATTCACGCCGACGTCGCGGTGCTGGTCGCTCGCGCCGTGCAGCGCGACGCAGCAAGCCGGTATGGCAGCCTGACCGAGCTGCGCCAGGCGATCGCGGAGCTTCCGGCCGGGCGGGTCGCCACCGAAGAACAGGTCGCCGTCACCGTCGACCGGCTCGCGAGGAGCCGAATCGAGGCCCGCCGCGCCGCGTTCGAGCGGGCCGTCGGCGGGCGGGTCATGGACAGCGCGCCACCGTCGAGCATGGCGACGGACAAGCCCGCCCCTCCCAGTCGACCCCTGACCGTCGTCATCCCCGGCGACGAGTGGAGGGGCGACAAGCTAGCCGAATTGGTCGGTTTCTCGGCCACCGAGATCCCGACCAAATCGGGTGCCTCTGCGCCCCCTGACTCGGTCGACGACGATCGCCCCACGGCGCTCCCCGTGGATCCGCTGCCACGTCGTGCAGCCCAAGGCCAGTCCCCGACCCCACCGACCGCCAAGGTCCGTCCCCCCCCCCCACCAGTCCGCGCCACCCCTGGAGCCCCGTCTGGGCCACAGAGACAGCCAGCCCCTCCAGTTCCCGGCACCCCGGCTCCGCCACTCCCCCCTGACGCCACTACCTCGGCCCCAGAGGCCGTGGCAGCAACCGCCAGGTCGGATCTGTCCAATGCTGGCATCGCGCTCGCTGCCCCGCCGGCACCGCGGACCGCACCGCCCAGACGGCGGGGCCGAGCAATGGTCTATCTTGGCGTTGGAGTCGTCTTGCTCGCCATCGCTGCCACCGTCGGCCTGACCGTCGTTCCGACGCAGCCCTCACCAGCCGACGCCGCTGATACCTCGACTCAGGAGCCAGCACCGCCCACTGCGGTGACCACCACCACCGAGGTGGCAGCGCCGCCCCCTTCGGCCGCCCCCCCGGACTCGCCACAGGATGAGTCCCTGATCGACGATTCGGTCGACGAGGAGCCCGTCGCACCGGGAACGACCAGACCACCGTCCGGAGACTCGCCACAAAAGTGGGACCGCCCAAAGGCGTCATCAACCGCCACGCCCCGTGGCGACGACAAGGTGTTCCGTCCCAGCGGCATCTGACCAGTCCAGCGTGCTACCATCCGCGGCAATGGCTGGGTGGAACGGATGGTGGAAACTGGCTGGAGCGCTCGCGCTGACAGCGGTCGCGCAACCGGTACTCGCGGAAGGCGCCGCCGTCTCCGAAGCGACCGCCGAACAGGTGGAAGCAGCGCAGAAGACATTCCAGGAGGCGGATGCGCTGTTCGACGTGCAGCAATACGACCAGGCCATCACCAAGTATCGAAAGTCGTATGACACAGTGGCGAGCCCGAATTCCCGACTCATGGTCGCCCGCAGTCTGCGTGAACTCGGTCGCCTCGATGAGGCGTACAACGAATACGCGCAGACGCTAGAAGAAGCCGAGGCGCTCGCCGAGCAACACTCTGCGTACGTCACCACCGCCAACGCCGCTCGCGACGAACTGCGGGCGCTGAAGAGTCGGGTCGCCTGGCTCCTGGTCGAACTGGGCGACGTTCCCGAGGACGCGGAGCTGACGGTCGCCGGGCGCCCCCAGCCCGCGGACGCCCTGACGGCACCGATCGTCGTCGTACCCGGGCGCGTCGACGTGGTAGCCACAGCGTCAGACGGTCGAGTGGCGCGCGCCGAAGTCCACCTCGCCGCCGGGCGCGAGAGCACGGTCACCCTCAAGCTCGACGAGACGGTCACCGTGGGAGAGCCAGCCCAGCCCCTGGAGAAGCCAGCACCCGAGCCATCCTCTGACGAGCCGCTCCCTCCAGTGACGCCGCAGCCCCCCCCCGCCCCAAAGACTCCCCCTCGCCGCGGCGCCTACGTCCCCCTCGCCGTGGTGACAGGTGGCCTGGGTGTCGCGGGATTCGCTGCCTTCGGCGTGTTCGGCTCCCAGGCGAAAGCCAGATTCGACGATCTGGACAGCGCCTGCGCGGACGGGGTCTGTCCCGCAGACTCGCAAGACGACATCGATGCCGGCAAGTCGGCGCAGACGTTCGCCAACATCGGACTCGCGGTGGGGGCGGTGGGGCTGGCAGCCAGCGGAACGCTGGTCTACCTCGGACACCGTCATCGCCGGGAACGGAGCCAGGTCGCCGTTGCCGTGCTCCCCGGCAGCGTCACCATCGAGGGTCGGTTCTGATGGCCAGCTCGCTACGAATCGGCACGGTATCGTTCCTCGGGGCGCTGGCCATGGCGGCCGCCTGCACCTACGACTTCGACCAGTTCGAAGCCGGAGGCACGACTGGTGGACGCTCGGGCGGCACCGGCGCCGACGGCGCCGGCGGAGAGCCAACGGGCGGCGCTCCCGCCGCCGGCGTCGGCCCAGGCGGGATCGCGGGCACTGGCGCGGCGGGGGTGGGTGGAACGGGCACCGGAGGTGGGGGCGTGGCCACCACGGGCGGCAACGGCGGTGAACCCGCCACTGGCGGCGACAGTGGCAGTCCAGCCACCGGGGGCGCCGAGACGGGTGGAGGAACCCCAGCTGGCGGTACCGAGACGGGCGGAGCCCCAGCCGGCGGTACCGAGACAGGCGGAGCCCCAGCCGGCGGTACCGAGACGGGCGGAGCCCCAGCCGGCGGTACCGAGACGGGCGGAGCCCCCACCGGCGGAAGTCCATGCGGCTCGGGTCAGAAGCTCTGCGGAACGGACTGCCAGGCCAACGACGACCCCGCCCTGGGGTGTGCCGATCCGAGCTGCGACCCTTGCACGCTACCCCACGCCGTCGCGGGCTGTACCAGCGGCGCGTGTAGCGTGGGCAGCTGCGAGCCGGAGTACTGGGACTGCGATGGGACTCCCACCAACGGCTGCGAGATCGGTCAGGGCCAGTACACGGACCAGCACTGCGGTGGATGCAACAACGCCTGCTCCGACCAGGGCTATTCTGGCGGCCTGCTTTGCCAGAACGCTGGGTGCGTTTGCACGAGCCCCGCCCAGTGCAGCAGTCACGGCGGCAGCTTCGACTGCGTGTCGGGGATCTGCAGCTGCGAGGGGGTCGCCTGCCAGCCCGGCGAGACCTGCAGCCGAAAGAGCGGCCCCGACTGGCTGTGCGGGTGCAACGGTGGCAATCCCTGCGCCGTTGGCAACACCTGCTGCGACAACCCCGGAGGCTGCCGCGACCTGCAGTCCGACAACGGGAACTGCGGCGCCTGCGGGCACGCCTGCCCAGCGGGCACCACTTGCACCGACGGTGCCTGTCTCTGAGTTGGAGACCGCCGAGCGGTCCCCACGACCGATCGTCCGACCTCATTCCGAAGCCGCGCTCGTGTGCGCTCAGGAAATGGAACGCCAGGCCGACCGACTCGAGAGCCGTTTCCGGAATCCGCCCCACAAGTGCTCAGTAACGTGGTAACTTTACACGTTGGCAACATGCCAAGGCGCGAAACTCCCTCGCTGGTGCGTCCCCGCCCCCCTCCGCACGAACGATCGGGATCTACCCTCGACCCAGGGAGTGTCACGCCCGCAAGAAGGACATGGCTAGCCTGCCGGACGACGATCTGAGCCCACCCCGCATGACGTCGGGAGTCGCACCCATACGCCCCCCGCGCCCGGAGCGCGACCGGGACATCTTTCAGTCGCTCGCGGCAGGCGTCGTCGTGGGGGGGAAGTATCGCCTGGTCCGCTGTCTGGGCGAGGGCGGAATGGCGACGGTCTGGGTCGCGCACAACGAGGCGCTCGACATCGAAGTCGCCATCAAGTTCATCCGCACGGACCTGACGACCCCGAAGCTGGCGGAGCGACTCCTCAACGAGGCCCGCGCGGCTGCCAAGCTGGGCCACCCGGCCATCGTGCGTGTGTTCGACTTCGGGGAGACCCGACGCGGCGATCCCTACATCGTGATGGAGCTGCTTCACGGCGAGGATCTGAGCGCCATGTACGTCGAGACTGGCCGCATGACGCCCATCTCGACGTTGCGCACCTTGCTGCCCATCGCGCATGCGCTGGCCGTCGCCCACGACAAGGGCATCGTCCACCGGGACCTGAAACCCGAGAATGTCTTTCTAGCCCGTGCGGAGGACGGCCAGATCCAACCGAAACTGCTCGACTTCGGCGTCGCCAAGCTGGACGCCAAGGGCTACGAGCGGCTCACCCAGGCCGGCACGGCGCTCGGTAGCCCGGCATACATGTCGCCCGAACAGGCCCGTGGAGACGAGGTCGATCAGCGCAGCGACCTCTGGTCGTTCTGCGTCGTGCTCTACGAAGCCCTCAGCGGGACACTTCCATTCCACCACGAGAACTACAACGCGCTGATGCGCCAGATCATCGAGCTCGAGCCCACGCCCCTCACCGAGCTGGCCGCCGGCGATGCCGAGCTGTGGGAAATCATTCGCCGGGGACTCACCAAGGACCTCGACCAGCGCTGGTCGTCGATGCGCAGCCTGGGCATCGCGCTCGCATCCTGGCTCCTCGATCGAGGCGTGAGGGAGGACCTCGCCGGGAGCTCGCTGGCGGCCACCTGGCTGCACTCGCGACAGAGCTGGGTGGACGGCGATGGAGTGTTCGAGCGCCTCGCCGACTCGGGACTCCATCCGGCGCCGCCTGGCGAATTCGAAGACTCACATCCGAGCAAGGCGGAGACCCTGCGACCGTCCTTCGGGTCCCGAGAGACTCCGGCTGCGGGAACGCCGGTAGTCTCCATCGCCGACCGGCCCACGCCGCTCGAGCTGGGTCCTCCGGCCCCCACCGCCCCCAGCAAGCTGCCTCGCACCCTCGCGCTCATCGGCCTTGGCCTGGCCGCCGCGGGAGTGCTCCTCTGGCAAGTCCTTTCCTGGTCGTCCACGGGAACGCCCGCCACCGCGGTGACCGAGCCGACCACCGCGGCCACGCCCAGCGCCGAACCCAGCGCGAGACCTCCCCAGCCGGCGACCACCGCCCAGGCCGAACACCAGTCGTCGATCGCCGTGGCCCCGGCCAGCTCCGCGGCTCCGGCGCCGGCGGCACCGAGCGCACGGCCGGAACCGCGTGGGGACACGGCACGCCAGCCCCCTTCCCGCGCTCCAGCTCCGACAGCCGCCGTCCCGGCTTCCAGACCTGCCCCCCCAGCCACCCGGCAAGCTCCCCCACCCGCCGCGGAAAAACCCCAGCCCAAACCGCGCGGCGGACTGGAGATCAAGACGAGCTTCTGACAACCTGAAGCGGAGATGATCGCACGGCTCGGAGTTTGGTCGCTGCTGGTAGCGCTGACCATCGGGTTGCCGAGTCGGGCCCACGCCCAGCCATCCGGCACCACGAGTGACGCAGAGGCCTCGGGAGCCGCCGAAGAGGCCGGCGCCGAGGACCCCGACCTGGCCGCCGCGAAGGACCAGGCCCGTCAGCTGTTCGCGCGAGGGCTCGAGTTCTTTCACGAAGGCCGGTTCAAGGACGCCATCGACGAGTTTCTGAAGGCCCACGAGGTCTTCCCGAATCCAGTTCTCTCCTTCAACGCGGCCCTGGCCTACGAGAAGATGGGCGACAGCGCTGGCGCCTTGCGGTTCTACCGCGAGTACCTGCGTCAGGCCCCCGAAGCCGGCGATCGCCCACAGGTCGAGCAACAGATCAGCGCGCTGGAGCGAAAGCTGCAGGACAAAGGACTCCAGCAGGTCACCGTCCTCAGCGAACCAGCGGGGGCCACGGTGCACATCGACGGGCGCCCCGTCGGCGTCACACCCTGGACCGGAGAGCTGAACCCGGGCGGGCATCGACTCCGACTCCGGATGGAGGGACACGAGGATGCCGAACAGCGCTTCGATCTGCTCGCCCACCGGTCACTGGACGTGGCCGTCCAGCTCCAGCCGGCGGCCGAGCCGATGACCGCCCCGGCAGCGCCACCTCCAGCCACCATGGGCACGGCCGAACCGCAACCTCCCGTCACCCGGGCTGCGCCGACCGAAGACCGTGGCCCGCGGGTGCGCCCCCTCAGCATCGTCGCGCTGTCGGCGGGGGTCGTTACTCTCGGGGCCGCTGGCGTCTTCGAAGGGCTCCGGCAGAGCAGCGAGAATGACGTCCGGGACGAGCCCACCCAGATGGCGCGTCACGACGCCTACGACCAGATGGAAGACCGACAGACCGTGGCCCGCGTTCTGACTGGCGTGGGCGCCGGAGTGACGGTTGCGGGTGCGATCCTGCTCACGATCGACCTGACTCGCGACCGCTCCGAAAAGACCGCGTTGCACTGTGGACCGCAGGGCTGCGTCGTGAGGGGGCAGTTCTGATGTTGCCGCGGCGCTGGGCGGCGACCTGCCTCGCTGGTGCAGCAGCCCTGGCGCTGCCGCTCGCGCTCCCCAGCGGCTGTGCCGCACCCGATCTGACCGACTATCTTGCCAGCGGCGAGTGTTCGAGCCGCCAGGAATGCGCTGGCGGCTACGAATGTGACGTCGCGACGAACCAGTGCGTGCCTGCGGGCACCATCGTTGGGGGCCAGGGGGGCGAGGCCGGCACGGGCTCGAACGGCGGCGGCACCGCGGGAGCCACCGGCAGCACCGGTCCGGGAGGCTCTCCGGGAGCCGCCGGTAGCACGAGCACCGGTGGTGGTGGCCCACTCGCCTGCAGCGAGGGCGAGACGGTGTGCGGCGGGGAGTGCGTGCTCCTCCCTGAGGACCGCGACAACTGCGGCGGCTGCTCGACGATTTGCACAGCCCCCGAGGGCGCTGACCCAACCTGCGTGGCCGGTCGATGCGACTTCTCCTGCCGGCCCCCGCTGGACACCTGCGGCGACCATTGCCACGACCTCAGCACCGACCCCGAGAACTGTGGAGACTGCGGGACCGCCTGCCCTCCCATCCGCAACGGGGCACCGAGTTGCGCCGACGGGGACTGCACCGTCGAGTGCAACTCGGGATTCGAGAAGTGCGACACCGGCTGCTACGATCTCCTCTCGAACCCCGCGCATTGCGGCGACTGCCAGACCACCTGCCCCCTGAGCGAGGTTTGCGGCGAGGGCCAGTGCAGCAGTGAATGCCCCCAGAACCTCGACAACTGCAATCGCTCCTGCATCGACACCGCGACCAACCTGGAACACTGCGGCGCCTGCGACACTCCCTGCACGGCCCCACCGCACGGCAGCGCCTCCTGCGAGAGCAGCGCGTGCAACATCACCTGCGACAGCGACTACGCTCGCTGCGGGAGCAGCTGCGTGGACACGCAGACCAGCCCCGCCCACTGCGGCGGATGCGACCAGGCCTGCAACGAGCCGACCAACGCGACCGCCTCCTGCAGCGACGGAGTCTGCGACTTCACCTGCCTGACGGGCTTCGCGCGCTGCGGCGACGCCTGCGTCGACACGAGGGTCAATCGCAACCATTGCGGGGCCTGCGACCACGCCTGCAATCCCGATGAGGTTTGCAGCGACGGCACATGCGCCGACAGCTGCGGGGCGGGAGACACCAACTGCAGCGGCACCTGCGTCGATATCAGCACCGACCCCGCCCACTGCGGTGGCTGCGGGCAGACCTGCACCGTTCCGACCCACGGCAGCGCCACCTGCAGCGATGGAGCCTGTGGCACCGCGTGCGACGCGGGGTACTCGGCTTGCGGAGGCGAGTGCCTCCGCACCACCAGCGACATCCTCAACTGCGGCAGCTGTGGCAACGATTGCCCCATCCCCACGAACGGCACCCCCACCTGCTCCCAGGGGACCTGTGGAATCAGCTGCAACTACGGCTACTTCGAGTGCTTCGGGCAGTGCGTCAACATCCTCGGCGATCCGGACCACTGTGGCACCTGCGAGACCGCCTGCGACGGCAACGACGTGTGCTCCGCGGGAGTATGCGCCACGACCTGCGGCGCCGGCGAGACCCAGTGCAGTGGGCAGTGCGTGAGCACCGCCACGGACACGTCCCACTGTGGCTCCTGTGACATCGCCTGCAGCGCCCCTCCGAACGGGACGCCAACCTGCAACAGCGGGATCTGCGGGTTTACCTGCAACGCTCCGTTCATCAAGTGTGGCGGACAGTGTGTCGACCCGGGCAGCAATATCCTCCACTGCGGCGGATGCGACCAGGCCTGTCCCACCGATCCCAATGGCACGACCACCTGCAACGGCGGCAGCTGCGCGCTCACCTGCGACTCCGGCTACGCGAAGTGCGGCGGCGTCTGCGTGGATACCACGTCCGACCCCACGCACTGCGGCACCTGCAACACGGCTTGCGCAGATGGCGCCGTCTGCCTGAGCGGCCAGTGCGAAACCGGCGGGTGCGGCACGCTGACGGACTGCGCTGGAGAGTGCGTCGACCTCACCACCGACCCCGACCATTGTGGTCGATGTGACCGCGCCTGTCCCAACCGACCCAACGCCACGCGCATCTGCGTGGCCGGGACTTGCTCGATCCGGTGCGACGACGGCTTCGGCGATTGCGACGCCGATCGCACCACCGGGTGCGAGATACGACTCATCGACCACCCGGACCACTGCGGAGCGTGCGGTCGTCCCTGCTCCAGCGATCATGTCCTGGGCGTCGAGTGTCAGGGCGGCGTCTGCACCTCGCTCTGCGCCCTCGGGTGGGCAAACTGCGCGACCCCCACCGCTCCCAGCGCAGACGATGGCTGCGAGCTCGACGCCACCGCCGACGCAGCATCCTGCGGCAGCTGCGACAACAGCTGCGGAGCCCTGTCCTGTAGCGATGGTCGTTGCAGCTGCGACGGCGACGACTCCCGCTGCCAGACCGCGGGGTCCAGCGGGAGCTGTCAGCCTTCGGGCGTGTGTCGATGTGGCAACAAGGACTGCGCTCCGGGCGAGGTCTGCGTCTTCCAGGGCAACACCCGGTGCTCGTGCAATGGCGGAACCCCCTGCGGCCCGACACAGCTCTGCTGTGACGACCCCGTTGGCTGCGTGAATCCCGCCAACAACGCCGCCCACTGCGGCGCCTGCGGCCACGCTTGCCCCAGCGGCTTCGTCTGCTCGGCCGAGGTCTGCCGCTGCAACAACGACACAGACTGCGACCTTGGAGGCGGCGGCACGTGCGACAGCACCAGCGGGGCCTGCGTCTGTGGAGCTACCACCTGCGCCCCGGGCAATCGCTGCCTGCCGGGTGGGCGCTGCGGGTAGCCGACCTCCCGCTCGCCGGGTGAGCCCGGACGGGGGTGGGGACCCGGCTCAGCCGGGTCCCTCGTCTCTGGTGCGCCCGAGGAAGCTAGCCCACTCCACCATCAGCCAGGCGGATTGACGCAGCGCCCGTCCGTGCAGGGCACGCTGTTGCAGCAGTCGGCCGACCTGCTGCAAATCTGCCCGTACAGGGCGCAGGACGGTGCTCCACCCGTCGCCGGCACACCGCCCGTGGGCGGCACACCGCCCGTGGGCGGGGCTCCACCAGCCGTCACACCACCGGTTGGCGGCGCGCCACCGGTTGCTGGCTGCCCGCCCGCGCCCCCCGTCGGCGGTGGCGGCGTGTAGCTGCCGCAGGTCCCCTGGATCGATCCCACCTCGCGCAGGCACTCGTGCGGCGGGCAGCAGTCCGCGTCGCTACTGCACGAGCCGCCCCGCTCCACGCAGCGTTCCGCTCCGCAGCGCAGGATCCCGTCGTTGTCGGGGACGCACGCGACGTCGTCGCAGCAGTCGAGCGCCGACGAGCAGGTCTCGTCCAGTGCCCGGCATTCGCCCAGGCCATTGCAGCGCGCCACGCCAATATCATCGACGAGGCACAGGTCACAGGGATCGTCCTCGACGGCCCCCTCCTGACAGGGGAAGTTCGTCGACCCGCAGGTGAGCACGCCCGACCCGTTGTCGGTACAGCGCGCCGAGTCGCCAGTTCCGCCGCAACAGTTGTTCGGCGCGGTCGAGTTGCTGCAGCTGCTGAGCCCTGGATAAAAGCAGATGCTGCCCTGGGGCGTGCACCCCGTCGGGTTGCGGCAGCGGCCGATGGCATCCCCCGGGTTCGCCTTCTTGCAGGTGACGTTGCCATCGCCGGGCAGACCACTCCCCTCGTATCCGCAGCAGTCGGTGTCCGCCCGGCAAAGATCGCCAATGACCCGGCAGCCACGCGCTGGCTGGCAGACGCTGATCCCGTTGGGCCCCGGCTCGCACAGTCTGCTGCAGCAGTCCTGGCACTCCGTACACACCATCCCGGCCAGCCCCTTGCAGCTGGTCGAGCCCGTTTCCAGCATCTCGCACAGGTTCGTGTCGAGATTGCAGAGGCCAGTGCAGCACTGACCATCGCCCGTGCAGATGTCCCCCAGTTGACCACAGGCGGATGGCCGCGAACAGTGACCGTCCTCGCAGAAAGAGGAGCAGCAGTCCCCATGGTCGGTGCAGGAGTTGCCAAGCGTGCTGCACTCGGGGTTGAGCGCGGCACAGGTGCCCCCCTCACAGCGCCCGCTGCAGCATTCCGTTCCGGCGTCACAGGCGTCACCGTCATCGGTACACTGCCCGGTGGAGCACGCCCCGTCCTGGCACAACAGTGAGCAGCACTGCGCTCCGTCGCTGCACGAGGCACCCAGATCGCGGCACTGCTCGGAAGCGCAGACGTTGTTGTCGCAGATCCCGGAACAGCAGTCTTCCGGCACCGCGCAGAGGTCGTCCATCATCCCGCAGGTGGGAGTCTCCCCCCCGGCACCCGCCTGCGCATCGCCACCGGCTCCGCCACCGCTGAGCGCCCCGGCTCCGCTCGTGCCCCCCCCGGGCGCGGTTCCACCACTGGTCGCTCCCGCGCCAGCGACGCCGCCTACCGCGGGGCTACCCGCAGCGCTCACCACGCCTCCGGTGGGCGCCCCGCCGGTCGCCACCGCACCCGCGGTGTTCTCGGAGCCGGCCGTCGCGGGCGAGCCACCCTCCGCACCGACACCGCCGGTCGCCCCGGGGCCGCCACCGTCGCCCTTGTCCCCGCACGCTACCGAGAACGCAAACCCCAGTACCAGCGACACACCAATCAACCGAGCCTTCTTCATCAGAGGGGACCTCCCGACCGCGCTGCGCGCGTCGTCGCTATCAACCACACCGACTGTAAGTTTCCACGATTCACGAGCGGCGCGCAATCTCGCGAACCCATTGCTCGAAACCGGACCCTGGGCCTTCCGCCGGCAGCAGCGCGGGGAAGGACGGCGGGACCTACAGAGTCGCAGCCGCACCCACCCCACCCTTCGTCGGACAACTGACCCGCAGCCAGTCCCGAAAACAAAACGGCCCGGGTCTCGACAACCCGGGCCGCTCGGCACTCAACGCAGATCTATCAGAAGATCTCGGCGGTGCAGTTCGCGCTGCAACCGTCTCCCGAGTTGTTGTTGCCGTCGTCGCACTCCTCACCAGCGTCGACCGTTCCGTCACCACACCAGTGCTCGACGCGACAGATGGCACTGCAGCCGTCACCGCCGCGGGTATTGCCGTCGTCACACTCCTCGTTGCCCTCGACGGTTCCGTCGCCGCAGACAGGCTCGTCCTGACAGGTCGAGGAGCAACCGTCACCCGAGCTGTTGTTGCCGTCGTCGCACTGCTCGGACGACTGGTTCACCGTGCCGTCGCCACACCAGACCTCGAGGCGGCACGTTCGGCTGCAACCGTCGCCGGAGGCAGTGTTGCCATCGTCGCACCGCTCGCCGGGATCCAGGATCCCGTCACCACAGACCTCGCGGGTGCAGTCATCGCGACAGCCGTCGCCGGAGGTGGTGTTGCCGTCGTCGCAGGTCTCCAGCCCGCCGATGACCCCATCGCCACACACGTTCTCCCAGCGACAGAGGTTGTTGCAGCCATCACCATTGGTCAGATTGCCGTCGTCGCACTGCTCGTTGCCCGCCACGACGCCGTCCCCGCACTCGGCCTCCAGCTGACAGGTGGAGGAGCAGCCATCACCACTGACGTTGTTGCCGTCGTCGCACTGCTCCGCGCCTTCGGTCCTCCCGTTGCCGCAGAAGGTCTCGAGCCGACAGCTCCTGCTACAACCGTCACCGGACACCGTGTTGCCATCGTCGCACTGCTCGTTGGGATCCGTGAAGGCGTCGCCGCAGCGTTCCACCGTGCAGTCCGGCCGACACCCATCGCCGCTCGCCGAGTTCCCGTCGTCGCAGGCTTCCAGCCCCTCGACCACGCCATCACCGCAGACTGCCTCGGCCCGGCAACGACTGTCGCACCCGTCGCCGTTCGCCAGATTTCCGTCGTCGCATTCCTCGTTGCCCTCGACGGTCCCGTTGCCGCAAACCGGCTCACTGGTACAGGTGGAGGAGCAGCCGTCGCCGCTGACGTTGTTGCCGTCGTCGCACTGCTCGAGCCCCTCACGGGTCCCGTTGCCGCAGAAGCTCTCCAGCACGCACTGATTGCTGCAGCCGTCGCCGCTCACCGTGTTGCCATCGTCGCACTGCTCCTGCGGATCGAGCACGCCGTCACCACAGGCCTCCACGGAACAGTCGGCGCGACAGCCGTCACCGCTGCGCGGCATGCAGGAGTCGTCTCCCACACCGCTACAGAGGATCGGGTTGCCGGTGCAGGTCGCACCGTCGGTGCACTGGCTGCCATTGTCGCAGCGCTCCACACCCTCGATGACACCGTTGCCGCAGGCCGGCTCCAGACGACAGCGATCGTTGCACCCGTCGCCGTTGGTGACGTTGCCGTCGTCACACTCCTCGTTGGTGTTGACGGTGCCATCGCCACACGCGCCCTCGATGCGGCACGTCGAGGAGCAGCCGTCGCCGCCCGTGTTGTTGCCGTCGTCACACTCCTCGGCGCCTTCCAGGACGTTGTTCCCGCAGACCGTCTCGAGCTGGCACGAGTTACTGCAACCGTCACCGGTCACGGTGTTGCCATCGTCGCACTGCTCCTGCGGGTCGAGAATATTGTCACCGCAAGCTTCGATCGTGCAGTCGCCGCGACAGCCATCGCCGGTCACGGTGTTGCCGTCGTCACACTGTTCGATGTTTTCCAGGCTTCCGTTGCCGCACGCGGCCTCGATCCGGCACGTCGACGAGCAGCCATCACCGTTCTGCGTGTTGCCGTCGTCGCACTGCTCGATCCCTTCCAGGTTGCCGTCGCCGCAGACGGCCTCGAGCCGGCAGGTCGACGAGCAGCCGTCGCCGCTGATGTTGTTGCCATCGTCGCAGGCCTCGGCACCTTCGACGAACCCGTTACCGCAGTAGGCTTCCGTCAGGCACTGGTTGCTACAGCCATCGCCGCTGACGGTGTTGCCATCGTCACACTGCTCGCCGGCATCCACGATACTGTCACCGCAGCGCTCCACCGTGCAGTTGCCGCGGCAGCCGTCGTTCGGCAGGTTGTTGCCATCGTCGCAGGCCTCGGACCCTTCGACGAGACCGTTGCCGCAGGCGGCTTCGATCCGACAACTGCCGTCGCAGCCGTCGCCGGCCACCAGGTTGCCGTCATCGCACTGCTCGAGTCCCTCCCGGACGTTGTCACCGCAGACCGCCTCCAGCAGACAGATCGAGGAGCAACCGTCACCAGAGACGTTGTTGTTGTCATCGCACTCCTCGACGCCTTCTTGCACACCGTTGCCGCAAGCAGTCTCGAGCGTGCAGTTCACCGTACAACCGTCACCGGTCACCAGGTTTCCGTCGTCACACTCCTCGTCCGGATCGGTGATGGCGTCACCACAGACCTCGACCGTGCAGTCGGGGCGGCAGCCGTCACCGGTCGCCGTGTTGCCGTCGTCGCACTGGTCGGTTCCGTTGACGATGCCGTCACCACAGGCCGCCTCGACCTGACAGTTCGCGTCGCAGCCGTCGCCTGACACCGTATTGCCGTCATCGCACTGCTCCGCGCCCTCGACGGCAAGGTCCCCGCAGACCGCCTCCAGCAGACAGGTCGAGGAACAGCCATCGCCAGAGAGGTTGTTGCCATCATCGCACTCCTCGGCACCCTCCAGCACGTTGTTGCCACACCCCACCTCGATCTGGCACGCCCGGCTGCAGCCATCGCCAGCGATGGCGTTGCCGTCATCACAGGCTTCCGTCGGATCCAGGATTCCATCGCCGCAGGCTTCCACGGTGCAGTCGTCCCGGCAGCCATCGCCATTGACGAGGTTCCCGTCGTCGCACTCTTCGACGCCTTCCACGGCACCGTCACCGCACTGCACCTCGATCCGACAGCTGGCGTCGCAGCCATCTCCGATGGCGGTGTTGCCATCGTCGCACTCCTCGGGCGGGGTAATGGTGCTATCTCCGCAGACCGCTTCCCGCTGACACGTGGAGGTACAACCGTCGCCGGAGAGATTGTTGCCGTCGTCGCACTGCTCCCCTGGCTCCTGTACGCCGTTGCCGCACTCGGTCTCCAGCTGACAGGTAGCGCTACAGCCATCGCCCGCCAGCGTATTGTCGTCGTCGCACTCCTCGGTCGGCGCGTCCACGATACCATCACCGCAGATCTCGAGCGTGCAGTTGTCTCGGCACCCGTCACCATTGACCAGATTGCCGTCATCGCACGCCTCGACGCCTTCGGTAGCTCCGTTGCCGCAGATCGTCTCGAGCGTACAGACAGCGCTGCAGCCGTCACCGTTGTTGGTGTTGCCGTCATCGCACGTCTCGGGTGGGGTCACCGTCCCGTCGCCGCACGCGGCCTCGAAGAGGCAGTTTGAACTGCACCCATCGCCGGAAGACGTGTTGCCGTCGTCGCACTGCTCGCCGGGCTCCACGTCCCCGTTGCCACAGACGCAGGAGATGGTGACGAACACGGTCGCGGTGTCCATTTCGCCAGCACCCAGGACCGCGGTGTAGTCGAAGTCATCGATCTGACCACACACGCCGAGCGGCGGCTGGTACGTGACGCAGTCGGGCTGGTCGCCGCAGATCGACTTGTTGCTCGCATCCGGGATGAGCACCGTGCCACCCAGGCGGGTATCCGTGACGGTATCGACGTACACGGCGCCATCCGCGCACACACCCTCGCTGCGCGTGTCGTTGGCCAGCACGTCAATCACCGTTGCCGGAGCGCCTCCCGCCACAATGGAGCGGTCGTCACGCGCGTTCGCCGGAGCGAAGCAGTAGGGGATCTTGGCCGGCGCCAGCGTGGTGACGTCGGTGCACAATCCTCCGTTCGGGCAGTCCAGGTCGGTACGACAGTACTCGCCATCGAGATCTCCGCCCACGCACTCGTTGAGGCGGCACACCGTCCCAGCGGTACGCTGAGCACATTCCTGGTCGCTGTCGCAGGTCGTGCCGAAGAGCTGGCACGGCGACGACGCGTTGCGCGAGCAGACGATGAACGCGCCACCGTCGGTCGCCGTCGCCGAAGACGACGCCTCCAGTGGGTAGGTCGTCACCGGCGTACCATCCGCGGCCAGGGTGGCGATCAGGGTACCAGGCAGACCGCTCGTGTTGTAGAGGCTCGAGTCGTAGTTGTAGAAGCGGAAGACGTTGTCGCCCGTGGCGTCGGTGGAGTCGTCGTTGAACGTTCCAATCACGTCGAAGCCCGGCACGACGAAGGCGGTCTGGAGGAAGTTGCCACTCGGCACACTCCAGTTGAGCGCGACACTGCCGAAATTGAACCCCACGAAGCCATCCCTGGACGTCGGATCCGTCGGGTCGATGAGCCAGGCTCCAGCCGGATCGCGGAGGTAGACGGACACGTCCTCGGCGGAGTTACTGGGAACGTACAGCCTGCCGTCCTCGCCGACGGCAATTCCATCGCCCTGGAAGGAAGAGATGGTCTGCTCGACGTCGTTGTCCGGATTCACCATCAGCTTCTCGTCCACAGGCACGATCGTGATGGTCCGGCTCTGCCCCGATCCTTCGATGAAGAGGAACGAGTTTGTGAACGGATCGTAGGTGGCTCCAGTGAGACTCCCGCCGTCCCAGCGGATGCGGTTGACCATGGTCGGGTCGGGGGGCTCGCAGGGATTGATGGCATCTCCCAGGATCTGGCCCGGACGACAGATGACGTCCGTGTCGTGGTTGATCAGGGTGCCATCCAGGCACAGCTCGAGAGGCAGCTTCGATGCCGCGCCCTTGTAGGCGACGAATGAGCGAGTCGTCGGATCATAGTGCATCGCATCCGGTGAAATGTTCTGCACATTGAAGGACCGGACACTCACCCACTGGAAGGCCACACCGCAGTCACTCTGCTGCCCGAGGCCACCATCGCACGTGTAGAACGGCTCGACCGCGCAGGTGTCGTCGCAGCCGTCGCCGGGCGTCAGGTTGCCGTCGTCGCATTCCTCGAGCACACCCAGCGCCGCATCACCGCAGACATTGATCGAACAGCTGCCGGCCAGCGGAGGAACCGGGCACGTGTACCCAGGCTCGACCTCGCACCATTCGTTGCAGCCATCGCCCGCGCTCGCGTTGCTGTCATCGCACTGCTCGTAGCCTTCCACCGCACCATCGCCGCAGGTCACATCGACGCAGGGCAGTCCCGGGTTCGGACAGGCATGACCTCGTTCGAGCAGACAGACACTGTCGCAGCCATCCAGCTCCACGGTATTTCCGTCGTCGCACTCCTCGGTACCCTGGAGCAGGCCGTCCCCACACTGCGTCAATACGCACGGCGCATTCGGGGTCGGGCAGGCATAGCCCGACTCGATCGTGCAGCGCAGGCTGCACCCATCACCGCTGAGGCCGTTGCCGTCGTCGCACTCCTCGGCTCCGGCCACCTGCCCATCGCCGCACTGCGCCGACACGCAGGGCTCGCCGGGAATACTGCAGTCCCAGCCAGGCTCCGTTTGGCACGAGGCATCGCACCCGTCGCCCGCCAGGCGGCCGCCGTCGTCGCAGCTCTCGCTCGACTCCACGAGGCTGTTGCCACACTCTTCGCAGACGATGCCAGGCACCGGGCAGGTCCAACCAGCCGGCAGCATGCAGGTCGAGTCGCAGCCATTGTCGAGCGTGTCACCGTCGTCACACTCCTCGCTCGACTCCACGATCCCGTTCCCGCACAGCTCACAGGGCTGACCCGGTGCGAGGCAACGATACTCACCCTCGACCGCCAGGCAGTCGGCGGCGCACCCGTCGCCGCCAGTGGAGTTGCCATCGTCGCAGGCCTCGCCAGTCTCGATGATCGCGTTGCCACAGCGTCGGCACTCGATGCCGCTCGGGCAGACCCAGTTGGTCTCGATCGCCTGACAGTCGTAGCGACACCCGTCCCCATTGACGGTGTTGCCGTCGTCGCAGACCTCGTTCGCGTCCACCGTACCGTCGCCGCACTCCTCACAGGGTTGCCCGGCCCCCGGACAGTTGAAGTGCGTCTCGACGACCAGGCAGTCGGAGCTGCAGCCGTCACCATCGTTCGTGTTGAGGTCATCGCAGGTCTCGTTCGGCTGGATGATGCCATCGCCACAGTTCCCGCAGATCTCCCCCGCCACTGGGCAGACCCACCCCGGCTCGGTGCCCAGGCAGTTGGCCATGCAGCCATCGCCATCGAAGTTGTTCCCGTCGTCACAGATCTCGGTGCTCTCGAGGATGCCGTTGCCGCAACGCTCGCACGCCTGCCCCTGCACCGGGCAAGCGAAGTACTGCTCCACCGTCTGGCAGTCCGCCGAGCACCCGTCGCCACCGATGGTGTTGGCGTCATCGCAGACCTCGCTGCTCTCGAGGATGCCGTTGCCACAGCGCTCGCAGGCCGCACCAGCATTCGGACAGACGTACCCGGTCTCGATCCGCTGACAATCGAACCGGCAGCCATCGCCGCTGACGGTATTGCGGTCATCGCACTGTTCGTGCGCATCGACGACGCCGTCGCCGCACTCCTCACACGCCAACCCCTCCGTCGCGCAGTTGTAGTGAGGCTCGACGCGAGTGCAGTCCGCACTGCAACCGTCACCACCCACCGCGTTGTTGTCGTCACACGTCTCGATCGCCTCGATCGTCCCGTTGCCGCAACTGCCACAGCCGAGTCCCGGAACCGGACAGATCCACCCAGCATCGACACCCGAGCAATCCGACGGGCAGCCATCGCCATCAGCGGTGTTGCCGTCGTCGCAGGCCTCGGTACTTTCGAGGATACCGTTGCCGCATTCCTCGCAGAGTTGGCCCGGGACCGGACAGTTGAACCCTGGCTCCTCTGCGGAACAGTCCGCGAGACAACCATCGCCACTCGTGGCGTTGCCATCGTCGCAAACCTCGTTCGTCTCCAGCACGCCATTGCCGCATCGGGCGCAAGGCGAGCCCGCGACGGGGCACACCCAGCCCGTGTCGATCGCCTGGCAGTCGAACCGGCACCCGTCACCATTCAGGCGATTGTCATCGTCGCACTGCTCGTGGGGGTCGCGGATGCCGTTGCCACAGAGCTCACAGGGCTGACCGGCCTGTGCGCAGTTGTAGAACGGCTCGACGGCAGTGCAGGTCGCGTTGCAGCCATCACTAGCCAGGCGGTTGTTGTCGTCGCAGATCTCGTTCGGCTCGATGATGCCGTTGCCACAGTTCCCGCAGGCCTGACCCGCGATCGGGCAAACCCAACCCGGATCGATCGACGAGCAATCTGCGGGGCAGCCGTCGCCACCCGTCGAGTTGCCGTCGTCGCACCCCTCGGAGCTCTCGCGGACACCGTTGCCGCACTCCTCGCAGGGCAGCCCCTGGGCAACGCAGTTGAACCCGGGCTCCTCGGCCGAGCAATCTGCGTTGCAGCCATCACCCGCAACCTGATTGCCGTCATCGCAGACCTCGAGTCCATCCACGATGCCATTGCCGCAGGTCGAGCAAGCCACTCCCGGGACCGTGCACTGGTAGCCCGTCTCGACCACCTTGCAGTCGCCGCGGCAGCCGTCCCCGCTCAGGAAGTTGCCGTCGTCGCAGACCTCGTTCGGATCGATCTGACCGTTCCCGCACTCCTCACAGGGGCCTCCGAGCGGCGGGCACCAGTAGTGATCACCGATCGTCGAGCAGTCACTGCTGCAGCCGTCGTCATTCGCGTTGTTGTTGTCGTCGCAGGTCTCCCCACCTTCCTTGACGCCATTGCCGCAGTTGTAGCAGGGCTGACCAAGCGGGCAGGTGTAGCCCGTTTCCATCACGGTGCACGTATCGTTGCAGCCGTCACCGGACACACGATTGCCGTCGTCGCACTCCTCCTGGCTCTCGCGGATCCCGTTGCCACACTCCTCGCACTGCAGTCCCGGGGTCGGGCACTGGAACCCGGCCTCGATGGCAGAGCAGTTGTCATTGCAGCCATCGTTGGAGACCCGGTTGCCGTCATCGCAAACCTCGTTCCCCTCGATGGTGCCGTTGCCGCAGTTCGTGCAAACACCGTTGATGTCGCAGTTGAAGCCCGGATCGATGGCGTCGCAGTCGAAGCGGCAACCGTCCCCGCTGACAGTGTTCCCGTCGTCGCAGACCTCGTGGACGTCCAGGTTTCCGTCGCCGCACACCTCGCAAGGGGCACCTGCCTGCGGGCAGTTGTACGGAGCCTCGATCTGCGTGCACGTGGCGTTGCAGCCGTCACCGCCGGTGGTATTGCCGTCGTCGCAGGACTCGATCGCCTCGACGATGCTGTTGCCGCACTGCGCACAGGCCAGGCCCGGCACCGGGCACTGCCAGTTTGTCTCGATCTGCTTGCAGTCCGCCGAGCAACCGTCGTTGTTCGCCCGGTTGCCGTCGTCACAGATCTCACCACTCTCTCGAACCCCGTTACCGCACTCCTCGCAGGGCTGTCCCGCGACAACGCAGTCGAATCCCGCCTCGGGCTGACAGCTCGCGTCGCAACCGTCCCCGGCGCGTCGATTGCCGTCATCGCAGATCTCGTTCCCGGCCACCGTGCCGTTGCCGCACTCCTCGCACGGCTGACCCGCCGCGAGACACTCAAAACCCGTCTCCACCGTCTGGCAGTCGAAGCGACAACCATCGCCGCTCAGGGCGTTCCCGTCGTCGCAGATCTCGTGGTCCTCGATGATCCCATTCCCACAGTTTTCGCAGGGGGTGTTCTCGTCGTAGCAAACCCAGCCCGGCTCGATCGCGTTGCAGGTCGCGTTGCAGCCGTCACCGGCATCGGTGTTGCCGTCGTCGCAGGTCTCGTTCAGCTCCACCACCCCGTTGCCGCACTCCTCGCACGCCATGTTCGGGATCGGACACGCGAACCCGGCTTCGATTTCGCAGAGCAGGTTGCAACCATCGCCAGCGCTCTTGTTGCCGTCGTCGCAAGCTTCCTGGCTCTCGCGAACGCCGTTGCCACACTCCTCGCAGCTCGTCCCGGCGACCGGGCAGTTGTAGCCCGTCTCCACGACCGTGCAGGTCGCGTTGCAGCCGTCGCCATCGCTCTGGTTCAGGTCGTCGCAAAGCTCCCCCGTCTCCACCACGCCGTTGCCGCACTGGGCGCAGCCCACGCCCGGGGTCGGACACTGCCATCCAGGTTCGACCACTTGGCAGTCGAACCGGCAGCCGTCACCGCTCAGCCGATTCCCGTCGTCGCACACCTCGTTGGTGTCGAGGACCCCATCCCCGCACTCCTCGCAGGGCTGCCCCTCGAAGGGGCAGTAGTATCCGTCACCGATTGCAGTGCAGGTCGCATTGCAGCCGTCGCCGCCGGAAGCATTGCCGTCGTCGCAGGTCTCGTTCGGCTCCACGACGCCGTTGCCGCACTCCTCGCAGGGCTGTCCCTGGACCCAGCAGTAGAAGTTGGTGCCAATCGAGCTGCAGGTCGCGTTGCAGCCATCGCCACCGGTGGTGTTGCCGTCGTCGCAGACTTCCGTGCTCTCCACGACGCCGTTGCCGCACTCCTCGCAGGCCACGCCACCCACGGGGCAGCTGAACCCGACCTCCACCGCCTGGCAGTCCTCCGCGCAGCCGTCGCCACCCGTGGCGTTTCCGTCGTCGCAGACCTCGTTGGCCTCGACAATTCCGTTGCCGCACAGTTCGCAGGGGTCGCCGTCCACCGGACAGACCCATCCCTCTTCGATCATCGAGCAGTTGAAGAGGCACCCGTCCCCGGACAGGTTGTTCCCGTCGTCGCAGACCTCGTTGGCGTCGATGACGCCATCGCCACACTGCTCACAGCGTTCCCCCGCCTCGACGCAGGAATATCCAGGCTCGATCTCGGTGCAGTCGGCGCTGCACCCATCGTTGTCCTCGGTATTGCCGTCGTCGCAGATCTCGTTGTTCTCGACCAGCCCGTTGCCGCACTGCTCGCAGCTCTCACCAGGGTTCGGACAGTACCAGCCATTCTCGATGGTCTTGCAGTCGGAGCTGCAACCATCGTCGTCATCCCGGTTGCCGTCGTCGCATTCCTCTGCGCTCTCGACGACACCGTTGCCACACTCCTCGCAGGCCGTTCCGGGCGTCGGGCAGTCCCACCCATTTTCGACTCGGAGGCAGTCCGCGGAACAACCATCGTCGCCGACATGGTTGCCGTCGTCACATTCCTCATCACCGGCAACGACGCCGTCACCGCAGCGGTTGGTGATGTCGGCATCGACGTCGCCGTCGGGCTCGGCGTCCTCCCCGGCGTCCAGATCGATCACCGGCGGCTCGCCGGTGTCTGGTCGAGGAGGACGGGCGTCCTCCTCGACTCCGGAGTCGAGCACGTTCGGGTTGATCGATACTTCCGGGTAGTCCTGGCAGCTGATCAGCCCCAGACCCAAGGTCACCAGAGTGAGGAAGTACCACCTTTGCATTTGTCCATTCCTCCCGAATGCCGCACAGACGATCGCGAGCCCAACTCTCGAGGTTACGCTCGCGCAAGGCTCGGCTTCAACGCCGTTCTGCCCCTACGACATATTTTCATGCCCGATTGCGGTGTGAGCACCGCCTGGACGCAAACGGCCGCGCGAGACCAAGGTTCAGGTCTGCGACATCGGAAAGATCGAGACCAGAAGGAGATCCGGTACGGGGCGGTCAGAGCAACTGCTCAGTCACCGTCGTCGGTCGACCCAGGTCTCGCAAATCGCATCCCGCTGTACCGCGGAGCGGGGGCCAGGGACGGGGCCGGATGCACTTGCTCTCCGCTGCCCGCATCGAGCACCACGAGCTCTCGCCCCACGTCGCGTTCGCAGGTCGCAAAGGCCACAGCCAGCGCCCGTTCCCCGAACCCCGCGACGAAGGAGTCGTGGGGAGCGTGGGGATCCAAGACGACGAAGTATTGGGACATCGGCTGGGCGACGAACACGAGCGGCTGCTCTATTCGATAGCTCTCCACACTCGAAAGCGAAATGTAGGTCCGAGACTTCGCTCGAATCTGGAGCCGCCCGAGGTAGGGACGAGTCGGTGAATGTAGGTCAGACTCCGTTCACCGCGGCAGCGAAAACGCCTCGCGATGAGACCCGCTTGCCACGAAGTACCGACGACCGGTACCGCCAAACCCAAGCTGAGTGGGCTCTGCTCGGAGTCGCCCGCGGCTCCAGGTGAGACGCCACTCGTCACACTCCCCCAGCTGGTAACCGAGGCTGGCTCCATCGTCCTCACGATAGAGTCCCGATGCCTGGCGACCGAAACAGTGAAACGTGAGATTGGCGCCGGGCAGCTCACCCGTGTGCTGGACGGGGTCAGCCAGCGGCAGGATCGCTCCATCACGCACGAACGCGGGCACCGCACTCGGACCCACCACGACGTCGTGATAGCGTCCGCCAGTGAGCACCGCGCCACCGTCGAAGGGATGCCACTTGCCGGTCGGCAGATACACGGCTCGTCGCTCCTGTCCCCGATGGACGATCGGAGCGACGAGCAGGTCCCGCCCCAGGAAGAACTCGTCGTCGATCTCGCGGGCCGTGGGATCCCCCGAAGCGTGCCACGACAGCGGTCGCATGAGCGGCGCCCCCGTCGCCCGATGTTCGTGGAACAGTCCCTCCAGGTACGGCAACAGCTGGTAGCGCACTTCGATCAGCCGCTTCACGTGCGCCTCGGTGGCCGGCCCGAGCGCCCAGGGCTCGTGCGGTCGCCGACCCAGCGCGCAGTGATTGCGGAAGAACGGGTAGAAGATGGCGACCTGATACCACCGGACCAGGAGCTCGCCGTCCGCGTCCTGCCCAAACCCTCCGACGTCAACTCCACAGAAGGGCACGCCGGAGAGCCCCACGCTGAGCAGCATCGGGATGCTCAGACGGAGGTGTTCGAACCACGAGTAGTTGTCGCCCAGCCACACCGCGCCGAAGCGCTGGTGTCCCGCATACGCCGACCGGGAGAGGACGAAGGGGCGTTGATTCGGGTGGTGCTCGAGCAATGCTTCGTAGGTGGCGCGGGCCATCTGGGAGCCGTACAGATTGCGCACCTCGAAGTGTCCCACGGGGCCTTCGGGAGGCCGCTGCAGGAAGAGCTGCTGGTCGTCCGGGGGCAGCTCGCTGACGGCAGGATCGAAGGGCGCGGGCTGGTTGAAGAGCGCTGGCTCGTTCATGTCGTTCCACAGTCCCGCCACGCCGATGTCGGCAAAGAAGCGCAGCTTCTCGCCCCACCAGTCGCGAACGTCCTCGCGCAGGAAGTCGGGCAGGACCGACGCCCCCGCCCACACTTGACCCACGTAGGGCTCCCCGCTGGCGGAGCGACAGAACACGTCGTGTCGCAAGCCCGAGCGATAGGTGGCGTCACGTCGACTCCGCTTGACGGCGGGGTCGAGGATCGTCACCACCCGGAACCCGTCTCGAGCCAGCGCTCGGGTCATCTTCTCGAAGTGGGGGAACCGTTCGCGGGACACCGTGAAGACGCGATAGTCGTCCATGTAGTCGATGTCCGCGACGACCGCGTCGCAGGGAATTCGTCGGCGTCGAAACTCTCGCGCCACCTCGCGAAGCTTGCGCTCCGTCGGATAGCTCCAGCGAGACTGCTGATGCCCGAGGCTCCATCGTGGGGGGAGCTCGGTACGCCCCGTCAGCTCGGTGAACGCGCACACGATCTCGGGCAGCGTCGTGAGCCCGAAGACGTAGAGCTGGAAACCGCGACGAGTCAGCAGCTCCACCCGGGCATGATCGGACAGGTCGTTGCCGAGGCTCCATTTCTGGGGAGCAGGACTGTCCAGAAACAGCCCCCAGCAACCGTCTGATGCTTCGCAGATGAGAAAAGGAATCGACTGGTAGAGGCGGGGTGTGGACTCCGTGTGGTGGGGGTCGTCCGAGTTGAACAGCACGTGCGTCTGGCCCCGGCGATTGGTCCCGCGATACAGCTCCCCCAGCCCCAGACAGCGCGTGCCGAGCGGCAGGGGGAACTCCAGCACGAAGCGGCTTTCGGTCTCCTGGCGCCAGCGCACACCCGCCGGCAAGCGCCGACCCCGGAACGGCTTCCACTCGTGAAGGAGCGCCGCCGGAGCCAGCGCGTAGCTGTGCGGCACGCCCCCTCCGCCAGGCGGCACGACATCGACGCGAACCGTGTCGACAGTACCAACGCGACGCTCCCAGCGCTCGGCCACGCCCGCGAACGAGTCCCGTTCGCGACGTCCCCGGCGAGCGGGACTCGGCGCAGCCTGGCGCCCTGCCTCCCAATACGGTTTCTCGTCACTCATGCTCGGCATCAGGACACAAGACCGGTCACGAGCCAAGCTGGGCTTCGCAGACGCGCCCCCCGTCCGCTACCGAGCCGAGCCGGGGTGGCCGCCACCCCGGCCTCAATCCTCCTCGATTACCCGCTGAATCAGCGACGCCATCTCACTGGGTCGGTACGGCTTCTGCACGAAGCCCTTCACACAATCCGGCAGTTCTGCCGCCTCCGCAACCGAGGCTTCGTACCCGCTGGAGAAGATGACCCTGACGCTCGTGTCCTCACCATACAGCGCCACGCAGGTTTCGATGCCGTCCATGTCGGGCATCGTCATGTCGAGCACCACCACGTCAATGCGGTGCCGCTCCTCGCGGAACACCTGCACCGCAGAGCCACCGTCCGACGCGGTGAGGATCTGGAATCCATGTCGGCTCAGGGTGCGCTCCGTCATCGTCAGCACGAGCGGGTCGTCGTCCACCACCAGCACGCAACCCAGCGTGGAGCGTTGCGCAGTGCGGAACCCACTATGCGGACGTCCAGAGGGGCACGACTCGCGCGCCGCTCCTGCACGCTCCTGGCATGCCTCGTCCAATGCTCGCTTCTTCAAACCCATTCCCCCGGCAACCTTCGACCACCGGGACCTCGTCCAAACCTCTGGGAATTTGCGTCACCCGGAAGGCAAGTCCAGCAGTAGAGGGAGAAAACTCCCAATTAGCGACGTCCACGCCATGGCTTTCCTGGTTATCGAACGAGCTGGGAAATCCGCAGCAGCACGCGCCGCCGAGCGCGATCCGTGGCACTGGAATCCTTCAGCGGTCCCCGACGAAGATGCCCTGCTGGTTCGCCTCATGGATGCGCGCGCGCAGAGTTTCCGCCCAGCGGTTCTCCGGCTCGCCGCGTCGGATCCGCTCCTTGACGAACGCCAGCTTGACGAGATCGAGCTGCTTGCGACGCGCCGCCCAGTACCCCCCGGGGCTGCCCTGCAACGCGAGCAGGTTCCAGAACGGAACGATCATCGAGTAGCTGGTGGTGCGCTTGAACTCCTTCGGATGCAGCAGCTTGCCCACCTCGTCGACCAGGCCGCGCATCACGATGGCGCGGTCCCGCATGACCAGGACGAAGAGCAACACGAAGAAGACCACATCGAAGGTCCAGAAGACGAGGAGCTTGACCAGCAATCCCAGCCCGCCAGCGAGCAGGAACGTCACCAGGAAGTTGTGCAGGAAGTGCAGGCCCACGGCAGCCATCCAGCCGCCAACGGGAGCGATCGCCTTGACGAGCAAGTTGCGTGACTCGGCAGCGATCCCCACTCCGAGCCCGGTCATTGCCGTGAAGGTCGCGTGCCCCAGTCCGCCCATGATGGTGCGCAGGATGAAGACGGCAATCCCCCCGGCAGAGCCGCCCTGAAGGGTCGCTCCGGTCACGTACAGGACGTCCTCGGTGAGGGTGAAGCCGAGCCCGATGACCCCACCGTAGATCGCACCATCGAGGGGGCCATCGAGCTCCTTGAGCCAGAGCGCCGACAGAGCCCACACGAACAGCAACGCGATCCCCTTGGTGCTCTCCTCCACCGGCGGAGCCACGAACGAGGCCGTGGTGAAGCTGACCGCCTCGGCGCTCGCCGTCGTCAGCCCCTCCTCCACGAAGAACTGCCCGATCCCGTTGCCGATGATGGCAAAGAAGGTGGCTCCGAAGATCCCCCAGACGAAGCACGCGATCAGCAACCACCACGGCTCCGGCTCGTAGCGATCGACCGACTTGATGACCGTGAAGTAGATCAGCACCACGGGCACGATGCCGACGAACGCAGCAAACAGGGCTAGCAGGACTTGCACCAGCCCAGGCTACACCAGAACGCCCGGACCTCCCCCCCCTGACCCGATGTCCAGTCGCGGAGCGACGCCGGCGTGCCGTAGCATCCGCCCCCCACCCGGAGATCTTGCCCTCATGCGCCCCCTCGTCCCCGTTCTTGCCCCCCTGACGCTGGTGCTCGCCAGCGCCCCGCTCGGCTGTCGCAATCCCGCCCAGCCCTCCGAGAGCTCCGCGGCGCCCCTCGCGTCCGCCTCTGCGGCCCCATCGGCGAAGGCCCCCACCGGATTGCGGGTGACCCGCCAGCTCCCCGCCCGTGGGTCCCGGCGTCATGACGTCGCCACCCGATGGATGCGTTTCGACCCGCCGTCGCCCAAAGGTCTCTCGCTCACCATCGAGGAACGCATGGAGCGCGAACTCGAGGTCCTGGAAGCGACCACCGAGGCGGTCACGAAGGTCAAGATCCACTACGGCAAGGTCACCCGGACGACGACCGAGGGCGATGGCCCAGCACAGCCCCATCCCGACCCGCGATCGGAGCTGGTATTCGTCGTCTCCCAGGAGCTGGGGCAGATCAGCGTCGCCGACGCGAACGGCAAGCCCGCCAGCGACGAGGTGGCCGCCGCGATCACCGCGGACCACGTGGCCCTCGGGCTACCGTTTCCCCTCCCTTCCTTGCTCCCGGAAACACCGATCACGGTCGGAGACGACTTCGACCTCTCGCACGATGCGGTGCTGGCGCTCTTTCCGATCGACGCCGACGGGGACTTCGACGTCACGCGAGTCCACCTGGTGTACCGGGGAACGCCCAAGCCCACCACCGGGACCCTGGAGTTCTCCCTCGAAACGCGCTTCTGGGGCGTTCACGACGGGCGTCGCATCGAGCTCGACCTGAAGGGGCCGCTGACCGCCCGCGCCCCCACCGCCTGGCCCGTTCGGGTCGCGCTTGCCGGTCCCGCCAAGCTCCTCGCAAAGTCGGGTGACAGTCCTGCCGCTGCTCGCCCGGGCCGTGCGCAGCTGGAGCTCGTCAGCGAGTACCGCTAGATCCGGGGGCGTGTCCCGGGCCCCTCGTCCCCTCGAAGCCCCTGCCGAGACCACAAAAGACGCGCGCCCCCGGTGATGGGGGCGCGCGCGGGAGGTGTGAGAGGGCTGGGATAAGAAAGCGCGATTCAGGGGCTTGGAGGAGAGCTTCTCTCGGAAGCTCATTGCAATAGTAATCGCTCCGACCGGCCGGCGACAGGAAAAAGCGACGTCCAGGTCGCGGCTATGCCCCACCTTGTCCCACAGTGCACCCGCACGGGAACTCGCCACCAGCATGGTCCTGGGTCCGCGCGACCGGTCTCAGCCGAAGCGGCGCTGGAGGTACGCGATGATGTCGTTCGACTCCGGCATCCACTGCTCACCGTCGGCGCGCACGATGCGCAGGACCGGCACCCTCGCTCGCCCGCGCGCCGTCTCGAGCTCGGCGCGGTACTCTTCGTGGCGGGCAACATCGCGACTGGGGATCTCGATGCCAAGCCGACGCGCCGCCGCCCGCACTCGATGACAGTAGAAGCACCACCGCGTCTCATACAGATAGAGGCGCTCTTCGTCGCCGGTCATGTCCCATCAGGTGCCGTCTCTGGCGCGTGACGTCAACTCCCTTGCCCCCTCCCAGCCGAGCGAGCCGCTGCGGAGCCGGGCCAGTCACGTTGCGACGGTCCGGGGCGCCCGCTATCCTGCCGCCTCGATGGCGAAGGCAGGGTCATGAAGCAAACACTACTGGTGTCCGCTTGCTCGATCCTGGCCTTGCTCTTCGGCCCCGGCTGTAGTTCCAGCGCCCGTGACGACGAGAGCGCAGCTGCAGGCAGCACGACCACGGGAGGGAACGCCAGCGGCGGCACGGGCACCGGAGGACAGACCACCGGAGGGAGCGGTGCGAGGAGCGCGGGCGGCTCGCCGACAGGCGGCCGCAGCCCGGGACCGATCATCGACTGCGCGGGGGACTACGCGGGGATCCCCGCCACCTGCAGCCAACAGCTGACCCGGGCCGAGCTCGTCCCCGCCAACGTTCTGATGGTGCTCGACAAGTCGGGCAGCATGAGCGGTGGCAAGTGGGAGGCGACGATGGCGGCCGTCAACGACGCCCTCACGGACCTCGCCCCATTCGCCAACTTCGGCCTGATTCTGTACCCCGCGGCAACGGTCCGGGACGACTGCTACGACCTCGACCGCACCACCTGTTGCTCGGTAGCGACCGAGCCCGAAGTCCCCATCGGCCCCGGACCGGCCACGGCGCTGCAGATCGCCGAACAGCTGTGCGGCCCAGATCGAGTCTGCAACTCGGACGACGACACCACGGGACCTGCCGGGTGGACCCCCACGGCGCAGGCGCTCGCCGCCGCGCACGACTATCTGAGCAGCTTCCTCCAGTCCACCGATCCGGAAGTCCCCACCTTCGTCTTTCTCGTCACGGACGGAGGACCGAACTGCGACAGCGCCAACAGCTGCGGCGAGGCGGCTTGCACGGCCAACATCGATAGCTCGTTCTTCGCTGGCACCAACCAGTGCCAGGATGGCGACACAAACTTTCCGGGACCGCTGCAGTGCCTCGACCTGGAAGGCGATGGCGACGGCCCCGTCGCTCGGGTTCGGGCTCTCGAGGCGCTCGGAGTGACGACCGTGGTCATCGGCATCCCCGGCTCGGATCGACCCGAATACGTCGAGATCCTCAACCAGATGGCCATCGCCGGTGGCAGTCCACAACCGGGCGCCAACCCCGACTACTTCCAGGTGGGCGAGGACCAGGAAGCAATCCGAGACGTCTTCATCCAGGTCGCAGCGGATCTGATTACCAGCTGCGACATCGAGCTCGCAACGCCCCCCAGCAGCCCCGATCTGGCACTCGTGGCGGTCGACTGCGAGCTCGTCCCCCAGACGAACGACAGTGGCGTCGAACAGTGGTCTCTCGAGGTGAACGGCAACGGCGCGGTGCTCCACCTCCAGGGTGAGCTCTGCAGCCGCGCCCAGCAGGAGGGGCTCGGCAGCGTCGACGTCCTCTACGGCTGCGGCCTCAGCTGAATCCCGGTCGAACACCGACCGGGTGGGTGGGGCTCGCCGGCGCGAGCCCCACGTCAGGCGCTACTGCACCACCGGGCAGCCGAAGATCACGTCGATCCGCTCGACACCGGTCGTCTGGATCTGATCGCACATCTCGCCGGTGATCGTGATCTGGGTGAAGTCGTCGTTGAAGCTCCAGCCGGAGTCTGCACCGGACTGGGGCACGACGGTGCAATCGACCGCCACGTTGACGTCCCCCGCGCTCGGCACGTTCACTTCGATCGGGATCTCGCAGTCCGTGACAAGCTGCAGCGCGATGTCGGTGAAGGTGTCGGTCAGCCCGGCCGCTCCCTGATCTCCAGATACCTCGTAGTAAGTGCCGGCCCCGTTCGGGTTGCGCCCCCCGGCATCAGCGAACTCGCCCAGCCAGGCAGCGTAGGACTCGCTACCCGGAATGCCCACGACGAACGTGTCCACGCCCGCCGCCTGCAACTCGCCGATCTTGGCGGTCACGGCCGCGTGATCCACACAGGCAGTGGGCTGCACGCTGCAGCAGTTGTCCAGCCCCGGGCAGCTGGCACCCTCGATGGTCTGAGTACACTCATCGGCCTCGCAGGTGAGACTCTCGTTGCAGTTCGGGCCCCCGTCCGTGGCGAGCAAGACATACTTGTCACCCGCCAGGTTCGCTCCCGGACCGTCGGTGTAGTACTCGAGCGCGGCGTCGAGAGCGGCAGCCATCGGGGTACCAGACACGTCGGGGGGGTTGTCCTCGAGCGCCGTCACGATGTCGGGCACCGTCGAACTGCCCGTGCCGACCGACACCTGTACGCCCTCGGTGACCGCACACCCCTCACCGGACGGGTAGAGCAGCAAACCGTAGTCGATCGAGGCCTCGGTCGCCGTCATGGCGTCGTTCAGCGCAAGCTTGAGCACATCCCAGCGGCTCTCGCCGCCGATCGGATCGCCGCCCCCGGCGCTGCCCGCGCTCCCCGGACTGCCGGCACTTCCCCCGCCTTCGGCATTGCCCGCGCTGCCCCCACCCCCGGGGTTGCCCGCGCCTCCGGCCCCCGGCTGGTCCGTCGCGCTGAACAGGTCGTTCATGCTGGTGGACTTGTCCATCACGAGGAGCATGTTGATGCGCTTGATCTGCCCCTCGACCGCGGACGACGCGCACTCGCTGTTGACGTTCAGTCCCTCGATGCGCTCGCACTCGCCGATCGGGATCTGTCCGCTGCCCCCGGCCCCTCCCCGAGTACCCGCGCCCCCATCGCCCGCGGCCCCGCCATGGTTTTGAATCATCCCGCCGGTGCCACCACCCCCGGTCGCCAGTGTCGACCCCTGGTCGTCGTCGTCTCCGCCACAGTTGGCCGCCAAAGCAAGGATCAGGGCGCCACCGAGCCCCGCCGTGATTCTCCGCACCATTCTCGAACCTCCAGTCTGGGTGGAAGATACCACACCCTGGCGCGGGCGGTGGGTGGAGGGTCACCAGACCCGAGCCCAGCGGGCGCTCGCGCGAACTATCGAGCGGTTCTGGTCTCAGCAGAAGGCCATGCCGCCGCCGTGCTGCGCGTCCCGGAAGGGGACAATTGGCCGGTAGGTGCGCAGGCGCTGTGGTAGGTTTGAGGCGGTTGGCATGGCATCCGTGAATACCCTTAGCTCCCTGTCGCTGCTCTCCGTGGCAGCTGGCGCAGCAGTCCTCACCGCCAGCTCTGCGGCACACGCGCTCGTCACCGAGCCGGACGGGCAGGTCGTCCCCAAGCCCCTGAGCGAAGATCTGAAGCCATACCCCGGGAACACGAACACCGAGGGGAACATGAGCCTGCAGGCGCTCTTCCGCTTCATGGGGGAGCCGTGGGCCGCGGACTGGCAGGTGGCCGCCGCAGCCGACCCACAGGTCTTCTCCCCGCTCTGCGGGTTCTCGGGTCGCCTGCTGATCCGCGGCGGGGGCTGCGCCGTCAACTTCGGCTGGTACAACGTCGTGGAAGGCCAGGCTTTCTCGGCAAGAAACCCCGACGGGACCCTCGCCAACCCGCCACCCATCTACCCCCTGCTCACCACCGCCAACTACGGCGGTGTCGAGGCTTTCTACCCGCGCGTGCCGGAAGGGTACACCTGCGCGGATCCTCCCACCTGCACGGGGGTCCCGGGGTGGGCGCCGCTGGTGGGCGTGCCCCTGACCGACATCCGCAACGATCCGAACTACCTCGGCGGGCTGATCGGCTTTGCGGTCCAAGCGAACCCCGCCAGCGTCTGCACCCAGGACAAGTACTCCCAGCATTTCATGAACGTGCGCTCGGTCTACGACGGGCAGCCGTGGATCAGCGCCATTGTCTACGTGTCGCAGTCGATGCCGAACTCGTTCTACATCGCCTTCGAGGACCTGCCCGTCGCGCCGAACAACTTCGCCCTGCCCACCCCCGAGGGCTACGTCAACGACGGCGACTTCAACGACTTCGTCTATCTCGTCACGGGGGTCACCTGCGAAGGCGGCGGCACTCCGTGCTCGACGGGCAGCGAGGGCGCCTGTGGATTCGGTCTCTTGGAGTGCCAGCCCGGCGGCGGCACCCGCTGTGTGCCCCAGTTTCAGGATAGCGCCGAGGTCTGCGACAACATCGACAACGACTGCAACGGCAAGATCGACGACGGCGATCTGTGCGACTTCGGCGAGTGCTTCCGGGGCGTCTGCGTCGGCAGCTGCTCGACGGGCGAATTTCCCTGTCCCGGCGGCCTCACCTGCAACGACGAGGGCAAGTGCGTCGACCTGGCCTGCGAGAACGTCGATTGCGGAAATAGCCAGGTCTGCATCGGGGGTCAGTGCGTCGGAGGATGCGAAGGCGTGCTGTGCCCCCTCGGGCAGGCGTGCCAGATGGGTCGCTGCGTCGATGCCTGCGCCAACAAGACTTGCCCCGGCGGTCAGGTCTGCGAGGGCGGCATCTGCGTCGAGCACTGCTCGTGCCGGGTCTGCCCCCCCAACTGGACCTGCAACTTGGACACCGGCAACTGCGTCGTGGTCGGCTGCGAGGGGAAGAACTGTGGTCCGGGTCAGGTCTGCATCGGAGGAGACTGCTTCGACGCCTGTGACGGTGTCACCTGTCCTGGCAACGCCACCTGCGCCATCAACCCCCAGGGCCGCGCCGAATGCGGCACCCCGGTGTCCGGGTTCGTCCCCGACACGACCCTCGCCCCGAACACCGATCCCTACGCCATCCCCAAGGTCGACTGGACCCCTCCGGCGGCCGGCGGCGGGTCTGGACTACCACCACCCAATCCTGGGAGCGGGGCTGGCTGCGGCTGCCAACTCCACCGGGCAGCGGCTCCCCGTGATGCCCTGGCGCTCCTTCTGCTCGGACTGGCGCCACTCTGGCGACGCAGACGGCGGCGTTGAGCATGCTCCTCGGGGGGAAATTCTGGGTGGGAACCGCCGCCACTCTGGCGGCGGTCCTCGTCTCGTGCAGCGATGGCGACGAGCGCCCGCCACGACTTGGCGCGGAAGGGGCACCCACCGAGCGGCTGCCCGAGACCTCCGCCAGCTACCGCACCATCCGCTGCCCGGTACTTCCCCCAGCGGGGGTTGCCATCGATTGCGGCGCGGTGACGGTCCCCGAGGACCACGCCCATCCCGCCGGGCCCACCATCGACATCGCCGTGGTGCGCTTCTTCTCGCGCTCCACCACGCCATCCGAGATCCCCGTCGTCTACCTCGAAGGAGGACCCGGTGGCGCCGCCATCGATGCCGTGTCGAACGGTTTCTCCGCCTTTGGTCACCTGCTGCGGGACCACGACCTGGTCGTCCTCGACCAGCGCGGGACGGGATACTCGAGGCCACGACTCGACTGCCCGGAGACCGACGGAGTGAGCGTGGCGGTGGGCAACGCGGAGAACGACCTGCTCGTCGCGCTGCAAGCCTGTCGGGATCGGCTGGTTCGCGAGGACGCCAACCTCGACGTCTACAACACGGCACAGAACGCGGCCGACGTCGACGCCGTCCGCCAGGCCCTCGGCTACGAGCAATGGAGCCTCTATGGCATCTCCTACGGGACGCGACTCGCGCTGACCACGGTCCGTGAACACCCCGACGGCGTTCACAGCGTGGTCCTCGACGGCATCCTCCCGCTCGAGGTCGACACCCTGGCGGGGGTGCCGGCGAGTGCCGAACGATCCTTCGGACTGGTCTTCGAATACTGCGCCGCGGACCCGTTCTGTCGCCGTCAATTCCCCGCTCCCATGAGCCAGCTCGTCGAGGTGATGAACCGACTCGAGACCGAGCCAGCCCCACTCACCCTCCTCGATGGCACGCCCCTCGACCTGTCCGGAGAGATGGTTCTCGGGCTGCTCTTTCTCCTCCTCTACGACCGCGAGTCGATCCCCTTCGTCCCGGCTCTCATCGACCTGACCGCCACCGGAGACTACGCCTTGTACGAGAGCGTCTTCTCCACCTTGAACGAGTCACCGCTCGTGGCGCTGGGGATGTACCTGTCGGTTGTTTGCGCGGACGACGCGCCTTTCTCCTCACCCGCGGCCATCACGAGCGCCGCAGCAGCGGTCGAGGTCCCCTTCGGCGAACTCGCCAATCCCCAGGTCTTCGCCGAGTGCGATCTGTGGGACGTGGCTCCGGCTGCTTCGATCGAGGACGCGCCGGTCGTCAGCGCCATTCCCGCACTGGTACTGTCTGGGGAACTCGACCCGATCACGCCGCCCAGCTACGGTCAGTTGGTGGCTGACAACCTGACGCAAGGCGAGTCTTTCGTTCTGGCCGGAGAGAGCCATGGCGCCAGCCTGTCCACCTGCGGCGCCCGACTGATCGATCAGTTTCTCACGACAGCGGGACCGATCGCCGACACTCGTTGCTTGGCGGACCTGGGTCCTCCCGACTTCGAGGCCGCCCTGCGCACGCGTGCCCGGCATCCCGATTCCCCGTTCGCCAGCGCTCCCCCGTCACCAGAGCAACTGACCGAGATGGTCGCCCGCATCTCCGCCCGCTGGCGTTGACGCCGGCGCCTGCATGCTGGAGTTTCACGGCTTGCGTTCGAGCATCCCTCCCCCCAGTCCCCTCGTGGTTCGCACGACGCTCGTCCTCGGCTTCCTGGCGATCTTCGGCCTCATCTGGGTCTATTTCGATGTCGAGGCGCTGCGCGGGTGGCTGGGGGCCCTGGGCCCCTGGGCAGCAGCCGCCTACCTGCTGGCCTTCGTCCTCATCACGCCCACCCTCGTCCCGGACACACCTCTCGCCGCCATCGCTGGCGCTGCGTTCGGGGTCTTCTGGGGCACGGTACTCAGCTTGGGCGGCGCCACCCTGGCCGCAGCGCTGATCTTCGTCCTGTCCCGCTGGCTGCTTCGCGATTGGCTCCAGGGACTCCTGGCTCATCACCCGCGCCTGGCAACCGTACAGCAAGTCGTGGTCCACGGCCGGCGCCGACTTCTCGTCCTTCTGCGCCTCGTCCCGATCAACCCGGCACTCGTCAGTTACCTGCTGGCAGCCACACCCATCCACTTCGGTCGCTACTTGATGAGCTGCGTCGGACTCCTCCCGGCCTACTTCGCGGCGGCCTACCTCGGCTGGCTCGCCAGCGTCAGCCATGGCAGCGAACGAGCAGTCGGCTGGGGTGACTACGTGGCCACCGCGGGGTTCGTGGCCACCGTGGTCGCGCTGCTCGTCGCCGCTCGAACCGCGCGCGCGACGTGGCGCGATTTCACCCCCCGGCGGCCCCGTCCCACGCCCGGCGAGTGAGCTCCAGAAGCCAGATCAAGGCTCGACACCCGCCAGCCGCGCCACCACGTGGGCGGCAATCGCCATGCCCATCGCTGCCGGGACCATGACCAGACTCGGCTGGACCATCCGCTGACGCCCGCGATGCAGATCCGTGGTCACCGCCGGCCAGACCCCCTCCGCCGCGCGCCGGGGGGGCTCCACGGAAAAGGCGGCGTCGATACCATCGAGCGAACCACGGCGACGCAGTTGCTTGCGCACCGCGGCAGCGAGCGGGTCGGCGTGAGTCGCGATCAACGGCGCGATGCGGATCCGCGTCGGATCGAGGCGGCCCCCGGCCCCCAGCGCTGCGGTCACGAACAGCTTCCGCCGCCGGCACTGATCGAGCAACTCGACCTTGGGCCCCAGCGAGTCGATGGCGTCGACGACCGCATCCACCTGACCCCCCAGCAGCGCGTCCGCCGTCTCCTCTGCAAAGAACTCCCGACGCGCGTCGACCACGAGCTCGGGCGCTACCTCACGGAGCCGTTCCGCCATCACCTCCACCTTGACGCGCCCCAGCGTGCTGCTCGTGGCGGGCAGCTGCCGGTTGCCATTGGAAACAGCCACCACATCGTGGTCGACTATCCGCAGAGCGCCGACACCACTCCGAGCCAGTGCTTCCGCGCAGAACGACCCCACACCCCCCATCCCGACCACCACCACCTGCGCGCGCTGCAGACGCTCCAGCCCGGCGAGCCCCAGCAGTCGAGCACAGCGTTCGAGCCGTCCCACCGTCACTGGAACGCCCCCTCGACCCCGGCCGTCTGCAATGCCGGCCCCCACAGGGTCGCGGCGTTCGCATCCGTGCGCGCCTCAATTTCGGCGACGTCGACCCCGCGGAGCGTGGCCAGCACCTCCGCCACGCGTCGCACGTGTTGCGGCCGAACTGCCGGAGGCTCGACGATGTCCATGCCGATGGCCGGCGCGTCGGTTTCGAGCAGCAGGCACTCCAGGGGCAAGTGCTGCGCCGTCCGCCGCACCCGACGGGCTCGCTCTCGGGTCACTCCGCCTCCCACTCCCACCAGGTATCCCAGCTCGACGAACGACCGGGCCTGCTCGAGCGATCCGGAGAAGGCATGCAGCACGCCCCGCACGCACGGATGATGACGAACGACATCCAGCAGCTCGTTCACGGCCCGGCGGCTGTGCAGCGAGACGGGCAGGCCCAGGCGCCCGGCCAGGTCGAGCTGAGCCTCGAGCACAGCGTACTGGCGTCTCGGGGGATGGATCGGCGGGTCCGACCAGAAGTCGAGCCCGACCTCCCCCACCGCAGCCGGACGCTCCGCTTCGATCTGAGTCAGCACCTCCTCCACATCCTCGTCCGCATGCCACGGGTGCAGGCCCAACGCGCAGAGAAGTTCCGGATGCCGTCGTCCAAGCTCGAGCGTGGTCCGGTTCGACGCAGCGTGAATCCCGCACGTCAGGACGGCGCCAACCCCTGCCGTCCGGGCGGCGGCGAGCGCCTCGTCCGGATCCGCCAGATCACTCAGGTGGCAGTGCGAGTCGAACACGCGCCGAGAGTAGATGGGCGACTGCGTTTGTCGAGCAAATCGACAGCCAGGCGGCACCCGGTCAGGGACCGCTCACTCTACACCTTTTCCGGCTTGGCGCGCGGGAGACGCCCCAGTCGAGTCTCCACCCCATCCAATCCGTCTCGATCCGATCCAGTTGCGACCCCGAACCGAGTCACTCTCCCGCGCCAGGGAGGGGGCCATCCAGTAAAACTCCCAATCGGGGTGGTCATCCCAACGGCGACGGGACATCATGCAGTCTCCCGTGTCCCCGCCCGACCTGGACGAACTGCTCGCCGAGATCCGCTCCCTCCCGGGCGGCGCCCGCCAGCGCCTGCTGGCCGAGCTATTGCGCGAAGGTGAGCTAGAGGCGAGTGGTTCGCGTATCTTCCGGGAACTGGCCGAGCGCGACCGCATCGAGCGCGCCCTCATCGAGAGCCAACAACAGCTCGCCGAGGCCAACCATCTGTTCCAGCTGGTGCTGGACACGATTCCCGCCCGCGTCTTCTGGAAGGACACCGACCTCAGGTTTCTCGGGGCCAATCGCCGCTTCGCCCAGGACGCTGATCTCGAGTCACCGGAAGCACTGATCGGAAAGACAGATAGCGAACTCGCCTGGGCGGATCAGGCCGAGCGCTATCGCATCGACGACCGCCAGGTACTCGAAACGCTGACACCCAAGATCGGCTACGACGAGCCGCAGGCGGACGCGAACGGTCAGATCCGGTGGCTACGCACCAGCAAGTTCCCCCTTCGCAACGCCGACGGGGAAGTCATCGGGGTACTCGGCACCTACGAGGACATCACCGAGCGCAAGCGCCTGCAGGATCAGCTTCTGCAAGCGCAGCGACTCGAGGCTGTAGAACAGCTCGCCGGCGGCGTCGCCCACGACTTCAACAACCTCTTGACGGGCATCCTGGGCAACGCCGAACTGCTCGCCGATGCACATGAGGCCGACCCCGACCTGCGAACCTGCGCGCTCGACGTCCTGCAGGCATCACGACGAGCCGCCGACCTGACCCAGCAACTCCTGGCGTTCTCACGGAAGGGGAGACTCCACACCGCCGAGGTCAACCTCCACGACCTCGTGCGCCAGACCACCAAGCTGCTGGCTCACGACGCGCTGGCCCATCTGGACGTGCGGACCGACTTTCGCGCCAGCTCCCCCCTCGTCCACGCCGATCCCACCCAGCTCAGCAGCGCTCTGCTCAACCTCGCCCTGAACGCGCGCGATGCGATGCCGAACGGCGGCACCCTGAAGTTCGCCTCGCGTGACCGCCAGCTCACCACCGACGACTGTATCGGGTTCGCCCGTGACCTGGTTCCGGGCACCTACATCGAGCTCATCGTCGAGGACACGGGCCGCGGCATGCGACCGGAGGTTCTGACGCGGGTCTTCGATCCGTTCTTCACGACGAAGAAGCCCGGGGAGGGCACGGGATTGGGGATGGCAGCGGTGCTCGGCTCCATCCAGAGTCACGGCGGCGCCATCGCCGTGGACAGCGAGCCCGACCGGGGGACCCGGGTCTCCGTCCTCCTGCCCGTGGCCAGCGCCCCGCTCCGCCGGGCCACCCCCCCGGCCTTTCTGGCGGTCACCGACGTCAAGGGACACGTCCTGGTCGTGGACGACGAGGAGGTGGTGCGCAACCTCACCACGCGAGCGCTGCGCAAGTACGGGTACCGGGTGACCACGTGCGTGGACGGGGTCGAGGCCGTCGGCTACTTCCAGCATCATGCCGCGGAGGTCGACCTGGTCCTGCTCGATTTGGTGATGCCGAGGCAAGACGGCGCCGCCACGATGCAGCAAATGCTCGGCATCGATCCGACCGTGCACGTGCTCCTGGCGTCGGGGTTCACCCGCGAGTACGCCGCGGACGCGCTGATCGCCCAGGGCGCGAAGGGGTTCCTGGCCAAGCCCTTCCGGATCGACGAACTGGCTCGCGAAGTCGCCCGCCACATGCGCAGCACTTGATCCGGGCCCACCGCGCGTCAGCACGGACGGTGCTATAAGGCGCGCGTGCCCGCCCCGGCTCCGTACCTGCGCAGCGTCGCCACGGCGATTCCACCAACCCAGCTCTCCCGAGTCACCCTCCGGGACCGTGAACACGACCGCTACGAGGCGCAACTCGCGGCCCTGACACCGGCTTTGCGGGCTCGGCTGGAGACTCAACTGGGCATCGAGAACGTCACCGAACACCGTGGTCCCCCGTCGGAGCTCGCGCGGACCGCGACGGCTCGCGCTCTCGAGCGGGCGGGCCTCGCTGCGCACTCCCTCGGTGCCATCCTCGATTTCAGCACCATGCCCGGCGACTACCCGGCGATCGCGGCCCTCACGAACCAGGTCCAGCACGATCTGGGTGCGGAGCGAGCAGTTCCCTTCGCTGTGTCCGGGTCCGGTTGCGCGGGCGGCCTCCTGGCGCTGCGCGTCGCCGCCGCCTGGCTCGAGGCTCACGGTGGGTCGGCCCTGCTCTTCGGCGCCGACTGCCTCCCGTCTGACGGACGTTGCAGCCTCCCCATCTCACTCATGGGGGACGCCGCCAGCGCGGCGGTACTGAGCGCGGAGCCACCGCCAGCAGGGGGTGGGCTGCGACTCCGCGCCGTGACCACGACCACCGTCGGGCAACACCACGCGCTGGTCCGGGCGGTGGGGTCCCCTCCCCGCATCGAGGTGGACGCTGCCGCCTTCGAGGAAAGGATCCTACCCCTGCACTTCGTCATGTGCCAGCGGGTGCTCCAGCGAGCGCTGGCCGCCGCCCACCGCCCGGCGAGCGCCATCACGCACCTCGTGTACCCGAACACCACGGCGCTCGATCGGAGCAGCGTACTGCGCGCTCTCGACCTGCCCGGCGCGGAGCTCTGCGGACCGGGCCCGACCCACCTCGGACACGCCTTCGCCAACGACCTCTTCATCAACTTTCCGGACCTCGCCCAGCTGGAGCCAGCAACGACCATCGCCATGCTCGGCGTCGGGAGTGGTTTCACTTGGGGTGCGGCGATCTTCGATGTCGAAGCACCTGCTGCATGAGCCCTTCCTCGCGCGCGCGCGCGCGCAGCCTGCCGCGATCGCGCTGGTCCAGGGCTCGGAGCGCCTCAGCTACGGCGACCTCGAGCGTCGCAGTCGCGTCCTCGCGGGACATCTACGACGCGGCGGCGTGGAGGTTGGGGACCGCGTGGGCATCGCGCTGAGCAAGTCCCTCGACGCCGTGGTCGCCGCGCTCGCCATCCTCCGCGCTGGCGGCGCCTACGTGCCCCTCGATGAGCAGAGTCCTCCTGCGCGACAGCAAACCGTACTCGGTGACTGCCAGGTTCGTGGCGTCGTCACCACCCGCACGGCGTGGAGCCGCGTCGCTGGGGGGCCCTCCGCGCCTCGTCTCGGTCCCGCTCTCCCTGCGCGGGCACTCCGTGACCCCGAACTCGTCCTCCACCTCGACGACCTCCCGGCCAGCAGCCAGACCCCCGACGGAGAGCCGCCCCCCCTACCCTCGCCGGAGGACCCCGCCTACGTGCTCTACACCTCCGGCTCGACGGGACGTCCCAAGGGCGTCGTCGTGTCGCACCGGGCCGCCCGCACGTTCGTCGACTGGGCGGTCCACACCTTCGCACTCGACTCGTCTGACGCGCTGAGCAGCGTCGCCCAACTGAGCTTCGACCTGTCCATCTTCGATCTGTTCGCCGGGTTCGCAGCCGGCGCCACGGTTCACCTCGTGACGCGGGACCTGCTGCTGCGCCCGCCGCGGCTCGTCAGCTGGCTCGCGAGGGCGCAAATCACCACCTGGTACTCGGTACCTTCGACGCTCGCCGTGATGCTCGCCCAGGGCCACCTGGCCGAGCATCCCCCGCCAGCATTGCGCCGCGTTCTCTTCGCCGGGGAGGTCTTCCCGATGCCTCAGCTGCGACAGCTGATGCAAGCGCTACCGCAGGCGCGCTTCTGGAACCTTTACGGGCCCACGGAAACGAACGTCTGCACCTGGCACGGGCTGCCCCCCCGCCTTCCGGACGACGCGACCGCAATCCCGATTGGAACACCCTGCCCCCACGCGCAGATCGCCGTGCTCGATCCGCAGGGGCGGTCGGTCCCCGCAGGAGCCGAAGGCGAACTGTGCGTGTCGGGCACCGGCGTCATGACCGGGTACTTCGGCCGTCCCGATCTGACACACACCGCCTTCTGGCCTGCCGGAACAGTGCCGGGTGTCGGCCCACTCTACCGGACCGGCGACCGCGTGCGGCGCAACGCCGCGGGGCAGCTCTGGTTTCTCGGGCGGTGGGACCAGCAGATCAAGCACCGTGGATACCGAATCGAGCTCGGGGAGATCGAGAGGGTCGTGGCGAGCTTGCCAGGCGTCGCCGAGGCAGCCGTCGTCACTCGTCCCCGCGGATCCGATGGCCTGGGGATCTGCGCCGTTGTGGTCCCTCGACCCGGCGCACAGGTGACCGTGCTGAGCGTAAAATCACATTGCGGCCAGCTCCTGCCCGCCTATATGGTCCCCGCCGCCGTCGAGGTCCGCCAGTCGCTCCCCCGAACCTCGACGGGTAAAGTAGACTGGCAACGCCTGCGATGAGCATCGACCGCGTTCGACAATTCGTCGTCTCCGAGTTCCTCACCGGACAAGCGCCCGAAGAGCTGAGCCCCGACCAGCCGCTCGTCAGCTCGGGCATCGTCGACTCAGTGGGGACGATGAAGCTGGTGATGTTTCTCGAGCAGGAGTTCTCGATCGAGATCGACGTCGGCGACATCGCTTCAGGTCAGCTGGACACCGTGCGGTCCATCGCGGCACTGGTCGCGGGCAAGCTGGGCGTCCGCGCCGCAGGCGAATAGATCTCATCAACGGCGCTCAAGGGACGGTTGAGCAGCACCGAGTACATGTCGACGATCTCGCGTTCGTGATAGCCGATGTTGCGCAGCACCTGCACACTCCAGGCCAGGTGTGCCGAGTTCGCGAGTCCGAATCGCTCGTGGTACTGGATCGCGTGAGCGAGCATTTCCCGCCGGGAGAAGCTGGGGGTGCCCACGGGCAGGTCGTTGTAGCTTCTGAACCCGCTCGCCAAGAACGCATCGCGGTCCCAGCCGGCAGCCACCGCCTGCTCGACCACCTCGCAGCCGTGGTACCCGCGAAGGTTGAAGTGATACGGCAGAATCGAAGCGTGTGGGAGCGTTCCCAACCAGTCGAGGGTCACCTGGGCCTCGGCGGCAGTCTCGGTGGGGAACCCGAACATCGTGTTGACGTTGACGACGATCCCCGCCTGCTGGGCGTGAGAGATGACGGCGTGAGCCCGCCCCAGGTCGATCGACTTGCGGATCAGGGCGGCGATCCGCGGGTGAGCACTCTCGATCGCAAACGCGACCCACACCGTACCGGCCTCGACCATGCGGTCAACGAAGCGCTGGTCACAGAGGTCGACACGCAGACCGTTGACGAAGTAGAGACGCACGCCGAGCCGGGCCTCGACCAGTCGTTCGAACACGTCGAGCGCGCGCTGCCGGTGCACGTTGAAGATGTCGTCCACGACATAGAAGTCGCGCACGTCGTGGCTGCTGGCGAGCCACTCGATCTCGCGAAATACGCTCTGGGCCGATCGGAGGCGCAGCCGACTGTCAGGGGGCTGAAAACAGTAGGTGCAGCGGTAGGGGCAGCCACGGCTGGTGACCAACACGCCCTGCCGGCGCTGATTGTACGAGTAGCTCAACGACCGGGAGTACCGCTCCAGGTCCACACACGAGTACGCAGGCAGCGGCAACGAGTCGAGATCTGCGACCACCTCCGCAGGGGCTCCCCCCGTGGAACTCGCCACGCCGCGAACGAGCAACCCGGGGATCGACTCGGGAGCCGCTCCGCGAACCAGGTGGGCCAGCGTGTGCTCACCGTCGCCCACTGCCACGAGATCGATCTCGGGGATCCACTCGAACACTCGCTCGCCCAGCGCCGTCGCGATCGGTCCCCCCACCACGACAGGGACTTCACGCCACGCCCGAACCGCGCGTACGATGCGTGCTGTCTCCTCACGGAAGAAGTTGATCGAGCGCAGTCCCACCAGATCGGGCTGGTAGCGGTCGAGCTCAGCGCGCAGCGTCTCGTCGTCGGGGACATCGACCGAGCTCTCCAGGATCCGGACCTGAACCCCCTGCACCTCGCGCTGGACGAACGCCGCCAGTCCCATCAAGGCGATCGGGATCACGTGAACGTTCTGGCCACCGGCTCGTCCCCCCACCCAGCGAGCGACGTCGTTGGTCTCGATCAGCAGCAGTCTCATCAGCTCGTCATGGCCAGCGCCACGCTCTGGCCCCCCGGCGCCGTAGCATGGTGGATGACGACGCGCACGTCGCCAGCAGCAACGCGAGACAGCCCTTCCCCAACGAGCCCTGCAAGACCGCTGGCGCCAGCCAGGGCGGCGTTGGTGGTCCCACCCGCCGCTTCGCGCGGCTCCCCTCCTGCCTGGCGCAGTGCGGCAGCGATCGCCTCCCGCACAGTCCCGTCGTTCCTCGACCGCGGGCCGCGCCCCACGTGGCCCGCGCCGAACCCGATCCCCTGCAGACGCGCCCGAACCCGACCCCCGCGGTCGCCCACCGCGGCTGCCGCCTCGAGCACGAGCGCGACCACGCCCGCCCGCGCCGCGCCGGCGGCGCAATGGGTCGCCACGGATGCCAGGCGCGGCGCTGGGAACTCGCCTGCCCCTACCACCATCCGCAACGCCCGCCCATTGGCGATGGCCAGCGCCGCGTGCACCAGCGCCAACTCCCCCGCCAGCGCGCCATCGGCATGGGTCACGCTGGGTCCACCCAGCCCCAGCTCTATCGCCACGTGGGCAGCCGGCGCCCCGTCGATCGAGTCAGGAAAATCGATGGGGTTGGTGGCATGGGTGCCGCGTTCGACGAGGCGCTCGGCATACCTCAACTCGGTCGCTTGACACCCCAGCGCCGTGCCAAACGCAACGCCGGTCGTTGCCACGACCCCAGCGCTCTCGCCGGAGAGTCCCGCATCGAGGACCGCCAGTCGAGCTGCCGCCACGGCCAGTGCGGAGAGCGGATCCAGGCGACGGAGCCGACTCGGATCGACGTGCTGCTCGGGAAGGAAACCCCGGCTCGGGTCGACCACCGCCAGCCCGGTGATGGCAAGGTTCAAGCTCACCCCGCCACCTCCGGCGTCGCGATGACGAGCGCCGCGTCGTTCCCCCCAAAACCGAAACTGTTGCTCAGTGCATAGCGAGCTGCCGTCGAGCGCGAGTCATGCATGACGAAATCTGCTCGCATGGGCTCCTCGGGCTCCACCAGGCCGGGCGTATGGGGCACGACCCGGCGCTGCAGCGAACGCATCGTGATGACCGCCTCGATCGCGCCCGCGGCCCCCATGCAGTGTCCGATGCACGCCTTGACGGAGTGGACCGGACAGGTCGTCAGCCGTTCACCGAGGGCGAGCGCGAGCGCTGCGAGCTCCGCGCGGTCGTTGTGGAGCGTCCCGGTCCCGTGCGCGTTCACGAAGCCAACGTCGGCCGGGGTGATGCCCGCCATTGCGAGCGCCGCCCGAATTGCGCGCGCCGCCCCAGCCCCGCTCGGGTCCGGAGCGGTCAGGTGCCCCGCGTCGCAGCTGTGCCCATATCCGGCCACGAGCCCCAGTACCGCTGCGCCGCGCTGCTGCGCCTGGGGCAGCGGCTCGAGGACGAGAAATCCAGCTCCCTCCCCGAGGCTCATCCCGCGCCGGGTTCGGTCGAAGGGGCGGCACGGCTCGGGGTCCAACGCCCGCAGCGCTCCGAAGCCACTGAAGGTGTAGCGCGTCAGCTCGTCGGAGCCACCCGCCAGGGCCTGAGCACAGAACCCCGCGCGCAGCAGCTCGATGGCGTGAATGATGGCCACGGCGCTGCTGGAACAGGCCGTGTTGAGGGTAGCCAGAGGTCCGTCCACACCCAGCTCGGTAGCCACCGAGTCGGTCGTGGCGCGTTTCGGGTAGCGCCCCAGCACGGCATCCCGTCCGGTGCCCGCCCGGAGGCGTTCCAGATGGCGCTCCAGCGCCGCATCTCCCGCCCCCGCCGTTCCCAGCACGAGGGCAGTTCTGGGCGGTGCGGCCCGCGGATAGCCAGCCTGAATCAGAGCTTCCCGCGCCGCCCGAACGGCAAGTTTCGCCGTCCGCGTGGTCCCACCTGCTGGACCGCCCACCACCCGGTCCACCACCTCCGCAGACACCTCGGCCGCGATTCGAACCCGGCAGCCGGTCGAGTCAAAACGCTGTATCCGCCGCGTCCCGCGTCGCCCCTGCAGAACGGCGTCGAAGGTGGGATCCACTCCTGCGCCCAGCGCGGTGACCACCCCCATGCCCGTGACGGCAACCGGGAAGCTCGACATGCCGGGTCTTTCTACACCGCAGTTCGGTTCTGCTGAACCGAGCCGTGGCAAAAGTACGGGCCCCTTCGACCAGGCAGCTGGCTCGAACCACGACGACGAGTGGACTTGCACAGGCGGTCCTTGACCGATTTGCGACGCGCGCAGTGGTCGACAGCGCGCGAGTGTGGCATCGGTCACCCATGAGCCCGCTCGTCGACGCGGTTCGCCAACTGGTCGTTCAATCGCTACGTCTGATGCGGGAACCCGAGACGCTCGACCCCGAGCTCGATCTCTTTGGCGAAGAGCTCGGGCTCGACTCGGTCGACGCCGTGCAGCTGGTGGCATCCATCGAGAAGCACTTCGATATCCAGTTATCGGATGCCGACCTGGCCAACCATCCATTCACCTCGATCCGCGCCATCGTCAGCTTGCTCGAGCACCGCGGCGTTGAACTCGAAAATCCGCCCAGCGGGGGCGCGAACCGCGCCCCCTGACCCCCCACTTCTCGCCGGCGCGACCAAGGAGCGGCCCGCCAGAGAGACCATGACCGACGCCGCGCAGCCGAAACTGGGACCCGGACGGGCCGGACCGAAAGAGCTGAAGAACGTGGCGGCGAGGTTCGCGTAGCGAAGGTCGCGGCCGGGTGGCATCATGGTCAGGATATCATCTTCGCTCTTGCCATGGCCGATCGCACAGAAGTCAGCAACGCGGCAGTTGCGCTCAGTGACATGTACGAGGTGCACTGCGCGAGGCTGACGCTGCAGGGGGACATGCCACGTCGGCCGGTGCTGTCGGTGCCCGAGGGTCCCAGCACCGGAGGCGGCAAGCTCGCCCGGCAGCACATCACGCTCGAACCCGACGGCGCTGCGACGAGCAGTGTCACGGTGGGCTGGGTGGAGCTGCCGACGCACCGTGCCAGCCTGAAGACATTCCCGTGTCTTCTGGAAGCGCACCGCGCTCGGTACGGGTCCCGGCCCTTCCCCCTGGACGGCGTCGGGTACGAGAAGTTCCTCGAGCTCACGAGGTCCTTTCTGTCCGACCAGGGGTTCACCATCGAGATGGAACGGAAACCGACCCTTCCCGCCCCGACAGTCGAGTCGCGCGCCGGCGCGTGGCTGGTGCCCACCCTGATCGCGGGCGGCGTCGTGCTCGCGATCGCGATCTGGCTAGCGCTGCGCTGAGCTGAAACCGTGTACGTCGTCCGAGTAGTCGGAGCCGCCATCGTTCAGCAGGGCCGCTGCCTTGCCGCCCAGCGCGGACCCGGGCTCTCGGCAGCTGGCAAGTGGGAGTTCCCTGGCGGCAAGATCGAGCCGGGCGAAAGCCCCCGGGCGGCGCTGGTGCGCGAGATCGAAGAGGAGCTGGGCGTATCGATCGCGGTCGGGGAGCATCTGGGCCGCGGCGAAGCGCCCGGCGACCGCTCCACGATTCAGCTCGACGTCTACGCGGCTCGAGTCGTGCGGGGAACGCCGGCACCCACCGAGCACAGTCAGATACAATGGCTCGAAGCCGACGCCCTGGCAGCGCTCGACTGGGCCGCCGCCGATGTGCCCGTGCTGCCGCGAGTGGTGGCGTGGTTGCGAGAGGCAGGAGCGAAGGCCACGGGCGATTGACGACTCGCCCGGTGCGCGCCCAGAGCTCCGCAAGGTGACCCGCTCAACACGGGTGAGCCATGCGCACCGCCATGGTCCTGGAGGCTTCGGGCTCGGGCTCCGGGCAACCCCGCGACCTGGGCTCGAAGCATACGACAACCCAGAACGAGCTTCCGGGTTGTCAGCCGGCGCGAGACGCGATCTGTCCCAGCTGGTTGAGAACGCTCGCTGCATGACGCTTCTCCTGCTGGGCCAGGTCCAGCAACGTCTGCCGAGCTGCCGGCGATCCGGCCCGATCAGCGAGATTCTTGTAGAGATCGAAGGCTCGAAGCTCCACCTCCAGCGCCAGCTCGAGCAACGCGGAGCTGCCGTGCTGGGCCATCTGCTGGGCCCTCGCCACGACTACGTCGTAGCTCTCTCCGCTCTCGAGAAGCTTCCCAGGCAGCGAGTCGAACAGCTCTTCGAAGGATTGCGCCGGTTCGGCACCGCACGCCACGAGCGCGTCGTACAGGATCCTACCGTGCCCGATCTCCGCTCGAGCCAGGTGCTCGGCAAACTGGCTCAGTGCGGGGTCGGCAAGCTGAGTCCGCAGCGCGTCGTACAGGCGATGCGCGCCCTTCTCCAGATCGATGGCGCGCTCGATCACCGTCTCGACGGGTCCCCCCGGATCCAGGATGGAGAGCCGGGGCAGGTCATCCAGAACCGTGCCCGACCACCCGACAAATCCGCCGACCAGGTTGTAGATGCGCGGCAGGCCAGTGCTGACCGCATACGCCGCTGCGCGTGCCGATCGCCCGCCGCTCCGGCAGTAGAATACCAAGTGCCGGTCGCGCTCGGCCTCGAGTTCTGCAAAGCGCTCCCCGAGTTCGCCGAGAGGCATCAGCTTGGACCCCGGAATGTGTCCAGCGCGATACTCTTCGAGCTGACGAACATCAACCAGGAGATAGTCCTCTTCCCGATGCGTGGCCATGAAGGCCCTGAGCTCTTCAGCGCTCACGTCCGTGACAGCTCCGGGTCTGGGTGTGAATTGCATCGCGTCAGTCTCCAGCAATCGGGGCTCTGCGAACCTAGCGCCAGAACCTCCCCGTCCATTGTACCTGGGGTCGGGAGTGCGGCCCCACAAGGTCATCCCCCTACGCAACGCCGGCCGGCCGCAATGCGCACGCGCAGCGGTACCAGATCGACAGGACCGGTCGCTGGTGGGCGCCGGCCTCTGGAGAACGCTTCTCCACGAGACACACGACCCTCCGCGGGTCAGTCGTCGGCCCCCAGCCCCCCCTGCGCACGCCGCACCGTCGCCTCGGCCATCCGCAGCGTCGGGTCGAGGCGCAGCGCCTCCACCGCAGCAGGCAGGGCTCGCTCGAACCGCCCGAGCTCGCAATAGACGTGGGCCAGCACCGCGAGCACGCCAGGTCGTGCCTCGTGGTGCCACGGGAGAGCCAGGGCCAGGCGCGCCAGGACCGGCAACGCCGCTCCGGGTTCCCCCCCGCGCAGGTGCCCGAGCACCCGTTCGTGCCAGGCGACCAGATCGCGCTCGATCGGGTGTGGTGCCGCCGCTGGGCGCAACGTCTTGCAGAGGGTCGATCCCCGGGAGGGGCTGGGCGACGACCGCTGCGACTGTCTCAGGTATCCACCCATGCGCTCGCGCTTCTTCAGCAGACCCTCGCGCAGTGGGCCAACTTAAAACGGACACGAACGAACAATCGCCGGCCATCGGCGCAGTAGCCGCGCCTCTCCCGACGACGGTTTGTCTGCGTTTGCGCTCACAGTGAAGCGGGCGCAAGTTCCCGGCTGTCCGATCCGCGTTCGCTTGGTCAGTTGAGCGTCTTCGGATCAGGTCGCGTGGAAAAGAGGCGGACGAAGTCGATGGCGTGCTCCGCCACGAACTCCCGCACCGTCTCGCGCACCACCTCCAGCACGTCCTCCGAGAGCACTCCCTCCCCCGCCCGCAGGGAAAGAGGGAACGTCCCGCCCGAAAGATCACACCCCTCGTCTCCTCGAGACGCCACCGCGCCGATACCATCCAGCGCGCCGTCCGCCCGTCGTCCGACAGGCCCCCAGCCCCCGGCAACCATTCCGCCAGCCGCCCATCCGCTGCGTCCCAGGCTCACTACGGTCACGTCGATACCGAGACGACCTAGCGTCCGTTCAATGCGGGCCTCGAGCTTTCTCAGCAGTTCTTCTCGGGTCATCGGCTTCGTCCTCCTATAGCACGCAGCGGGGGGATTGCCGCTCCTGGGTGGGGTTTGAGACCGGCTCGCAACCAGGTAAGACTGGCAGATGTGACCCACCCCCCCGACGACCCATCCGCGCCGACGCTCCTCCCCGACGCGACTTCCTCGTCGAGCAGGCCGGATCACGACCTGGTGGGGCAGATCGTCGCCGAGCGCTACGAGATCGAGTCACTCCTGGGCTCCGGCGGCATGGGCGCGGTCTACCGGGCTCGCCATGTCCACATGCGCAAGACGGTCGCGCTGAAGGTGCTGCACCGCGAGATGACGCATCTGTCCGAGGTCGTCGCCCGTTTCGAGCGCGAGGCGATCGCGGCCGCACACATTCAGCACCCTCACGTCGCCGCGGCCACCGATTTCGGGAGGCTGGAGACCGGCTCCTTCTATCTCGTCCTGGAGTATGTCGATGGGCGCAGTCTGCGTGACGTCCTGGCCGCCGAGGGCAAATTCTCCGCCGAGCGCGCACTCCGGATAGCACGCCAGGTGGCCGAGGCACTGGAGGCGGCCCACGCGGCTGGTGTCGTCCATCGCGACCTGAAGCCCGACAACGTGATGCTGGTCGAGCGCGGCCAGGACGCGGACTTCGTGAAGGTGCTCGACTTCGGCATCGCCAAGCTGTCTCGCGAGGAGACGTCTAGCGCCCCGGCCCTCACTCAGCTCGGCTCCGTGTTTGGCACGCCGGAGTACATGTCGCCCGAGCAGGCGATGGGCTCCACCGTCGACCACCGCAGCGATCTCTACTCGCTCGGTATCATCTTGTACGAGATGGTCAGCGGAGCAACGCCATTCGCGACGGAGGACTCGATCGCGCTCCTCACGCGCCACATGACGCAGCCCCCGCCACCGCTGGGAGTGGAGGTCCCCGAAGCTCTGGCGCGATCGATCATGACGCTCCTCGGCAAGCGCCCGGACGACCGCCAGGCCTCTGCCAGCGCTCTCGCCGCCGAGCTCGCCACCATCGAGGCCGGATTGGCGCCACCCTCGTCTCCAGCGTCGCTCTCCCAACCCACACCGCTCTCCGCCGCCGCAACGAGCATCGCCCTGCCCCTCCCGATCGTTCCAGCCACCACCGCCATTCCCGCCCACACCACATCGACCACGATGGCCGCGAGCCAGGCGAACCCGACGGGAAACAGCCCCGTGAACGCGCTCGAGCTTCTCACCCGTCAGCTGGTCGTTGGACAGCTGCGATTCCCCCTGTGGATGGCGTTGGTAGCAGGGGGAGGGGCCGTGTTCGTCGGTCTGTTCTCGATATTGGCTCTCTCGCTGCTCGTCAGCCCTGGCACCAGCACCGCGGCCAGCTCCACTCCTGCCCAGGACGGCTGGAGCCTGCCGCCGCTGGAGCTCGGCGGCGAGCCCCCCCCCACTTCCCCACCCGTGGACCGCGACCGCGCCCGCAAGACGGTGGCCCGAATCGAGGAGCTGCCGGTCTACAAGCGAACCGTGGAAGACTGGCGGGCACTCGGGGCCGCCCACCACGATCTCGAGGAGTACGCCAAGAGCGTGTCGGCCTACAGGAACGCCATCTCCAAGCGCCGTTCCCTGGCCAACAACGCCGACATCCTCGAGGACCTGCGTCGGGCGGGCCGCGACGAGGCGGCCGCCACGCAGGTCATCACCCTGTGCGAGACCTTCCTGCTCCGAAGCGGTGGCCCCGGCCTCGACTTGCTCTATCGTATCTGGGAGGATCTACGGGTCGATCCGCAACGACTCGACCTCGCCGAGCGCTACTTGAAGAAGCTCGAGATCCTCAGTCAGCGGGGCAGCGACGCCACGCAGGTGGCCATCGAGCTGTACACCAAGACATCGTGCTCGAGGCTGGCGGAGGTGGTGGACCGCGCCGCGTCCCAAGCAGACGCGCGCTCCCTCGAGCGGCTCCGGGAGCTCGAGCGACTGTCCGCATGCCAGCGCCCGGACTGTCTGCCCTGCCTGCGCTCATCGGACAGCCTGGGGCGCGCCCTTCGCCGCGCCGAGAAACGCCCCGCTCCGACGCTCGGCAAGGCGGATTGACGCGGAGGGGACTGCTGCTAGGCTGCGCCGCTCCTGGCGGCGGTACCCGGGCGCGGGTCAGCCAAGCCGAGTTCGGGCCAGGAGTGTCCCGGAGGTGAGCCCGTCCCCAAGTGGCTCATGTGACCAGGCTCCAGGAAAAGGTGGATTGAAGTGCGAGTAGGATTTGTTGGTTGGCGCGGCATGGTCGGCTCGGTCCTGATGGATCGGATGCAGGCCGAGGGTGATTTCGAACTCGTCCGCGAAGCGGAGTTCTTCACCACCTCGAACGTGGGCGGTACTCCGCCCGCCGTCGGTCTCACCGCGCCTCCGCTGCAGGACGCCTACGACGTGAGCGCCTTGGCTCGACACGACGTGATTGTCACCTGCCAGGGCGGGGACTACACCAAGCGCGTACTGCCCGAGCTACGCGAGAGCGGCTGGCAGGGGTACTGGATCGACGCCGCTAGCGCCGAGCGCATGAGCCCCGACGCCGTGATCATCCTCGACCCGGTCAACCGCCCCGTGATCGACGCTGCCTTGGACCGCGGCATCAAGAACTTCATCGGCGGCAACTGCACGGTGAGCCTGATGCTGATGGGCCTTGCGGGTCTCTACCGCGAGGGGTGGGTAGAGTGGATCAGCACGATGACCTACCAGGCCGCGTCGGGTGCCGGCGCCCGCCACATGCGGGAGCTGGTCGACCAGATGCGAGTCCTGGGCGACAACGCGCGGAGCCTGCTCGAGAACCCGGCCACCACGATCCTGGCCCTCGACCGTCGGATCTCCGCCACTTTGGCCTCCGACGCTTTTCCGACCAAGGAGTTTGGAGCCCCGCTGGCGGCCAGTCTGCTGCCATGGATCGACCGCAAGATGGACTCCGGAGACACCCGCGAAGAATGGAAGGGACATGTCGAGTCGAACAAGATTCTCGGCAACGATCCCGCTATCCCGGTGGACGGACTGTGTGTCCGGGTCGGCGCCATGCGCTGCCACGCGCAAGCGCTCACCGTCAAGCTCCGCCGCGACATTCCGCTGGACGAGATCGAGACGGTGATCGCCACGGGCACCCCGTGGACCCGCCTGGTGCCGAATGACCGTGAGGAAACGCTCCAGCACCTCACGCCAGCCGCCGTCTCGGGCACGCTCGACGTACCCGTGGGACGGCTCCGCAAGCTGCGCCTCGGCAGCGATTTCCTCGGTGCGTTCACCGTTGGGGATCAGCTTCTCTGGGGAGCGGCCGAGCCCCTGCGTCGGATGCTGCGGATCCTCCTCGAGCGCTGACTGAATGAGCGAGCGCGATCCTCGATCGCTTCGTGCCCAGCCCCCAGCAGGGTGAGGGTTGGGCACTACGCTGCGAGGGCTCGTCTGCCCGACATATTCCGGCTGTTTCTGAGGGGGCTTGCCAAGCTGAGCACTAGCCAGAAGTCCCGACGCTTCCGGTTGGAGCTGGCAAGCGGGGCGGGGCTGCGCCAGTTTGCCAAGCCCCCTCCCCCGACGCCGGGGCGTCGGGGCCCCCTCCGGGCAGAACTATTTCGCGCCCGCACCCGCGTCAACCTGGGCCCCGGCCTTGGCCTTCCCCGCGCCCTTGTCTTCATCTTCGGGCTCGACATCGTCGAGCTCGAACGTGGGGGCCCGCTCCGGATCGCACTTGGGCGGAGGACCGAAGTCGTCAGCGCTGAACGTGTAGGCGAGCTTGCCCTTCGCCTTCGGGTCGTCCAGCTCCACACGGATCTCGACCTCGTGCTCGCCCTTCCGCGCGGGAGTGCAGTAGCTCAGCAAGTAGAATCGCTTCGAGTGCGCCTCGATCTTCTGGGCGATCGTCTCGAAGGCCTCCTTCACCTTGCCAGGGTCGGTGCCCTCCTCGGTGCCATCACGCCCGATGTCCTTGAGGTTGGCCTCCTCGAGCTCCTTCTCGTCGCCAATGCCAATGGCGAACATGTCGAAGGTCTCGTATTCGTCCTTCCGGATCTCCTCGACCATCTCGTCCCGACTCACGCGCGCGGCGCGGTCTGCCCCATCCGAGAACACGACGAGAGTGCCGAACTTGAGCGGTTTGTCTTCCTTGTCGAGCCCCTCCCGCAGCTCCCCCAGCCCCTGGACCACAGCACCGTGCAGGTTCGTGGATGGGTCCTTGGGCTCGTACTTTCGCAGGCCGTCGAGGCCTCCCTTGAGCGCGCCCTCGGTCTCGGTAAACGGCACGACTGGGTGGATCTTCTCCTCCCCGTCGAACGCGTAAACCGCGACCTTCTGCGTCTTCCCTACGCGTTTGGTGAACAGTTCCGCAGCGTCCACCAGGTCGTCCGCCTGCCCCGATTCGGTGATGCTGCCACTGACATCGAGGAGCAGTAGCGTGTACATGACCGCGGCCACCTCGGGGTTCAGGATCACCTGCTTGCTCTCGAACTCGCTGACCAGACTCCCGTCCTCGTAGATCTTGAAGTCGGAGGCCTCCAGGCCCCCCACGGGCTCGTCGCCATGCTCGACCGTGAAGAACACCCAGACGTTGTTGGGTTCGTCCTCTGCCGAGTTGACTCGAGTCAGCGTCAGACTCTGACCACAGGCAACCAGGCCCAGGGTGGCAACGACGAGCGGCGCAAAGAAACGTGAGAACAATCGGGTCATGGCACCTCGCAGAGGTCCATGATTGTCGAAACGTGCGCCCCGGGAAACGGCAAAGGCGCCCGCTCGAAACGGACGTCGCCGCATGCTGGGCCACGTGATTGTCCCTGGCTCGCCCCAGGCCGCCAGTTTGCCCCCATGAGCCAGCCCGACCGACCCGCTGGCCTTGCCGGAAGATAAACGCCGACCAACCGGTTTCTGCGCATTCCCGTTGGGAGCGACGTCTGTAGAATGCGTGCCCCTCACCTAGGAGACGCTCGATGTGTGGAATCGTCGGTTTCGTCAGCAATGATGCCTGGGCCACGCCCACCCAGCTCGACGACTTCGAGGCAATCGCCGAGGCGCTACGCGAAGCCGGTGCCCGCGATGGCGAATTCGGCGCGGTCAGTGAGGCCCTGAAGCGACTCCACGCGAGCTTTGGACGTCTGGGTTCGTTCAACGTGCACCGAGAGGTCGCCACGACCCCGGCCGGGCGCCGTCTGTTCACCGACCTGGCGCGCCAGCTGGCCGAGTTGCGCGACCGCGTCACCGCGACGATCGCGCGCCAGGGACGCACCGACGAGCTGGAAGCGCTGAAGGAGCGCCTCTCCGACTACGCCTGGCAACTCGATCGGGAGCTCCTCGCCACCGTCGAGAAGGTAGCCCAGCTACTCCCCACACCACTGGCGGACGCCGATCGCCCCTCCCATTTCGTCGCGTGGGCCCTCGAGCAGGTCCTGCAATCCCTCGACAAGCTCGAGGTCCGGGGTCGGGACTCGGCGGGCGTGTCACTGGTTCTGGAACTCGACGCCGAAGGCTCCCGGGACACGGCGCTGGACGCGGCCATCACGGCCGACCTCACCTCCCCCACGGATGAGACCGGAGCTCGTCAGGTCGCCCGTGGCACCAGTGCGCAAGGGACGACGGTCCGCTTCACGCACCGCGTGGCGAACCTGGTCGGACGACTCGGCGACAACGGCGCCACCCTGCGCGCCAACTTGCGGGCGGATCGAACACTCTGGCAGGCCGCCCGTCGGGCGCGCACGGTCAACGTGATCAGCCACACGCGGTGGGCTTCCAACGGCATCATCAACGTTCCCAACTGCCACCCGGTCGACGGACGCGTCCACCGCGGCGCCGAGGTCGATCTCGCCGGACATGGTGCAGCCATGGTCCTCAACGGCGACGTCGACAACTACGCCACCCTGGTCACGACGTCGGTCGAGGCACGGGGCGTGAGTCTGCACGGCGCGGTCAGCACCGACGCCAAGATCCTGCCCGTCCTGTTCACCCTCGACACCGACGCCGCCAGCCCCCTGTTCGATCGCTTCGGGGCCGTGCTCAAGCGCAGCCAGGGGTCACTGGCGACCGTCCTCCAGCACCTGGACGATCCTCGCCACCTGGTAGTCGGACAGAAGGGAAGCGGCCAGGCGCTCTACCTGGCGGATCTGGCCGACGGGTGGCTGATGGCGTCGGAGGTCTACGGCCTGGCAACCCTGAGTCGCAGCAGCCGTCCCATCAACGCCGGGGGCGAGATCGGAACCGCGGTCGACCTTTCCACGATGGGGGAAGCGAACGCGCTGCGCGGCCTGGATCTCGGGGATGGATCAGAGTGGAGCCCGAAGATCGACCCGATCCAGATCTTCTCCCGCGACATCTTCCGTGGCGACTTCCCGACCTACATCGAGAAGGAAATCGCCGAAGCCCCGAGCAGCGTCGAGAAGACGCTCGCCGGCAAGTACCTCCGCCGGGGCGACGAGGTCCAGTTCGTGCTCTCCAGCTTCGGCAATGGGGAAGGCCTGCGCCAGCGCCTGCGTTCACGCGAGCGTCCTCCCGTGCGCCGCGTCATTGTCATCGGGATGGGCACCGCGGCCATTGCCGGGATGGGCGCCGCCCACTTCATCCGGCAGAGTCTGGCGGGTACCGGCATTGTCGTCTCGGCGACGAAGGCCTGTGAGCTCTTCGGATTCACCGAGGACGCCCGCCTCGACGACGCCATCGTCGTCGCGGTCTCCCAGAGCGGAACGACCACGGACACCAACCGTGTCGTCGACATGGCACGCGACCGGGGCGCGTGGATCCACGCCATCGTCAACCGCCGCAACTCCGCCCTCGTGCACAAGGCGGACAGCGTGCTCTACACGAGCGACGGCCGCGACGTCGAGATGTCGGTGGCCTCGACCAAGGCCTTCTATTCGCAGGTGGCAGCAGGCAAGCTGCTCGGGCTGCTGCTCGGCAGCGAACTCGGCACGACGACCGGCGTCGCCTTGCGTCAGGAGGTCGACGCCCTGGAGCAACTGCCAGACAAGATCCGCACCGTGCTCGCCAGGAAGGACCACATCTTCTCGGTGGCGGCCAAGTGGGCCCCGACCGCGCGCAACTGGGCGATCGTCGGCAACGGGCCCAACCGAGTCGCGGCGGAGGAGATCCGGATCAAGCTGAGCGAGCTCTGCTACAAGGGGATCCCCTGCGACGTCACCGAAGACAAGAAGCACATCGATCTCTCCACCGAACCGCTGACGCTGGTCATCGCCAATGACCTCTCGGAGATGGTGGTCCAGGACACCGCCAAGGAGGTGTCGATCTTCAAGGCACACAGCGGGCGCCCGCTCGTCGTTTGCGCCGACGGCGAGACCCGGTTCGACGAGGTCGCCGAGGCCACTCTCCCCGTGCCCACCATCGGGGGCGGCCTCGGCTACGTCGTCGCCACGGTGGTCGGACACCTTTTCGGCATCGCTGGTGCCCGCGCCATCGACCATGGGGCGCATGCGTTCCGCGACGCCCGCGCCATCTTGTCCCGGGTCGCCGAGCAGCCCGAGACCTTCTCGCAGCGGGAGCTCGTCGAGGCGCTACGGCGCTGCCTGGAGTCGGTCGAGTCAGGAAAGACCGACAGCGCGCTGCCCCCGCGCCACGTCGCGCGCCTTGCCCGGTACCATGCCTGGCTCGAGCGCCAGCCCGCCACGGCAAAGCCTGCCGAGGCCATGCTGGGCGAGGCCAACGGCATCATCAACAGTGTCGTCGAGGAGCTGACCCGCCCCCTCGACACGATCCGCCACCAGGCGAAGACTGTCACGGTCGGGATCTCGCGCCCGGGCCGCGTCATCTCCCCGCTGATGCTCGAGGCGTTCACCGCGACCGAGGTGAGCCCGGACCAGCTCCACCAGCTGGACCGCGAGCTCCTCGAGGTCGTCTCCCCCCTGGTGGCGGGCGTGCAGGGGGCCCTGCTCTACCAGGTCGCCCCCGATGCGACCGCCAAGGAGCGACCTGCCTGGACGCTGCGCGCCACCCACGGCATGGGCACCTCCCAGGTGGAGAGCTCGAAGTACCGCAGCCCGCAGCCGGCAATGGGTTCCAAGCGTCGAGTGCTCCGCACCGGCGCGACCTGCACCGCGACCGGACCGCGGGGAGACGAGGCCATGCTGCTCGTCCCGATCCGCAACCCGACGGGAAACGTCATCGGTCAAATCCTGTTGATGCACGTCGAGCTGGTGCCCAGCGCGTCGCTGTCGCAGAAGAAAGCGGCGCTCCAGGGACTTCACAACAAGCTCGACGAGCTCACCGAGGAGGCCGCCGAGCGGCTGCGGACGACCGACGTCGAGGGAGTCATCCGGGACTCGAGCCCGCGCACGCTGGTGTTCGAGCCCGTCCACCGCATCATCACGCTGGCAGCACCGTAGCTCGGCGTCGCACACGGCGGCTGGGGTCGGACCGGACTGCCTGCGGTGCGACCCCAGACCTCTGTCGAGGCCGGGTCGGAGCTGGGAACTTCAGGGGAAACGCGAGAAGCCACGACCCACAGGATCAAAGGCATTCCTTGCGGAACATCTTGATCCCTTCGGAGTTGAAGTAGGTCGGGTTCGAGCAGTCCGGCTTGGGGCGAACGGGTGGTAGCACCGTGGAGACTGACGCCGGAGGAGGCGGCGACGAGGCCACCGGGGGATCGTCCGCGGAGTTGGTCACCGCCACGTCCACGTGAGGAGACGAGGAGGCTACCGGGACGAGCGCGCCCGACGAGTCGGGC
>JBNLDK010000127.1:0-7063 GCA_050304295.1 Polyangiaceae bacterium
GCGGCACCACCGGGGCGAAACGCGTGGCACGAGCAACTCCACGCTGTCGCTGACCGAGCTGGAACACGTTGCACCGCTCGCCGCGCGCGGTCGCTCACTCATCGAGCGGGCCGTGAAGGAGCTGGGGTTGAGTGCGCGCGCCTACGTGCGGGTGCTGCGGGTGGCGCGGACCATCGCGGATCTCGAGGGCGCGGAGCGCGTCGCCGAGGCGCACGTCGCGGAGGCAATTCAGGGGCGGGTGATCGAGGGGCGGTAGCGCGGTGGCTACCCAAGACCCGAAGCCGACCGTTGCCGGAAACCCATATTTATGGGAATCTGGGGAGGTGAAGACGACGATCGAGCTTCCGGACTCCCTCTTTCGCCAGGCCAAGGCAACCGCGGCGGCGCAGGGCATCAGCTTGAAGCAGCTCTTCACCGAGGCGGTCACCGAGCGCCTGCGCCGCGATACACAGGCCGGTGCCGAGGCTCCGTGGAAGGCGCTACTCGGAGGGCTGGCGCCACTCCGGCGCGAAACACGCCGTATTCAGCAGCGCATCGATGAGGAGTTCGGCGTCATCGACGAGGCCGACGAGTGATCCTCGACACGAACGCCGTCTCCGCGCTGGCCGACGGCGACTCGGCGCTGGCTCGCGTGCTCGCGGACGTCGCGCGCTTCACCCTGCCCGTCATCGTCATCGGCGAGTTCCGCTTCGGCATGGCGCGCTCGCGGCATCGACCGCGCTACGAGCAGTGGCTCGCGTCGCTGGTCACCGTCTCGACCGTGGCAGACGTCGACCTCGACACGGCAGCCTACTACGCGCGACTCCGTGACGAGCTTCGAACCGCGGGTCGCCCCATACCGTCAAACGACACCTGGATCGCGGCGCTCGCGGTCCAGCACGGTCTGCCCGTCGTCTCGCGCGACGAGCACTTCGACCAGGTCGACCAGGTGCGCCGGATTCAGTGGTGACAGGCGCGACTGTCGAGCGCGGGTGGGCACCAAAGCCGCTCACTGGCGATCACGAACGGTGATGTTGTCACGACCGCAGATCTATGCTCACCAACTTCGGGGTGATTCCTGGAAAGGTGGCTTCTGGGCGGACATCGTGAGCTTCTGGGCGGACATCGTGAGCTGTCCCGCGTGGCGTTCGGGGCCTGCTCACTGGTGGCCTATGACGACCGCGACTACGAGGCAGCGAATGCGATGTACGAGCTGCCGTCGCGCGCCATCGAGGACAACCAGCTGGTGCACTTCGGCCTCCTACTCCTGACCCGGGTTGACCCGGATGGGCGCCAGGGAGTGCGCCAGGCGATCAAGGCGATCGCCAGTCCGAACCAGACGCGGCGCGACGCCGGTCGGTCCCGGCTGGGCTCTCTGCTCGCGAAGTCGCTGGAGGCTGATCGCGAGCCGACCAGTCCTCGCCCGACCAGGACGTCGGCTCCGGTGCTTCCTGCGACGGACCATCGCTCCACGGTCGGTGCACTCGCGGTCGTGCTGCTCGTTGTCGTGGCGGTCGTGGTCCTGCTGGTGGGTGGTGTCCCGTGACGCGCAAGGGCGACACTGCGCGCCTGGGCACTCCCGACGCCCAGAGAAGGCCCTCGGGGCGCCTGCTGGCGCGCTGGAACACGATCCCACCAGAGTGGTTTGGGCTGCACCGCAGAAGCCATCAGGAAGATGAGGAGCGCGAGGGGAAGCGGTCCACCACGCTGAGGATCGAAGTGGCACCGGAATCTCGCCGCGCGGATACGAGCCCGAACGTATGGCCCTGGGCGGTGCTGGCTCTGCTGGGCGGCGCAGCTGTTGCCCTCTTGCTCTGGGGGGCCGGGGTGGTGCAGCCGCCCGCGCAGCATGTGGCGTCATCCCAGGTGGTGGTTCCAGTGCGCTCGGCGGCGCCTGCGCTCACCTCGGTGCCCGCTGCAGCGCCGTCGCCACCATCCTCGACGATGCAGCAGACAGAGCCCCCGCCACCGTCCGCGCCTCTGCAGGCAGAGCCGTCGAGCCCCCAGCCTGCTCCGACCCCGCCGTTGACGCCCTCGGCGGAGCCGACGATTCTGCCGAGCCCTTCGGCGGCGCCCGCCGTCCCAACCCTCGGCTCGCGTGGCTGGCGACTGTTCGACTGAACGGGCCCCGTGCGTCCAGTGGACAGTATCGATCGGGTCCCGCCTCCGGTTTTCGCTGCCATTTCCGGGGCCCCAGGTGCTGGCCCGAGACTTGCTGGCACGCCCCTGGACATTCAGGAGGCAACCCATGAAACCATTGGAACTGGGACTCGTGATCCCGCTGCTCGTTACTGCGCTGGCTTGTGGCAGCGACGGGGGACCCGACATCCCACCGGTGACCGCTCCGGAAGCCACCTCACCGCTGGATGGCGACGCGATCGACATGCCCGAGGCGATGGCCGAAGAAAGCGGAGTCGTGACCGTGGACCCACCCGACCCGGACGCCGGCACCGACCTGCTGCCACTGACGTCAGTGGGCAGCGAACCCCCCGACCCACCTGTCGATGGCCCGGCGGAACCGAACGGGGCTGGCCCCAACGAGCCAGCGGAGTCCGAGGCGCCGCGAGTGGCCATGCGGATCTGGGGTGGTGATGACCGGGCACCGGTAATGGATACCAACACGTGGCCCGCCCGCGCGGTCGTACACATCGAAGCCAAGATGCCCACCAAAGGCGTGGTAGGGTGCACGGGGACGCTGATCCGACCCAACGCGGTCGTCACCGCCGCGCACTGTCTTTGGCTTGGGGAGTGGGCCAAGGAGATCACGGTGCGCCCCGCCGCAGAGCGCCGCAGCATCACCAACCCCGAGTTCGGTCTCACCTACGGAAAGGACTGGGCGGTCTTCGAGGATTATATCAATACCTGGGACCCCAACGGAGGACCGCGGGGGGCGGGCGATCCGCAGTACGACCTCGGCATGATCACGCTCCATGACGACATCGCCACGGGGCCTGGGTACCTCTCCCTCTGCGAAGCGAACGACGCCTTCTGGGACACCTACCCCTTCACGCTCTTCGGGTACTCGACCGGCAGAATGAACCAGGTCACGGGACACTCGCGAAGCGCCATGGCGAAGTCGATCGAGCACTACGTCGATATGGAAGATGGGGACAGCGGCGGCCCCTATCTGCTGTGGGATCAATACGGATACTGTGTGGGTGCCGTCAACTCGACCTACAGGGACTGTTCCGCGGGCTGCACGGACCGCAACATCGGCGCCCGTATCACGGCCTCTCGCCGAGCCACGATCAACCATTGGATCGACACTCATGGTGGGCACGGCGCTGCGGACAGTTGGTCGAGGGGGAGGTACGCCGAGCCAGGAGTCGGCGCAGCGGCGTGGGGAGCCAACGAGCTCTTCGCGTTCGCGCGAGGGTCGAACAACCAGCTCTACATCAAGGGATGGCGTCAGGACCACTGGGAGGGGTGGTTCTCGCTCGGCGGACAGATTGCCGCCGCTCCGGCGGCGACCTCGTGGGGCCCCGACCGACTCGATGTCGTCGTCAAGGGGTCGGACGGTCAGATGTGGTGGCGGTTCTACGACAGGGGCTGGTACCAGTGGCAGCCGGTCCCCGGTCTGCACCTCGCCAGCGCTCCGGCAATCGCATCCTGGGGGCCCGGTCGGCTCGACGCTTTCGCGTGCAACTACACTGACGATTCGCTCTGGCACACGGCCTACTCGAACGGGCACTGGAGTGCTTGGGACAAGGTGGGCGGCGTTTGTCGCGGGTCGCCCAGCGCCGTATCTTGGGGATATCAGCGGCTTGACGTCGTGGTGCGCGCAACGAACGACAAGATCGATCGCGTGTCCTGGAGCCCGGGGGGGTGGAGCTGGGATTTCACCCTGCAACAGGATCCACACGGGAGAGTCGCCTCGTCCCCGGCCATCAGTTCGTGGGGGTGGGGTCGACTCGACGTGTTCGCCTTGGGCGAGGACGACGAGCTCTATCACCAGTGGTGGGATGGGAACTGGGGTGCCTGGCACATGGTACCGGGTGACCCTACCTACCGACGGGGACAGCCCGGAGCCGCCTCCTGGGGCTACAATCGCATCGACCTGTTTGGACTGGACAGGGATCAAGGGGACGTCGACCACCAGTGGTGGTCGGGAGCCTGGGGCAACTGGCACACCATCCAGGCCGTCCCCTGGTACTAGGCTAAAGTGAGCGAGCGCAATTGCCGATCACTTCTCACCGAGCCCCCATTTGGGTGAGGGCTCGGCGAGAAGCTCCGTTCGTCGAGTTCGCTCGACGCATTCGATGTCTGTTTCTGAGGGGTCTGTCCCAGACCCCTCCCCAATCGTAAAACGACCTCACCATGAGGTGCTCGAGAATCGCGCTCGGTCATTTGGGTCCAGGCGGCTGCCGAGCACCCCACCCCTGCAACTTGCGCGAAGACCATGACCTGCTCTCCGCCTGGCTCGTTGCCAGGTGCGCGAGGGTCTGCCAGAGCCGAGTTGCCCCGCCTCGCCGCTTCGGTGCGGCGGTCGACTCGGGCGTAGAGGCCCATGGTCCACCCTGGTGAGTCGCGGGCGGTGCTGCTGCTGGCTTCGGCTGGCCAGGTGTCGCCCGAACAGTAGCCGTGGGGAGCCCTACGGGTCCCCCGGTAGCCGAGCCGCCTCGGGACGTTCCCTCGCGGGGCGGTACGCGGCCGGCGTCGGGACTATTCTGGGGAATCGCCAGAGCAAGCGTCAGCTCGCAGGGCGACGCCAGTTGTCCACCACGAGCGGGAACCCCGCGTCGCGCACGTAGCCAAAGTGCGCCTGGTTTTGGGGATGCTCCGCCACCATCACCGCGGGGTGGCTTGATTTTGGCTACCCGGCGGTTGGACAACCCGGGTCGGTGGTGGGGATACCGTCCGCGGTGAAGTAGAACACTCGCCGGACCCAGGCCGTTTCGAGGTTGGGTTTGTCCGACGTGCTGTTGGGGATCGGAGCCGACCAGATCCACATCGCGGTGGTCGAGCTCATCACGTCGCCCCACGGGGCCGAACCGTTGGGAGCGAGCTCCGTTGCAGCAATCCAACCGGAATCGTCGAACTCCACGTCTTCCCAGCCGGTCTCCTCGGTAGTGGAAACCCGCCAGCTCGCGTCGGTCACCACCAGGGCGAGCACGTCGCTGCCCTCCGTTACCGTGAGCTCGCCGATGATCCCGCGATCGTTGCCATCCTGGCTGGATGTGTTGGTGCCACTGATCGCGATCACGTTGGCGCGACCCGGGTGCACGAAGACCTCGACGTCGAAGGTCACCGCAGACTGCCAGTTGGTCGTGGAACCGACCAGTACACCGTTCAAGTAGACGTCGCACTCGTTGTCTGCCGTAACGCGGAGCCGCGCTGCGAGCGTCTCGTCAACAGGGATCGTCGAACACGCCGGGTCGATGGCAATCGCGCCCGCCTCGCCAGCCATTCCGCCATCGGAGAAACCACCCATTCCGCCATCGGCAAGGCCAGCCATCCCGCCATCGGCAAGGCCAGCCATCCCGCCACCGGCGAAGCCAGCCATCCCGCCGTCGTCGGACATCTCGCCGGCAGCACCCGCAGCCCACGAGCCACCCTGCCCAGCAGTCCCTGCCGCGCCGCCTGTGCCAGTCCCGTCACCACCGGCAACGCCTGGTCCGCCCCCAGGAGCGCCTCCGTTGCCGGTTTGGATGCCACCTGTGCCCGGTGCGACGACGCCACCGGTCGAGGCTCCCCCGGACGAATTCGATCCGGCAGCTCCTGCGTCGCCAGTGTCCGACGGGACGCTGCGGCCGCTCGACCCACCACACGCTGCCAGCACCACTGCGCAGGACACCGCCAAACCGAAACCCAACCACCGAAGTCGCCCCATTCGTTCGGAGCTAGGGCAACCGAGCAGGACGTCAAGCGCCGCTCATCCTCTGGTGTCGCGTGGGTAGTGGTTCCAAAGCCGCTGCACGTCGGTCGCGGACGGGATGTTGCCATCGTCGCAAACTTATGCGCACCAGCTTCGACGCGATTCCTGGAAAGGCGGACTCTGGGCGGACATCGTGGCTGCGGGGGACAAGCTGCCCGCCGGCAGGGTGCGGGCGCCAGAGGGCGAGGTCGGTATCCAGCCTGGACGCTGCAAGTGCCCCGCGTCGCGCGTCATTCAGCCAGGGCTCTCGAACCGCTGTGGAATTGCGCAAGAAGGCCAGGGCGACGAAATGACCTCAACGTCGATGCGCGATGCCACCCCCCCCTCGTGTCCCATCCAAACCGCTTGCAGGAGACGGTCCGGTCCGTCGAAATAGCCATCTGGAGTCATCACGAGCAGCGCAGCCTCTTCTCCGAGCGAATACAGGTAGAGCAACAGGATCTGCTCGCTAGGCTCACGATAGAGCACGATGGTGTCGCCCTGTCCGAGTGTCACCCGCTCGTCTCGGTGCCCCCAGCAGACATCGGCGTACCCGAGTGGTACGCCCGGTTCGCGCGCATGTCACAACCGCAGATTTATGCGCACCAACTTCGGCGTGATTCCTGGAAAGGCGGCTTCTGGGCGGACATCGTGAGCTTCTGGGCCATCGTGAGCGATTCCAAAGCTCACGTCGGGCGGCGCCGCGTCGGAGGGGGTCTACCAGTCGGCTGGTGGGGGGTCGATGCAGTCGGGGGCCGGGGGGTCGATGAAGCAGTCCGGCGGGGGGATGTCCCCGCCGTGGTTGGCGGGGACATCGAAAAGATCGGGGGCACGGGAGCGGGCGATCGGGGGCGGTTGGTGGTCGAGGCCGCGTTTCTCGAGGGCCTCGCGGGCGTCCTGGGAAGCGGTGAACAACTGGACGAAGCGGTAGCGGCCGCCGCAGGGGCAGCGCAGGGCGTCGACGTCGTGGGTGCGCTTCAGGAGCTCGGCCCAGCCGAGGTAGCTGCACGGGCCGCGCGCTCGTGGCTCGTTCTCGAGCAGCCCGCCGGGTGCGCGCTGTGCGGGTAGCCGCAAGGCACGCTCAGGTTCCTTGCCTTCGGGCGGTCCGTGTTGCGGTGCGCCGACACTACAGGTCTCCGACGCGCGCTCGAAAGCCCAGTGTTGACAGAAGTCGTAGTTGCCTTCGTCGAACGAAACCGGCCCTCCCCCCGCGTCGCCACCAGCGCGTCC
>JBNLDK010000128.1:0-15573 GCA_050304295.1 Polyangiaceae bacterium
CGCTTGGCGAAGCGACTGAGCTGGAAATGGGCCTCGAAATGGCTGCCGCTCTTGGCTACTGCTCGCTTGGCAGCGAGCAGCGCGAAACGCTGCAGCGAATCCTCGCCACCCTTCAGAAGCTCGCTCGGCCTCATCGCTGAGTGGGCTGTGTCCTACAGCCAGATCATGGTGCACGCGACGTGTAGCAAGGCCAGGTAGTGTTTCGCCGTCTTCTCGAACCGGGTGGCGAGACATCGGCAGCGCTTCAGGTGGTGGAAGAACACCTCGACCAGCTAGCGTTTGCGGTACGTCTTGCGATCGAGTCGTGGCTTCTTGCGGCGCGTCGGATTCGGGTGGATGACCGCCTTCATCCCCTGTTCTCGGACACAGTTGCGGATAGAACGACCCAGAGCGTTGCTGCTGATCCCCCTCTTCCGCCCGCAGCGTCTTGGCGCGCGAACGATCGTTGCGTCGATTTGAGTAGACTGCCCCAGAAGTCTCGTGGATCTAGCAGTCCTCACTCGGTGAGGGGCTGCGGAATCCATCAGACGAACTTCTGACTCAGGACACTAGCGTGGCTTGACGAACTTGAGGGCGAATCGGTCGCTCGTGCCACGCCGCTCACCGGCCTGTCGGGGGGCGGCGTTCCAGTCACGCTGGTCTGCTGGGTTTCGCCAGCTGTCGGCGGTCTCCGCGAGCGCGAATCCGGCGGCCTCGATCTCGCTCCGTACCAGGCTCTCATCCACGCGGTGCAGGGTCTGCACCTCGCTGGCGCCGGCTCCAGGGCGTGCGCTGTGGTCGAGAATGCCATACACGCCCCCGGGTCTGAGCGCACGATAGATGGCGGCGTTCATCCGGTGGCGGTCCACCCCCATCCAGAAGGTGTCGTGATAGAAGAGGACGTTGACTACCGCGTCCAGTTCCGCCGCCTCGGGCGGCAACGGATCGACGAACTCACGGTCGACGCGAATGACGTTCGCCATCACTGGTTTGCGCAAGCGCTCGCTGAATGGGCGCTCCGCGAACCGCTCGAGAACCAACTCTGAGTTCTGGGCCCACACTTTGCCAGTTGGGCCGACAACGCGAGCCAGTAGCTCCGTGGTGTAGCCCGCGCCGGCCCCGATCTCCGCGACACGCATGCCCGGCGCGACGCCGAAGAACTGGAGAAGCCTAGCTGGCTGTCGCCCAGCGTCCAGGCTTCGGTCTGCATCGCTGCGGTCGCTCGCCCCCACCGCTTGGGCAATCGGGTCTGCCGCCGGTGTGTGCGCGCGTGCTGTCTCAGGGGCTGCAAGATCCAGAGCTGCCTCCGGTGGCGGCCCGGAGTTTCCCGGCGGATCCGACGCTGCAGGGGGAGGGCACCCCAGCAATCCAGCCAACATGATCACGAAGACTTGCCGCACGTTGCTCGCTCTAGGGCGAGAACCCGCCAACCGCAAGCCGTGGAGACGTGGGCGCCGATCGCAATCTCGGCGCCCGGATTCGCGATCGTGCGAGTCGCGCCTGCGTGCGGCGGTGGGCGCGGGTCGAAGTGGAGCGCTCGTCACGGACCCGACGCGACCCCGTCGAGCGGGGTCGCGTCGTTCGTCGTCCACCTCGAAGGCGCGCCGATCGGATCAGAGGACCAGTTCCTTCTCACCCTGCGCGAGGTGGTGGCGCGCCATCGCGAGGTTGCCGCGTTGCTTGTCGAGCACGAGGTAGACGAACACGGCGTCGTTCGACGCCAGGGGGCGGATCAAGTGGTACTGCTTGCCGAGTGTGATGAGGATGTCCTCGATCGCGTCTTTCAGGCCCAGCGACTTCATGGTCTTGCGCTTGGCGCGCACGACCTCCGTGTTGCCCGCTGCCGCGATCTCGAGGTTGATCTGGCCGGTCCCACCCTCCGAGCCCAGCATCATTCCGCTGTTGCTGTCCACGAGACAGGAGCCGATCGCGCCTTCCATCTCCATGAGCTTGCTGAGCACTTCCTTTACGCTTGCCATTGGAACTCCCTTTTTCTGGTAACGCGCCTTGGTGGCGACAATCGTCCGTGTCTGCAAGGCGTGCGCCAGGTGTCGCGAGGCGCGAACGCGAACCGCGACTTTGCCTCGTGTCGGGCGACGCCGGCGTATTCCGCCGCCACCAGCGGCGATAATGGGCGACCTCACGGCGGGATGCGCCGTCCGGTGTCGCCTCTCCTGATTCCTCGCTGGTCTGGCGCTTGCAGGCGCGTGCGCCATGGTGCCGCAGGTGGAGGGGGCGGTGCGCGAGGCCTCCCACGAGTTGCTCGACGTGTTCGCGGCGAACGGGCTGCGGCTCAACCAGACGCTGGTCGAGATGCTGACCGAGCACCACTCCCACTGCACCGAGCGGCGAGGGTGCGGGTACACTCAGGCGACTCGTCATCTTGCCACCTACGTGAACCAGCCTCGACTCGACCATTTGTACGACGAGGTTCGGCTCTTCGCCGACCGCGACGCCAGTATTCCCCACCGACTGGTCGCCCTGGCGGAGGTGGCGGGAATCACCCTTTCCTGGCGCCATCTCGACCGGCAGCCACCGCCGGACGAACTCGCCAACGTTCCGGAGTTCACCGAACTTTACGCCCGCGAGGCCGCCCGCCAGGCGCGGTTGCGGCGCCTTCCGGGGCAAGTGACGCTGGAGGAGAGCCGGATCCTGGCGCAGATCATCGTCGACCTCATCCTCCCACTCCGGCCCGGGGAGGTGGAGCTGGAGGTGCTGAGCCCCTGGTCGGAGAAGCTGGCGATCGGGACCTGCCCTCTAGCCGAAAAGTACTTCCTCGAGCTCTCCGACCGCTTCGTGCGGCGCAAGGGGCGAATGAACATCATCGTCGATGGTGCCAGCCGGCCGCTGCTCGCCGAGAAGCTGAACCTCGGCGACAACCATTCTTGCGTTTCTCTGCGAGAGCTCGTGCTCAATGGGGTGCGCCTACCGCCCGGCAGTCTCTTCGGTGTCACCTATGAGGGGAGTCCGTCACTGCGACCGTGCCGCACGGTCGAGGGGGACATCATCTCGGTTAGCTCATGTTCCGGCTTCCGTTTCCTCAGGCTGACCACCCTGGCGGTATCTCCCCAGCATCGAGCCCGGGCGTTCACCAAGCACTTCGACGCCCAGGTCGATGGCGGTCTCTTCGCACCAGGAACGGTGACCACCGAGGCGCTGCTTCGGGTGGCAGAGGAGCAGCTGTGATCCCGCCCGCGTCGTTCGAGACGGCTGGTTGCTCGCCATTCTCTGAGTGGGGCATGACGGGTTCGCCCTTCGGCCGTGAACCGGTGCCAGAAGGCGGGCATCTTGCCGGCCGCATTTCACTTCGGGAGACGCTGGTGCGCCACATCGAAGGTGGGGCCACGGGTGTTGTCGTCGAGGGATTCCCAGGCACTGGGCGCACCTCTCTGGTTCTGGCCGTGGCGCACCGCGCGCGGACTCTACTGGGGGTCCGCGTTCGCGTTCTCGACGACGTGGAGCGGCCCGAGGCTGCGGAGTTCGTTCTGGAGCAGCTCGAGCACGCGGTCGCGAAAGCGCGCGCGGAGGTTGTCGTGGCCGCGGGAGCGGTGGGCAGCTTCACCACTCCCTTCGCCGAGCGTGGGCAGGTCGCCGGTCTCGCGGAACCGGTGGAGCTGCAGCCCCTGGAGTTCAAGGACTTGCAGCTGATCTTCGAGCGGCGAGTGGAGGCCTGCCAGGGGACGGGCGACGTCTTCCTGCCGCTGCTTCGCGACAGCTTCGTGCACCTCTGCAAGGTATTGCGGGGCGACCTCAAGACCGCCCTTCGCTGGGCCGAGGCGTACTGCTGCTCGATGGCCCACCGACCGCCAATTCACTCAGTGGATGCGAAGAATCGCGCCTACGTGAAGTGGCTGGATGGCCGTGCTGCGGAGGTTCAGGCCCGCCTGGACAGGGTGGACGAGGCTTCGCGGCTCCTGTTGCTTCGACTCCTGCATCTCGGTGGTGCGGCGTCTTGGCACGACGGCGAGGTGCTGGGGTTCCGGCGGCTGACTGAGCTCGAAAGCTGCATTGAACAGCTGGTCGCGCAGGAATTGGTTGCCAGCACGCCGCACCACCCCAGCCGACGCTGCAAGACGCTGCTGGTCGAGCCTGAGGCGTGGCTGCTCGTCCCGTACCGCGCGGCTGACGAGCCGGGCGATTCTTTCTGACGACTGGGGTTGCAGCGAGCAACCCTTGCGTTGATCGCCAGTGTGAACCAGCGCCACTTGGGAGAAGTCGCATTCTTCGGAGACTCTTCCCCTCACCCAAAGAGGGGAAAAGTCGGAGAATTCAATCAGTGCCAGTGATTGGCACGGTAGACTAACAGTGAAGTGCCTGGTCTCCCCCCACGACCTGTCACCCTGAAGGTGGTCTATTCCCGCGACATGGTGGCGGATGCGGGCCGACCACTTTCGCCCAGTGCCCGCAAGCCGCTGGCGGTGGCTCGCGCGCTCGAGGCGGCAGGCGGCTGGCCGATCGAGTTCGTCGCTCCCGAGCCGATGAGCGTCGACGCGCTCTCCAGGGTGCACGACGAGGCCTTCGTCTCCGGAGTGTTGTGCCTGGAACGACGCAATGGCTTCGGTTCCATCTCCGAGTCGGTGGCTCGGTCGCTTCCCTTCACCTGCGGCGCGTTCCACACCGGGGCGCTGATCGCGCTGAGCGAGGGCATCAGCGCGTCGCTGACCTCGGGATTCCACCACGCTTTTCCGGACATGGCGCGCAGCTACTGCACGTTCAACGGACTGGCGGCGACGGCAACGGCGCTGTTCGACGCCAAGCGGGTCGAGCGCATCGCCATCGTCGACTGCGACTACCACTACGGTGATGGGACGCAGGCTATCATCGATGCCCAGCAACTGGCCGAGCGGGTGCTCCACATCAGTCTGGGTCAGCGATTTCGGCACCCCAATCAGGCGGGCGAATACCTGGCCGCGATGCGCGCGCTCAGGGGGCGGCTTGCTGGGTTCCGTCCGGACGTCGTGTTCTACCAGGCTGGAGCCGATACCCACGTCGACGATCCGCTGGGTGGCCTGCTGACGACAGACCAGATGCGCGAACGGGATCGCATCATGTTCACGACCGCCGTCGACCTGGGACTGCCACTGACGTGGAACCTCGCGGGGGGGTACCAGGTGCGACCTGACGGGGAGATCCCCGACGTGGTTGCCCTCCACCTGGTCACGTTCGAGGAAGCGCTGGCTGCGTACCGCTTCGCGCGATGAGTGGCGCGGGACGGGGCTTTCTCACCTGCTCGGCCGCAACTGTGACCAGATCAGCCACCGTCGCCTTCGCGCAGCGGAACCACCCCTGGGCGAGCTGGTGCTCGAACTGGACGGTGAAAGCTTGGTGGCGTCGATTCGGCGGTACGGCCAGCGTCGTGAGGCGCATGAAGCGGACGCTGGCGGCCTGGATCGGGAGCACCCGCCCCGGGAGCTGGCGATTCAGTGGCCCGGTCGGGTGGACATCGTAACGGATGGCAAACAGTCCCCCTGGGGGGATGCGGACGCCATTGACGGAGACGGTGGCCACGGAGATGGCCGAACCGGCGTCGCCCAGCCCGCACTTCTCGATCATGACCGGGTGCCCCGCCGGCGAGGTGAGCACGCGCACGCTCCCCCCCCGCCGCAAGAATCGCCCCGCGATCTCGAGGAAGTACTCCTCCGCCTGGGGACAACTGCCGACCCGATGTTCGGAGGTGAAGACGCGGGGAGCGAAGAGACCCGCGTTGCACTGTGGGTGGGGCGCCAGGAGGTCAATCAGCATCCGCACCAGCAGCCGCTGCTCGCTTGGCCTCGCGAGCTCGGTCAAACCGTCGAGCCGACTGAGATCCCAGCAATCGTCTCCGTCGATATCTTCGACGAGCCGGCGGTCCTCGGGTCCTCGTGGGCGGTTCACGTGGCTGGCGAGGGCCCGGGTGATCTGGGCGTAGCCACACCCGCGGCGCTCGGTTCGGTGTTGAGGAGCATCGCTCAGCATCTCCTCGAACTCGGCAGTGAGGCGCAGTCGCCGCTGAGCGAAGAGCTGTACCAATCGATGCACGTCGACGGCCATGCACGGTTCGCGCCATCCTCGGGGCGTGCGGATGGCGACATTCGTCACCGGACCGCCCATCGCACAGCGCGAGTTGCCGGCTCGGGGATTGCATAGGCGACCGTGTGATCGTCGAGCAGGCTCGGTACGTGGTGATCGCGGACCCGGACATCGAGTTCAGCGGAGCATTGGAGCACGCCCTTCGTCGGCGTGGACTGCTGGTCGCGAAGGCTTCTCATCGCGAGGCGTTGCTTGGGCACCTGGACCGGTCGGACGTTCTTGGGGTGGCGGTCGACCCCATGGACTCCCGTATGGGCTGGGACGCCCTGGAAGCTTGCCGTCGGGAAGCCATCTCGCCGTTGCTGGTGGTGTCCAGTCACTTGAACGTGAAGCTCACGGTGCGTGCGATGTGGATGGGAGCTGTCGACGTGCTTCCGAAGTCCGATGGCCCGGACACCGTGGCGCGACGACTGACGACGTTGCTCGGGATCTCGCACCCCCTGGATGAGCGAGTGGATGGGGCATCGCGGTTTCTGGGTAGCAGTCAGGCCGCGCGACGCGTACGGGAGCAGATCCGCCAAGTGGCGAGCTACGCCGACGTCAACGTTCTGATCACGGGCGAGACGGGAACCGGGAAGGAGCTGGTCGCGGCCGCCATTCATCATCTGGGTAGCCCGGACCAGCCCTGGGTGTCGGTAAACTGTGCCGCGATTCCGGAACACCTGTTCGATAGTGAGGTGTTCGGCCAGGTTGCTGGAGCCTTCACTGACGCGACTGCAGACCGGGTGGGACTGCTCGAGGCGGCGGGTCGGGGCACGGTCTTCCTGGATGAGGTCGGCGAACTCCCGACCTCCGCTCAGCCAAAGCTGCTCAGGGCGCTCGAGAGTCGACAGCTTCGTCGCGTTGGCGGGACTCAGAACCGCCGATTTCTGGCCCGGGTGGTGGCGGCAACCAACCTGGGCGGTCCGGTCCCTCGGGAGGATGAGTTTCGCAAGGATCTGTTCTTCCGGCTGGCAGGATTTCGGATCGACGTCCCTCCTCTCCGGAGCCGGGTCGAGGACATTCCCGCGCTGTCCACCCAGTTCCTGGCGCGTCTTCGTCGCAAGCTGGACGCCGAGCAGCTGCAGCTCTCGTCGTCGGCGATGGACCGCCTGCTGCTCCACGATTGGCCGGGCAACGTGCGGGAGCTGCGTGCCGTGATCGAGCGGGCGGCCATGATGGTGCAGGAGGGGGTGGTGACGGTGGCCGACATGGACGCTGCGCTGGCCATGGGGCCTCGTACTTCGGGACTGCCCCCGCTCAGCATCGACCAGGGGCGAATGTCGTCTTCTTCGCTGCGGGCGCTCGAGCGCGAGGTCATTCAGCGCGCCTGGCGCGAGTCCGGGGGCAACATGGCCCGCGCGGCGCGTCTGCTCGGAATTCCGCGCACGACACTGCGCGACAAGCTGCGGCGTCTGGGAGTTCGCTCGTGATCGGGTGGCGGCGAAATACGCCGGCGGTTCCTGACGTCCGCCGCCGCCCCACGACGAACGAGGCCGCGTTTCACCTGGAGCCAGTGGTCTAGCTCTTGCTTCGAACTCCGTGGTGGCCATGCCTTCGAACCCGCCGGATGCCGTCGAACGCCAGGTCGAGCTGATTCCCCTCGCTCGGGTGGGTGCTCCGGTCCTCGTGTGTTCTCCAGCAGGTGAGGTGCTGGGTCACTCGCCCGAGGCCCGATCGCTGATGAGCCGCCTGGGCCACGAGCTCGTCCTGGGTCGAGAGCTGCCCGTCCCGCTCTGGTCCGCCCTGATGGCGGCGCCAGTGGGTGAGGCCACGGAGTGGCGGCCCGGTCAGGTCGCTCGCGATGACGTCTTGGGTTGCACGCGGTACCAGCTTGGATCGTCGCACTGGTTGCTGCTGATGCGAGAGGTGTCGAAGAAGAACGTGCAGTTGCTGCAGCGGCTGCACCAGCAGCGGCTCGAGTTTGCCGGACGCATCGTGGCCAGCGTCGCCCACGACCTTCGCACCTCCGTGGCCAGTCTTGTCTACAACGCCGGCTTCCTCGAGCTGACTCGACACGAGGGAGATACCCCAGAGTTCCGCGAAGCGCTCGGGGAGATGGGGGTGGCCAGTGAGCGCCTGCAGCGGATGGTCGATGGGCTGCTCGATTTCGCGCGACTTGGCCCGCAGGTCGCAGTGGACATCAGCGTTCACGACGTCGTGGACCGGAGCATGGCGCTGTTGCGCGGATACTTCCGCAAGCGCGGTCACACGCTGGCCGCCAACTGCTCGGAGCGAGAATGGGCCAGAGGAAATCCCATCGTTGTCGAACAGATTCTCGTCAACCTGCTCTTCAACGCTGCCGAAGCGTCGAGCGACCCGGTCGACGTGATGGTCAGCACGCGTGCCAGTTCGGAACCAGACAGCGTGCAGCTGGTCGTCGAGGACACCGGGCCCGGCATCCCACCCGATCAGGTCCACCAAGTGTTCGATCCATTCTTCAGCACCAAGACCGACCACACGGGTCTGGGGTTGACGATGGCGCGCGAGGCCGCGGGGGGACTGGGTGGGTCGCTCAACCTGGAGCCGGCCGAGCGGGGAGCATGCTTCGTGTTGCAGCTGCCCCGCGGGAGCTGTCCGCGGGAGGGACCGTGACCTCGGTGCTGCTCGTCGACCCGTCGCCGGAGTTTCTCCGCGCCCTGGAGCGCTCCCTGTCCCGCTGCGATTTCCAGTTGGCGGTGGCGACCACGAAGGCCACGGCCTCGTCGATGATCGAAAGCCTCGCCCCCGAGGTGCTGCTCGCCGAGGTGAATCTCCCGGACGGTCACGGTTTCGAGCTCCTCGAGCGATCTCGAGCGGTCCGGGGAGATGTTCACGGTGTCCTGATGGCCGCCGTCTGGACGGCGGAGGACCGCGCGGAGGCATTGCTGCAGGGCGCTCGGTATGTGCTGGAGAAGCCGTTTCGCCCGGCCGAGCTCATTGCGGCTTTACACCCCTGTGGTGAGATGTGTCTACGGCCGCTCCGTTGCCGCTGTGCGATTGATCTGCTGCGGGCAGCGAATCAGCAAGGGGTGACCGCGCGGCTCGTCGAGGTTGCGGGCTCAGGCTTCGTCGACCTTGTCGGGGGCGAGCTCGTGCATGCGCAGTGGGAGGGAGTGGTGGGCGAGTCGGCTCTGGTGCCCCTCTTGGGGACGGAGTTGCGGATGGACGGTACCCCCGCCGGTGACCGAACTATCTTCGACCCCTTCCGTGTGCTGGTCTTGCGCGTCCTGCGCGAGATCGAGAGCTTCGAAACGAGAGTCCCTACCGTGGCCAGGGGGCGCCATTGAACACCGCGACGGATCTCGCTACCTGGCCAGAGGAGCTGCTCGCGCTCGGCCTCGCTGATGGTCGATCGGGCCGCGTCACCGAGGTCATCGCGGGTGACGAGGCGCTGATGAGCGACGCTGCTGCGGTCATGGCTGAACTCTTCGATGCGCCTCAGCTGTCCCATCTGGAGGAGATGGTGCAGCGCATCCACGGGAACGCGGAACACGGGTTGCGGCAGGCCATGGTGGTCGGTGATGACCATACCTACTTCTTCCAGCGTCTACGCCGCGATGCCGCGCTCGTTGTCGTGAGCGTGCACCGTGCGACGCCGAATCTCGGCATCCTTGTTGCAAGAACCAGGACCGCCATCGAGGCCATCGAGGAGCGACCGTGAAGAGCAGCGTTCCATACAGCCTCCCGTTCCACCAGGTAGCTGCCGCCGTGCCGCCGGCGGCACTCGCGGTCGTGCTCGAGGAGGTCGACGAGTTGCCGGCGACGAGTACCGGGGCCCTTCGCTTTGGAGAACGGGGCTGCATCTTCCTCGAGTCGGGGCGTATCTGTTGGGCGGCCGCTGGCGGCATGAAGAACCGTCTCACGGACATTCTCCGGCACCACTCGGACCCACCAGTTGCTCGAGACGCGATGGAGCGAGTGGTGGAGCAGTGTGCTTCGACCACCACCCCAATCGGTGAAGCCCTGGTGGCGGCGAGGGTCGTGACGGTGCCCCAGTTGCGGGCAGCGATCCGGCAGCACACGGTCGAGGCGATCAGCCTTCTGGCGACTGCCGGTCCCAGTACTGGGTTCACGCCGCACATCACCGGTCGCTATGACGCACGTTTCACGTTCTCCTCCGCGGAGGTGCTGGCCAGCGTTGGGGCGCTGCGTGCGCCAGCCACCGCGCGGCGTGCACGGCGTGAGCTTGACGACATCCTCGTCGAGCGGGTGGGGGCTGTCAGCTTCCTGCGCGACCCGGGGACTGCCGGTGCGGTTCCCGTGACCACGCATGATGGGCAGCAGTTCAGGATCCGGGAGCTCGTCGCGCTCTGTGACTGGGCGATGAGTGTCCTCGACGTGAGCTCCACATTGACGAATGGACTCCGCCTGGCGACTGCTTCGTGGAGTTCCGGCGCCGCCCTCGTGGCGTGGCGGCGGGAGGAGATCGGGTTCATTGCGGTGTGCGAACGTCCCGCGCTGGTTCGATTGTTGGCCAGACTGGGTGGCGCGGCGCGCTGACATTGAAGACAAGGAGACAGGAACATGGCGAGCGAAAAGGAAATGGTAGAGACCCTGGAAAGCATGGAGAAGGACGTCAACGGCTTCATCGCCGCGTCGCTGGTCGATCTCGAATCAGGGATGACGTTGGCAGTGAAGTCGGTGCGCAGCGACTTCGATCTGACTGCGGCGAGCGCCTACAACAGCGAGATGGTCAAGCAGAAGCTCAAGATCATGAAGACTCTCGGACTGACGGGATCCCTGGAGGATATGCTGCTCACGCTCACCGATCAGATCCACCTGATCAAGCTCGTGAGTTCGACGACCTTCCTCTACATGGCCGTCGACAAGAGTCAGAGCAACCTCGCGATCGTCCGCACGGCGGTGAATCGACACGTCGCCGCACTGACCTGAGAACGGAGCGAATTGGCGTGGGTCTTCGGGCCTAGACTCCGCGGGTCGAGGGGACGCCGGGAGCTGGGTCCGGAGGCAGCGTTCGGTAGAGAAGGATCATGAAGCGGGTGCTCGTAGTCGACGATGATGCCGGGGCTCTCCGCGCTCTGGCGCGGTTGATCACGGCCCGGTATCGGGGGGTGGAGGTCCTGACCGCGGTCAACGGCCGCGACGCGATCGACACGCTCGAGCACGCCGACTGCGACCTCGTGCTCACGGACCTGCAGATGCCAGGACTCAATGGCTTCGAGCTGATGGCGTGGATCCTCAACCATCGTCCCCAGATCAAGGTGCTGCCCATGACCGCCTATGCCAGTCCCGAGGCGACGGAGCGGCTTGTCGAGCTGGGGCGACCGGAGTTTCTCACCAAGCCGATCGATCTCGAGGTCCTCTCCCACGTCCTGTCCGACGCGCTCAATCCGGGCATGAGTGGCTTCGTTCAGAATATCGGATTGCCCAGCTTTCTCCAGCTGGTGGAGCTGGAGAAGAAGACCTGCACCCTCACGATCCGCGGAGATGGGGGGTCCGGGACGCTACACGTCGACCGCGGTCAGTTGCTGGACGCCGAGACACGCGACCTGCGCGGCGACGAGGCAGCGCTCGAGATCGTGATGTGGCGGGATGCGGAGATCCGTATCGAGGAGTTCTGCCGGGCCGCCGAGCAGACGGTTCAGCGGCCGCTGGGCTTCATCTTGATGGAGGCGGCGCGCCTCCAAGACGAGCGCCAGCACACCGAGAGCCGGCAGGTGGCCAGAGAGGAGTCGGGTTTCTTTCGGGCCATCATGATCACCTCGAGTGATGCCGAGAGTGATGAGGAGCGAGAGGAATTGGCGGCGCGCAGTCTGCGCCACCTGGTTTCCGGGGATGGGGTTCGGGCCGGCTTCCTGGTTGCTGCGGGGACGCTGCTGGCGATGGCGGGAGAGTTGCCGAACGGCGAGACACTGGCGGCGGGGGCCTGGTCCGTCTACGAGGCAAAGGCACGCGTGGTGGCGGACCTGGGATTGAACGACCAGGTCGAGGACGTGTTGATCACCACCCCCGATGGGTTCGAGTTGCTCCACCCGCTGCCTCGCGCATCCGCGCTGCTGGTCGTCGTGATGGATCGCGATGCGGTCCCCGCATTGGTGCGCATGAAGGTGGCGGCGACGGAGCGGCAGCTCTCGGAGGCGGCGCGTGCGGTGACGAGCGCCCAGGCCGCCGACGACTTCCTCGGGTTCTGAGAGCATGGCACTTCTGGACCGAGAACGAGACCTGATCGTCGTACGGATCGTGTATGACGGTCCTCCCTGGTCGGGGAAAACGACGAGCTTGCGCGCGCTGGGCGAGGGCCTCGAGCGGACGACGACGACGCCGGAGGAGCGGGAAGGGCGAACCCGCTATTTCGACTGGCTGGACTACGTCGGTGGTATGTATGACGGACATCGGATCCGCTGCCAGGTGGTCACGGTTCCGGGTCAGCCGGAGCTTCGGGAGCGACGAGAACACCTGTTGCGTGATGCGGACAGCGTGGTCTTCGTGGCAGACACCACGAGAGGCAAATTCCAAGCATCGCTCGCGGGATTCGCCGATTGTCGGCAGCTGCTTGCTGGCCGCGATCCCCCTGTGGCGCTCGTGATGCAGGCCAACAAGCGTGACCTGTCCGACGCCGTGCCGCTGGCAGAGTTGCAGCGTCATCTTGCGGAGTTTCCCGCAGTCGGGGTGGTGGAGACGGTGGCCAGCGACGGACGTGGGATTCGCTCCGCCTTCATCCTTGGCGTACGGCTGGCGCTCGATCGCGTTCGCGAGCTGCAGCGCCAGGGAAGACTTCCCGAAGGCAAGCCGGAGGTCGACTCCAGCGAGGAGCTCTTGGAGCGGATGCACGCGCTCGATCTCGATCGGGTCGAACCTGTGGCTTCAACGCGACATGCCGGAATCGATACCGAGGAGGTGACTTCCGAGCCCGTGCCCGCAGTGCCAAATGCCGACGTTCCCTCGGGAAGGATCTGGCCGCCCGTCGAGGGGCGCCTCATTCTCCACGACGTCTCGCTGGCGGGGGAGTCGCGGCTCGAGCGATGGCCCAGTGGCATTTGGTACGGGCGGTCCGCTGACGGCCGCTGGGAACTGTACAGCTCCGCGAGCGACCGCTTCGCGGAGCTCGAGACGGGGGAGCGGCGCCTTCTGGAGTGGGCTCGACTCCACGCCCAGTGCTCCTCGCTGTTGTCGGTGAAGCGGGCGGTCTGTCTCGTCGAGGACTCCGGCGGTGGGGGGAGGCTGTGGCAGATCAAGCGGGTCACCACCACCGTGGCTGACGCGGTGGAGGGGGCGCTACAGCAGAAGCGCCCGGAGCTCATCGGGACCACGCTCTTCGAGGCCGTGCGCCTCCTGATCGACGCCTCCCGACGCTTCGTCAACGCTCCCTGTCACTTGCCGTGCACGGCCCACACGGTGGCGCGCTCGGGGTGGCGGGCAGTCTATGCGGATCGGATGCCGTCTCTGGCCGATCTGCCGCAAGCTCTCCCCGAGCGCGAGCCAGAGGGAGTGGTAGCGTGGCGCGAGGCGGCGCGCCTGGTGCCGCCCGCGCTCCTCTCGCCCGGCGACATTTCTCTCGCCTGCTCTGCCGCGCAGCGCATGGGGGCCCGGCACCCGCAGCTCGACATGGTGGCTCCCCTCGTGGCGCAGGTGCTCCTCCGCGGAGACTCCGCTGCCCTGTGAGTGGGCGGCTACCGCACGCCGAAGCGCCTGAGCTTGTCGCGGAGAGTCGTCCGCGGCATTCCGAGCATTCGAGCTGCTTCCGCGACGTTCTGCTGGGCGTTGGCGTAGGCCTTGAGGATAACATCGCGCTCGAGCGCGGGCAGGTTGGGGACCGCCTCGCTCCAGTCGCTGACACCAATGGGGTGGACCTCGGAGGGGATCGGAGCCTGCTGGCTGGTGCGGCTGCCGCCCAGTCCGCTCAGCGCTGCCTCGACGCTTGCCACGCCGACTGTTCCTGCAGTGGCGCACACCGCCGCCTGATGGACCACGGCCCGCAGCTCCCGCACGTTTCCGGGCCAGTCGTGCGCGTGGAGCGCCTGAATGGCCTGAGGTGTGAAGCGGCGTGCGACCCCGGGATGCCGCTCGGCGAAGACAGTGAGGAAGGACTCAGCGAGCTCGTCGATGTCCTCGGGGCGGTCGCGGAGAGGCGCGATGTGAATCGTGAAGCCGGCAAGGCGATAGTAGAGGTCGGAGCGCATTCGTCCCGCGTCGGCACCGGTCAACACGCGGTTGGTGGCGCTCACGATGCGGGCCTCGAAGGGTAGCTCCCGGTTGGAGCCAACACGGCGGAATCGCCGCGTCTCGAGCGCGCGCAGGAGCTTGGCCTGGGCGGGTAGCGGCATCTCTCCGATCTCATCCATGAAGACGGTGCCCTTGCCGGCGGACTCGAGCAGGCCGCGGCGAGCCCCCCGCGCTCCGGTGAAGGAGCCGGCTTCGTGTCCAAAGAGCTCGGACTCGAGAAGCTGGTCTGGAATGGCGGCGCAATTGACCGCCACGAAGGGCTCGTGACGGGCCGCGCTGAGATCGTGGCAGGCGTGAGCGACCAGCTCCTTGCCGGTTCCCGTGTCGCCCGTGATGAGCACGGTGACGTCGGCGAAGGTGGCGACGCGGCGGACCTGCTCACGCACCGTGCGGATCGCCGCGCTCCTGCCGAGGATACTGGTGGGTTCGGCGCCGGGAATGCCCCGTTGGCGGCCGAGCCCTGCGAGCAGGCGGGCAATCAGCTCGTCCGAATCCACCGGCTTCTCGATCACGTCGCTGGCGCCGCCACGCATGGCGCGTACCGTTCTGCCGACGTCCACGCTTCCCGAGAGCACGAAGGTGAGCGGCGTGTTGTCACGAAGCAAGGGCAGGACGCGAAGGACTTCCCCACCATCCATTCCGGGCATGTACCAGTCGAGCAAGAGGATGTCGAAGTCGGCGTTCTCCAGTGCGTGCACCGCCGTCGACCCATCTTCGGCGCGGTGGACCTCGGCGCCGGCTCGCGCCAACGATCGCGCGATGTGTCGCGAGAACAGCTCGTCGTCGTCAGCGACCAGCACGCGCACCCCCTCGAGCGGAAATGCGCGCACGACGGCTTGGGTCAGCTCGAGATGCCCCGCCCCAGGTTCCCCGCTCGGTCTGTCCGTCTCTACCCCACTCAGCACCCCGTCATCCTAGGATATGGGGACGTTGACGCCAGACGTAAACGCCGCATCTGTCACGTACTCTCCAACGCTCCTGCGTACGCTGCCTGGGGGTGGGGCGTAGGAGATCCAGTCCTCGTCTTGTGCCAGAACTCGTAGGCGAATGACCGTTCACCGCGGCCTTCCGACCGCCTGGTTGTCCGCGGATTCGCGCAGTTCCCCTGGTCGTATTGACTGGGACCGGGGCCTTCGTTCGCCATTTCGTTCTGGGGTTCCGCCGACCCGCCGGAGGAAGTGACCCGCGGCACGCATGTCACATCGCGTTCACGCGGAGGCGTGGGTCCCCGCGTTGCGCACGTGCGTGCTGCTCTAGCGGAGTGACCACCTCGAGCACTCCAACCGCACGAGGCGGACGAATGAGCGAGCGCGCCATGTGGTCGCCGCGACTGGAGCGTGCTCCCTGCTCCCACATCGATCGGCTGCTCCCACATCGATC
>JBNLDK010000129.1:0-98154 GCA_050304295.1 Polyangiaceae bacterium
CAGGCGCCACGCCGTCAGTGCCCGCGAGGCCTCGCTCCTCGATGTCCGACGTTCCGTTCTGCTGCGCTTGCTGAGCGACGAGGCGAGTCGTCGCGACGCGAGCCAGATCTGGCGGCGCGCTACACCCCACGGCACCCTCCACGCGACGAGCCTTCGGCTCGTCGGGGCCCGAGGCGCGGCCGCCCTGAGGCCCAAGCGTCCGCTAATGCGCCCGGCTTCGTGTGCGAAGAGGCGGCTTGCGTGCCCGGTCGCCATCCCGGCGACCCGTGCACGTCCGACGCCGAGGACTGCACGTACGGCTTCTGCGGATCGGGTGCCTGTGCTCCCTTGCGTCGGCTCGGTGAAGCTTGTGACGACGCCTCACAGTGTGCGAGCGGCTTCTGCAGCCGTCGCCACTGCGCAGACCCAACGCGCTGCGAATGATCGTCAGTATCGAGGGCACGGCCGCGACCGGCGACCCCTCGGTTCACCCGCCTTTCGACGCGGCGCCGGGTCGCAGCACCGAGACCGTTTGCGCCGCGAGGCGCGTCGCCTGCCGTGTTCGCAGCCCTCTTTCGAGATGCGGTTCAGAAAGTGCAGACCGCGTAGGCCGGGTTTCGAACGTAGCGCGACCAGGTACCTTCCGCGTCGCTGCTTCCGCAGACGCAGCATCCGGAACGCTCGTTGTCGGGGTCGTAGACGCGGCATAGCGGGCTCGCGTCGCAACTGTTGGCGACTCCGCCGGTTGCCAGATGCGGAACGGACCAATGGGCAGGCATGCACTCCAGTTCGTCACCACCCCGACTCTCGAAGTAGCCAGGCTGCCCATTGCAAAGGCAACACTGCCCCGAATCCATGGTGTCTGCCGTCGTGCACTTCGGAGCGCACTTGGAGCACTGCGAGTAGTTCTCGTTGCGGGTGTAAGGCTGCCAGAACCCGAGGACATTGCCTCCGTCGCATGCGCAGCATCCCTGGCGACTGTGCTGGGGGTCGTAGACGCGACATGCCAGCGTCTCTTCGCAGGAGCTGACAGGGCCGGTTCCGCCACCACCGATGTCGAGTGGCTCCTGAACGCTGCTGGTGTGAGAGGCGGAACCGTCACTCGAGCAGGCAAACAGGAGTCCGCCGGAAACGACCGCGCTGACCGCCAAGGCCGAGATCAGTGTCAGACGAGGGTGGCAGTAGAGGAACTGGGGACTCATGTTCATCCTTTCTGAGGTGGTCGTTGCAGCGCAGTGCTAGCCAGCGACCACGAAGCCGTCAAGGTAGCTACCCGAGTCACGCTTGCGCTGATCGTCAATGCAGACCAGTGCTACCTGATATGAGTGGCGTTTCTCGGAGACCTGCCCCTCACCCAGGGAGGGGGCACTGTCCGGATCTGTTGTCGCGTTGCAGCACCGGTTCCAAGCTGGTCTTCGAACCTGGAACCGCCGTCTTCCCTTTCTCCCCGCTTCTCCGTCCAGGTGTTGGTGACGGGCTCCGCCCTGGTAGACTGACTGAGGTGTCTGGCAGGATTCTGGTTGGTGCCCTCGTATCGACAGGTGCGCTCTGCGCTGCATGTAGCGCGGTGAAGCACGAGCCCACGACCGACTCCAACGCCGGACAGCCGGGACAAGGCGGCGCCGCGGACTCGCCAGGGGGGCATCGAGCTCATCTGGCGGTGCCGTGAGCTCGCCAGGGGGCACCGCGGGCTCGTCGGCAGGCTCGGCGTCGATGGCGGGCAGTCACGCGTCCGCCGGGGCCTCGGGCGCGACTCCAAAGGGAGGTGGGGTGGCGGGGGCTACGGCCCATGCGGGAGCCGCGGGAGCCGCGGGAGCGGCAGGGGCGGATTCGAGCCCGAGCGGCGGGGAGGCCGGTGGCGGCGGCTCTTGGTCGTACGGAGGCACTGGCGGGGGCGTCCCGGTGAGGACGAATCCGAACGGATGCATGGGGGCGGCCAGCAGCCCCAGCGAAGATCCGGACAATGTCTGTCGTGGACTCGCTGGCAGCTACGAGCTCCTGCAAGGGGACTGGGACGAGCCCTGCCACCTGGTGGACCGCGACGTCGGTGTCGTCCCTCCGTACCCTTCGTATGGCTACGTGGAACACCACCGGTGCCCGGTGGTCATTTTCGAAGCCAGCGGAGACGTCTGCGCGGCTCGAGTGGCGGAGCCTTGGCGCGATTGGGTATCCGCGCGGGTGACCTTCGCGCCCCGCCATGTCCACGTCGACGTGGATGGTGACGGTGCCGCGGGCGGAGGCGACTTTTCGAACGCCGAGTTCACCTCCACCTGGCAGTGGAGAGCGTTCGATCTGGCGCTCGACGAGACCGGTGCGCTGACCTGCCGAGCCGTGGGTACGTATGACTATGAGGACTCGGACGACTACGATTGGAGCCAGGGCTTCGGAGAAACTGCGGCCATGGTGGTGCGGGAGCCGACGACGGACCTGGTCCTGGTGCACCCCGGAGAGCGAGAGGCGGCGCTTCCGTGGGACCAGCTGGTGCTCCTGTCCGCACGCCCCCTGTCGACCATCGCCGACATCCTGGAGCCCTCGCCCCAGGTGGCGCGGTGGGTGGCAACCGGAGAGCGCAGTGCCGAGTCCCGGCTCCTCGGGAACTGGGACGAGCATCGGGGGATGGAGTACGAGCTCCGGATCGCGGCCAGCACCCGCGAAGACACCGGGCAGAGCTTCCTGAACCGAAGGGTACCGCTGGCGGTGCTCGATGTGGGCCCTGCCGTCCGGGCATTCGACTTCACGGAGCTCCCCGTGGCGCACTGGGGAGCAGTGGAGCTTCGCAACGTCTCCCCCTGTGCCGATCGCGCCTGCGTCATGGTGGACATGTACGTGTATGACGGGTGGGGGCCTCGAGGGTCGTACATCAGCGGCAGTGTGGCCTGGCAGCTCGACACCACTGGCTCCACCGTGGTGCGCGTCACCGTCTCGAGCGATGGTGCGTCATCGGCGGAGCTTCTCCACGTGTTCGATCCGTCGGGGCGCGAACTCGCATCACTCGCGCCCAAGGTCGACGAAGCCGCCCGCACTGTCACCTTCCGCTACGATCCCGCTGGAGCCGAGCGGGTTGGCATCGAGGTGGCCAACTGGGGTACGTCCAACGAACCGCCCGTGTACCTCATCTCGACTGAGGTGCGGTAGCCGACGCCGGGGTCGATCGGGGGGGCGTGCCCGAGACGAGGGCGCCGCGCAGCGGGGCCCCCGCAGATGGACCGGCTCGGAGGAGGGTCAGTGGGTCACGGCCACCACTTTCTGGGCCGCATCGACCGCGTGAGGTGGTCTGACGCCGAGCTCGCCCTGTCGCGCTACCGCGACCACTTCCTCGTCAGGGAGCTCGCCACTCTCTCGAGTCTCCAGAGGCCATTCCGCGACGCAGTCAGAACGGCGTCAGTCCTCCGATTCTGACAACGTCACCATTCGTGACCGTCGGGGAGCCGCCTTGGAACCATGGGCGATTACAGTCCGCACGGGTCGAAGGCGCGGCACAAGCGTCGCGACTGCTCCGAATCCCAGGCGCAGCCGACGGATTCCAGTGGTTGTTCCTGGTCCGTGCAGTCCGCGTCGACCTGGCATTCGTCGGCATCGCTGGTGCAGTGAAACTCGGGGGAGCCTGAACTGCGGCAGGAACCGGCATACGCGACTGCGTCGGCGCACGTCTGTCCGGGGCCACAGTCGGCGTCCACCCGGCACGTGCTCGAGACGCAGGCGTTCCTCGATGACCATTCCCCGTTGCCGCAAACGCAGATCGCGTCGGTCCCGCAGTCCGCGTCGGTCGAGCATTCGTCGTAGTAGCACCGGTTCGGGTAGTAGAACCCGCTCCGGTGGTTCACTCGGCAGTGCCCCCCTGCACCCGCCTGGCAGTCCGCGTGGTCGAGGCACTCGTGCGTTCCGACCACCGGGGGATCCTCGAAGACCGGCATCGGCACGCTGGCACCGCATCCCACCTCACACGCCACGGCTTCCGGGCGCGAGAGGAGTCCGTCCACCGCGTCGCGGCAGAGGGGAGCCAGCTCGGACTCCACGCTGGTGTCCTCGACCGCTCCGTCCGCCGTAGCGCCGGGAACCTCCTGGTTCGACGCTTCACCGAGCTCACCTTGCTCCACCTCGCCGTCACTGGCCGATCCGCTGCACGCCACGCAGAGCGCCACGACCCACCCTGACCAACCCGCTGTGCCAGCGACCCACGTTGATTTGCTCATGCGGCGTAAGTAAGCACATCGCGTGCCATCGTCCCGTCAGCGCGGGCGAGCAGCGGGCACAGCAGGTGCTCGGCGCCTTCTGCGCCTGCGCTCGTCTCGCTACGGGGAGCTGCCCGGCACATGTTCCGCCCTGGCGTGGAGCGGAACAGTTCGGCGCGATTCGGCGCGATTCGGCACAGTTCGGCACAGTCCGATCGGCCGAGCCGTCGCGGGCGAAGCCGGACATAGAGGGAACCAGTGCGTCGCAACGACTTGGGCCGTGCAGTCGCTGGTCTGGCAGGCAGTGGGGCAGGGACCACCGCAGTCCACGCCCGCCTCGCAACCCGCCACGGACCAGGACGGCGTCCGCGTCACTCACCCGGCTGGGAGCGCATGCTCCGAGGGGCTCGTGAAGTTCAGGGTTGGGGAACGCTGCCCGGTATCGCTCCGGTGCACGTAGTGCGGCGGTTGGCCGGGGCCGGAGACGTCGACCCAGTACATGCGGTGGTCGCGGACATCCATGTGCACGTGCGTGACACTGGGGTAGTAGCCGACGCCGGTCTTGGGCAAAGTGAGGAGGAAGTCGATGATGGCGGTATTGGGAACCCCCGGGATACTGAAGTCGAGCGCGCGCCCCACACGGTGCTTGGAGTCGCGTGCAAAGGAGCGTTCTCGGTACCCGCTCACCACACAGATGGGACGGCCACCGAACTCATCGCTCACCGTGACAATCAGCTGATACAAGCGCGGGTGTAGCGCGATTTGCACCCGGCGCCCCGTTTCCCACGACGCGAGCAGCAACTGGATGTGCTGGCGCGCCTCGGGCAAGACGTTCCCCGCTTCGTCCAGCACCTGGCCAGTCCAATTTCCACCTGGAGTCGTCAGTGTGACCCGACCACGCTCGAACGTTTTGCGGGCGTACTTGCTCCAGGGTCGGGGTTGGGTCAACCGAGCGTTCTGCTCGGTGACGGGGATCTTCAGACGTTGCCCGACGCGGATCAGGGCCGCGTCCTTCAGTCGATTGATCCGACACAGATCCGTGGTCGGCACCGCGTAGCGCGCGGCGATGGCGGACAGCACCTCGTTCCGCTGGACCTCGTGCAGGTAGTACTCGACCTCCGGCGCCTGGGGTTCGCGCTGATTCACCGGCTTCGCGGCGTGCTCGCCGCGCGCAGCGTGCTGGCCGCCAGCATCGGTGGGTAGGGACTGAACCCGGGAGCGGCCTGCGATGATCAGTCGCTGGCCCACTCTCACGACACTCCCCTCCTTCAGGTCGTTGTGCCGATAGAGCTCGCTCAACTCCACCCCGTGGCGTTCGGCGATGATTCCCGGTACGTCGCCGCGCTGCACCACGTAAACTGCGGGGAGCAACAACACTTGGCCGGGCCGAATCGTGTCGGCACGCAATCCATTCACCCGGCGGAGATCGGCAAGGGAGACGCCCTGCTCTTGGGCAATCACACTCAGCACGTCGCCCGGCCGCACGGTGTGGGTGGCTCGCCGTTCATCCGGTGCCTGCGCCTCGACCGCCTGAGCTGCGCCCACCAGGGCCCAGGCCAGGCAGGCAGCAGGCCACCACTTTCTGATGCAGCCCAAGCGCGACATTCCTCCGCCATACGCCGAGTCAAGTGATGTAGGCAAGAAACCTACATACTGTCGTTGGCAGCACGATGTCCGAAGCTCGTTTCCTCGGGGCGGTCGTGCCGCTGCGCGGCTCGTCTCGGCATCCTCGCCCTCGGTTCCAGAGGTACGGTCATCCTGCTACCGGCAGTACGAGCGCAGCAGACTTCTCACCTGATGCCCTGACTCGGTCAGTTGCCCCTCGGTCCAGCCGCCCTTCGACGCGGCGTTGGGTCGCAGCACCGAGACCGTCTCACCATCCTTGTCGGACACGGACCAGTTGACCCACGAGATCTGGTTCTTGTCGAGGAACTGGATCCAGGCGTTCCACTCCGCGTAGTCGTTGCGGCCCATTCCCGAGGCCTCGGACCCGCTCGACTCGCTGACGAAGACAGGAATGCCCGCATCGACCGCGGCCTGCGTTCGATCGCGCAGCCATTGCCCGTGGGTGGCTGCATAGAAGTGAACCGAGTACATCACGTTGGTGTGGGGTAGGGGGTCCGACGCAACGAGGTCGATCCGCTGGCTCCACTCTGGCGATCCCACGATGATCACGTTGTCGGGATCGTGCTGGCGGATCGCCTGGATCACGGCGTCCGCGTATGCTTTCACCTGGGGCCACGTCTCGTCCTTCTCGGGCTCGTTGAAGACCTCGTAGAGCACGTTCGGGTGGCTGCCGTAGCGCCGCGCCATCTCGGCGAAGAACGGCACGGCCTCGTCCTGATGGAGATCGTGGGCGTGCCAGTCGATGATGACGTACACCCCGAGCTGGATCGCAGCTTCGACGACAGCCGTCATGCGCCGTGTGGATCCGGCACGATTGGCCAGGTAGGCACCGTCGGGCTCGATGCCCATGGCCGAGCGCACGACGTCCACGCACCAGTCGTCACGGAGCCACCGGACGACGTCGGCGTTGTAGTATTGCGGCCACCAGTTGTCCCAACCGAAAGACTGGCCACGGAGGACGACGGGTTGCCCCTGAGCGTCCAGGAGCTTGGCGCCCTCCACCCGCAGCTGTCCATGCTGCTCGACGGGCGGTGTGCGCGACAGGGGATCGACCGGCGCTGGCGCGCTCGCCAGCGTCAACCCCCCACCAGGCGGGGGCGCGCCGTACGGAACGCAGCCGGCGAGCAGCGCAGAGGCTAGAAGAGAGGGAAGAAAGCTCCAGGTCTCGAGGGAGCGCTCATTCACATTGGCGATCAACGTATGCGTGGATCGCTGCGTTTGCCGATTGAAAACTCGCATGGGATGGCCGGATCCATCTCACGGTCGAAGCGCAGGCGCAATTCGGTTCGGAGTCGCAAGGGTGCGACGACTGCTTCACGCCGGTGGACTTCAAGATCCGAGCGTCGCACATCCTCATTGGCTACCAGGGGGCGCTGCGCACGACGGCAACGCGGACGAAGGCAGAGACCAGGGAGCTCGCGGAACGCGTCCTGGCGGAGCTGAAGGCCGGAGCCGATTTCGCCGAGGCCGCGCGCCAGTACAGCGACGGCCCCACCGCCACTCGTCGGGGAGAGCTCGGTTGCCTCAAGACAGGGCAGATGATTCGCCCCTTCGAGACGGCGGCATTCGGGTTGGAGGTCGACGAGTCGAGCGAAGTGGCAAGCACGCCGTTTGGCTTTCACATCATCCTGCGTACGGAGTAGTGACAGTCAGACGAAGTCACGTGGGCTTGGTGTGCGGACCGGTCGGAGAATCATGACGCAAAACGGACTGGTGGGTGCCTTGCTGGTGAGTACGCTCTCACTGGTAGCGGTGGCGGCATCGGCCCAGGGCGTTCCCGAGCACCCCGAGGAGGGGAGCACCACGGCGGGGGACGCCATCGTTCCGCCGCAATTGGTCGAGTTCGTGGCAGCGGAGTATCCCGAAGCAGCGCGAGCGCAGGGCCTCGAAGGGGAGGTGGTGCTCGAGCTGGTGGTGGGCGCCGACGGACACGTGACCGAAGCGCGTGTGGTGGGGGGGGCGGGCCATGGCTTCGACCAGGCCGCCATGGAGGCGGTGAAGGCGTTTCGCTTCGACCCTGCCTTGAGACGCGGTGAGCCCACGTCCGCGCGGATCCGTTTTCGCTACCCCTTTCAACTGCAGGTCGAATCGTCCGCCGCTCCCGAGCTGGTGGAACAGCAAGGACCCGCGACAAAGGTGGGCCCCGCCATCGAGGAGCAAGCGCCGGACACCGCTGGTGAAGCCGGGCCAGCGCTCGAGGTGACGGTGGAAGGCGAGTACGAGCGACGGGGGGTGACCCGGCGGGAGATCACGCGCCACGAGCTGGAGACGATGCCCGGGACTCGCGGTGATCCGCTCCGTGGCGTCGAGAACATGCCCGGTGTGGCGGTGCTGGAACTGGGCGACGCCGACATCATCGTCCGGGGCATGGAGCCGAGCAGCACCCAGGTCTTCGTGGACGGCTTGCCGGTGCTGCGCCCGTACCACGGCCTGGGGATCTCGGCGATTGTGCCGGCGGAGGTGCTGTCGCGCCTGGAGTTCTATCCCGGCAACACCAGCGTGAAGTATGGGCGCGGGCTCGGGGGCGTCATCGAGATGCAGACCCGCCACGCCGACACCAGCGGCGAGTACCACGGGCTGGTGCAGGCCGATCTGATCGACGTCCGCGCTCTGGCGGAGGGTCCGGTGCCGGGCGTGCGCGATTGGTACTTCGTGGGCTCTGTCCGCCGCAGCGTCGTCGAATGGACGCTGGAGCCCGCCTTTGGGTGGGGGGTGAAGCCCACGTACTACGACTATCAAGTCTTTGCCGAGACGTCCCCCAACCAGCGCTCCTTCCTCCGTCTTGGTGTCGTGGGTTCTCACGACCAGACGGAGGAGTATGCGTTCCAGTTCGAGCGGAACGAGGAGAGCTACTCCTTCTCCTACCTGACCACGAACTACCAGGTCCGGCCGACGGAGAGGTTGACGTGGTCCCACACGCTCGCGCTCGGCATGTATCGAGAACGGGAGCTCCACACCCGTCGTCATTCCGGGTACGAGATCGAGGTGCCAGCACATCCGTTCGTGGAACGCACGGAGCTCGACTGGGAGGCGACGCCCTGGGCGGCGGTGCAGGTCGGAACCGACGTCATCTATGCCCCGTTCCGGGTCACCCGTGAGCCTGTCGGGGATGGCGCCGCGAGCCGGTCCGACGAATCCGTGGAGGCTCACGAGGTCCACTTCAGGCCCGCGGCCTACACCGAGCTCACGCTCGCTCCAGTCGAGCGCCTCGAGGTGGTGGCGGGGCTGCGCGCCGACTACACCCGGGGGACCGCCGAGTGGGACGTCACTCCGCGGGGGGCGGTGCGCCTGGACGTCATTCGGCAGCCCTGGCGCACGACGCTGAAGGGAGGCGTGGGGCTCGTCGCCCAGCCGCCGGATCCGATGACGCTGCTGGAGGGGAGCGAGAACTCCGCGTTGACGTCGGCGCGAGCCGTACAGGCCACGGCGGGATTCGAGCAGGAGATGTTCGACGCGCTGAGCCTCTCCGTGGAGGGCTACTCCTACTGGCTCGAGCGACTCATCGTGGCGAGCTCCGAGCGGGAGAACGTCGCGCTCGGCAACTCCGGCACCGGCCGCACCATCGGGCTCGAGACGCTGCTCCGCTACGACGGGGACGACCATTTCTATGGATGGGTGTCGTACACGCTCTCTCGCTCCACGCGCCGCGCGGCCTCGGATGAACCGGAGTTGTTGATCGACGAGGATCAGACGCACCTCGTCTCCGCGCTGGGGAGCTATCGCTTCGGCCGCGGCTGGGAGGCGGGCGTCAAGTGGAAGTTCTTCAGCGGGCTACCGTACACCCCCTACGAGGGCAGCATCTACTCCGCCCTGGCTCAGCGGCAAGTGCCCATCCAGGGTGAGACCAACAGTGCGCGCTTGCCTGACCACCACCACCTCGATCTGCGCGTCCAGAAGAGCTGGGCGCTCAAGCACTGGAAGGCGACCGCCTACGTGGACGTGATCAATGCCTACGCCAAGCGCCGGGTGGTCGACATCTGGTACAACAGCACCTACACCGACTGGGAGTACGAGCACGACGTCATGGCGACCATCCCCAGCGCCGGTTTCCGGGCGGAGTTCTGATGCTGCCGCGGAACCGCCGTGCCCCGGGTGCCGCGACCTGGATCGTGGCGCTGATGCTGGTGGGCTGTACTGATCCGGTTCCGCCGGAGAGGCCTGTCCTCGAGATCGCGGCGGTGCGCGTCGATCCGCCAAGTGGCGAGCCTGGCACGACGCTGAACGCCGAGATCCTGCATCGAGGCCGAATGTATCCGGCAGAGGACGAGGCCGAGTACGAGGTTGCCTGGCTGGGCGGGTGTCACAACCCCGCGGGCGGCGACTTCGATGGGTGTCTGGCAGGCCTCCGGGCGCTGGTGCGAGAGCTGTCGTCGCCGGTCCGCGATACCCCCGCGGAGCGGCTCGCGCAGCTCGCGGGCAGGTTCGGGATGGGGCCCCGGTTCGCGTTCGACCTTCCCGCGTCGATCCTCGACTCGGAAGCGGGGTTCGGTGTTTCGCACGTCTTCTTCGCGGTCTGTCACGGACACCTGCAGCCCGCCCCGGAGCGGCGGCACACCGTCCCCCTGCGCTGTGTCGATGACGCGGGTCGCGCCCTAGGGATCGACGAGTTCAACGTGGGGTACGCGACGGTGTACACGGGCGAGGGCGCGCACAACGAGGCGCCACGACTGGAGGGCCTCCAGCTCGACGGCCAGCTGGTGGCGGAGGGGGCCTGCGAGACCGACGCGGACTGCGAGGTGCTCGGCAACGATCATCTGGAGTACGGCTGCGCCCGAGGTCGGTGCCTGCCAGTGGTCGCATCCTGCGCGTCCAGCTGTGCGCCCATCGAGCTGGAGCCGATCGTCGACGTGACGAGCTTCGAGCCCGTCCCCGCCGCGCCGGATCTGCCCACGGAGGTCCTCTGGGTGAAGCTTCGAGCGGCGCTTCACATCCTGGAAGCGGACGACGCCTACATCATGGAGGGACTCCGCGAGGGGGACCATCGGCGCATCGCCGTCATGGTTCCCGAGGGCAAGGAACCGCGCGTGATCCCCACCTGGTTCGTCATCAGCGACAACCGCGGCGCGATCAACTGGCGGTCGTGGGAGCTCCTGGTGCGGTAGCCGCGGCAAGGGCGATTCAAGCGGCCACCTCACGCGCCGCCGTGATCATGACCTCGCTCAGCGTGGTGTAGACCCGCGTCCATGCTTCGCGGTGGTCCGGCGTGAACGCCGCGCCCAGGCCCTGCTCGAGGGTCCAGAGTAGCGCGGAGCCAACCGTGGCGTAGTGCTGCTCCGTCACTCCGTATCCGACGTGACGCTTGCCGAGGGCCTGCACCGTCGGCACGATCGCGCCGAGGTTGGAGAGGGAGTTGACGGCGACTCCAAGCACCTGCATGAGCTTCTTTCCCTGCTCGTCGATGTTCGACTTGAACAGGGGTCTGACCTCCGGTGCGATCTCGAAGAGGCGGCCATAGAAGAGGCGCGCCGTCTCCTCCTGGATGGCGGCCACCCGGGTCCAGTCCTCGGTGACCATGGCGATGTCTTCCTTCGTCAGCATGTCCGTTGTCCTCTCGTGTTGCGGGGTTCACGATCGCGGCAGTCGCTGGCTCCATCTGGCCCAGGACTGCTCTCGCGATGCATGTTGAGAGGCGGATCGCCCTCCGCCAGGGCGTCGGACGTTGCTTTTGTGGTGTCAGTGGTGTTTCCGAAAGCGCGAGGAAACCTTCCGAGGGTTTCTGACGTTCTGGAAACCGGACGAGCTCAGCTCTGGAAATCGACGTGCCGCTGACTGGAAACCGGCGCACGGGGCGAGTGCATCATCGCCGACGGGCACGCGGTGTCTCGGTGTATCCTCAACTTCAGGCCATGCTTGCTGGCACCTGGGCCAGAGCGGTCGACGCGCCCGAGCCGAGCCGCGCATCGGACCCTGGGGAACTCTTCGACATGCCAATTCGTTCGCGCCCCCTTTCCATTCTCCACACCGTGCTCGTTGCCAGCGCGACGATCGTCAGCGCGGCGGTCGTCGCCACGTGTCGGCCTTCCGAACCGACGTCAGTTCGCCCCCCTCATCCCGTGGTCGTCTCGCAAAGCTCCTCCCCCGTCCCCCCGTCCCCGCCACCCAGCGCCGAGCCCGACATCGACGCTGACGCCAGCGACGCCAGCGCCAACCCAACTGACGCATCACCACCAGCGCCTTGGCCTGGGTGCAACGAGATCTCGTCCCTCGCCCCGCTTTCATCCCCTCCACTGGCTCCCGCTTCACCAACTCCGGCGGGCACCATCCGCTGTGGCGACCGCCACTGCGACGCCGCCACCCAGGTGTGCTGTCGGATCAACGGGTCGCTGTCCACCGCCGTCCCAGATCCGAAACTCCCCCCGCCAGCGTGCGCGCGGCGCGTTCCGATCGGCACGGTGGACTCAGGGTTTGGGGAGACGCCCTGGTATCGCCAGCAGTCCAAGGTGTGTGTCCGCGCGTTGGGCGTCCAGGACGACTCCAGCCTGATCACGCTGTCGCTCTGCGACGACTCCAAGGACTGCCCCGGGAACCGAGTGTGCACGCGCACCCATGGAACGTGTGGACCGCTGACGGCGCAGTGCCAAGAGTGGTTCTACGCCGACCACTGCGTTCCGCTGACCGCGCTGGCGACCGAGTACTGTGTATTGGCAACGGACTGTCGAACTCCCGGCACCATCTGCCACCAGGGTGAGTGCGTTCTGGAGAAACCCACGCCAACCTGTGGCGCCAAGAACTGCCCGCCCGACAAGATCTGCTGCTGGCGCCGCGAGCAGTGTTTCGAGTGCACGGATCGAACCGCGTGCATCTTCGCCCACGCGCCGCAAGAGTGCACGAGTTCCCGCGACTGCCCGGCGCCACGTCGCTGTCGCGCCGTGTTCGAGGACACCACGGTGGGTGAACTCTACTATCGGGGATCCAGCTGCGAGCGGGGCTGGCTCGAGCTGTGTGAGACGATCGACGACTGCGAGCCGACCGTCGACGGCGTCCCCGTCAGTGACTGTGTCCACGAGCGCCTGGGTAGCGATTTCACGGGCAGTTCCAACTCCCCACTGGTCGGAGTCTGCCGGTACTGAGCCCCAGTGCTCAGTTGGGCCAGCAGAATGACGGATAGCCGAACGCCATGTACTCATCCTCACAGGTCCACTGATCGCTGGGGCAGAGAGATGGATCCTCGTCGCAGCCCGTGGGCGTGCAGTAGCCCAGTGGATCGCCCGGATTGATCGCGCAGTAGTGAGCCTCTGGACCACACTCATTGTCACTGGCACATTCGTCGCCCAGTTGTCCGCCGTCGGCTCCCCCGGCTGCCCCCACCCCCGAGCCCGCCGCACCTCCCTGGGCTTGGGCTGACCCCGCTGTGCCTCCTTGGGTATCCTTAGCGGGACTGCCGGCGGCTCCGCCGGTGCTGGCGGGGCTGTCAACGCAGAACCCATTCCGATGCTCTTGCCCAGAGTCACAGGGCGCATCGACACCACACGCCAGGCTGACCAGGCTGGCCAGGACAACTGAGACTGCACTCCTCATGGTTTCTCCTCCAACATGGCGATCAATAGGTGACCACCGCACGAACATCGACGATGTGGGCGGAGCGTTCGTCGAAGTCCGAGGACCGGGGGCTGTGGATGAACAGGTACTGCGACTTGAGTCGGACCGCTGATCGCAGGTAGAGATTCACTCCTGCAGAGGGTTGGTAGTAGGTGGGTCCTGTCGCCACATTTCCAGCCTCGAAGTAGAGGTAGGGCTCCACGATCGTGCGTGGTAGTCGATACGCGGCCAGGCCGTATGTAACCCACTGAAAGCGGTCAGCGTAGTACACACCAGGTCCAAACTCGGGTCGCTCGCCGTCCTCGTAAGTGGTGCGTCGGTTGACGTACTCTGCCCGGAGTCGGAGCGCCTGGTAGTCAACGCTCAGGTCCACCGCTCCCGAGAGATACTGCACTCGGTTGGTCTCATCGGCCGTGACGGGCAAAAATCCGCTGATTTCCAGCTCGGCTTCGGCGTCATTCTCGTGTGCACCCGAGGCGCCGAGCGTCACTCTGGCGGGACCGTCCAGCGTGGCGAATACCCGACCACCGACGAGCTTGCCCTTGCTGTAGTCCACCGCAGCTTGCGAGCGACCGTTGGAGAGGTAGGCGTGGTATCCGAGTTCCCACTGGCCAGCGAAGACCAGCCCCGCCGCCTGGACGCCTAGCTGTCGCGTTGGGAAGAATTCCAACGCGAAGAACAGCGGCATGGCGCTCGAAATCAGGGTGGGGGACCCGTGGTCGACATTCCAGATCCCGTATGGCGTCAGGAAGTACCCCGCCGTCAGGCGGAACTCGTTGCGCGGATTCCATTCCAGCTGCGCCCGTTCGAGGACGACGCCTCCCCACTGCACGCGGTTGCCCGCCGTCGCCGAGCTCTCGTCGTAGACAGTGGTGTCGGTCGTGTTGAACCCACTACCAGGAGCCAGCGTTCGGTGAGGGTACGGGGTGAGTCTCACCTCTGTCAGCGCCCGTACTGTCTTGGCGGGCTGGGCGTCCACGTAGAGGTTCACGTTGCCCAGGAGGAACCCGGGCGGAGCGGAGCCGCTGTCGTCCGCGGTCTTGGTCCACCACGCACGTCCTCCGACCTCCATGAAGCCGTAGAACCGAAGCCTCGGCTCATCCACGGCAACGGCATCTTCCTCCGCGGTCTGCGTTTCGAGGAGCCCTTCGAGCCGCTTCTGCTGGTCACTGAGCAGTGCCTGTTGCTGCTCGTTGAGCACCTTTGCGTCGTCGAGGTCGGCCCGCTGAGCGTCGACCTGCGCCTGTTGAGCATCGAGGCGGGCTCGAAGCTCAGCAATTTCCGCGGTGTCCGTTGCTGGTGACTCGTCGTCAGTCGGTGAAGTCTCTGTTGCCGCCGCATCGCCAGGGACGGGCTCCGTGTCCGGTGCGGGCTGGGCGGCAAGGGGGGTGGCCAGCAGCGTACCGACGACGAGAGCAGCAATGGATGGCTGGAGAGGGCGCGCGTGGATTCGCTTGGTCACGAACTCACCACCTTTCCGTCGCGAATGCGCGCGACGACTCGCACCGAGTCGTCGGCGTCCGAGGCCTTGACGTATGCGATGCCACCTTCGTGCCTGGCCACGTGGCGCAGGACAAGTGGCGGACTTGCGATCGGTTCCGGTGGTGGAGCTCCTCCGCGCACCTTTCGATCGATCCAGTACAGGCGCACCTGCTCAGGGGTCATCTGTAGCACCGAGCGATCGAACCAGATGCGCTCGGCTCCACCGAGGGGAAGGTTGGCGGGCTCCGCCGCCTTGCCCGAGCTCAAGCGTGTCATCTTGGTCAGGAATATGCGCCTCAGCTCCATCGGGGATACGGTGTGCAGCCCTGCGTCTCGATTGGCGACGACAACCAGGTCGGGCCCATCATCGGCCGCGGCAGTCTGCACGAAGCCAACCCCCACCGCCATGCTCGTTGTCACCAGGAAGAAGCGTCTTCGGTTCATCGTCCCTCCACAACGACCCTGCTCCAAAGAATACCACCCACGAGATCCGGATTCGTCGAATGCGCCTTCAGGGGAGGCTCTTGACCCGCCCTGAGGAGGGAGAACGGCCAGCCGCGTCACGGCTTAATTCCGTTGCAGCAAATTCTCGGTTGGGGACGCGAAGCGCTTCGGGGAGTCCGGGGCGAGGGACTCGCGTTGGACGGGCGCGGCGGTACGACAACCTGGAACGAACTTCCGGGTTGTCGTATCAGTCCCCGACTGGCGGTGGTGGGCCGTAGAGCGTCTTGCGATGCCGGGAGTAGCCGAGGTTCGTCGAGGTCGTGATCTCGCGCACGAGACCGGCGTTGGCATCGGCCTCGTGCATGGTGCCGCTGGGCGAGTAGGTCACGAAGGTGTTGCCGTTCGGCAGGCGCTGCGCCTCTCCGAAGAAGGGCGACGCGACCCCGCTGCTGTAGTCGAAAACGAGGGACGCTGCCTTGGTGTCCAGATCGTAGGTGTACTCGAGAACGCTGGCGCCCCCATTCGTCCCGTTGTTGTTGAACACGAGGAGACGGTCTTCGAGGAACTGGTGTCCGTGCTGTCCGCTCCATTCCATGTCTGGGAACTGGTTCAGCGTGCCGCCGAAGACGGCGATCAGGTTGCCGGATGGGTAGTCGAGCAGCCCGATCGTGCTCGAGTGACGCAACGAGATGGAGATCGCGTCGAGGTGGGGGACGTAGGTGACGAAGTTCGTGTGCGCTCCGTTCGCCTCGTCGATCGGAATGGAGAAGTCGGTCATCTCGTCGTAGATCAGCGTGGAAGTGCCCGCTTCCGTGTCGAGCTCCTGGATGAGATCCGGGCCTTCGCCGCCGAACATTCCCTCGCCGTCGTAGCCGCCACCGTTCGCCTGCTCCTGGTAGAGGACGTTGCCGTTGGGCAGTACGGTGAAGTCATGGTGACGCCCGGGTAGGTCGTAGGTGCGCGTGTCGAGGCCGTCCATGCTCACGCGGAGGATGGCGCCGTCGTCGCTCACGTTGCTGAAGTTGCCGATGAACATGTACTTCCCATCGAAGGACATGCGCGCGCGGGAGCACGACGTCACGGGGGTGTCGACCAAGTCGTAGGCCCACACATAGTCGCCGTCGCGGTCGAAGATGAACGCGTAGGCCTTGTCGGCCTCCGCCATGCCGGACGCGCCCGAGGTGCCGGTGCAGTTGATGGTGAACCCGCCGTAGAGAGCAGCTTCGTTCGGGGTGCTGATCGTGAGCGGCGGCATGCCGTTCGGGAGAAACTCCGTCTCGATGGTGAGCACTTCGCTGGTGTAGGTCTTGGTCCCGCTGCCTGCCTCGATCTGGACGTAGTAGGTGGTGGCTGGCTTCATGCCGAGCAGCAGGGTCCGGAGGCTGGTCGCGTTCAGATCCACGGTGGCCTGGTGTTCCCAGGTGTCCTGTGTTCGACCAAAATTGACGACGGCGCGATCGATGGGGACGTCGATCGACCACTCGACGATTCCGACCGTGGCGATGGCGGAGCTGAGCGTCAGATCGATCTGGAAAGTTGCGCCGTCCGGAGGATCACCGCCCTCGCAGGCACCGGCGTTGCATGTTGCGCCGGACGTGCACTGGTTGCCACAGCTGCCGCAGTGGGTTGCGCTGGTGGTTGGGTCGACGCACTGCCCGTCGCACACCTGCTGCCCCGGGGGACACGCGCAGGTTCCAGTGGAGCAGACCTGTCCAGGCAGACACGCCCGGTCGCAGGCGCCGCAGTGGGCGAGCTCCGTCATGGCGTCGACGCAGCTGCTTCCGCACTGGGTGAGCCCAGCTGGGCATTCGGTGGTGCACAGCCCGGCGGCGCAAACCTGTCCGGATGCGCAAACGCTTCCACAAGATCCGCAGTTCATCCCGTCGGACTGCGTGTTGACGCAGGTCGCTCCGCACTCGGTGGTGCCTTGGGGGCACGTGCACACGCCTGCATTGCAGGCCTGGACCGAGAAGCACGCGTTGCCGCAGGTGCCGCAGTTGGCGACGTCTGTCTGCGTGTTGGCGCAGGTCGCTCCGCACTCAGTGGTGCCTTGGGGGCACGTGCACACGCCTGAATTGCAGGACTGCCAAGCTAGGCATGTCAGGCCGCAGTCGCCGCAGTTCAACCGGTCTTCGAGAGGGTTCACGCATGCGGCTCCGCACTGGAGCAGTCCTGCAGCGCATCCCTCGACGGACGCATCCCCCCCCGAGCCTGCCGACGTCTCGGACGGCTCGTTCGAGCACGAGATGACCGCTGCGATGGCAGCGAGTATCCCCAGGTTGCGTGGCGTTCGTAGCGTACGCAGCAGCAACGTCATGGAGAGCATCCTGGAGCGCGTTGGACGTGAAGTCCAGCCTCACCTGGCTGCAATGTGGGGACGTTTCCAGATGCAAGTCCGTCGGCACTGTGGAATCCTGGTCCTGGTGCAATCTGTCGTGGTCTTGGCTGGGCCGCACAGCTCGCCGGTCCGTTCGCGGTCTGTTCCGTCTCGTCCGGCAAGGCCTCGGCGAGCGGTACTCGCGACGTGCGTGAGACCAGCAGTTCGAGGCGTGACACTTCTCGCCCAAGCGGAGCGCTCCGGACAGCTCCGCGGCTCCACCGTTCGGCCGTGGACTCGGGTCAGTTGCAGGGCATGATGCGCGCGATCCGAACCGACGAGCCCCCGGCGGTTGCGGGGAAAGCGACGCTGCCGTCGGTGTACGCCTTGTAGGCGTGATACGGCTCGTCGTTCACGTCGACGGTGAATTCGGGTCCGATTGTCGAGCCGTCACCTGCGCTGCGCACCTGCGCGGTCTGGCCACCGTCGGAACCCCAGGTGAGCAGCATGTTGTTTGCGCCGTAGGAGACGAGATGCGGGTGCCGCGAGCTGCCCGCATCGACTTCCTGATCGCCGCTGCCTCCCGTGGTGTGCGCGAGGCGGATGGTGTCTCCCTGGCTCGATGCGTTCCAGTAGCCATCGCTGGTGGACATCACGATGTCGCCGTTGAACAACGTGTCGTCACAGGTTCCCGGGCGAATCGTCTGGGCTCCGTAGGGGTTGGCGATCCGGCAGTTGTTGTCCGTGGCATCCGATGCCATCCACTCGTTCGTGCGCGGATCCCAGAGGATGCGTGAGGTCCACGCATGGCTCATCCCCACGGCGAGGCTCCCGGCGCTGACGAGCTGTCCGCTGGAGCTGACCATCTGGATGCGATCGCCCTGGTGGATGTCGACGCAGTTGCCGTTGTTCACGGTGATCGCGACACCGAAGATCGCCGCGTAGGTGTCGCCGCTGAAGGCGAGGCGGCCGTGGTGCTGATACCACCAGACAAAGCGCGCCCCATCCTCGTAGCCCGCAACCCCGGCAGAGCTCAGGTTGGTGACCTCCGTCTCCCACTCGATGGTGCCGGAGGTGCTGAACCGTACCATCCACATCGTCTTGCAGGGGCTCGATGTGCCGCCACACAGCTGACCGTCGCCGCAGTGATCCGGGCCCCCGTCGGTCGCGTCGCGCGTGACGAGCAGGACGCCCCCGTGCTCGTCGGCAATGATGTCCTGGAGATCGATCGCGGGAACGACGAAGGGCGTGCCCGCGACCTGGTCGTCGCAGTCGAGCTGCGCGACGTGGATCCCATCGTTGCCGAGGGCGGCGAGGAGCGAGCCCCCGGAGGGCTGGGACGCGATCGCCAGCGGGATGGGGGCGGTGTCGGACGTGCCGGCGGAGGAAGCGACCGAGAACCCGAGATCCACGGTGGCGACCCGCACCTCGGGTGCGGTGCAGGAGCCGATGGTTCGCGAGCACTCACCCACCTGGACGATTCCGCCGGTGGCCTGGACCCCGCCGGTGGCCTGCGTTCCGCCCGGGTTGACGCTGCCCGTTGCCTGCAAGCCGCCGGTCGCTGGCGTCCCACCCGTGGCAGCGGCGGCTCCCGTGGCAGCGGCGGCTCCTGTGGCAGCGGCGGCTCCTGTGGCAGTGACGCCTCCCGTGCCCCCACGCTCATTCGCTCCATCGTCCGAGCTACACCCGGCCAGGCACGCCACGCTGGACAGGGCCAGCCATGAAATGCAGGCGAGTGGAGAAGCGAGCGCGTCTGTCAGTGAAGCCTTCTTCATGGTGCCTCCGGCCGAGGTAAGGAGCCATGCGGGGCTCTCGCCCTGGGCGAACCCCGCACGGTGACGAGCTCAATACAGGTGTGCTCTGGAGATAGCTGGTTGGCTCGTGAGCATCCGTGAAGGTGTGTCGCTCCTGCCCCGCTCATCATTGCATCGAAGTTGCATCTGGAGCCTTTTCACGGAGCCCTCGCAAGGTGGGACAATGTGCGAAGGACCAAGGATGGGCCCTGCGGGCCTCGTCTCGGCTACGCGGCGGGCCAGCCGCGGTCCGCCCCACTCGCGCCGCGGGTGACCGAGACGGGGGCCACCGGCCCCGCCCTGTCGAACGGGAACCCGCGGGTCATGGTCGTTCCTGGTAGCCTTCCGCTGTGCGTGCTGCCAGCGTGTTCGTCGCCGTCGCCATGACGTTGTCCTGTGGACGGTCGACCGCGGGCGGCGAGCTGACGCCGACGGTCGTCCACGTCCCAAGGCCTTCGTCCGCGGAGCCGGTCACGCCGCAATCGTCCGGGCAGCCGCAGCCGCGTTGCGATCGGCGCGAGCCCAGCTGCCGGGAGTCGATCGAATCGGGGGAGAGGCTCTTCGGTGAGTTGGGTTGTGCCGCTTGCCACAGCGTTGACGGGACCAATCGGGTGGGACCGACGCTGGCGGGCGTATTCGGCAGCGAGGTGCAACTGGACGCCGACCAGAGGATCGTGGCGGATCGCGACTACCTGCGGCGGTCCATCGTCGATCCTCCGGCGGAGATGGTCCGCGGATATGCCCCGAAAATGCCAGCCTTCGTCGGGCAACTGTCCGAGGAGCGGACCGAGGCGGTGCTCGACTACCTGGAATCCCTGTCGGACGGTCCCGGGGAACCGCGGGCGGCACGGGCCGAGCGGGACGCAAATGCGCGGTAGACGTTGCGTGCTCGCGAGTCCGACCGGTCCCGGCGTGGGGAGGTCAAAGCCCGAGCGAAGACGCTGCCTCACTCCGTGAGTAACTGGCCGTCCTCGTCGAACTCGAGCAGCGTCCCCGCCGGGAAGCTTTCTCCGTTGATCTCGCAGTCCCCGGTGAGCACCTCGCTCCGCACGAGCCCGGTGTCCCAGTACCTCGCCTTCTTACCGGGACAGGGGAGCTCCTGCTTTTCCACGTCGGATTCCGGCGAGGCGGTCTCTTCCGGCGTGATCATCGACTCGTCTTCCAGCTCGGACGGTGGCGCAGCCAGCGCCTGGGGCGATTCCTCACGCGCTGGCGATTCGGCCGGTTCCTTCGTGCCACCGCACGCCGCCAGCATCCCCGTCACGCTTGCTACGATCACCCAGCTTCGCTTCCTCATTCTGCCTCTCCGGGCGAGACCCTACCACCAGCCAAGCCAGCGGGGCACCGCAATTGGCGAACCCGGCACGACTGCGCCAGTCGGCGCCGCTGGGGGCAGGTACGGCTACCGGTCGCGGATGGTGGCCCTAGGGATCCATCGAGAGTGGCGAGCGGCGGGGACCTGGCGCTCACCACCTCGGGACCAGGAAGGATCGCATGCACACAGCCACCACCGATTCACCCGAGACCGGCAATGCCGAGGTCATCGAGGCTTGGGATACCGTACTGTTCGACAAGTTCGTTCGCTTTCGGCACCTGCTCACCCATGGGCTCTGCAAGCATGGCGACACCCTGCTGGAGCGGCACCCGCCCCAGCCAGGGATGCACGTGCTCGACATCGGATGCGGCTTCGGGGACATGACGCAGCAGATCGCGGAGATGGTCGGCCCGGAAGGCAAGGCGGTGGGGGTGGACTGTGCGCCGCGCTTCGTGACCGCGTCGCAAGAGGATGCCGTCACGAAGCGATCGCCGGCTGCCTTCTTCGTGGGCGATGTTCAGGCGGACGACCTCGGCGGACCGTACGACGCGATGTACGCTCGTTTCGGCACCATGTTCTTCGTGACGCCGGTTCGCGCCTACCGGAACATGCTCGGCTCGCTCAAGCCCGGCGGTCAGGTGTCGATGGTGGCCTGGCGAATTCGCGAGGACAACCCGTGGCTTCACCTCGCCGAGGTCGTCGTTCGCGATCTCGTCGAGGAGAATCACGACAGCGACGAGCCCACCTGCGGCCCGGGTCCCTTCTCGATGTCGGGGCCCAACACGGTGAGCGAGCAACTTCTGGCGGCCGGGTACGAGCGCATCACCTTCGAGCGGGTGGATCACGATATCTGCATCGGGCGCGACCTCGAGGAGGCGCTCGAGTTCGCGATTGCGCTGGGCCCGGCGGGCGAGATCCTGCGACTCGCGGCCGAGCCTGTGGATGAGCCGAAGGTCCGCGCTGCCATCCGCGAGGTGCTCGAGCCCTACTCCACCGACCACGGCGTCTGGGCGCCCTCGAGCACCTGGCTCGTCACGGCGCGCCGGCCCTTGACGAGCATGAGCCGCGATCGGAACTGAGTGGAGCACTGGGGCCTGTGCGCTCCGGGCCAGGTTTTTCCTTCCGCGGACGGTCGGATCGCCTACCATGGGCCATGGCAAACTCTGGCCCCGGCGTTGCCGTCGGCACCCGCGGGGAGGTGGCGTCGGAGGGAGCGTCGCCGAAGCGTCGAGGCATGGCGCACGTGCTCATCTCCCGGAGTTGTGCGAACCGCTGTGTCTTCTGCGCGGTGTCCGGCAAGCGCCGGCGCCACGCCTTTCCCGAGCCAGAGACGATCGAGGCCTTCATCTCGGATTGTGCCGGCTCGGGAGTGGCCCACCTGGTCTTCTCTGGGCTCGGAGAACCGACCATGGACCCGAATCTGGAGCGCTACCTGGTGCTGGCGGGAGGTCTCGGGTTCGAGACGATTCGCCTGTTCACCAATGGCTATCAGCTCACCCCCGAGCGGGCTGCGGGGTTTCGACGGCTCGGGGTGACGGACGTGCTGCTCTCGCTGCACGGCATGGAGGTGGGGCACGACCGAAACGTGGGACGGCGGGGCTCCTTTGATGAGGCCGTGCGCGCTCTCCAGATCTACGCGGCTGCTGGCATCGGGGTTGCCGTGAATACCTGCCTCACTCGCCACAATCTGGACGAGATCGTCTCGCTGCGCGCGCTGCTGGTGCGTTTCCCGGTGCAGGCACACACTCTTTCCTTCCCCGAGTGGACCGGTTCCGTGCTCGAGAGCGAGGACAGCCAGGTTACCTACGAGGAGGTGGCGGACCGAGCGCACGAGCTTCTTCCCTCGGACAACGCTGTCACCCGGTTCGACAACATTCCCGTCTGCCTCGTTCGGCGACGTGTCGACGAGACCTCCAGCGCTGGTGCCGTCGAGTACCTGGATGGGCGAGGCGCGATCACCCTCTCGCCCCGCGCCGGCAAGCGATTCCTTCCGGCGTGTGAAGAGCAGCGCTGTCCGCATCTGTTGGTGTGCTCGGGGTTCGAGTCGCTGTACGTGGAGCGACTGGGGTGGGGTTCGCTGCCGGGTCGGGTCGCATCGTACCTTACGGAGATCGCCGCCCGTCGTCCTCCCTCCGGGCGGCGGGAGCCGGTTCATCGACAGCCGCCACTGTCGGCGCCATGTGATCTCAGCCTGATCATCGACACGGCGGTGGCGACCTCGGGACTGACGGAACTCGTCGCCGCGGGCCTGGAGGACCACCAGCGGCAGGTGGGGCGGTTCACTGTCGAGGTGCTCTGGCAGCAGTCGGCCGTCGGCGCCGTTCCAGGAGCGAGGCTCGAGGCCGCCTGGTCCGCACTCCGTGGCAGGCACCAGATCGCGGTGCGTCATGTGCTGGTCGCCGATGTGACGCGGGTGGACGTCGTGCTGGCCGCCGCCCTGGCGCGCCACGGCGTGCTGCTACGAACCGCGGTTCCAGTCGAGGATCTGGGGCCTCCTGGCGCTGATGGCTTCGGCGGGGGGTGGCTCGACGCGCTGCTTTCCATCCGGGGAGCGGGCTTCTCGGTCGAGCTGCTCCTGGATCCCACACGCCACCCAGACGACAGCATCGAACGGATCGTGGCCCTGGTGAGCAACCTGAGCGGACTCTGGCCCGGGCCGCTGGCCCTGCGCGTGGTGACGCTCGACGAGATGGCGTCACCCATCCATCCGTCCGCCTTGGGGAAGTGGACCCAGGGTCTCTCATCGGTTCGGCGAAACTGGCTGCGCTGTGGCCGCCGGCTCCCGCTGCTCCCGCTGGACCCTCGGCCGTCTGCATTGGGCACTTGCAGTCGCGGTTTCAACGGCGCTTCGTGTCTGACGATCGATCGCCATGGCGAGCTCTTCGGCGGTGACCTCACTGTATCGCTGGGCAGCGCGGCAGTGCGGCTCGGTGAGTCGTGGGGCCCGCTGCTCGCGGATTCGTGCGAGTGCTGTCAGGGCCTGGTGCCTGCCGCGGTCGCTCGCGATCAACGCTGAGCGCCTCCCGTCCAGCCCAGTGGTGTCGTGGGTGTCATCGGGAACCCCCGGCGCAGGTTGTGCACCACGCGGTCCACACCTTTCGTCTGTCGTGGGAGCTCCCAGTTCAGGTAAAACTGCGTGTTCCCCCACAGGTAGAGGGAGTGGTACGGGGATTGGTAGATGTCCACGCGCCCCTCGCAGGGACGGTGACAAGCAAAATAGTCGGAAGCGTTCTGCGCCCCCGCTTCCATCGCCGCGACCTTGCAGTAGCGCGTGGTGGTCACGGGCACGAGTGGCAAGTGCAGGCTCAGAGGTAGCCGACTCCGGGTGAAGAACCCCTGCACCGTGTTCGCGATCTCGGCGCGCCTGAAGTGGCGCTCCACGAAACGCAGCATGGCTGGAGTGGAGTCGATGCTGGAGCCCGTCATGTGCCGGCGGTCCGTTTCCGTCAGTTGGACGTGCCCGTGGCCGGAGAACAGGCGGCAGAAGCTGGGATCGCGCTTCTGCCTTGCCAGGTGCACACCCAGCGACAGGGGGACGTCAGTGGCGTCCTGCAGAAGAGACAGGACGCCCCAGTCATTGACGACGACCTCCAGGCCCAGCTCGCCATGCCGGGTCGCTAGCTCCAGGCAAGGCGTGAGTGCTCTGCTGACTTGTTCGAGCTCCGTGTCGGTGGCGACGGGTGTGGCCACGGTGAGTTGCCGTCCCGCGTCCAGACACCGTTGCGCCACCGCCAGCACTGCGGAGGCCGATGGAATCCGGCGCCCGCAGTGCTCCTCACCGAAGTAGATGCGGGAGAAGTCGGGGTGAACGTCCGCGAGCTCATCGGCGGACTGAACGAAGACGGCGCGCTCCATGGGGACTCTCAGCAGCGAGCGAGGAAACACCCGACAGGCGTGGGGCAGTCGTGGCCCAGCGTCTCCCGGTGTCGGCGCTGGGCCTCGGCGACGAACTCTGGCTTGGGAAGCGCGGAGGCGAGGGGTTCGAGCTCGCCAACGAGGGACAGAAGCGTCGCGGTCTCCGCGGCGCTCTTGTCACGATTCGGGATCTTCAGGTACCCGATGCCTGCCCGGGCATACTCCCAGATCGCGCACAGCTTGCATCCGGCGTTGAAGATACCTCGCGTGGCCACCTCCTCGTAGCGTGGCTCCACGTGGGAGCACCGGTCGCCTGGACAGACGAAGTTGTTGTGAAGGTAGTTGCAGAGACCGTCGAAGTTTGGACAGTAGGCGTTGACCTCCATGAACACTTCCAGTTCAGTGTCGGGGAGTGCCTCATGAAGACTCAGGATCTCGGGGGTGAAGATCTTGCGGGATAGGATCAGGCGACGTGCGCCGTGTCGGACGTAGAGCTCGGCCGTTCGACGATTGAGGGTCATGGCGCCGGTCCCCATGTGCACGCAGAAGTGACCGGGAAACTCTTCTTCGAGGTGCAGCAAGAGGCCGAAGTCGGCGATGATCAGGGAGTCGATGGGGCGCTCCCGAAGCTGAATCAGCATGTCCTGGACTGCCGGCTGCTGGGCTTCGGTGAACACCTCGTTGAGCGTGACGCCCACGCGGACATTGAGCTGGTCAGCGCGCGCCAGGAGCTGGTCCAGAGCCGAGAGTCCCTGGAGGTTGGCGTCGGGCGATTCCCTCCGGTTGAGGACGCGCCGGAATCCGTTGGGCTCCCCGGGATCGTGCACTCCGCAGAATACTTCACTGGCGCCCGCCTCGACGGCGCGCTCCAGGCCCTCCACGGTCGCTACCCCGCAGACCATCGTGAAGCGGCTCGGCTTCTTGGCGAGTTGGGTCGATGAAGGGCGTGGTGAGGTCCGGGTGGCCGGGGCGATGGCCGTGGCCAACGCTTGATGGGCCTGCAGTCGGCTGGTTGCAAAGTCGATGATGCGTTGCGGCCGCTGGGGATCGTGCAGGCGGGGCGAGAACCGGCGCACCGCCGTGGTGATGTCCCGATTCTGGAGGAGCTCCCGTATCACTCGAGCCGGATCGCCGGAGAGGAGCTCCTCCGGCGTACACCAGCGTCCCAGTCCCTGCTCCTGTGCCCACTGGGCAGTGACCGGGTGGTGCCCTTCGAAGGGAACGATCAGTTGCGGCTTTCCTGCCCAGATTGCCTCGTGGACCGTGTTCCAGCCGCCGTGGGAGACCACGAGGTCGGCTTTCCGGATTTCTGCGCGCTGGTCGATGACGCCCGACAGCGGGGTCAGGAGGGGTGACACGTACGCCAGGTCGGAATGCGCCGGTCGAGTTCCCAGGTAGACGCGCAGATCCAGGGGTGGCCCCGAGGATTTTGCGATCTGTCGTGCGACCTGGTCCAAGAACCGACGGCCCCGCTCCCCGCGGATCACCTCGGTCCCCAGGGTCAAGTAGACGATGGGCGTTGTGAGTTCCGGTTGGGTCGCTGCCTCCACGTCGTGGTTGCGAGTGGGGCGCTCGTCGTCGCCGGGGTCACCCAGGACGGGCCCCGCTACCAGGGTGGTCTCGGTGCTTGGCTTCAGCTGGGGAACACGCTCGTCCACCAGCACCAGGTTTGCGAGCGGCGATTGAAGCAGCTGCAGCGAACTGCGCGGCTCGAGGCCGAAGCGTCGTCGGAGCTCGTTCATCCGCTCGAAGCGTGTGGCGGAGGCGCCTGGGGCGCGGGGGACGGCGCGCCTCGGGTTGGGCGGCGGCGGCACATCTACGAACGGGCTCTCGCCCGTCTCGGTGAAGAGGAAGGGGTTGGGCACGATGCGGAGGTCAGCGACGCCGGCGAGCTCGGCGGCGATGGGTCCCTTGAGGCAGAGGGAACCAGTCAGCAGGATGTCCACGTGGCGAGCCGTGAGCGCCGCGGCGAGACGCTCGATGCAGGTCAGCGCCATCGAGGTCGAATCGGAGCCGTCCCCCGGCAGGTACTCGAGCTCGAAGCCCGACTGTCGAATCAGCTGGTGAGAAGGCACGTGGTCCCGGTGCAGAAGGCAGCACACGTGGCTCGTGGCGTTCCCGAGCAGCTTCGCGACTGCGAGCGTGGGCACCATGTGCCCGAGACTCTCCACGTTGAAGACGGCGATGCGCATGGTCGGCTAGCTCTCGCTGGCGGTACGGAGCACCCCTCGCTGGGACCAGGTGGCGACCAGCTGGTAGTCGTCAGGGCGAGCGGGCCGCGCATGCGCGAAGTCCTGCAGTCGAGTCGCTTCGTCCGCGGATGCTGGCCACATCGAGGATGTGGGGCAATGGAAGACGTAGCCGACATCCCCGCCTTCGGTCCCCGTCCCGGGGAAGACGTCGACCCAGCTCTCGTGGTGCAGTTGCCACGCTGACGACGCCAACGAATGAGCCGCCGGAGATGTTCCAGGATCCGGGATGGCGGTGGTACGGGGCGACGGTTCCGGTCGGCGCTGCAGTTCCTCCGCGCGACGGCGCATCGCTGCTGCCACGAAGTCCAGCCGTGCCAGTTCGGGGAGATGCGGGGGTGAGGGGACGGTAAACGGAAGCAGGCTGGCCAGAAGTTCCAGGAGTTGCTCTGCCAGCTGACGCGCGCGTCTTCGCAATGCGAGACCGCTGCCGATCAGCGCGTCGCTGATGGTGACGAGTCGCTCCGCCGTGTGGGCGGAGAGCGCGGGAGATTCCGTGATCTCCGCTGGGGCCTCGTCCCAGATGGCGTTGGACAGGCGGGGTAGCCTCCCGAGTACGTTGAAGAGCTCGGCCAGCACCAGCGCCTCGGAATAAGTCGTGTTGGTGCCCGGCGGACCAGCGAAGGCAAATCCCTGTGGCGTGGGCGTCTGCGCGAGACCGCACTTTTGCGCCTGCTGGTGCAGCGGGGTCCCGGGAAAGAGCATGAGCGGGGAAAAAAGGAACTTGCGGGCGCCCAGCCGGGCCGCGTGGACGGCCCGCTCCAGCAGTTGGCGAGGTGTCTGACCTGGTAGGCCGTACACCAGGTCCACCTGAGGCACGGGACCGGTTTGCGCCATGAGTTCGATGGCGCGAACGACGGAGCCGGTGCGAGCGGTCGTCGGGTGGCCGTTCTCGGAGGAATCGAGGACACCGAGCGAGATCATCTCGCACTGCGCTCGTGCTGCAGCGACGACGTATGGCTCGCTGAGGTGGTCCGGGTCGGGATAGATGGAGAACGTCGTCACCTGATTGTATCTGGCGATGATCTCGAACAGCTGCAGCGCTCGGTCCTCGGTGCCCCCGAAGTGTGCGTCCGCCACTCGTACGCGGCGGATGCGGCGGCTGCACAGGAAGACGATCTCCCGCTCCACGTGGTCGAGCGGCAGCATGCGCAGTCTTGGTACCCCATAAAGGCAGTACGAACAGCGGCGCCGGCACCCGCGGACCGTCTGGACCGTGAGGGTGTCCGCGTCGGTGAAGGTCGCGACGTATTCGTTGCCTTCGTGCAGTGCGACCGGGATGCGCAGCGGGTCGCACGTGCCGCAGGCGTCCGTGCTCGAGGCCAGACCCTGGTTATTGCGTACTGTGGCGCCGGGCACCACCGTTGGGGGATGCCCCTCCGCCAGCTCGGCCAGTACCTGCGGGAGAGTCTCGTCGGCCTCGCCACTCAGCAGTACGTCGATCTCCGGGTGGGCACCCGCCAGCTGCCGCGCGTCTGGCACCATCCCGATCTGAGGTCCGCCGAGGATCACGACGATGCTGGGATCGAACCACTTCGCGAGTCGCGCCAGCGCCAGGTTGTCGTGGAGATTCCAGAAGAAGCAAGAGAACGCAACAGCGCTGGGCTTCAGCAGGAGCAGGTCCCGCAAGAAGCTGGTGTCCACCTCCCGCGAAACCCGCTCATAGTCGCGCACGCGGAAGCGGATGTGGCGGGCATCGTTGTTCCGTCTCAGGCTCTCGACGAACAGCGCGGCGGGCAGCGAGAACTGTCGGCCGGGTGTGACGAAGAGCACGGTGAAAGGTGGGTCACTCACGCGCGACGGCATTGGAGGTCGGCCGCGAGGCGTGGCTCACCAGCTCTCCATCCAGTTGCCCCAGTAGTTCACGTGGTCGTTGTAGTCACTGTAGTTCGACCAGACGGCGTTCGACCAGACGGCGTTCGACCAGACGGCGTTCGACCAGACAGCGTTCGACCAAGATTCGTTGGCCCAGGCCTCGTTGGCCCAAGTTGCATTGGCCCACGCCTCGTTGACCCAGGTCTGCCCTTCGTCGACGGCAATATCTAGTGAGTGGAGACAGAAATCGAACGCAACCTCCGTGGTCGCGCCCCCAGGGACGATGATGGAGATGGCCCTGATGGGCTGCATCGCATAGGGGGCACCGGTTCCGTCCCAGCAGCTGGTGTTGAAGGCGCTCCAAGGAATGAACACCGTAGACCCATTTGCGAGGAGCTCCGCACACCAGCGCTCGCTGGCGTCGGTCTCCCCGTTGGTACCGGTGAGCTGGACGCGGAGCTCGCTACCGGCGACGTTCTCCACGTTGATGAGCAAGCCAGTGCCGGTTGGCGTCCAGGGATTGTCCGGGGAGTTGGCGCCTTGTTGCTGGTTCACGTTGATCCCGAGCATGGCCCAGCCGCTGTAGTCTTCAGTGGGCGCGACGGAACCGTGGGCGCAGAGGGGAGGCGCGGCGCTGGCGCTGAAGTCTTTCGGCGAAATGCTGCTGCCGGGGGCTGCCGCCGTCCACGCATAGCCTTGGGCGGTGCCGGTCGTGACGAAGCCTCCAGCCGACACCCGGAAGGGTCCGGAGTTGCCGCCGGGGAGGTTTCCGGGGAGGGTCGTGGCGGGCGAGTCACCGCAGCCGGAGACCAGCCAGCTCACCCCGCCACCGGCGAGGACCCCCGCTGCAACTGCGGAGTACTGCCCCAGTGCGGCGAGGTACTCCCGTCGCGAGATTTCTGCCTTCTTGCTGTTGTCAGACATGGATCCCTCCTCGGGACGCTACCAGATGAGATTCACGGCAACGCTGGAACCGGTTGCTGGCCTTTCTGCGCCAGCTTGGCGACCTCGGCACGGTGGTGCACGAGAATGTCTTCACACATGCCGCGGTAGACCGGGCAGTAGTAGTCGCGAGCGTAGAATGACCCCGCCAGCGACTGGGCACGGACCGGGCAGCCCCCACAGCATATCGACCAGAACGCGCACTCGGCGCACTCGGGGTCACGGAGCATGTGGGTGGCCCGCTCCAGGAATGGCTTTCGCTTGGGGCTCTGCAGCAGTGCCTCCAGCGACGCTTCCGCCAGCGTCCCGAAGTTGTCTGACGGTCGAGTCGACACCCAGCAGTCGCACTGTCCGACCTCGCCCTGTGGGCCGATGCAGACGAGATAGCTCGCACAGCTGTGTGACATGGCGCAAGATAGCGTGCCGGTGCCTTTCAAGAGGCGCTCCTCGAGCGGTTCGAGGGGATTGAGTCGCAGGCGGCGGCCGTCGTGCACCCAGATGGCGTACAGGTCGCGCATGAAGGTGCGGAGGAGCGCCAGGTCCAGCTGCGCTGGATGGCGCCCGTCGTACCCGGTGAAGGGGAAGTTGACCTGGATGTTCTCGACCTTGGCCTCGTCGCGATAGAACGCATAGAAGCGCTCGGCGCCCCGTTCGAGGGTTTCGGGGCTGGGGAGCGAGATGAGATTGACGGTGAGGCCATCCGCCAGGGCCTCGTTCTTCTTGGCGAGCCACGCTGCCGTGTACCCGTCCGGCGTGATCGTGGGGGTCGAACGGTGGATGTTGGGGTAGTCGAGGGATGAGCTGATCGAGCCCCGGAAGTGCTGGGAAATGATCGGAGCCCAGCGACGGTGGTAGGGGATGAGGTTCGACTGGAGGTGGTGTTCGAGCTCACACCCACTTCCCTGGAAGATGTCGTTGCCCAGGTCGAGCGCTCGCTGGACGTCGTCGGGTGGGAGGGTCAGTACCTCGCCGCCCTGCCAGTAGACGACGTAGCGGTCGACGCCGGCTGTCTCGGCGTATTCTCGCAGGCGGCGGAATGTCAGGGGCCACAGGGAAGGATCGGTGGATACGGCCCTGGTGTGCTCGAAGCAGTGGTCGCAGGTGTTGTTGCACTGCCAAGTGGGAACCAGGATGACGCCGAACCGCTTCAATTTCTCTCCTCCGAGGGAAACGCTGCGAGCAGGTCCTGAGCGTGCACGGCGCTCTGGCGCAGGGCAGAGAAGACCCGGACCCAGGCTTCGCAGCGGGCGGTGCCGTCGATTGCTCTCAGGTAGCCCCCGCACAGCGGCAGTTCGGCACACACACAGCAGGGGCTGCGCGCGCGGAAGAGATCCTCGAAGTGGGTCTGCATCCTGCGATACAGCGGCGAGCGTTCGAGGTCGCGCCACTCCTGGCCCAGCGGGCCGTAGTCGTGACCGGCAGCACGCCATCGCTCGCCCAGCGTGACCCGACCGTCCTCGGTCACGAAGGCGTGAAAGTGTGGGTTCTCCGTCTGCATTTCCCAGAGCGTGAGTCGCTTCTTGCTGACCCACGCGGCGAGGAGCGAATGAAACGGCTCGATGGGCAGGTGGAGGGCGGGATTGTGAAGATAGTAGTCGCAGGCCGCGACCAGCGCCTCTTCGTCGGGATCCCCGATGGCGTCCACCTGCACTGGAAAGCGCAGCGACACGAGGTACTGCACCTTGGTCATCAAGGTCGCGTCCGCGCCCACCAGGAAGACGGGGGCCAGGCCGCGGAGCGCCTCCGCGTTCTTGCCAACCTGCGGGAGATCCTCGGTTGCGACTCGCAATTTGGCGCGGTGTCCCTGCAGGCGCGAGAGCGCTTCCTCCTCCAGGTCGACAACGTTCGCTTCCACCCACGCGAGTCGTCCACCTCCGCCGCCCAGCGTTGTGTCCCAGTCGTAGGGCTGCCTGGCGAGACGGGGGGCGATGCTCGTCGCCCCGGTGACCGTCAGGCTCGCGGGGACACTCACCGTCACATGCGGAGGGAACTCTGTGTGCAAGGCAGTACCTGTTGTTCCGGGGGCCAGGCGTTGCCCGTCGACACCTCCACCAGGCCCCTGCGCCTGGGGCCTCGCCCCGCCCACCGGTTCGAATATCGCATTCGGCCCAGACACGAGCAATCCCGCATCGGCATCGTGACGCTACGGGAGGTATCGCGGGTGCCTGCGGTGCGGGGCTTCGCGGACCCTGCGGCGATCTGGCGCTGCCGGTCAGGTGGTGGTGGTGGCGCGGTTTCCCCCGCCTGCGCGCCCACCTGCGCGTACCGAACCTCTGTGGGGCAGGGGGGCCGCGTCCCCGCGGCCTGGTGTGCCAAACGCGGCGGTGCGTCCACGGGTCGAGTGGTCTACCTGGTGGAAGAATTGACCATGTCCGCGGCGGGCTCGACTCCGTACCCTCGATCTGGGCACTGCAGCCCAAACCCGCGCGGACCCAAGCGCCCTCAACTGGTCGCGTCGTGGTCCTCCCTTGACTTCGGGCAGCTGCGAGCATGGACCGCTCCCGCTACCGAACGGTTCTGAGTGGGCGCGAGCGCGACGGGTGGTCTCCCAAGGTCCTGCCATCCTTCGGGAGCGGGAGACGCGGGGCGAAGCGCACGGCTCCTGTGCCGACTCCCTCTGCCCACGAGCGCGTGCCAGAGTGCCGACGAGACGTCGGTCGGGGCGCTCCGTGAAGCGACCGCATGGTCCTGAACCCATTTGAACCCCCGTGCGGCCAGTGGCACCCTTCGGGGCATGGGGATGAGCCAGAACCAGGTGGCGTGGGCAGTGGTGGCGTGCGGAATACTGGCCGTGACCTGTGGCAGGGGAAGCGAGCAGGACGACAGTGCGAGTAGGGGGAGTGGCGGAAGTGGCGCGCGCTCCAGCGGTGGTACCCTGCCCGGTGATCCCATCGAACCCCCTCCACCTTCCTGCGCGAGCGCCGCGGGTGGTGCTCACGGGGACGTTCAAGCGCCCAGGCTGCGCCAAACGCTTCCCGGGAGCTGGGACGAGAACTGGCTCGCTTCCCCCGCCCTCGTCGATCTCGACGCCGACGGGATCCTCGACATCGTCGCGCCCCGCCACTCGGTGCTCTATGTCTACTCCGGTACCGGTGAGCTCAGGTGGCAGACAGCCTGGGGGAGCAGCGCGTCGAACAGTCCCGAGCACGGCAGCGTGCGGATGTGGCCGTCGGCTGCGGTCGGCGACTTCGACGGGGACGATGCCGTCGAGATCGCGGTGGCCGCGGGGCTCGATGACGCCGGCAACGTGGCCGTGTACGACGCATCGGGTGAGCTGAAGGAGGGGTGGCCACAGACGTTCGGCGACACCGAGATCCGGAGTATTGCCGTCGCGGACGTGGACGGCGACGGGGTGCAGGAGGTGCTCGTTCACCAGCAGGCCGAGGGCCCCACCACCAACGTCTACGAGCTCGATGGATCGGCGGCTACTGGCTGGCCTCAGATCGGCGATGCCTGCAATCCTCCCGGCGGGGGCGACTGCATGGACTTCGGGGGCTTCAACCAGAACGTGGGTGCGGGAGATCTCGACGGAGACGGCGTGATGGACGTCATCGCAACCTACGACGTGATTGGCTTCGGCGTGTGGAGTGGCGACGGGAGTCCCTTCGCGGCCGCGTCGGACTTCTCCGATCCCTGGATCACGATGGTTCCCGCGTACCACGACCTCGCGCTCTCGCAACAGGGCTGGGGCAGCGGGGATCGCTCCGAGTTCACCTACGCCCCGCCCGTCATTGCCGACATCGACGCGGACGGGGACCACGAGATCGTGCTCGGAGGCGACCACGAGCACAGCGCCTCAACTGAAAACCAGGGCGTCGCGTTGTGGGTGCTCAATCACGACCTCTCGCGTCCCGCGGGCTGGGAGACGCCCAAGGAGAACGGTCCGGGGAGCCTCTACGAAGCGCGGGGACACAACATCGTCCCCCCGTTTCCGGCTCCTGCCGTCGGTGATCTCGATGGCGAGCCGGGTCTCGAGATCGTCTTCCCGGCGTATGATGGTCTGATCCACGCGTATCGTTCCGGGGGCGACGAGATGTGGACCTACGGCTTTGCGTCCTCCGCAGCGTTCGTCGGAGCGAGCGAGACACTGATCGTGGACCTGAACGGTGATGGATCGCCTGAGATCCTGTTTGCCACCTATTCCGAAGGGGAGCCGCGGGAGCCGGTGGTGCCGGCCCATCTCGTTGTGCTCGACGCCGGGGGCAATGAACTGCATCGCATCGAACTGGCGCTGCGCGGTTCCATGGCGGCCCCGTCGGTTGGCGATCTCGATGGTGACGGTCAGCTCGAGCTCGTCATCTCGCTCAAGGACGCGCTCGGCGGCGGAGATGGCGGGGTGCAGATCTGGGATCTGCCCGGATCGTCGGACAACTGCGTGCTGTGGGGAACTGGGCGCGGAGGCTGGCTGCGTCAGGGCTACGTTCCGGCCCGGTGAGGCCGCTCTGGTTTCTCCAGGCCTCCGACCCAAGGGTGGCGTGGGGAGCGCGTCGAATGGAATCGTGGCGCGAGCACGGATCCGACTGGGAACGCTCATCCGGCAGGTCCCGTGGCCGGTGGTCGTCGCGGCGGCGTTGCTGGGCATCAACACGCTGGCCACGGGAGCCGGGGACCCCGAGCCCGACGCCTTGCCAGGGACCGACCCACGCGTCGGTGTGGCAGCCGCGGCTGCGGGGCCGCGGTTCGTCGCCGAGTCGCCGGTGCCCGAAGCCCTGATCCCGATGCTTCGCCTGCCGTTCCCGAGCGGGGTGGTCGTGCAGTGCACCCAGGGCAACAACGCGGCGGCGGGGCACACCCACTCGCTACCGCAGAACCTGCACGCGCTCGACTTCGCCAACCGTACGGCGAGTGAGGTCGCGGTCGTGGCGGCGGCGGCGGGTGAGGTGGCCTACACCGTCGAGAGCGCGATCGAGGACCCCGGCTCGGGTGGCGGATACGGCAATCAGGTGCGCGTGCGTCACGAGCACGGACTCTACACGCTCTATTCGCACCTGGCGCGCGTGGACGTGGAGGTGGGGGATGCCGTCGTCGCCGGCCAGCAGCTGGGAACGATGGGCAAGACGGGGTTGGCCGGTGACCGCCACCTGCACTTCAGTCTGCACCACGGTGTCATCACGGCGAGAGGCGTGCCCCCCACCATCGAGATCCCGGCGTTGCTCGTCGCAGAGATGTCTCCGCGCGGCTCGCCGGATTTCGCCTACCTCGGCAGCGGTGATGTGCGCTGCAGCGCGGACGGCGATCCCTGGTCCGGAGCCATCTACGGCTCCGAGAATGACGGCGGGAGACCGCGCCCCGGACCGGCCTCGGAGGCGCTCGCGCTCGAGCTCGAAGCTGCGGCGGCGCGCCTGCGAGAAGCGGCCGAGCGCCGCACCCGACTCTGGCGCTTCTTCCTCACTCCGCGGACCACTCCCGCCGAGGCGCGGCGCTTCCTCGAGCCCTACCTCGAGCAACACCCCGACGAACCGGTGGTGCAGTACGCCTGGGCGGTGGAGGTCGAGATGCCGGCCGAGAACTGGCGTGAGGCGCTCGCGTCTCTCGCGATCGCCGAGCACCTCGTCGAGGCGCCCCACCGCTACGAGCCCTGGATTCCAGGCTGGGTCGAGAATCAACGGGGCGCCATCGCGCTCGCTCGCCACCGAAGCGCCGAGGCCGAGCTGCACTTCTCGCGGGCCTTCGCGCTCTACGACAGCCCGGAGGTGGCGGAGTTCGCGCGCCTCAAGAAGGAGCGTATGGCACTCCCAACGATGGGGAACCCCTGACCCTTGTCGGCGTGTCCGTTCCCTCGGGCGTGTCGGGGATCCCCGCTGCCGGCTCGATCTGCGTTGCGAGCATTGCCCTGTACTGAGGGATGGCCCAACGAAGCGCTTCGGTGGTACGTCGCTAGGCGTGTGTGCTGCCCTGAGCGCGTCGCGGCCCCCACCGGCGAACTGGGGCAGGAAGTGCGGGAACCTGTCAGTTGGGATGCCCCCCGAGCTCGGTTCGCTACCGGCGCGCTACGGGTCTCCAGAAGCCTTGCTGTTGGCACCGATCGGGTGGGTCGCCTCGCCGAGGGCGCCAGGGTGCGCTTCCAGTGGTTCGGACCCCTGCACCAGGATCGGAAAGGTGGTGAGGCTTCTTCTCGATTTCGCGATGGCGTTGTCGGATGACAGATCTTCCTCACGAGTACGCGAGTGCCTCCGGGAGAAGAGCACCCTCGAAGAGCAGAATGACTGGACCGTTGGGGCGGGAGGGGAAAGGTCGTGCCCCTTTCCTTCCGCGACGTGGGCGTCTATCTTCCGACGTCATGCGGTTCGTCGGAGCGTTTCTCGTGGCTATGATCGGAGGCCTTCTGGTGGCGTGTTCGGCTGAGGATTCCCAGCCCACCGACTCTACTGGTGGTCTGTCCGCGGTCGGTGGACAGTGGGGAGTCGGGGGCGGGACTGAGACCGGGGGGCAGACCGGCACCGGTGGACAGTGGGCGAGTGGCGGCGCAGCAACGGGCGGCGCAGCAACGGGCGGCGCGGCAACGGGTGGCGCGGCAACGGGCGGTGTGGCAACGGGCGGTGTGGCAACGGGCGCAACGGGCGGTGTGGCAACGGGCGGCACGGCGATGGGCGGGACGGCAACCGGTGGTGCCGCCGGGGATGGCGGGACCGCCACCGGCGGTGTGGGGTCGGTGGGGACGGTGGACGTATTCGCCATGGCCGCCGACATGGGCATCGGGACCAACATCGGCAATACGCTCGAGAACACCACCATCTGGGAGACGGGGTGGGGGCAACCCCTGATCTCTCGGGAGTACATCAGTGGTATTGCCAACCGAGGCATCCGTTCGGTGCGCGTGCCGGTCGCGTGGGACACCTACGCCGTGAACGGAGTGATCCAGCCCGACAAGATGGATCGTGTCCGTGAGGTGGTCGGCTGGATCGAGGAGGCGGGGATGTACCCGGTCGTCAACATCCACTGGGATGGCGGCTGGATCTTCAACGAGGGGACGGGCAACGAGTTTCGCCTGACCGATGATGTCAAGACGAAGTTCGTCTCCTATTGGACCCAGATCGCGACGTCGTTCCGCGATGTCGGACATCGGTTGATCCTCGAGGGACTGAACGAGGAGGCTCGCTTCTGGGTCGATGGCGCCGAGAACGGAACCCCCGACTATGGGGCCCTCAACGAGTTGAACCAGCTGTTCGTCGACACGGTGAGGGACCAAGGGGGGTACAACGAGAGCCGGGCACTGCTCATCGCTGGGTTCAGGACTGACATCGATCTCACTTGTGTGGGACAGTTCACGGTGCCGAACGATCCCGCGGGTCCTGGCAAGCTCTTCCTCTCGCTCCACTACTACACGCCGTTCACGTTCTGTGGCCTGGACACCGTGGAGAGCTGGGGCACGCCGGAAACCACGTGGGGCGATGCGGCCCAGCGCGCCGAGCTGGAGGCCAAGTTCAATACGGCTGGTGACTTCAGTCGTCAGCGAAATATCCCGATCATCCTGGGGGAGTTTGCTGTCACTCCCGGAGAAAATTACCCCCGTGAACCGGCCTCGCGAACACTCTGGATGCAGAGTGTGGCGGAGGCGGCGCTGGCGCGAGGTATGGTGCCCATGCTGTGGGACACCGGCTCGGAGATCAGTCGCGTGGACGGCTCGTTCTCACCCGAATTCCAGGCCGTGATGGACGGCCTCGGATATTGACGCGACCGGGGATGGTGCTGCCATCCAACGAGTCGGCCCGGACGGAGCGCGGTGCCTATCCGGCTCCGGCCGCGAGGAAGCAGCCGGCGGCGGCCAGTGCCTCCGCGAAGCATCCCTCGGAGGTGATCTCTCCGGCGTCGTCGCAGGTCAACGTGTCGCTGGCAGCGCAGGTGAAGTAGTCCCCCCACGCCGGAGTGCAGTTCGGCGCGAGAGCGGCCAATAGTGCGCACTCGGAGGGGCAGGTGTCGGGGTCCTCCGCGGGGCAGTTGGCGGCGGCGACCGCATCACAGTAGTCGGCGCAGGGGGTGGCGAGCTCGGGAGGGGGCTCGAGGGTCGCTAGACACCCAACGGCTGCGAGCTCCGCCAGCTCGCAGCCGGGGAAGGTGGCTTCCCCCTGGTCGTCGCAGGTGGCCGGTGCCTCCGCACCGCAAGCGAATGCGGCCTCGAACTCGTCGGCGCACTGAGCGATGTTCTCGACGAAGCCACAGCCAGACAGGCACTCGCTCTCGGTGGCGGGCGAGTCGCACCCCGCTGCCACGGCAGTGGCGCAGTAGCTCTCGCAGATGGTGGTTGCGGCTGCTCCCGCGGAGGGGGCCAGACCGAATCCTCCCCACCCACCCGCGGTGGGAACGCCCCCGGAGCCCGGGGCAGCGCCGCCGACGGTTCCGGAGTTGCCGTTGCCGCCGACGGTTCCGGAGTTGCCGTTGCCACCGACGGTTCCGGAGTTGCCGTTGCCACCGACGGCTGGCGTGAGGGCGCCGCCGGCGCCCCCCGAGCCCGGGGCGTGCCCGGAGCCGCCGCTCTCCGCGCCGCCCTCGTTGCCCGTCCGGGAGCTGCCACTGCTCGACTCCCCACCACAGGCAACCGACGCGGTGCAGCTGACTGCAACCAGGATCAGTTGTGTCCACCGTCCCATCGTCTCTTCCATGCTCGGCGCAGACAGCAATGGTTGTGCCACTTCGGGCGGGGCGGTGGGCGGGAGAGATCTGGCTCTCGGTCAATCGCGCGTGTTCGCTCGGTTACACCCCGACCGTTGCGACTGGACCTCACCTTCCGCGGTTCCGACAGGCCGGACGTGCGTCTGGGGGGTTGACCAAACCTGCGCCGGCGTCCACGATGGCGGCCGTGAGGTTCTTCAGCGGCAGCAGCTGTATGAGCATGGCGATGCGCAAGCGCAGGGCGCCCATGCCGATTGCTGTCTGAGAACCACCCGAACCAGCAACCCGAGGGCCGCCCGCGAGGCGGCTCTTCTGGTTCGTGCCAGGTTCGTCTCGTGGGCTTCCCAGCCGCAGGAGACGAACCATGACCTTTCACGCGATACCGACGCCGCCACACCTCGGCGGGACAGGGTTGGCCTTGCGAACCCGCGTGGCGCTCGCCAGCGACCGAGCCTTCGTCGAACGTCTGCACGAGGACGCCTATCACGACGTTGTCGTGCGTCAGTTTGGCGCCTGGGATGAGGCGCGCCAGCAACGCCACTTCGCGGAAAAGTGGCGCGATTGGCCCTTCCAGCTGATCCTCGACGACAACGAGCCCGTGGGGGTGCTCGTCGTCGTCATCGAGACGAACCAGGTGCACTTGCATCAGCTCCTGGTGGCTCCGCACCGGCAGCGCCAGGGGATCGGCAGCGCTGCGTTGCGGCACGTGCAGGACCAGGCGCGGGTCATCGGGGGTCCTGTCCGTCTCGGCGTTCTCTTCCGAAATCGGGCGAGACGTCTCTACGAACGTCACGGTTTCGAGGTCTACGCCTGCTCGCGGACTCACTACCTGATGCACTGGCCGGCGGCGACCCAGGGTGGGCGATACTGCATTTGACCGCCACGTGGATAGACCCACGAGCGCCGGCGCGTCAGTGAACGCTGCAGGTGCGCCGGTGAGGGCGGCACGCGCGAGGTGCGAGGCGCGAAGCAAGCGCCATGCCCGGAGTGCATTGTGCTACCAGCATATCTAGACGGTGGTGTGGGGAGAAGATGCGCCTCTCCCCCGCGCTCCACGAGGGAGTAGCTTTGCCGGTGATGGCGAACCTCCGACCCATGTTGATCGCTGCGGCGGGGCTGATCGCTGCGTGCTCTTCCCACCCGAGGGACGACCAGAACCGACATGCCGACACGGGGGGAGCGACTCCCACGGGCGGTGCTCTCACGGGCGGTGCGTCGCAGGGTGGCACCCCGGGCATCGGCGGCTGGGGTGCGGGTGGTGGCGTCACCGGTGGCCTTGGCGGCGGGACCGGGGCGTTCGGGAGTGGTGGCATCACTGGCGGCACCGCCAGCGGTGGAATGGGGGGATCGCCGATGGGAGGTTCTGGTGCTGGGGGCGGGGCCGGGGCCCCGCTCGGCGGTGGCACTGGTGGGCTCGTCACGGGGGGGACCACGAGCGCAGGAGGAACCGCTGGAGGTCTTGGCGGCGGGGGGCTCGGCGGCGGCACGGCGGGAGCGGCGGGCAGCGCGACTGGAGGTAGCGCGGGGACCGCGGGGTCAGGGGGCGGGCTGGTCGTGGGTGTCCCCCGCAACCCCGTGTTGCCGGCGTTCCACGCGGATCCGCAGGTCGCCTGGTTCGAAGGGACGTTCTACATCTACCCCACCACGGATGGGTTCGAGGGCTGGTCGTCCTCTGCGTTCCACGCCTTCTCCTCCCCGGATCTGGTGAGCTGGACCGACGAGGGTGTGATCCTGGATCTGACTCGCGACGTCAGCTGGGCCTCTTCGCGCGCCTGGGCTCCGGGGATCGCCGAGCGAGATGGCACGTACTTCTTCTACTTCTCGGCGGACACCCAGATCGGGGTCGCCACGGCTAGCTCGCCGACGGGCCCCTTCGAGGACGCTCTCGGGCGTCCGCTGATCACCGCGGGGCAGTACGGTGGTCAATCGATCGATCCTTATGTGTTCACCGACGACGACGGCCGGTCGTATCTGTACTTCGGCAACGGGGAGGAGACTGCCCATGTCGTCGAGTTGAACGACGACATGATCTCCTTTGCCGGACCAGTCCATGACCTCCACCTCGACGGGTTCCGCGAAGGGAGCGTCGCGTTCCGGCGGGAGGGGCGCTACTACTTCATGTGGTCGGTCGACGACACCCGGAGCGAGAACTACCGCGTGGAGTACGGTATCGGCACCTCGCCACTGGGGCCGTTCACCCCCGCGGAGGTCAACCCGATCCTCCAGAAGGACCCCTCCCAGGGCATCCTGGCCACCGGTCACCACTCGGTCCTCGCGCTCCCCAACGGCGACTACTACATCGTCTACCACCGCTTCGCGATCCCCGACGGCGATGGCACCCATCGCGAGGTGTGCATCGACCGTCTCCTCTTCAACGAAGACGGCACCATTGTTCCAGTGACGCCGACGCGCTGAAGCGAGGGGAGCACGAGTGTCGGCTCCGGTTCAGCGCCATGGAGCAGGCTCCTGGTTGGGGCGGTCCGACCGGACGGGATCGAGCTGGGCGCTGTCTGCGGCGTGCTCTTCGAGCAGGGAAGACAGGCGGAGAGCTCGATATCTGGACCGACGAAGCCGCGCTCTTCGCGGACTGACCTATCTTGCGAAGCTGTCGAACAGATCGTTGAACGCCGCGCGGTCCGGAACGGTGGCGAGCGGCTCGCGCGTGACGTCCTCCGTGAGTTGGCCCGTGACCTGGTCAATCACGTACACCCGGGCCGCGTCACCCACGCCGAGTTGCACCTCCTCGACCGCCGTCAGGTACGAGTCTTGCGTGAACACGCTGCCGTCGGGAGACCGGTAGGAGAAAGTCACCGTATGCTCGTTGCTGGGACCGATCTCGGCAAGCCCGTAGTACCGTGCGAACTCGTCGTCCTCCGTGGGTCCATCGATCGATGGAGAATAGTCCGTGTAGACGAACGACAGGAGGGACCCTGGGTTGTCGTCATGGTCTCCTCGCACGTGCACGATCTCGGTGTCGGGATCGACGATGAGCACCAGGCGGTCGGTGCCGGGGTCGCCCCAGACAGCCTCCCCCCAGCCGCCGCCACCGTAGAAGCTTGGCCCGAGGAAGCGGTCGTCCGCGACCTCGTCCACGTACCAGACGAAGGTGTCATCGCCGTGGCCGCCGTAGATGCGGAAGTCGCGGGCGTTGCCCGCCACCAGCACGAGGTCGTCGCCGTCGGCCTCGTCGAGCGCGTCCGTTCTTCCGGAGCTACCGTTGCCCAGGTCGATCGCTGAGGGGCCGAAGTTCCGCGCGAAGACGAGGTCCGATCCTGGCCCGGTGTGGATGGTCGTGCCGTAGATGTCGTACTCGTTGCCAGGCAGCACGTCCTCACTGCCGAGGATGACGAGGTCGTTGTCGAACAGAGCGCCGCGGCCGGTGGCCCCGGTTCGCATGTCCACGCTCCATCCGGTCTGGTAGCGCAGCATGTCCGGACCCTCGCCGAGGTGGATGCCGGGCGTGTTCTCTCCCGGACCCGTGCCCTGGAGGAAGTCGAGGTCGAAGATGTCCACGCCGTCGCTGCCATCGAAGGCATCGCCGCGATGGTTGAGTTCGGTCGTGCCCCCGTCCGTGTCGACGAGTCGCCACCCGAAGAGCCGGCCCTCGGAGTCCAGGAGTTGCTCGAAGTCGAGCCCCTTGGCAACGAACTCGTTGTCATAGATGGCCGTTCCCTCGTTGCCGGCGCAGCTGCAGTTGCCGTCCCAGCCCCAACGACCGGGTGGCAAGCCTTGCTGGGTCGGGTCCTGGTCTTCCAAACCCGCAAGTGGGAACTCGTCTGGCATGGGCGACCAGCTGCCGTCCCACGAGTACTCGCCGGCGGCGTCGGGGGTCGTGGGCGGTGCTCCAGTGGAGTGGTGCGGGGCCGTGCCACCCGTGGCACCGCCCCCCGTCGAGCTGCCCCCGGTTGCGCTGTCGGCTCCCTCGTCGCTCTTGTTCGAGCACCCAGTGGCTGCCAGCACCGCCAGGCTCACCACGGCGAGCCCCGCCCAGGACCGAGCGTTCGACCTTCCCATCCATTCAATTCCCACGGTGCCTCGATTGTCGCACGATTGGCAGCCGACCGGAATTGGCCGCTTTCGGCGTTGTCGCGGATCGGTGGTCATCGGCTCGATGACGGGGCTTCGCCCATGATGCTGGCTCGTTTCCCGACGATACTCCTGGGCGATGGTGGCCCGTCGCAAGTGGAGCCGGCGTTCGACGTTGACGAGCCTCGGGACCTGCCCTCGGTGACGATCGCCTTCGACGAATGCCAGTGTGGGGATCGCGCCCGTCGATCTGGATGGACGCTGGGAGTCGAGGTTCCCGTCCGCCGGTGCGACCTGGGGCAGCTCCGGACTCTCGGCGGGGTGAACGGTCGAAAGAGCCAGATCGACCCTGGGCCGGTCGGCTGGCAACTCACGAGGAGCGACAGTGCCGAGAATCCCATCGACGTGTCGCGGGGCGGGTGTTGTACGCTGCACCCGAGGAGCTGGGACGATGGCAGAACGCGAATTGGAGTCGCGAAGAGCCGGGGTGATGGTCGTCGACCGCGATCCCCTTCCTGAACCCCCGCGGAACTGGCAGCAGATGCTGCTGCTGGGTGCCTCGCTCGAGGAGGCGTGGGCGCACCGCGAGGACTTCTTCGTCGGGTGCAAGTTGCCCGTTCACCCTCACCCGGACCACCAGTGGACCGGCGACGTCCAGGATCCCGACGTGACGGTCGCGGTGGGCGTGCCGTATCGCGAGCGCTCCCGGTACGTCGTGTCCGAGGAAGGCAAGCCCCCCGACGTCATCATCGAGCTGGTCGCGCCGAACTCGGAGACCGCGGATCGGGTCTTCAAGATGCAGTCCTATGCCAGGGTGCTGCAGGTCCCGGTGTACGTCATCTTCGATCCCCGAACGGGGCGTCTCGACGTCTTTCGACTCGACGCGGAGTCTGGGTCCTATTTCCCCGCCGAGCTGGCTGCTGACGGGCGCGCCCACGTGCCCGGGCTCGACCTCTGGCTCGGTGTTGCCGAGGGCACGGTGTGGGGTACCACGGCGCGTTGGTTGCGGTGGTGGGATGAGCGTCAGCAGTTGCTCCCCCTCGACCGCGAGCGGCTCGTCACGCTCGAACGGCGGCTCTCGGCCGAGCGGACGCGAGCCGACGAACAGCGGGCGCGCGCCGACGCGGAGCGCACCCGCGCCGAGGCGGAGCGGACGCGGGGGGAGGCAGAGCGGCAGCGCGCCGACGACCTCGCCACAAGGTTGGAGGAGGTGCGCGCCCAGCTTCGCGGTCAGGTGGAGCGTGCGGACTGCGGTCACGCCCGCGCCGAGAGAGCTGCCGCCGAGGTGGCGGGCGCCTGGGAGCGGGTGGAGCACGAGCGACAGCGCGCCGACTGGGAGGCGCTCCGCGCGCAGCAGGAGCACACTCGCGCTGACGAGGCCCAGGCGCGGGCGACCGAGCTTCATCAGTCACTGGCGGCGCGGACGGCAGAGATCGAGCGGCTCGAGGCGCGGTTGGCGGCGGCGGCGGCGCGGGCGGATCGGGAGCGAGCGCGTGCCGAGGAGCAGCACGAACGTGCCGCCGCTGCGAACCAGCTCCTGCTCAGCGAGACGCAGCGGGTGGAGCGCGAACGCGCTCGTGCCGAGGAGGAGCACCGCCGGGCCGAGGAGGAGCACCGCGTGGCGGAGGCGGAGCGTGAACGCGCCTCAGCGGCGTGGCAACAGGCGGCGGCGGCCGACCAGCGCGCGCAAGGGGAGAGCGAGCGGGCGGACCGCGCCCAGGAGCAGGCCCTGGAGGAGCGCCAGCGAGCGGCTGAGGCCCAGCAACGAGTCGCGGAGCTGAGCGCGCAGCTCGCCTCGACGGAGCAGCGGGTCGAACAGGAGCACGCTCGTGCCGAGGAGGAGCACCGCCGGGCCGAAGGAGAGCGGCAGCGTGCTGAGGGGGAGCGGCAGCGTGCTGAGGTCGAGCGCGAGCACGCGGTCGCCGAGCGCGACCAGGTGAAGCGGGAGCGCGAGACGGCGCAGACGCTGCTCGGTCAGCTGGAGGCCGAGCGGCAGCGCGCCGATGAGGAACGCCACCGCGCCGATCGCGCCCACTCGCACGCGGACGCCGAGCGGCGACGGGCTGACGCCGAGGTCGCTCGAGCTCGCTCTGAGCAAGAGCGAGCGGACCAGCTCTGGCAGGAGCTCGAAGTCGTCCGCAACCGCCGGCGTAGCGGCTGGACATGAGGCCCCGGGGGGCTGGCTAGAGGCGCCAGACCGTGGTTCCCGGGGCGGAACCACAGCCGCTTCCGAACTGTCCGTTCACGCCGGGCGTGCCGAGGGAGCTGGCGACGCCAGACGCCTGGATCTGGGACTCCAAGCCTTGGAGCACGCCGACCGAGGGTCCGCCGCAACCACCACCGCCGTCGCCGCCGTCGCCACCGCGCCCGCCGTCGCCACCGCGCCCGCCGTTCGAGCCATCGTCCTGTTCGTCCTCGCCTCCGTAAGCGTTGCCAGCGTTGGGGCGGTCGGGATCTCCGCCCCAGCCGCCGGTGCCACCCTGCCCTCCCAATTGGCCCGTGCCGCCGTCACCGCCGGCACCCCCGTCGGCGGTGAACAGTGTGCTGCTGGTGAGTGACAGGTTGGACTGCCAGAGGTAGATGGCGAAGGAACCGCCGCCCGACGAGCCGCCTTCGCCAGGCTGACCGCCACAGCCGCCGGCGCCCCCACCTGCTCCCGCACCGCCGTAGGAATCGCAGGACACGCTCCCGCCACCGCCGCCGCCGCCGCCGGTTGCCCCCCCACCGTCGTACCCCGCGTTGCCGGCGGCGCCCGTGGTCGGGACGTAGCCCAACAACGAGAAGAGCCGCTGACCCGCGGTTCCGGTGGCTCCATGGCTACCGCGCAGGCCGTTTCTTCCCACATAGGACGTCGTGGGGTTCCAGTTGCCTTCACCCGCAGGGGTTCCGGCGCCGCCGGGAACGCTCGTCGAGTGAAGCGGCGCGGCGCTGCCGTTCGCGGTCCCCTTGCCGGGCAGTCCTCCGGCTCCCCCCGCCGTGCGGGTGCTGTTGCAAGAGGCGTTGAGGCCCCCCGTTCCAGGGCTGGGCCGCGGGCAGGTCGAGCAGAGCACGGTCGAGTCCTCGCAGCCGCGGCCTCCTGCCGTTCCGTTGCCGCCTCGCGGCGCGGTGCCCGGTCGCGAGGCACCCGCGGTCCCAGGGGCGCCGGCGCCCGCCATGACGTCGCAGTGGGCGACGATGAGCCCCCCGCTGCTCTGCACGAACAGACCGTAGGAAGAGTCGCCGGGCGCAGTGGCAGCGGCTGCCATGATGGTGACGCGGTCGAGCGTGGTTGGCACATTCACCGCGTTCGCCAGGGCCGCCGTCGTGGCCGCGCTCTGGATGACGACATCGCGTGTGTCGCTGCGGCTCCAGTCTGCGGGATCGAAGCCGCCGTAGATCGACACTCCTTCGCGAAGGGTCAGCGTCGTGGCTGGCGTATAGGTTCCGATCGCGACGTACACGTCGCGGGCCTGGGCGGCGGCCAGATCGATGCCCGCCTGCAGCGTGGCCAAGGGTTCCTCCGGCGTGCCCGGATGGGAATCGTCGCCCGTGGTCGCCGAGACGAAGACCGCCCTCGCGAGATCGCCGTCGATCCCATCGCAGTTCGTGTCCGTGAACGAGTCGTCAGGGAAGTCCGTGGCGGAGATGTACTGGCACTCGCAGCCGTCCTCCTCCAACCCATTTGCGTTCACGTAGTTCGCGTCGCAGTAGTCGAAGACACAGGTGGGCTCAGTGCCGCTCGCGTCGCAGCTGACCGAGGCGTGGTCGAGGCGGCAAGCGACGCCGCAGCCCCCGCAGTTGTCCACCGTCGAGAGGTCGGTCTCGCAACCGGGCTCGTCGTTGCAGTTCGCGAACCCCGTATCGCAGGCTCCCATCTCGCAGGAGGACGCGGAATCGACCGTGGTGCAGACCGAGTCCGCGTGGGGGAGCGCGGGGCACGCGGAGTCGCAGTCACCGCAGTGAGCCGCGCTGGTGGTTGCTGTCTCGCACCCGTCCGCCGGATCCGAGTTGCAGTCACCGGTCCCCGTCAGGCACCCGCCGGTGGAGCCGACCAGGCCGACCTCCAGCACCTCGTTGGTGCCACTGCCCACGCTGACCGTGGCCATCACCCGCGTGGCGGGCAGGGGACCCACCGTGGCGCCACTGATCGCGTGCACGTCGACGATCAGCGTGGCGCCGGCCGCCTCCACGACCGGCAATTCGACATCGCTACGGATGTCGTCGACGAAGTGGTAGGTGTCGAGCGCGAGGCCCGGGGTGGAAGGGACCAGCTCGACGCTGACGAGCGCGAGGGGGGCGGGGCCGGTGCTGTCGATGCGAAAGCGTCGGGTGGTGGGCACGGCGGAGCCCACCACCCCGAAATCCAGCTGCGTGGTCGTCAGGCAGTCGCCGCTTGGTAGCTCGCTGCCCAGCACGCACAGCGCGTAGCTGCCGAGGGAGGGGGGAACGAGCGAACCGGCGACGCCACCAGCGCCGCCAACGGGCGTGGTTCCCCCGGCGCCGCCTGGCGGCGTCCCGCCGGTGCCGGTGGTGCCCGCCCCTGCAGTTCCGGCCGATTCGCCGGTACCGCCGGTGCTGGGCGCGCCACCCGTTCCCGGGGTCCCGGCGGTGCCCCCGTTGGTGTCGCGCCCCGCAGTTCCGGTCGGTCCGTCACCACCTCTGCCCGCGCTGGCGGCTCCCTGCCCGCTGGCACCCGCCGTTCCGGTGGTGGTCGGTTCGCCCCCAGTGCCCAGCGCACCACCGGTGGCGGCCTCACGTCCCCCGGTGGGGGCTCGCCCGCCCGTCGCGGCGCCCCCCGCTCCCCCCTCGGCACTCGGGGTTCGGCGCGGGGGATTGGAACACGCTCCCAGGAGCAGGATCCCGGCGCAGAGCCCGAACGCTGCCCACCCCGCTAGCCGACTGGTTTCCACGGTTTTTGCCCTCCATTGCCCCAAGCTCATGCGGTCCTCGCCTTGGCCCGCGTGATGACGGCTCTCGCGCGGCGTGGACTTTCGTCTACCAGAAACGTGGGCCGGTGCGCCAGTCAGCGTCGATACTGGTGCCCCCGGCCCGGATCGCATGGATCGCGTCCGCCCGCGGTCGCAGCGATCCGATCCGGACGCTGGCGTGCCCGCCCCTCCCGCGCGCCGGCGACGAGTTCAGCGACACGTGGCCCCTGGAGCGACCCTCCTCGGGCGAGCGATGGTGGATTCGCTGAGCCGCGAGACAGGCGAGGGTGGTGAAATCGTTTCCAGAAACGATTCGTTGTCCGCGGACCGGATCGTGGGCGCGGGGGCAGGTCGACCGCCCCCGGTCGCGGACAAGCTGGCAGGTCAAAGATGGGCCAAGTCGGACAATCTCATCGCGATTATCGGGAAGCGTTGCCGTATGGCACTTGCGTGGCGCGCCAGCCGCCAATGAATCAGCGGTTCTTGGCGGGGTTTTCCCGCGCGAATGCTTGAGTCGACCTCCCCGCTGGGGGAGACTGCACTCCCATGCGGCGCCTCCTGTTTTCGATCGTCGCAGCCTCCGTTCTCCTCGGCGGCTGCGGGCAGAGTGACCCGGAGCAGTCGGACTCGTCCGACCCAGGCACGGGAGGTGTTCCTGAGGCGGGCGGGACCGGTGGGGTGTTTTCGGGCACCGGAGGGGCTCTCGTGCTGAACAGCCTTGGGGGTAGCGCCAGCACTCCGAACCCAGGGGATGGGACGCCGGAGATCTGCGACGGGATCGACAACGACTCCAATGGGATGGTCGACGATGTCGACGAAGGTCACGACGGGATCTGCGACTGTCTCAACATCGCGACCATCGGGCACATCGGACCGTGGAGCGACGGTGGCGACATTTTCGCGTCCTGGCTGAATCAGCGCAGTCCCCTGGGCGCGGTCGCGCTGGAAGACCAGGTCCTGACTCCGGAACTGCTGCAGCCGTTTCAGGTTATCGTCGTGCTCTACGTGGCGACCACAGAGGCGCGTTCGCTCGGGGACAATGTTGCTCCCGCTCACCACCCCTTCACCGAGGCCGAGGTGGCCGCGTTCCGAGACTGGGTGGCCAACGGCGGCGGTGTGATGACCACCATCGGCTACGCTGGGAACGAGGCGGACGAGGTGGTCAACGTCAATCTCCTCCTCAACGCCGTGGGCCTGGGCTACAGCTCCACGAAACTGTCGCTGATGGGCGACATCGAGCGCTGGGATCCCCATCCTGTCACCCAGGGCGTCAGCCGCATCTTCACGGATGACGGAGCCGAGCCGGACGGGGCGATGGGGACGAGCCTGGCCTGGGATGCCAACGATCGTGTTGCGCTCCAGGTCGGCCAGTACGAAAGCGGGCGAGTTGTCGTCTGGGGTGACGAATGGCTCACCTACGATAGCGAGTGGGCCGACATCACCGATCAGCAGGTGGAGCTGTTCTGGGTCAACATTCTCAAGTGGTTGAGCCCTCCCGAGCAGTGCCAGGTGCCGATTCCGGAAATCCTCTACTGATCTGCGTTCTTCGACGTCGGACGGCGCGGGTGCCGGCGGACTGAGCGCCCCGGCGCGCTGAGGTAGCCGGCCTCGCGTGTTGGTTGCGGGGCGGCACCAGTCGGTTCGCCGGCTCCCGGGATGGCGCGCGACCGACATGATAGGGTAGCTCGCGCCAACGCATGAGCGAGTCAGCAGGTTCCCCCTCAACGCCAGCCGCGGAGACGCCCCCGCTCGGGTCGATTCGTGAGCGCTGGTTCTGGTGGCTCCTGCCCCTGGCGGCCCTGTTCCTGGCCTACCTCCCTACGCTGGGGGCTGGCGTCGTGACCGACGACGGGCCCCTGGTCGTCGAGAATCCGTACCTGGCGAGCCCCGCGGGCATCGTGCACCTGATCGGGTCCGACCTGTGGGACGCCAGCAACCTGCACCAGCCGACCGAGTACTACCGCCCGCTGCCGATGGTCAGCTTCTGGCTGCAGTTTCGCCTGAGCCAAGCCGTGCCCTGGTTGCGACTGGGGAACCTCGTGCTTTTCCTGTGCACCGCCTGGGTCCTGACCCGGGTGTTGACGAGGCACGGCGCGCGACTCCCGGTCGCGTCCTTCGTGGTTCTCCTCTGGGGGCTGCATCCGCTCAACACCGAGAGTGTGATCTGGCTGTCGGCGCGATTCGAGCTTTTCGTGCTGCTGTTCGTCTTGCTGGCGCTCGGGGCCAACGCTGGCGAACGGGCGAGAATCTGGAAGGTGCCGCTGTTCATGGCCCTCGCGCTACTGTCGAAGGAGGTGGGGATCGTCGCGCTGCCGCTGCTGTTGCTGCACGACCTCGGTCGGCGGCAATCGATGCGTCGAGAATGGCCGAAGCACGTGGTCCTGGTCGCCGTGGTCGGCCTCTACTTCGTGGCGCGCTGGACCGTTGGCGTGGCAAGCGCCGCAGCGGCGGTGAGCACGCGGGCGCCCCTCGAGTTCTTCACGTCATACGCCACGTTGCTCGTGCTCTACGCGCGCCTCGCGGTGTGGCCCTTTGGGTTCGATGTGCACCACTGGTACCAGCCGCTCGACCCCCTCGGTGTGGCCGTCGTCGCGGGGGCGCTGCTCGTGCTGCTGTTCTGGGGGCTGCGTCGTGCGCGCTCCGGTCAGCTGCGCCCAGCGACTCTCCTCGGGATCTCGCTGGCGCTCGGATCCCTGGTCCCGCCTGCACTGATCGGTCCCAACGTTCACTTCGTTGGCGACCGTTTTTCCTACCTGAGCTGGGCGGGTGTGTGCCTGGCCTGCGGCTCGGCTTGGAAGCGCCCGGAGCGACGTGCCCTCCTCAGGACCAGCCTGGCCGTCGGGATCTTCGTGGCCCTCTGCTGGCTGGCCCTCACCATTCACCGCGGGCAGGAGTGGGGCAGCGCAGAGCGTCTGATGGCGGTGGCACTGGCGCGCGAGCCCGAGCACCCGCACTGGACGGTATTGCGCGCGCACGCGCTGCTCGAGCAGGGACGCCCAGCGGAAGCGCTCGAAACCGTATCGCCGATTGCGGCGACGCATCCCGACTATCCGCAGGCGCAGAACGCGCTGTGCGTTGCGGCGCTACGCACCCAGCGCGGGAGCCGCGCCGACGCGGCGTGCCGTCGAGCTGTGGACATCGCTCCGACCAGCTCGCTCGCCTGGGCCAACCTGGCGGCGCTCCTGGTCCATCGAGCAGACTGGCGGGGGGCGCTGGGGGCCGCCCAGAAGGCGCTCGCGTACCGGACCCCGTACGCGGAGGCAGAGTACCTGGTTGCCGTCTCCAGCGCCAACCTGGGCCAGTTCGACCAGGCGCGAGTCGCGCTCGAGCGCGGGTTGCGTGCTGAGCCCGAGCATCGAGGTCTGCTCTTGCTGCGCGAGCAGATGCAACAGCGGGGGCTTCTGCAGAATCCAGCCAGCGGGCATGTTGGTGCCCCAAGCGAACCGTAGGCGAACCGAGCTGCGCTCGCGGTCTCGAGATGGGGTCCCGAGGTCCGGCCTCGGGAGGAGCACGCACGCAGGATGGGGACAGGGGCAGCCTACACTGCACCGCGGAGGCGATCCACGAGCGTCCGGAAGACGCCGAAGAAGAAGGCGCCCAGCCCCGGCACAACGAAGACCAGCATCATGATCGGAATCATGAACACCATGCCCGTCTCGTTCAGTGCCGAGGCGTAGTGACCCTTGAAGCGTACGCGAGTGGGTTGCTGCGGGTCGTACTCGAGCGGCATCGGCTCCGACTGCCGGGCCTTGGCCAGCAGGTTCCCGTCCACTGTGCCGATTGCAGCGGTTCGTTCTTGGCCGGAGCGGTCCTCGAAGCGGACGCGGATGCGCATCACCGTCTCGTCGTTGATACTCGAGCCCGTCGCCTCGACGCGATATGGGGTGGCCTGCACGACTTCGGCGCGCTGGTCGAGGATCCAGTCGTCCCAGGGTGGCCCCATGGCGAAGGTGAGGACGGCCAGGATGACGAGCGGAATGCCCCCGTACCCGGCACCCCAGGAGAGCAGGAACGAGTTGTCGCGTCGGACCGGCCGCGGCCGGGGGGTGGGGGAGATGGCAACCGGTTGGGGGCGAGGTGGCCGCGTGGCTGGAGTTGGGTAGGCGGGCGTCGCCACGGGGAAGCCGGGGGCGGCCGCTGCCGGTGGGGCGAGCGGGGCGGGCGTTGCGGGTGGCGATCCAGCCGGTGGCGAACCGGGCGGCTGTGGCGCGGTCGGTGGCGGGAGGCCCACGGGTGATGGACCGCCGCCTTGCCAGGGAGCCGCACCACCCGCTTGCCACGGGGGGACGTGCCCCGCCCAGGGCGCGACAACGCCGCCGCTGGCTGGCGCGGGGGTGGGCGCTGGTGCGGGGGGAGGCGGAGTGCCGGGGGGGGCCTCGCTGGTCAGCGCCAAGCCACAGTTGTCACAGAAGCGGCTCGTGGTGCTGATAAAGTTCTGGCAGCGTGGGCAACTCCGCTGCGGTGCCGCTGGGACCACCGCCGGATTGGCGAGCTCGGCGCCACAGTTCAGACACATGCGGTAGTGGTCGGCGTTCTCGCGGTGGCAGTTTGCGCAAACCTTCATGCTTCGCTCCCTCTCCTGGACCCCTCAGCCCCGCGAGCGTACCGAACTCCACGTCGGATGCCAGACCGTCGGAGCCGGGTTTGTCCTGGGACCGATGGCGAGTGCGGTGGCGGGTCTCGGAGCCCCACCCTGGCCGCGTCGGCGCGCGCGAGGTACGCTGCTGGAATGATGTTGGCGTCTCGCTGTCGCTCCCGGTTCGCGAGCGCGGGGCGCGGCCCGGCGCGGCCCTGGAACGTGTTCTCCAGGGCGCCACTCTCGTGGAGTGCCCTGGGCCTGGTGATCGCCGCTTGCGGAGGCTCCCTGAACGCAGGATGGGACGCTGCCGAAGACGCGGGCGACCCGCTGGACGCTGGCCCACCTTTGCCCGACGCCGCCAGCGACGCGATGGACGAGGATGCGGGACTCCCTGACGCTGGCGAGCCGTCGGATGCGGCCGTCGATACGCCCTCGGGGCTGCTCCCCGTCGACTCGCGGAACCCCGTGATCCTGGGTGCGGACGGCGCCTACGACAACTGGCAGGGCGAGTTTGCCATCCTGCTCTCCAGCACGGTGGGGCCGCCGCTCGGTGGAATCTACGTCAACGCCAGTCCCGCCGGGGACCTCGAGCAGAGCCTCGCGGGCTGGCAGGAGATGGTGGCCGCGGCTCGCGACAGCGGACTCGCCGACATCCCGGACCCGGTTGCCAGCACGGGCTCGGCGTTGACCCGTCCCAGCGATGGCGTGATCGAGTCGACCGTGCCCAACGACTCCGAGGGGGCGCGACTCGTCGTGGAGACCTCGCTACGACTCGCCGAGCCGAACCTCCCGCTGGTCGTCGTGACTGGGGGACCGCTGACGGACGTGGCCGACGCCTACCTGATCGATCCCACGGTGCCCGAGCGGGTGGTTGTCGTGTCCGCGCTGGGCAGCGCCAGCGCGGACGGGGGCGTGATGGGGATCCCGAATGGCGAGATGGATCCCTGGGCGGACGTGATCGTGGCGGAGAAGTTTCGGTACGTCCAGGTGAGCGGCTACTACGACCAGAAAGCGGACCTCCCCGATTCGCTCGTTGCGCAGCTCCCGGACAATCCCTTCGCGTCTTGGGTGCGGTCCAAGCAACGGGTCGTCTACGACGACCTCGACGCCTGCGATCAGGTGGGCATTCTCGCCGTCGCCATTCCCGAGTTCGCGACCGCGGTCGAACGAGCGGTGCTGGGCGAGCCCAGAGCCGATGGTATCCCCACGCTGGCCCTCGATGCGGACGGTCCCCTGTGGCTGGTCACCCAGGTCGACGGCTCGGTCGCCACGGATCACTTCCAGCAGCTTCTGCTCGATCCCGCCACATTTGGCGGACCCTGACGTGCGCCCGGCACGCATCGATCCGCCCGCGGTCATCTGGGTAGCCCTCATTGTGCTGGAGCGGCTAGCTCGCGGGATGGCGTCCGCGGAACGCGTGTGCGGCTGAAACCGAACCCGTGAGTTGTCTTCTGACGATCGGGTTCTGATCTAATCACCCGGGCCCCGCTTCCGAAGTGGTGTCCCAGTCCTAGCTATCCAGGCGGAGGAGGACGGTTCTTGTCGCAGACCGTGGTGAGCTCGCAGCTGGTTCCTGGAGCCAAGTTTCTGGACAAGTACCTGGTGGACCGACTTCTGGGCGAGGGCGGCATGGGCATCGTCTTCGCGGCTACCCACGTGGAGCTGCAGGACCGCGTGGCGATCAAGCTGCTGCGCCCCGAGGCGACCGGAAACAGCGAGATCGTCACTCGCTTTCTACGCGAGGCGCGCGCCGCCGCCAAGTTGCGCAGCGAGAACGTCGTGCGCGTCTACGACGTGGGGCGGCTGGACTCCGGTGAGCCATACATGGTCATGGAGTTGCTGGATGGCAACGACCTGGCGAGCGGTCCGCTGGGGCCGGCGCTGCCAGTTGATGAGGCGGTCGACTACGTCATCCAGGCCTGTGACGCGATGATCGTCGCCCACGAGCTCGGCATGGTGCACCGAGACCTCAAGCCCGCCAATCTATTTCTGACGGTCGACCGGCACGGCGTTCCAGTGGTCAAGGTGCTCGACTTCGGGATCTCGAAGCTCAAGCAGTCGGGACCACTCGACGGGGCCTTGACCCATGAGAGCGCGGTGATGGGCTCGCCGCTTTACATGTCACCCGAGCAGGTGCGGTCGGCCAAGACGGTGGACGCGCGGGCGGACATCTGGTCGCTGGGGACCATCCTGTACGAGCTCATCACGGGCCGCACGCCCTTCGAGGGCGAGACGCTCGGCGCAATCCTGTCTGCCGTTGCGGTCGACACCCCGCCGCCGATGGCGTCTCTTCGGCCAGACGTTCCCCCCGGCCTCGAAGCGATCGTGACGAGCTGTCTCGAGAAGGATCCAGCGCATCGCTTCCAGACTGCCGCCGACCTCCAGACGGCGCTTCTCCCCTTCGGATCGCTGCGTTCGCAGGCGAAGATGGCGCTGCGCGGGAGCGTGATGCCCCCGACTCAGGTTGTCGTCAGCAGCGCACCTCCCGGGCCGCTCGTCTCGGGGAGCAGTCTGCCGCCTCCTCCCGCCGTGGCGCAGACCAACACGACCTGGGCCGACACGGCGTCGGGCTCGCGCCCTGCGGCGCAGGCTCCGCCACAGTCCGGGAAGCGTCGGTCGGGCATGGGCGTCCTCGCCGCCGTGGCGATCCTGCTGGTGGGGGGAGGGGGCCTGGCCGTCTGGATCAGCGCGCCCTTCACGGCGACGGTGTCCTCCACCACTGCGGTAGCGAGCGAACAACTGTCGGCGGCGCCTTCGGTACCGGTCGAGGAGGCGAGCGGAGCGGAGCCGCCAGCACCGACTCCCGCGCTCTCCGCTTCGACGGATCCGTCCGCGTCTCCCGCGTCGGCTCGCTCGCAGGTTGCTCCTCCCGCGCCGCGCGTGGCGCGGCCGACCTCCTCCCCTGCAGCGCCGGCGCGGACGGTCGACGGGGAGCCCTCGACTTCGACGCCTCCGACGCCGGCCCCCGCGACGGTCGTCCCACCCGTGGCCGCTCGGCCCGTGGCAGCTCCGCCCGTGGCCGCTCCGCCAAAGGCCGTCCCGGCTCCCCCTCGCAACGACTCTTCGAGCCCGCTCGACATCGATTTCAAGTGAGATGACGACATGAATCGACTGCGCATCGTAGCCCCCATCGTTGGCGCCTGGTTGTTGATTGCTGCTGGTGCCGGCGCTCAGGAGACACCGACGACCGCGCCGGAAGGCGCGGCCGAAGCCGAGGAGTCGGAGCAGTCCGCTGCTGCCCCGGAGGAGTCCAGTGAGGTCGCGGACGCAGAGACGGAGGAGGTCGGACCGGACGCGCTGCCACCTCTCAACGAGGCGCTGACCGGGATCGCTCGCGCGGAGTACGAGGCGGCGAAGATCCTCTACCAGGATGGCGACTATCAGGGGGCACTCAACAAGCTCCAGGTTGCATTCGAGAATTCGCAGGACCCCCGGCTGCTCTGGAACATGGCGGCGGCCCAGAAGAACCTGCGGCACTACGCTCGGGTCATCCAGCTGATGGACGAGTACTTGGCCGCCGGGGAGCCATACGTCACGAAGGCCGACGAGGCCAAGGCGCGCGCGCTGATCGACACGGTGACCGGCTTCGTCTCCGAGGTGACGGTTCAGGTCGAGCCGGCAGGGGCCGAGATCTCCGTCGATGGGGAGACGGTGGGTACCGCACCGCTGGCGAGACCTCTCGTGCTCGATTTCGGGAAGCGAAGCTTTGCTGTTTCGATGGTCGGGTACGTCCCCCACCAACAAGAGCTCGAGCTGCAGGGGGGGGAGAAGCGGACACTCGAGGTGGCGCTTGCCCGCGAAGTGAACGAAGGGCAGCTGAAGATCGTGTCGGACACCAATGCGACGATTCGTGTCGATGGCCGGGTCGTTGGGGTCGGCCTGTGGGAGGGCCAGCTGACCGCCGGCGCCCACACCGTCCAGATCGAGGCGCCGGGGAAGGTGCCAGTGACGACCGAGGTGGTGGTGGGGAAGGGTCAGGCGCGGGTGGTGAATCAGCCTCTGCGGGATGAAGCGACCAAGAAGAAGCGGCTGCCCGCCTGGGCCTGGATCACCGGGGGGGTGGTGACGGCCGCGGCGGTTGGTGCGGGTACCTACTTCGCCGTGCGCGGAGGCGAAGAGACACCGCCCCCGCAGCCCGGCACATGGAACACCCTAGAGTTTTGACAGGGGAAGACGCGATGCAACGACTTGGATGGATCTTGGTCTTGGGGGCGGCGGGGCTGGCTCTTGGATGTGGTGAGGACAATCCGCGGCGGGGACAGCTCATGGTCGCGGTATCGACCGACATGTCGATCGACAAGGACCTGGACCAGGTGCAGATCCTCGTCGAACGCGAGGCAGACGGAACGGTGTTCACCGATTCGTTCGAGCTGTTTCCCAACGCGAGCGGCTACTTTGTGCCGGGAACCTACGCTGTGGTTTCCGGTGGTGACGGAGGGGACGTTGTTCGCGTGCGGCTGCTGGGTCGGAGCGATGGGGAGTTGCGCGTGGCGCGTGAGACCGTGACCACCATCCCTCGCAATCGCGTGGGCATGCTGCCGATGCCGTTGCAGTGGCTCTGCGAGGGTGAGCACGATCTGGACGCCGACGGCGACCCGGCCTCCGCTTGTGCGATCGACGACGAAGCCGAGACCTGCAATCTCGGTCGCTGCGCCGAGGCGCTCGTCGAGGAGGTCGACGACTACGATCCAAAGAAGATCTACGGGGGGTACGATAGCGGGCCGGAGGCGGCGCGCAACGGAGCCTGCTTCGACGCGATCTCGTGTCTGAGCGAGGGGACTCGGGTGGAGATCGACGTCTCCGACCCCGATGTCTGCGAGTTCGAGCGCAGCGCCGGGATCAAAGATCTCAACGTGGGGCTCGTCGTCGAGAACGACGGACACTGCAACCCGGTCACGGGGACCTGCTACATCCCGCTGAGCCGCTCCAAGGCCTTCGGCTGGAGCGAAGATGGGCGCAGGGTCTCGCTGCCCCCGGGGGTCTGCGACCGTCTTGGTGGCAAGGTGCTGGCCGTGGTGGAAAGCGGTGCCTGTGCAACGAAGACGTTCTCCGTCCCCACCTGTGGGGAGTGGCTGGGCGGCGATGGAATCGACGCTGATGGTGACGGAGTCTTCGACGAGGACGACAACTGTCCGTTCGTCGACAATCCCGACCAGGCCGACGAGGACGACGACGGTGTGGGCGACGTCTGCGACACGGGGGCCGCCGATCGCGATGGTGACGGGGTTCCCGACGAAGAGGACAACTGCCCCGAGGACGAGAACAAGACCCAGTCCGATACCGATGGCGACGGCGATGGCGATGCGTGCGACGACGACGACGACGACGACGGTTTCCTCGACGAGGATGATCCGGCGCCGCTCGACCCCTTCGTTCCGGATGCCGATGGGGACGGGCTCATCGCGGACGACGACAACTGCCCGGCCAATGCCAATCCCGACCAAGAGGACAACGACGACGACGGTGAGGGTGACGTCTGTGACGGTGATGACGACGACGACGGACAGTCCGACAAGACGGACAACTGTCCCCTCGTCGCCAACCCGGATCAGGAGGACTGCGATGGCGATGGAGTGGGGGACGTCTGCGATGTGTGTGACTCCGCCATCACCATCACCAATCCAGTGGGCACGCTCAGCCTCGATACTCGCGTCTTCACCCTGTCCGGCAACGTCGGAACACTCGAGCTGGACAGCGTGACGGTGGTCACCGAGTCCCAGGCCTCGGGCCGTCGATTCGAGCAAACGGTACCGGTCGATGCTCGCGGTCGCTTCAACCGTCCTGGATTGATCCTCAACGCTGGCACGAACACCGTGACCGCCGAATCGTGCAACTGCGTGAGTGATCCGGTCGAGATCACCGCCAACGTGGACCCCGCCACGATGCTCGTGACGCTCACCTGGAACCAAGGGGAGACCGACCTCGACCTGTACGTGTACGAGCCGGATCCTGGAGAGGCGTGCTATTTCGACGCAGCCTGCAAGCTCGACGGTGGCTCGCCGCTCGGCGGAGTACTCGACGTCGACAAGGTTCTCGAGGAGGGTTTCGGACCAGAGAACTACACGCTGAGCCAGGACGAGGGGGACTCTGTGGTGCCGGGCGATTACGCCGTGCGCGTTCACTACTTCGAGGGAGAGCCCGCGGTCGACTATTCCGTGCGCGTCCTGCTGAACGAGAATGACCCCGAGACCGAGACGGTGACCACCTTCACGGGTTCACTGCGGTCCAGCGACCGCAGCAACGCGGCACCGAGTGGAACCGGGGAGGACTGGGGGGACGTAGCGATCATCAGCTGCGAGCTGAACCAGAATCTGCTCGAGTGCACGGCCGCTGCTGCGGACACGATCGACCCGGGTGGTTCCGGTGGGGCCGGAGGTGCCGGCGGTGCGGGCGGCGCGAGCTCCGGCGGCTCCGTCGGCCGGGGCGGCGCGGGGGGCGCCATCGGAGGCGCTCCGCCTGCTGTCGGCGGCACGCTCGGCGGGGGCGGTGCCGGACCGACGTGCGTTGGATGTGGGGACTTTCTGGCCGGCGACATGTCGGACCCGCTCTGCTCCGATCCGTCGGCGAGCCTGCTGTTCACCCTGACGTCCTGCGCTTGTCAGTCCTGCAGTGAGGTGTGCGGGCAGACGCTCTGTGGGGATGTGTCGCAGCCCCCCGACCCTGCCTGCCGCAGCTGCGCGCGGGAGGTCTGCTACGACGAGGAGGCGGAGTGCGCGATCGACTCGAGCCGCGCGGGCAGGGGCACCGGGGGTACGGGCGGGGTGGTCGGATCCGGAGGGTTCGGCACTGGCGGCTTCCGTACCGGGACCGGCGGGACCGGGGCGAGCTGCGCGGGGTGCAACGACTGGTACTTCGCTCGTTCCACGTATGCCGAGCTCTGCACCGGTCCGAGTGCGGGGCTTGCCGAGTCGCTCTCGTGGTGTGCTTGCGAGCTCTGTGCCCAGTCCTGTGGGAACTTCTGCGCACCGCTCTTTCAGCAGTCTGGATTCCCAACCTACGGCTACCTCCAGGACACCGCCTGCTGGTCGTGCGTTGAACAGGTGGGTTCCTGCGACTCCTCGATCACCGCCTGCATGAGCGACGCGGGCCCCGGTTGAGCTGGGGCGCTCAGAACACCGCCTGGAGCTGGGACCGGAAGACGGGCGTGATCTCGTTCTCTCCGGGTAGCTCCTCGGCGACCACGCCGACGTCGCTCTGCCATTTCAGGCGGTGCTTCTGGAAGTACACGCTGAGCCCGCCGAGGATCTCCTCCCGGTCGCTGCCGTCCTCCGGGAAGACGACGGCCCACCGCGCCACGGGTTGGAATCGCTCGGCGATGACGTAGCCGCCACCGAGGACGAACCCGACCGCTTCCAGCCCGCGATCCCCGAACGCGGTGCCCGTCTGTTCGGAGGACACGTAGCCGGCTGCGGTGGCAGAGAACCCGTAGGCCTTGACGGTGGCATCGGCGGTGCTTCGCGCGAACGAGTCGTCACCTCCGTCGGCATCGGCATCGATCATTCCGGCCAGACCGATACCGAAGCGGGGCGCGCCGCCTTCGAGGTCGCCCTGACTGTACCCGACGAGTCCGCCGTGGTTGTAGCCGACCCGGGCGACGAACATCGGGTGCAGGTGACTCGGTACATTGCTGAAACGGCCGGAGGTCACTTCGCCCTCCATCGTGTCGGGGTCGACCACGACGTCGCCGGAGAAGCGAGAGCCGGCCCCGGTGCCATTGAACGCGCCGACCACCCACTCGAACGGCGGGGATTTCTCGTAGCGATTGTGGAGGGCCAGACCGATGTCCCGGTCGGCGCGGAACGCCTTGTCGACCGGCGAACGATCGACGAGGTCGAGCTTGGTCACCGCGTTGATGAATTCGCGGGAGAAGGGGCGTCGCCACTGACCGACGCGGACGTGCAGCTTGCCTGGTACGATGCCGTAGTCGAGGAAGAAGTCCATCAGCTTGACCTCGCCAGAGCCGAACTCGGCCTGGAAGAAGTAGCCAAGGTCGTCGTCGAAGGCGGTCCCGGTCAGCTTGAGTCGCGCGCGCTTGAGCGCGAGCTGCGCCTCGTCAGGTCCCCCGTCCACGCCTTCCCAGGTGAAGCGTGTCTGGAGCATCAAGTTGATGTTCAGGGAGTACGGGTCGTCGACGCTGCGGATGAAGAACCCCTTGTCGTAGCCGGCGGAAGCCGGGGTGCTGGCGTTCTGGGGTTCAGCTCCCGGGGCGTCGCCTTCCGATGGGGTCGGAGCGGAACCGTCCAGAGGGGGGAAAGGACTGGCCGCCGTCACCGGCGTCGCAGCCGGAGATCCGGTGGGCTCCTCGATTTCGGCCGCTTCGGGGGTGGACGCGGCGCTGTCGAGCGGCGCGGTGCCCGTCGGGGGCGTCGGGGAGGGGTCCGCTGGGGGCTCCGGCCCTGGGGCTGCCTCGCCTCCGGGTTGCGCTGCGGCTGGCAAGGACGTGAGCAGACAGACGGAGACGATGGTGCCGAATCCGAAACGAAGCATGAGCGCAGTCCCCTCGCGATGGACGACGGGCCGTGATGGCGCGGTCCTGCGCATCCTAGACGGCGCGGGGCCTTGGCACTTAAGCCCGGCGACACGTCGGTCGTGGGCTGGATGCTCCATGACGTTTACCGAGACTGGGAGCTTTGTCTCGGAATGAGAATTCTGGGCTCGGGGCTTATTCAGGCGGCAGGGTGACCGCTTTCCTGACTGGTTGGACCGGGGCAGCAGGTCCAGGCAGTGGGACGATCCAGGAGTTGACATTGAAGTTTGGTCCATCCCGTTTGCGGAGTTCTGGCGCGGTTCGGCAAGGCGTGGTCAGCAGCCGGCCCCGCGAGCCACGTGTCCTGCTCGTCGATGATTCGAAGACCATGCTCGACGTTCTCAAGATCCACCTGTCAGGGGGGGGCTTCGACCTGGTGTGCTTCGATCAGGCCAGGGCAGCGCTCGCTGCAGCGCGCCGGTCCGCCCCAAGCCTGATCATCACGGACCTCAACATGCCCGACATGGGCGGACTCGACCTGTGTCGGCAGTTGCAGGAGAGGGAGGACACGGCGAGCGTTCCAGTGATCATCGTATCGTCCAAGCTAACGGAGAAGCTTCGCAACGAGGCGCACGACCTCGGCGTACGGACGTGCTTGCCGAAACCCGTGCGTCCCAATCTCCTCCGAGCCGCAGTCAATCAATCGCTCAGCATGGTTTGAGCCATGGGACACCGCATTCTCATCGTCGATGATTCGGAGACGGCCGTGCAGCTGCTGCGCCACCACCTGCAGACGGAGTCGTTCCAGATCCTGACGGCTCACGACGGACTGGACGCCGTGCGGGTGGCTCACTCCGAGCACCCGGACCTGATCCTGATGGACCTGGTGATGCCGGGCCTCGACGGGTTGGCGGCGGTTCGCGAGCTCAAGAAGGCGGAGGACACTCGGGAGATCCCCGTCATCATGGTGACGACTCGTGACGACCCCTTGCAGGTCGAGCGGAGCTACACGGTTGGTTGCAGCGACTATGTCACGAAGCCCGTCGACAGGGGGGAGCTGCTCTCCAAGATCTCATGGCACCTCGAGCCGTAGCCGCGCGGTCGGCGCCGCCCGGGGGAGTGGGCGAGCGCTCGGTGGCTGCTAGACCGCATTCCCCGCCCCCGGTGGTCCGCGTGGCCTCGGAGCCGGTCCGCGTGCCGAGGGGAGAAACCTACGTCCGACCGGGTGAGCTGGTGGTCGTCTCCCGTCCCACCGTCCTCTTCACGGTGCTGGGGTCCTGCGTCTCGGTGTGTTTGTGGGATGCGCGTTCGGGCACAGCGGGCATGAACCACTTCGTGTTCCCCGGGCGACCCGATGATCCGACTCAGCGTGGTCCGCGGTTTGGCGTTGACGCGGTCGAGGGCCTGCTCGAGCGCATGGCCGATGCGGGTGCCGATCTCACGCGCACGGTGGCCAAGCTGTTCGGCGGTGCGCGCATTCCCGGCGCGCACAGGAATGTCCCCTCGATCAGCGACGAGAACGCGGCGGTTGCTGCGGCTCAGCTTGGGAGACGGGGGATCGCCATCGTGAGCCAGGATCTCGGTGGGCATTCCGGCCGAAAGGTGCTCTTCGATACCGCCACCGGCGACGTCTGGGTGAAGTGCCTCGTGGAGTCGGGGGATGACTGAAGGCGACGAGATCACGCTGGACGATATTCGCGAAACCTTCCGGCAGGAATCGCTGGAGTTGCTGGAGATCGCCGAGCAAGCGCTCCTGGCGCTCGAAGAGCGACCGACCGACACGGCATTGATCGACGAGGTGTTCCGGGTCGCTCACTCCACCAAGGGGAACGCGAGCTCGGTCGGATTCGACCACGTTGCGCGGCTGGCTCACGCATTCGAGGACACGCTCGAGCTCGTCCGGGAGCGTCGTCGGGCCGTCACCCCGGACCTGACGGAGAGTCTGCTGGGGGCCGTGGACGCGCTGCGCAGTTCGATCGTGGCGGCCATGGAGGGAGTGACCGAGCTCGACGCGCAAGGGCGACGAGTTCTCGAGCACCTGGGTTCGCAGGCCACGCTGTCACTTGTTGATGAACCGGAGACGGTCGCGGAGGATCCCGCGGTGGCCGCGTGTTCGCCGCGGGAGTCGAGACGCTCGCGCACCATTCGCGTGGGACTGGCCAAGCTCGACGAGTTGATGAACCTGGTGGCCGAGATCGTGATCGCACGTGGGCGGGTCGGGGAACTGTTGCGCGGTGACGGAGGGCGGGCAGAGGCACAGGACGCACATCAGGGGGCAGACCTGCTCTACCAGGAGCTCCAGGAGCAAGTGATGCGACTCCGCACGGTCCCGCTGGGACCGCTGTTCCGCGAGTCCGCTCGTACCGTTCGGGATGCCGCGGGGGTCTGCGGGAAGCAGGTCGAACTGGTGGTAGAAGGTGAGGACGTCGAGGTGGATGCGGCGGTGGTCGAGCACCTGCGGGATCCACTGCTGCATCTGGTGCGCAACGCGATCCATCACGGACTCGAGGCCCCCGAAGTGCGGCGTTCGACGGGCAAGAACGAACGAGGAATGGTCACTCTGCGCGCGTGGCGCGACGCCGGGAGCATCGTGGTCGAGGTGCGGGACGACGGTGCCGGAATGGACCTCGCGAGGATCAAGCAGCGCGGCGTGGCGCTCGGACTGCTGGACGCGAACGCTGACGTGCCGGATGAGCTGGTCGCGTCTCTGGTGTTCGAGGCGGGGTTCTCGACGGCGGAGCAGGTGACCGGCCTCTCCGGCCGAGGGGTGGGGCTGGATGTCGTACGGCGCAACGTCGAGGCGATCCGTGGGGTGGTCAGCGTGGACAGCGGCGTCTACGGCACGACCGTTTCGATGCGGTTGCCCCTGATGGTTGCGATCATCGACGGGTTTCGAGTGGGAGTGGCCGGAGAAACCTACGTTCTGCCGCTCGACTCGGTGCGCGAGTGCGTCGAGATGCCGCCGATTCAGTCGTCCGCTGGCCAGGGGACGGGGCTGCTCGACATTCGTGGCAGGCCGACGCCATACCTCGACCTGGCCCACATGTTTCAGCTGGAGGGACAGCGCCCGGCGCGACGTAGCGTCGTGGTGGTGCAGCACGAAGGGGTGGAGGCGGGGCTGGAAGTCGATGCCCTCTTCGGCGAGGCGCAGACGGTGGTCAAGCCGCTGGGAAAGCTCTTCGATGGACTGCCGGGGCTTGCCGGGACGGCCATTCTGGGAACCGGGAAGGTTGCGTTCGTGCTCGATGTCCCCAGCTTGATGCGGCTGGCTTTGAGAGGCGCCAGCGGGGAGGCGATGTCATGAGCGAGCGCCAGTCCTCGAAGCGGACCCGACGCCATCTCGGCATCCAGCGCAAGCTGTCTCTCAGCTTGGCGCTGCTGGTGCTGGTGGTGGGCGGGGCGGGCATTCATGCGGCGTTCGAACTGAGACGTCTCGGGGACTTCGAAGCACGCGCTGCCGGCGCGATCGAGGCGGCAGCCGCCGCGACCCGGGTGAGCCAGCGCGCCACCGCGCTGCGAGCGGCGTGGCTGGGGGCGAGGCTCGGGGGCGACGACTCCGCGTTGCGCCGGGCGACGGCCGCGCTGCAGGGAGAGCTCGACGCCCAGCGTGGCGCCATCGAAGGTCGCGCCGGGGAGCTGGGACGGCAGGACCTCGCCCGGCAGTTGCTGACTGCCGCCGACGCGGAAGTTCAGCTGGCTCGAACGGCGGAGATGCGGGCCCATCGCGCGCCACGAGGCGCCGCGACGGACGCTGCGGCCGCGCCCGGAACCGAGCTTGCCCAGATGGAAGCGCTGCTCGCGACGCACGAGGTCGCGGTCGCGGTCGCCGCCGAGCAACTGGCGACGGTGTTGCTCGCCGAGCACCGCACTCAGTGGGCGGCATCCCGGGAGCATCTGTCCACGCTGCTACGCAATTCCGTGCTGCTTGTCCTGCTCGGGGTGGCCGTGACCAGCGTTCTGGTGTTGCGCCAGACGGAGTCGCTGCGGCGTTCGATCGTGCAGGCCGCGGGCGCCGCGCGGCGGCTCGCCGCTGGTGATCTGACGGTCGACGTGGCGGCTGGTGGTGCCGACGAAGCCGGTCAGTTGCTGGTCGCCACGCGCCGGATGGTCGAGAAGCTGCGTCATCTGGTCGCCGAGGTTCAGTCCACTGCGGAGGCCATCACGGGTGCCGCCTCGCAGGTTTCGACGACGGCGCAGAGTCTGTCTCGGGCCACCACCCAGCAGGCGGCGAGCGTGGAGGAGACTACCTCGAGTCTGGAGGAGATGAACGCCTCGATCTCGCAGAATGCGGAGGCGAGTCGGAAGATGGAAGCGATGGCGGTGAGCGGTGCTACCGACGCCGAGGAGAGCGGCAAGGCGGTGAGCGAAACGGTGGTGGCGATGCGGGCCATTGCCACCCGCACCGCCATCATCGAAGAAATCGCGTACCAGACCAACCTGCTCGCACTCAACGCGGCGATCGAGGCGGCTCGCGCGGGAGAGCACGGTCACGGTTTTGCGGTTGTCGCATCCGAGGTGCGCAAGCTCGCTGAGCGTAGCCAGGTTGCGGCGAACGAGATCAATCACCTGTCGCGAACCAGCGTCGGGGTTGCCGAGCGTTCGGGGAATCTACTGGCAGCGCTCGTTCCTTCGATTCGCGAGACCGTCGACATGGTGCAGGACGTTGCCGCAGCGTCCAACGAGCAGGCGGCGGGGGTGTCGCAGATGAACCAAGCGCTGAGCCAGGTCGACCAGGCGACGCAGGCCAACTCGGTCAGCGCCGATCTGCTGGCGACGACCGCCGAGCAGATGGTGGGGCAGGTCACCGCGTTGCGCTCGCTGGTCGATTTCTTCCAGACGAACCGCTCGGCGAGCGCGGCCAGTCCGTCTCGTGCTCCCGCGGCGTCGCGTTCGGGCGCGCTTCCCCCACGCGGTCCAGCGGCACCATCCGGGGGGGCGCGCGCCGCTGCGCCAGACCGCCCCGTGATCGCTCCCGCCGGAGGGAACGGTCCTGTCGCGGGGAGTTCAGCCGCGGCTGCCCCCGGGTCCGTTTCGCGTTCCGATCCTCACCAGGGCGCCGGCCCGCGGCCGTTGCCCCCCCACTCGCTCAAGGAGAGCGAGAACTACCGGCGTTTCTGAGGGAGCCATGACCAACAGGACCGATGCCGCCTGGGCCGAAGAGTCGAACGCCGCCGCCGAGACGGGTTCAGCCCAGTATCTGACGTTTCGCATCGCCGCGGAGACCTACGCGGTGGCGATCCTGCAGGTGCGAGAGATCGTGCAGTACGAGGCGCTGACGGCTGTGCCGTCGACCCCGCGTGCGATCCGTGGCGTGATGAACCTGAGGGGGAGTGTCGTGGCCGTGATCGACCTGGCGGTGAAGTTCGGTCTGGCGCCGAGGACAGTGACCAAGCGCACTTGCGTCATCATCCTCGAGCTCGAGCTGCATGGGGAGATCTCGACGATTGGCGTGATGGCTGATGCGGTCAATGAAGTGCTGCACGTGTCTCCCGACGAGATCCAGCCCCCGCCTCCGTTCGGGACGCGAGTGCACGCCGACTACCTGGTTGGAATGGTGCCATCACCGGCGGGATTCACCCTCGTTCTCGACCTCGAGCGTCTTCTTTCGGTCGAGGCGCTGCAGACGGCCTCCGTTCCGTCGTTGCCCGCCCCCCAGTCTGAGCCGGTGAGCGGCGAGCTCGAGGCCCCGGACTCATGACCATCGGCCTCGTCGACTCGCCTCTCTCCGCCACTCCCGCTTGCGGCGGTGAAGACAGTTCGCTGCCGGTACCCGTGCTCGGCATCACGCAAGCGGAGTTCAGCTTGCTGGAGCGACTGGTGTATCGGGAGTCGGGGATTCGGCTGGCGGAGGGCAAGCGCTCGCTGGTGGTGGCGCGACTGCGGCGTCGGGTGGAAGCCCTCGGATTGCGCAGTTTTCGGCGCTACTGCCAGCATGTCGAGGAGGACCCGACGAGACGCGAGCTCGTGCAGTTGCTCGATTGCATCACCACCAACGAGACGCGCTTCTTCCGTGTCGGGGGCCACTTCGAGCTCCTCGAGCAGCAGGCCTGCACGCGCTGGCGCGAGGAGGCGCGCGAGCGTGCTCGGCCGAAGCAGGTTCGCATCTGGAGCGCGGCCTGCGCGACGGGCGAAGAACCATACTCGATCGCGATGGTGCTCGCGGCGGCGCTGCCGCCAGCGCTGGGCTGGGACCTCTCGGTGCTGGGAACCGATCTCTCGACCCGCGCGCTGGAGGTGGCTCGACAGGGCGTGTGGCCAGTGGCACGAGCGGACCAGATCCCCCAGCGCTTCCTCAAGAACTACATGCTGCGTGGGGTCAAGGCGCAGGCGACGACCATGGCCGCTGGTCCCGAGATCCGCCAGCTCCTCGCCTTCCAGCGCCTCAATCTGTTCACCGACGTCTACCCGCTGGGCCCCTTCGACGCGATCTTCTGCCGCAACGTGCTCATCTACTTCGATCGCGAGTCCCGCCGCCAGGTGCTCGAGCGACTGGTGCGTCATCTCGTCCCAGGGGGGCTGCTGTTCCTCGGCGAGTCCGAGAACCTTCAGGATCCAGTGCTGGGGCTGCAGCGCGAGATCCCCAACGTCTACCGCCGGCCGCCGGCCCCCTGAGCCTGAAAGCGAACATGCCGCCTCCCCCTCCCATCGAAGTTCTCGTCATCGACGATTCCGCGGTGGTGCGCCAGGTGCTCCGAGGATTGCTTGAGGAGGAGGGGGACTTCCGCGTCGTGACAGCGGCTGATCCCGTCATCGCCCTGAGCAAGATCGAGAAACAGCGGCCGGACGTCATCGTGCTCGATATCGTGATGCCGCGGATGGATGGTCTGACGTTCCTGGCTCGCCTTCGGGAGACGGATCGGATCCCTGTCGTCATCTGTTCGGGACATGTTGCCCCCGACAGCGAACGTGCCCTGCGCGCCCTGCAGTTGGGCGCCACCGAAATCGTCAGCAAACCGCGGATCGGGATCCAGCAGTTCTTGCAGGAATCGCGGGTCCTGATCGCCGATGCGGTACGCGCCGCGAGGCAGATGCGACCCCGGCGCACCGCCTCTCCATCCACTCCGTCAACGGTCACTCCGTCCAGGCCCGCGGTGCCGGCGAGACGCGCGTTGCCGACGGGCGCGCGGTCGCCGGAGCGGGGCGCCATGGCGAGCGCCCGGGATGTTCCAGTGGCGCGCTCCGCGACCTCGCCTGCCGAAACGAACCGGCGGGACGTACCCGTGGCTCGTTCCGCCGCCCTGCCAGCGGTGGGCCGCACCGCGATCGCGGTCATTGCCCTCGGGGCGTCCACTGGCGGCCCCCAGGCGCTCGAGGAGATCTTTCAGCAGCTTCCCCCGGATTGCCCGGGCATCGTGGCGGTTCAGCACATGCCCGCGGGATTCACCCGCGCCTTCGCAAAGCGCCTCGATTCGACCTGTCGGATCACCGTCCAGGAAGCCGAAAATGGTGCGCTCGTGACGCGGGGGCGGGCATTGATCGCGCCGGGTGACCACCATCTGCTGGTGCATCGCAATGGTTCCGACGTCTTCGTCGAGGTCACCAGCGGCCCGCTCGTGTCACGGCACCGACCCAGCGTGAATGTCCTGTTCCGATCCGTGGCCGTCGCGGTGGGTACCCGGGCAATCGGGGTGCTGATGACCGGCATGGGTGACGACGGAGCCGAGGGACTGCTGGAGATGCGGCGAGCCGGCGCTCACACCATCGCCCAGGACCGGGAGAGCTCGGCTGTCTTCGGGATGCCCGGCAGCGCCATCGAGTGCGGCGCAGCAGCCGAGGTGGTGGGGCTCGATGCGCTGGCCGCGAGGATAACGGATCTCTCCCGACTGGCCTCGTGGCGGCTTTCGGCCTCGTCGGAAAGAACCTGATCCAGGATGCAAGGAGAAGAGCGAATGCTGCAGAACGTCTCCATTGGAAAACGCTTCATCATCGCGATCGGGGCGCTGGTACTCGTCAACGGACTGGGTCTGGCCTACAGCTTCTGGAACCTCGCGCGCCTGTCCGCCGACGTCGAGTCAGTGTACGCGCGGCGCCTTCTGGGTATCGAGGCGCTGATCCAGGCAGATCGCGACGCTTACCAGGCCAGCCTGGCGATCGCGGAATCGCTGGATCCGGACGCGGATCCCGAGGGGCTGCCCGAGAGACGGGCGGCGATCCTGGAGAACAATCAGCAGACGAGGACCCGATTCGACGTCTTCCGCGTCAAGCACGCGGACATGGAATCTTCGGAACCGACCCACTTCCGCAACTTCGACTCGGCGTATGCGCAGCTTGCTCGCAGCGCCCAGAAGATCGAGGCGGCGCTCGGAGCTGGTCGCGTCGATGAAGCGCGGGCCCTCTACCACGGCCCATACGAAGCTGCCTTCGCGCCGGCACGCAATGCCATCGACCAGCTGGAGGAGGCCAGCTTGGCCCTCGCAGCGCGGGAGTACAAGGCGAGTGAGGAGAAGGCGCAGACGATCCGGCAGGCACAGCTGCTGGTGATGGCGGTCATCATCTTTCTCCTGGTGCTCACCGGTGTCCTGCTGACCCGGAGCATCACCGGACCTGCCGCGGAGGTGACCGAGTTGGTCGAGGATGTCTCGCGTGGCGATCTGACGCGCAACGTCGCCACGCGCGGTACCGACGAGATGGGGCGCATGATGGCAGCCATCGCCAGGATGACCCACACGCTTCGGCAGACCCTCCATCAGGTGCAAGAGAGCGCGCTGGTGGTCACTGGCTCGTCCTCGCAGATCAGCGCTTCCTCGCAGGGCCTCAACGAGAACTCGAACGAGCAGGCTGCCAACGTCGAGCGGATCGCCGCTTCACTGGAGGAAATGGGCACCATCACTCAGCAGAACACTGCCAGCGCGCGGGAAACCAACGCGATCGCCCAGGCGGCGGCGCAGAAGGCCGAGGAGGGTGGCACGTCGGTGAGCGAGACCGTGCAGGCGATGCGCGAGATAGCCCAGAAGATCTCCCTGATCGAGGACATCGCCTATCAGACGAATATCCTGGCGCTCAACGCGGCGATCGAGGCGGCGCGCGCTGGAAGCCAGGGACGGGGATTTGCAGTGGTTGCGGACGAGGTGCGCAAACTTGCGGAGAAGAGCCAGGCCGCCGCCAGTGATATCAGCGGTGTGGCCACCGGCAGTGTGGCTGTGGCCGAGCGGGCGGGACAGTTGATCACGGAGATCGTGCCCGCGATCCGCAAGTCGGCACAGCTCTTCCAGGAGATCGCGGTCGCGTCGGAGCAGCAGAACGAGGGAGTGGTGGCGATCAACCGCAGCATGGAGCACTTGAACCGCATCGCGCAGCAGAACTCGGCCGCGTCCGACCAGCTGGCATCCACGGCGCAACTGCTGCAAAGCCACGCAACGGGACTGAAGGAAGCACTCGGCTTCTTCGCCGTGGGTCGCGTCGACAGCGTGGCGGACTCCTGAAGTGGGATCTCGCGGTGGCGAGTCCTTGGATCATCGCGCGAGTGGATCGGGCGCCGAGCCCGGCCCCGGAGTGGAGTGGGATCAGGCGCCCCGGGAAAGCGCACTGACGTGGCTGGGTGCCAGTCGTCCGGGTAGCAGCCGTCGCAGGAGGGGAAGCAGTTCGTCGCGGATGCAGGACTTCGGGAGGACGCCGTTGGCGAGGCCGCTGCTCGAGATACTGGCGAGCTCCTCGGTCGACCTCCCGGATACCACGACGATAACCAGATCTTGCAAGCGGAGGTTGTTGCGAAATAGCTGGATCAGCTTGTCGCCCGAAAGTCCGGGCATGCTGATGTCCACCACCGCAACGTCGATTCGTTCCCGCATCGCCAGCCTGGAGGCCCCGATCGCGGAGGGTAGCTCGTGGACCTCACACCCGGCCAGCCGTAGTAGAGCTGCCGCGCTGGCCCTTGCCGTGTCGGAGTCGTCGATGACAAGGGCCCGGACCTTGTCCGCCTGAAGGCGATGCGCGCCGCTCTCCACGGCACCAGAGTTCCCCGACCCGGTGGAGCTCATGCGCAGCGGTCGTGTCTTGAGGTTCACTATGCCGTCCTCCTGTTGGCAGTGAAAGGTGTCTGCGGCTGCGGCGCGCTCCCGGGTCGATGGCGAACGCCCTCGAGCCAGCGCGCGATGGTCTCGGGTGGGGCGGCGAGGGAAGCGGCGTCCAGCGCGATGGCAGCGCTGGGCATACCGGACACGACGCACGAGCTCTCGTCCTGGGCGATGGTCAGAGCGCCGGCGCTGCGCATCGCGGCCAGTCCGCGGGCGCCGTCGGAACCCATTCCGGTCAGGAGGACGCCGACGCTGTCCCCCCCGAGATGGCGGGCGACCGAGGAGAACAGCTCGTCCACCGCGGGGCGCTGGTAGTGAACGGGGTCCTCGCTGCCCAGTTCCAGGCGGAGCTGACCACTGACGCGCAGGTGGCGATCTCCGGGCGCGACATAGACGTAGCCAGGTTGCATCGGCTCTCCGGTCTTCGCGAGGTGCACGGGAAGCGCAATCGCGCCGTCGAGCCAAGCGGCGAAGCCGGGCATGAACTCCGTGCTCATGTGCTGGACGACCAGCACCGGCGGAGCGACCTCTGGATTGAGCCCCGCGAGCACCGTCCTGATCGCGGGAGGTCCGCCCGTGGAAGCTCCGACTGCGACCACCGAAGCCTGGAAGGTCGCGTGTGGGGAGGGGGCGCGGACCGGTGGACCAGAGCGCCCTGGTACCGGGGGAGCGGACCGGGTTGCTCCCACGGACTCGGAAGCGACCCGGATTGCCGTGCGGCGCAGACCGACCACGCCCACTCCGGCAACCAGTCGCAGCTGGCGTGCGAACTCGGCACGGCGTCGGGGATCCCGCCGGAAGTCATCTCGGTTTGGCTTGGCGAAGACCTCGACGGCGCCAGCGGTGAGCGCGCGGAAGGTCGCGTCGCTTTCGGGTCCCGTGGGCGCGGCCGTCACAATGGCGACGGGTGCGGGGCAGCGACGCATGATCTCGGCGGTGGCTTCGATTCCGTCTGCCCCGGGCAAGCAAACATCCATCGTGACCAGGGAAGGTTTCAGCTTGCAGCAAAGACCGACTGCCGCCTCGGCCGACTCGGCGGTGCCCACCACGATCATGTCGGGCTCGGCGTCGATCACGTCTCGCAGGAACGCGCGGACCGTTGCCGAATCGTCCACGACCAGCACTCGAACGGGCTCGTGTTGGCGGGGTGCTGTCACGTCAACCTCTCGATCGTTTCCATGAGCACTTCCTGACGAAACTCCTGCTTTCCGATGTACGCATCGGCCCCCGCATCGAGGCCTCGCTGGCGATCGTCGTCGGAGTTGAGGGAACTGACGAGGACGATGGGAGTGTTCCGATGATCGCTGTTCTGCTTGAGACGATGAACGAGCTCGATGCCATCCATGCGCGGCATTTGAACGTCGGACAGAACGAGGTCCACTGCCGTATGACGTAGCGTGTCGAGTGCGTGGACGCCGTCCGTTGCGACGACGACCTCGTAGCCGACGGCTTCCAGGATGCTCTTCTCGAGCGTGCGGGTCGTGATCGAATCGTCGACGATGAGGACTCGCTTGGGTCGTGTTTCAGCAGCGACGTGGGTGGGACGCTTGGCGGCGCTCCGCGTGCCGGTTCCTCGACGGATGAGCTCGGAGACGCTGAGGACGGGGATGATTCCGCCGGTGGCTGAGACGGCGACTCCGGACGTGAGACCCACGTTCTGGAGGGGGGTGCCCAGGGGCTTGATCACGAGCTCCTGCTCCCCCAGAACGCGATCACAGAGGACAGCGACCCGCTCGACGCCGGAGCTCAGCACGACGGCGTGATAGCGGTTGGTCTCACCCCCGAGCTGGGGCGAGGCGACCACCTCGGCGAGGGACAGCACCGGGATGGCGCCTCCCCCGAGCTCGATGGCAGAGCCCGCGTCGACATCGACCAGGTCTTCCAGCGAAACCCGCAGGATCCGCTCCACGCTCGGTACAGGGATGACGAAGGTCTCACCGCCGACTGCCACCTCTAGCACGCGAAGGGTGGCGATACTGAGGGGCATCCGAAGGTGGAAGGTCGACCCCGCACCCGGCGTGCTGTCGACCGACACGATGCCCCCGCAGGCCTCCATCGCCTGGCGAACAGCGTCGAGACCGACGCCGCGACCCGCCAGCTCGCTGACGCGCGGAGAGGTGGTCAGTCCCGGTCGGAACACGAGAGCTCGAACCGCGCTCTCGTCCATCGCGGCCAAGTCTGCCTCCGAGACGCCGATGGCGAGCGCCGCGGCGGCGATCTGGGACCCGTCCAGCCCGCGTCCGTCGTCCTGGACCTCCACGTGCAGCCAGCCTGCGCGGCGCGCAAATCGTAGATGGATGCGTCCTTCGCGCTGCTTGCTCTGCTGGAGGCGCTCCTCGGGCGCCTCGATCCCGTGGACCACGGCATTGCGAATCAGGTGTCCCAGCGCCTGCTGCAGCGGCTCGAGCAGGTCGCGGTCGAGCTCGGCATTGGCGCCGGAGATCTCGAGTGTCGCCAGTCTCCCACCGCGTCGAGCCGCGTCTCTCACCATCCGCGCGAAGGGCGTCAGGATGGTCGTGACGGGCACCATGCGCACGCTGCGGATGTCGTCCTGCAGGGTGTCCGCGAGCTGGTCGAGTTGGTGGGCGTGGGAGCGGGCCTGCATCTCGAGTGTTACGGCGTCTTCGAGAAGCTGTCCGACGTGGGCGCGGAGGTCGCGCCCGACACCTGCGCTGACTCCGGTCCCCGAGGAGCCGCGTTCCACGAGGTGCTGAAGATCGAATAGTCGTCGCGTCAGGTTTCCCATTCCGCGCAGCGCTGCGGCCTGTCCCTTGACACGGACCAGTTGCTCCACGCTGGCCATGAGTCGATCGATCTTCTCCGTGGCTACGCGGAGGCTGGCAGCTGGAGTGGCCGGGAGTGGCGACGCCGCAGCCGGTCCGGTCCGGGTCTCCTGCTCTGGTTCGGGAGGGCGCGGCGTTTCGTCGCCGGATGCTGGGGTGGGCACCGGGCTGACCCGCGTTGCCGACGGAAGTGGGCCCTGGGGCGGAGTGCTCGTGTGGTCGAACGCGGTGGCGAGATCGGAGCCGAACGCGGCTCTCAGCGCGCTGCCGCTGGGGAGCGGTGTGGCGACGGAGGGGCGAACCCCGAGACAGCCTGCCTGGACCTCGAGGTCGATGGCGTCGAGCGAGCCGAACAGCAGGTCCAGGCCCTCCTTGGTGAGCTCGACCTGACCATTCTCGACTGCCTTGACGAAGGACTCCCAGGCATGACTCATCCGCTCGACGGTGCGAAGTCCGGCGGCGGCCGCTGCTCCTTTCAGCGAGTGAGCGCTCCGGAGGATGGCCTGTACGGTTCCGCTCAGGTCGTCGCCAGCCTCGAGCTGCAGCAACCCTGCATTGATGGACTGGATGAGCTCGGCGGCTTCCTCGTGGAAGAGCTGGAGAATCCGGTCGTCGAGCGGTGACTGCGTCATGGGGCGATCAGTGCGCCCGGTACTGGGCGATCCGGCTCTCTAGCTGGGCGGCTGTGGACGCGAGTCCCTGGGCGACCGTCTCGGTCTGGCGAATGGCCTCGACGTTCTGCTTGGAGAACTGCTCGATGCCGGCCATCGCCACGGAGATCTGCTCGACCCCGTTGCTCTGCTGTCGAGCCGCCGCAGCGATCTGCTTGGCGGACTCGGAGGCGGCGCGGATGGATTCCGCGAGCTGGTCGATGACCTGGCCTGCCGCGTTGACCAGATCCACTCCCCGGTCGACCCGCTTGCTGCCTTCCTCGGTGACCATCACGGCGGTGTGAGTAGCGCGCTGGATGTCACTGAGGATGGACCGCACGCGCTCGGTCGCTTGCTGGGACTGCTCGGCGAGTGACTTGACCTCCGCCGCCACGACGCCAAATGCCTTGCCGCTCTCGCCGGCGCGGGCGGCCTCGATGCTCGCGTTGAGCGCGAGCAGGCTCGATTGCTCCGCGAAATCATCCACTGTCGCGATGATGGTGCCTATCTGCTGGGTCTTGTCGCTGAGCTCCAGAATGGTCGCGGCGATCGCTTCGACCTGCTCGCGGACGGCATCCATGCCCTGAACGCTGTGCTCGATAGCCTCACGACCCTGGTCCGACTTGTTCAGGGACTGGCTGGCGTCCTGCATCACGCGCATGGCAACTTCGGACACCTGCTCCGAAGAACGAGAAAGCTCGTCCACCGTGGCGACCGTCTCGCTGACGCTCGACGCCTGTTGCTGCATCGTGGCCCCCTGCTCGTTCACGGTGGTTCGGAGCTCGCCGACCGTGGTGTTCGTCGAGCCCACCGCATCGGTGATGCCCTGGGTCATCTCGCGCAGGGCCTTGGCCATGCCGTTGAACGACACGCCGAGTTCCCCCAGTTCGTCGCGCGACTGGACGTCGACGGAGACATTCAGATCGCCTCGCATCATGCGACGAGTCCCGTCGCTCAGCACTGCGATTGCCGTGGTGACCTGGTTCGAGAGGCCCCGAGCCACGGCGAGAGCCAGCACGATCGCGATCGCGAAGAGGCCGAGCACGATGGGGATGGTCGCCTGGCGGGTCGCTGCTGCCTGGTGACGAGCAGACTCGACCTTGCCGTCGGTGTGATCCACGAGGTCTTGCAGGACTGATTCCGTGGCCAGTTCGGTTTCCTCCATGCTGGAGTGGTGCGAGCGCAGCTTGTTGATGAGCGCGACCGACTCGTCGAACTTCTTTCGATACTCCTTGAACAACGTGACGAGTTCCTCGGTGGGAGCTTCCTGCGCGCTGAGCGTCTTGCTGTGCGCAATTGCCGCGTCGACGCGCTGGTGCAGGGCGGTCACGTACTTCTCGTCGCCGCGCAGCAAGAAATCCTTCTCGGTCCGCCGACACTGGAGCATCAGGATCATGAGCTCCTGGTCCTGGGTGGATTCAGCGAGGGACTCCACGGCATGGACAGCTTCGCGGAACTCTCCCTCGAGTCCAGCGTCCTGGTGGCCCCTGCGCAAGAACGCACTTCGCGCGTCGTTGAAGGTGCGGCGATAGTCCTCTATGAGGCGTCGGGTCTTGTCCAGGGAGGTGGCGACGTCGCCATCCTGGTCCCGGAGTTGGGCTTCGGCGTCGGCAAGCACGGAGTCGAATTCATCGAGGAAGGCGCGGTGCTGCTTGAGTGCGTCGTCGTTTCCGAACCGGGAGAAGTAGCGCGACTCGGCGAGGAGTACCTCCTGGAGCAGCTTCATCAGGCGCTCGGAGTTGTGGGCGATGACCTCGTAGCGCATCTGCTCGTCCGCTAGGTGCTGGGTCTGCTGCATTCGGAAGATGGTCAGCCCGCCGAGGATGGCGACGACGACCACGATGCTGCCGAAGGCGAAGTACAACTTCCTTTTTAGGGACCAGATCATCGGGGGTTCTCCTCGGGATTGAGTCGCTGCACCGCGCTGTCCCACAGGCGGGGCATGTCCAGGATGGTGGTGAGGGTATCGGTTACGCCGTGCGAGACCTCGTGGCTCCAGGATCCCCTGGGAGCCGGGGTGAGGTGGGTCTCGTCGACGGGCACGATCTCGAGCGCTGCTCCCACTGCCATCCCGATCAGCCGTTTGCCGGCGTGGGTGATCAGGATGCGTCGGCGGAGCACCTCGGTGGTGGGCAGCTGGGAGCGACCCATCAGCGGACCCAGATCGAGGATCGGGACGACGCGCCCGTCGCAGTATGCGACATGGCCCAGGTGGCCTGGGGCGCCGGGGATCCGGGTCACGTGCGGCTCGGCCAGGATCGAGTGGACGTCGCTGAGCCGGATGCCAAAGGCCACATCTGCCACCAGGAAGCGGAGATGCTCCGTGCCCGTGGAGCCGTCCTGGCGCGGCGGCTGGGCGAGCGCGCGCGCCCGTTCGCGGAACAGCTGAGTCAACTCCTCCTGTTGCTCCGCGCCACGAGCGGCTGCCGCGAGGCGTACCTGGATTGCGTTCCAGTCCACTCTTGTCGTGGTGGGTTTACCGGGCATCGCGTTCCCCGAGCAGGCGAGCGAGTTGCTGCCCAGCAATCTTTCTGGTCTCGATGTGGTCCTGGCTCGAGGCGGCCAGCACGATCGCGTTGCGGAGGGCACGAATCGCGTCGGCACGCCGACCGAGGCCGATGAGCACGAGCCCCATGCGGAGATAGGTCTCGGCGCGTTGTGGCTCGAGGTAGAGCGCGCGACGATAGTCCTCCACGGCAGCGGTCGGATCGTCGGCGGCCAGGTGGATCATGGCGCTGACCAGGTGAGGCTCGACACGAGCGGGTCCGAGCGCGATCGCCTCCGCGAGGAGTTGCCGCGCGCGGTCCAGTTCGCCGCGGTCTCCCGCCTCGCGCGCCTGGTCGGTGAGGAGCTGAGCGCGCTCTTCGTCGCTGGGTTGCGGCAGTGGGCGGATCCCGGTGAGGTGGGCCGCGCTCCGCGAGGGGCGTGGTTCCCTGCTAGTGGACCGTTCCGCGGAGGCGCGATGGAAGTGCGCGGGCCGCGGCGAGTGGCACGCTGTGCTGGGGATCTCCGTGAGTGCCGGTGCGGGAGACGGCGGTGTGGAAGGGGAGTGGTAGAGGAGGCCAGGGTAGACGGTGGTGTTGAATCCCTGCGGTGGCAGTGGGTCCGACGCGCCGCTCACCCACGCGCCATCGCGCGCCAGCGCACTGCCCAGTCGTCGGGCGAGTTCAGTGCGAGCAGTGGCCGAGAAGTAGATGCTGACATTGCGGCAGAGGATGAGGTCGAACACTCCCGGCGCTGGTGTGGATGCTCGCGGATCGACCAGGTTGAAGACGTCGAAGTGAACGCGGTGACGATACCGTGGGTGCAGGGCGTAGACGCCCGTCGCGGCGTCGCGGGTGAAGTAGCGAGCGCGCTGACGTTCGTCGGACGTGCGCAGCGACCATTCTCGGTACAGCCCTCGACGCGCCACCGCCAGCGCGCTCTCGTCGATGTCCGTGCCGAGCAGGGTGACCGACCAGCTTTCACCCGGCGGCAGTAGCTCGTCGAGCAAGATGGCGAGCGAGTAGATCTCCTCGCCCGTCGCGCAGCCCGCGCTCCACACGCGAAGGACACGGCTCTCGCTACGGCGGGCGATCAGCTCTGGGAGTACCCGGTCGCGGAGGGTCGCGGTGGAGGCTTCGTCGCGGAAGAAGTAAGATTCCTTGTTCGTGCTGGGGGCGAGGAGCGCCTGGACGAGCGGTGAGTTCAGGGGTAGCGACCCGAGTAGCCCGACGTAGTCGCTCATGTCGAGTCGCGCGCTGCGTGCGACTCGCCGAGCCGCGTCGCCCGCGATCTCGAACTGCCGGCCCGTGAGGGCGTGCCCGAAACGACGCTGGTAGACTTCACGGAATCCATCCTCCCAGGCGGAGTCGGTTCCGGTTCCGGTTCCGGTTGGCAAGGGGACTACCATGAGTCGTCGGTGGGAACCGCGGGTTCGTCGGGTTCGGGAGTGGAGGGGGCTGTCGAGGTGGCGAGCTGGACGCTTTCCCACTGCTGACGGGAGAGGAGCCGGCTGATATCTAGGAGCTGAACGATCTCGCCCTCGACGGCCGTGAGCGCCGCGACGCCGTGGGCTGTGGAGAGGGGGCCACCAGGTGTTTGCAGCGTGCCGCTCGCGACGTGCGCGACATCGCGCACGCCATCGACGACGAGCCCCGCCTCGATGCGCCCAACTCGAAGGAGCACGATTGCCGTCCCTCGTCGAGGCGGTCGCGACGGGAGGCCGAAGCGCGCGCGCCCATCGATCACTGGGAGGATCTCGCCTCGAAAATTGATGGTGCCAGCGACGAATTCCGGAACGTCGGCGATGCGTGTCAGTTCGACATAGCGGACGATCTCGCGCACCCAGTCGATGGGGACTCCGTAGGTATCGTCGCCGAGTCCCAGTCGGAGCGCGTGGAAGCTCGAGGTGGGGAGGCGCGGAGCGTCATCGTCCCTTGCGGTCGCCACCGCGGTGCGGAGCCTGGCGACCTCGGCTTCCAGATCGTCGAGCCTGGCGAGCAGCTCTCCGGAGGTCTCGTTGTGTGTTGGCAATTCGTCCACGTGCTTCGCCCGGCAGGTCGAGGGCGGCCCGGTGCACCCTCGACCACCACGGAGAGCAGGATGTGTGCCAGCACTCGCGCCGGTTGCGGCGTGACGGTTTCCGCGTCGTTCGAGACGCTGGCCACCGCGTGTCCAGATCCCGGGATCCGCGATTCTGGACAGTGCCCAGAATATGGACAGTGTCTTCCGTTGGACCGACCGGCGCACCCGGACGAGCTCAATCCCCCAGTTCGGATGTGTTGAACCGAACCGAGGCAATGGACGATGATCCCGCGAGCAAATCACTGGGGAAGACGTCCAGGCGTTCGTGTTGGAATCGATCCGTGGCAGCTGGGTTGGAGTGTTCCAACCGATCGGGCTCGGGCTCGGACTCGGGATTCGAGAACAATCTCTAGTCGGTCTGGACGTCCCCGGGACGCAGGTTCCAGCGCTTCAGCTTTGCGTACAGCGAGCTTCGCGGGATGCCCAGGATCTCGCAGGCGACCGTGACGTTGGCGCCCACGTCGCGAAGAACGCCGAGCACGTGGGCGCGCTCCGCTTGGGCAAGGGTGATGCGTGGATGGCCGTTGCGGGGAGCGGGTCGACTGGGACTCCGGCGACAGACTGCGAAGGCGTCGGCCTTGATCTCGCCGTCGGGGGAGAAAAGGGTGGCTCGCTCCAGTGTGTTGCGCAGCTCGCGAACGTTCCCGGGCCAGTGGTACGCGGTGAGAGCCTCCTCCGCTTCGCCGTCCAGGGCGGGCACCCCACCGGCGCGCGTGCGGCCGAGGTCGGCGAGGATGGCGTTGGCCAGTGGCACGATGTCGGATCGGCGGGTGCGCAGCGGGGGAACCTCGAAGACGACGGTGTTGATCCGAAACAGTAGATCGTTCCGGAAGCTGTTCTCCACGGACATCTGCGCGAGGTCGCGGTGGGTGGCGGCGATGAGTCGGATGTCGGTGGACAGCGAGCGCACACCGCCGACCCGACGGAAGGACCGGTCTTCCAGCACCTTGAGCAGCTTTGGTTGGACACTCAGGTCGAGATCCCCAATCTCGTCGAGGAACAGGGTGCCGCGATGAGCGATCTCGAGTAGGCCGCGCTTCTCCGCCGAGGCACCAGTGAAGCTGCCGCGCTCGTGCCCGAAGAGCTCCGACTCGGCGAGTTCCTTGGAGAGTCCCGCGCAGTTCAGGTCGACCATAGCTTCCTGGGCGCGGGGTCCATTGTCGTGGAGCCATCTGGCCAGGACGCCCTTGCCCGATCCCGTCTCGCCGAGCACCAGAACGGGAACGTCTGCATCCTTGACCGACTGCGCGAGCTCTTCGAGCCGCCGGATCTGGTCGCTCGTGCCGAGAAAGGGCCAGGCACGGCCGCGTTCGGCCAGGTACTGCTGCGCGGTGGCCTGGCGGGTGCGACGCCTGCCGGTCAGCGTCCGTTCGAGCATCAGACGGAGAGACGTGAAGTCCACCGGCTTGGTCAGGAACTGCTCCGCTCCGCTCTTGATGCAGTCGACGGCGCGTTCGATGGTGCCGTATCCCGTGAGCACAAAGATGGCGGCGGTGACCTGGTTGGCTTCCGCCCAGCGGAGGAAGTCGAGTGCGGTTCCGTCCGGTAGACTGAAGTCGAGGAGCACGACATCCGGCGAGTGCTCCGAGTAGAGGCTGCATGCCTCGGCAATGCTCGATGCGAGCGGAGTCAGGTGCCCGTCGCGCTTCAGCATCCGCCCCAGTGGCCTACTCACGGCTGGGTCGTCTTCAATGATGAGCACCGTGGACGCTGTCATGCTTCGCCAGCCCCAGATATAGGGCGGTACCGTCACTTCCGCCACTGAGTATCCATCAACTGTTCTCGCGTCCGGTTCATAGGTCAAGCCGGTCGGCGGTGCCGGCTCGCTTCACGCAGAAAGGGGGCGAACCCGGCGAGGAGCGGTCTTCGCCGGGTCGCACCTCCCCTCAGAAGTCAGGTGGGTTCTGACCGGTGATCTTGGCATACGCTGCGCGAAACTTTTCGAGGTTCTCGGCGCTATCGGGGGCGAGCGCGGCCTTCGTGGACGGGACCTTCGTCTCCATGGCGAGCTTCGTCTTGCCCGCAAGTCCGGCGGCCTCCTGAATCGCCTGGTAGATGCGCACCAGTTTCTCAGCCATCCTTCGACCCTCCCAGCAAGTCGCCGAACGCCTCGAGGTAGATGGCGGCCTCATCGCCCCACTTCTCCGGAGGCTGGATCTTCCACTCGCAGTGGTCGTCGCCCTTGCCCATGCAGACGGGTTCGATGGCGATGAGGGGTGCGCCAAAGAAGGCCGTGCACCATCCCGAAGCGTAGCCCATCAACGACCAGCAGACGGGAGCCGCTCCCGGGTGGTTGAAGGTGAGATACTGCTCGGCCTCGTAGGAGTTGGTCCACACTCCGGTGAAGAAGAACTCTCGCTGCTTCCGGTCGAAGCGGATCTCCTTCGGGGTCGCTTGCACGATGCCTTCCCACGAGTGGATCACGGGACCCGACGCCAGCAGGTCCATCTCGCTGTCGAACTCGAACGCCATCTTCATCTGCAGGTGGTCCGCGTATCCGTGCTGGAACCCGAACCGGAGGAAGAGCCGTCGTGCACGTTCCATCCCGAGCGCTTCCACCAGATCCTGGCGCAGGAGTCCCAGGGCGGCCGCGTCGAGGATCACGAGTCGTGACTCCTTGAACGTGGCGATCCCCGTGCTCGCGTCGAGCTTCAGGTCCTTCGATAGATCGAAGTCGGTTGCCTTCATCTTGCTGCTCTCTCCTTCCCGGGGTCGGTGTTGGCGTCCCCATGTTGGTCCTCTGTTCGCGGTCTCGGCTCCGCCTCGCCATGGACTAGGTTGGCGAGGCGAACGCCCATGTCCTGGGGGTCCAATTGCTCGTCGGAGAGCCCCTCGTTGTCGACTGCACGCGGCATCCCGTAGACGACGCACGATTGCTGCGTCTGAGTCAGGCAGTAGGCTCCGCGCTGCTTGAGAAGCCGCACACCGGCGGTGCCATCGTCACCCATCCCGGTCAGCACGGCCACGACGACGTGGCCGCGGTAGGCCGAGGCAAGGGAGCGAAACAGTACGTCGGCGGAGGGGTGGTGCAGGTCATCCGCGAGCGGAGGCAGCACACCGATCGAGACCTGGCCCAGCGCTCCCGACGCCCGCGCCACCATGTGGCGTCCCCCGGGGGCGACATAGGCGACGCCCGGTTCGACGAGTTGTCCGTCCTGAGCCTCGCAGACGCGCAGCCCTGCCTCTTTGTCGAGTTGCCGTGCGAGCGCGTGCGTGAACGCCGGTGGCATGTGCTGGACGATGAAGACGGGGACCCCCAGACTGGCGGGCAGTCCGCGCAGTACCTTCACCAGCACCGGCGGGCCCCCGGTCGAGGTCGCCAGCGCGATGGCGTGGAACTTCGAGGTCACGCAGGGACGAATCGAGACGGCACGCGAGCGGGTCGATTGCTGGCGTGGGCGCGACGCCGCCTCGAGGTGGGACAGAGCACGCCGCGACCGAAACGTAGTCACCACTCGCACCAGACTCTGCGCGAGTTGTTCTTCGTTGGCGTCCACCGACGGACCACCTCCCTTGGGGACGAAGTCGAGGGCCCCTCGCGAGAGCGCCTCCACGGTCAGTTCCGCGGCGCGATGGCCGAGGCCGCTGACCACGACCACGCCCACCTCGGGCCAGCGCTGTCGGATCACGGACAGCGTTTCCAGTCCGCCGAGATTGGGCATCTCGATGTCGAGCACCACGAAGTCCACCTGGATCTGCTCCAGCTTCTCCAGGGCGCTGAGCCCATCGGCTGCGATGCCCACCACGCTCGCGCGCGGGATCCTCGCCACCGCGCGAGTGAGCACCCGGCGGTAGAAGGCCGTGTCGTCAACGACGAGAACGCGCACGGTCTGCGAGGGCGGCGGACGGATCGTGGTCATGCTCAGAATTGGAACTTGTTGAGTGCATCGGAGGTACGGGTCACCCGGGAGGTGACCAGCTCCAGCGCCTCCCGGATCTCCGCGACGGCCTCGGCGGTTTGCCGGGTGGCTTGACCCAGTGCGCCGACACTCTGCGCCACCTCGTTCATCCCGGCGGACGTGTCCGCCACCGCGGTGGCGGTCTGGTTTCCGGTATGGGCGAGGGTGCGGATCCCGGAAGAGATCTCCTGCACTCCCGCGACGGCCTGCTGCACCCGCTCGGAGACCTCGTCGGCGGCGGCCGACACCGCTGTCACGTTGCCGGAAACCTCGTCTGCGCTCCGCGCCGTGTGCGCCAGGTTGGCGGCCATGTCGTTGGTCGTCGCGGTCTGCTCCTCGACGGCCGCGGCGATGACCCCGGAGATGTTGTTGAGTTCCTCGATGCGGCGAACGATGTCGCCGATGGCCTGCACGGCTTGTCCCGTGTTTTCCTGCATCTCCCCGACCTGGTCGCGGATGTCCTCGGTCGCTGCGGCAGTTTGTTTCGCCAACTCCTTCACCTCGTTCGCGACGACCGCGAATCCCTTGCCGGCATCTCCCGCGGACGCCGCCTCGATCGCCGCGTTGAGCGCCAGGAGATTGGTCTGGGAGGCGATGCCCTTGATCATTTCCACGACCCGACCGACGGCCTTGGCCGACTTGCCGAGGTTGTCCATCGTCACGGCGGCGTGCTTGGCGGCATCCGTGGCCGAGTTGGCGATGCCCGCGGCCTGCCCCGAGTTGCCCGCCACTTCGCGGAGAGACGCCGACATCTCCTCGACCGCGAGCGCGACGTTGCTGACCGAGGAGCTGAGTGAACCTGTGGCTCCGGCGACGGACCGCATGTTGGCCGAGATCTCTTCCGCCGCTGCTGCGACGCTTCCGAGGTTGTTCGAGACCTGCTCGGCGGCCGCCGCTGCCGCGTCGGTTCCTTCGCTCAATCCCCGGGTCGCCGCGGTGATTTGGCCCATTGTCGCCGACGCCTGCTCGGCGGCCGCGGCAACGAGGGATGCTTGCTTGTCGGTCTCCGAGGCTCCCTGAGTCGCGATCTCGCCAGCCTCTCCCAGTGTTTCCACGGCACTGGCGACCGCCTGTTGGTCGTCGAGCACCTGAGCCAGCACTGCCGAGACGTGTTGCACCGCCTCGTTGAAGCTGACCCGAACTGCGTCCTCCTGACTCAGCCCCGCCCGGCGCTCGGGCGTGACGAGGCGAAGCTTGAAGTTCCCTCTGGCGACCGTCTCGAGCGCGGTGCTCAGCTCTGTCGCGAGCTGGGTGGCGCGCGCGCGCTCCGCGGAATGGTAGTCCAGCATTTCGTTGACGGCCTCGAGCAGCTTGCGGTCGCGTGCCGGAACTTGACCCGGGTCTCCACGCTCCGCGAGGTCGCCCTGGCGCGAGTGGACCAAGAGGCGGACTATTTCTTCCTGCAGGGTGCCCGTGGCGTCGGCTTCGGCGCGGTGCTGGTCGGTGGCATCTGTCATGGGGTCCTCATGGGTTCGTGCAACAGGGGCGTTACGGTGACGCAGCCAGCGCCTCCACATCGAGCAAGATCAAGAGCTCCTGGTCCAGGGTCACGACGCCGGACAGGAATCGATGGTGAACATGGGTCAGGTTGGCAACCACCGGTTCGATCTGGTCGTCGTCGGCCTCGACGATGTCGGCGATCGAGTCGACCCGGAGCCCCAGCAGGTCGCTGCCCGAGGCCAGTCCGTGGCGTCCGTGGCGGGTGCGCAGCTGGGCGAGTTCCTGGTTCGAACGGAGCACGATGTCGTGGGGCTCGGGCGGCGACTCGGTTGCGGAGAGGCCCACCCGTCGCGCGAGGTCGAACACGGTGACAATTTGACCTCGCAGGTTGACGAGTCCGATGATGTGGTCGCCGGCGAGCTGCACGGGGGTCGCGGGCAGGGCGCGGTTGATCTCGCGAACCAGGAGGATGTCCACTCCGATCAACTGTTCGCCCACGCGAAACGTCACGTACTGACCCTTCATGAGGCTTCCCGGGGTTGCGCGGCGATCGCTATCGCGCAAGGGTCGACCAGGGTGGTCATGCATCCATCGACCACTGCCGAGCCGAGCAGACCGGGCCCGTCGAACAGCGGTGGATCGAACGTCTGCGGGATGTCGAGCGCGTCGACGATGCGCCACACGAGAAGGCCGGAGGCGACGGTCGTCGCCGGGGCCGATCGAGGAACCAGGAGAAACGCCTCCTCTGCGTCGTCGGGGACCCGCGACACGGGGAGCACGGACTCCAGGCGCAGCACCGGCAGTCCGGAGCCCCGGTGTTCGACGTACTCACGGCCGCCGAGCCGTCGCAGATTGGCGAGGTCGATGCGCTCGACGCGCAGCACTTGCTCCAGGGGTACCGCGAAGCGCTCGTTGGGAGCTGCGTCGAAGAGGATGACGGCACGGTGTGCGACCTCGGGGCCCCGCTCGACCCGGTCCTCGGCGCGACGGCGCCCCTCTTCGCTGGCGATGCTGGTGAACTCGAGGCCAGCGCGGCTGGCAACCCCCCCCGGCTCGAGGATCATCGTCACCGATCCATCGCCGAGAATGGTTGTTCCCGCGAAGCATTCTAGGTGCTTGACGTAGGCGGGCAGCGGCTTCACCACGATCTCCTCGGACTCGAAGAGCTCGTCGACGATCAGTCCGAACCGGTTGGAGCCGGCCCGCAGGACCAGGATGTTGTAGTCGCTGGTGGGGGCGGCGCGGCGTCCTCCGGCAGAATCGTCATCCCCGCGAGCCGCCGACCGGCGGTCGGCGATCCGCGCGCGGCGGTCGGGGCTGGGCTCCCGAGAGACGGGTTCGACATAGTCCGCGGGCATGCCGAGCACCTCGCGGAGACGGACCATCGGCAACAGCCGCCCGCGCAGGCGCAGCACGGGAGCGTCCTGGATCGTTTCCACGCGGCTCACGACCTGTTCCGCGCGGACCCAGACGAGCTCGACGATGCTGGACTGGGGCACCGCGAATCGCGAGCCCTGCACACCGACGATCAGCGATGGAATGATCGCCAACGTGAGCGGGAGGCGCATCACGATCGATGTGCCGATTCCAAGCTCTGTTTCGACCTCGACCTGACCGCCGAGGCGCTCCACGTTGGCTCTCACCACGTCCAGTCCAACGCCGCGACCGGCCAGGTCCGAAACGTGCGTTGTCGTGCTGAAGCCAGGCGTGAAGGTGAGGTCGATGATGTCCTGTGTTCGCAGGGCGCTGGCGCCGCGTTCATCCACCAGTCCCTGCTCGACTGCCTGCGCGAGGATGCGAGCCTCGTTCATGCCGCGTCCGTCGTCGCTGACGATGACGGTCACCTGGCCGTTCTCGTGCTGCGCTTGCAGGGTGATCTGCCCGCGGGGTGACTTGCCCGCCGATCGACGTTCCTCGGGCGTCTCGAGCCCGTGGCCGATGCTGTTGCGGACCAGGTGGGTCAAGGGGGCCGCGAGGGCCTCGATGATCGATTTGTCGACCTCGACGCTTTCGCCGCTCATGACGACGTCTACCTGCTTGCCAAGGTCGCGCGCCTGGTCGCGTGCCGCTCGGGGGAAGCGCGCGAACAGCAGTCCGACTGGTTGCATGCGCGTCTGCATGATGTCGTCCTGGAGTTCGGTGGTGACCCGGTCGAGGTGCTGCAGAACGGCGTGCAGCCCGGGAACGGCGTCGGGTAGACCCTCGAGCGTGCGCAGGAGCTGATTGCGGCCGAGCACGAGCTCGCCGGCCGTATTCATCAGCCTGTCCAGTAGCTCCAACCGCACCCGCAGCGTCTCGGGGGTCTCGATGCTGGCGTCTCGCGCCGCCGTCACGGGGCGAGACGTCGGAGCGGACAAGGGGGGCTCCGGCTGTGTTCGACTGCCGAGACCGATCTCGCGGAGTCGGGTCCGAAGTGGTTCCGCTGCGATGGGCGTCAGCTGCCCGACAGGGACCCCGAGTTCGCCGGCCAGCAGCTCGCTGTCCAGCACACTGGCCAGCAGGTGGCGGACCCTCCCCGTGCCAACGAGCTCCCGACTGCCCAGCAGGCGTCCCACCTCGGCGATTCGCGCGGGGAGCTCGGTCGCGAGAGCGTCGTGCTGGGCTGTCTCCAGATGACAGAGTCGCATCCCCTGCGCGAGACAGGTGGCGACGTCCTCGGCGGGCGCCTCGAGGGCGGTCAAGGCGACTTCGGTCGGGTCCGACGAGGGGGGGGCCGTCGCGGTTCGGTCCCCGGCGATCAGTGCGTCCAGCGCGCGGAGCTCGACCTGATGCGGTATCTCGTCGCTGCGCTCGACGTCATCGACCATCGCCCGCAGCACGTCGACTCCGCGCAGCAAGACGTCGACGGTGGGTCCGTCGGCGGCGAGGTGCCCGTCCCGAATTCGAGCCAGTACCCCTTCCATCGTGTGGGACAGCCGCTTCAGGGCCTCGAACGAAAGGAAGGAGGCTCCTCCCTTGATGCTGTGGATGGCGCGGAACGCCCGCTGCACGGGTGCCGGGTCAGGGGTATCTCCCTGTCGTTCCAGGGCGAGCAGGTCGGGTTCGACGCCTGCCAGGTGCTCGCGCGCCTCGGCCACGAAGTCGTTCACGAGCTCAGTCGTTGAATCGCCCATCTTCCGCTCTCGAACCCCTGTCGAACGTCCGCTCCCTTCACCAAATCGGCAAACTCCCGTTAAAGTGAATGGTGGTCGAGGCCGATCACTTGACGAGCGGTCATGTCCCGCCGGTCCCAGGGCGGCACATCGACCCAGCGCGAACCGATGCTTCCGACCCCATTTTGCGACGGTCCCGAGATGACGGACGAGGAATGCGACCTTTTCCGTCGCTACGTCGAGGAGCACTGCGCTATCGCGCTGGGGAGCGAAAAAAAGTACCTGTTCGAGTCGCGACTGGCCCGTCTGATGGCGCAGTGTGGGGTCGCGGACTATCGGTCATTCTACGAACTGGTACGTCGTCGAGACGATCTCGGGTTGCGAGATCGGATCGTGGAGGCGATCGTCACCAACGAGACGCTCTGGTTTCGCGACGTGCACCCGTTCATCGCGCTGCGAGAGCAGATCCTGCCGGAGCTCGCGCGGCGCGCCAAGGAGCAGCGGCGACGGGTCCGGATTTGGTCCGCCGGCTGCTCCACTGGTCAGGAACCATACTCGGTCGCCATGCTCGTGGACGAGCTTTGCCTGGACGGACGGCTCGGGATCTGTTTCCCGCAGGACTTCGAGATCATCGCTACCGATATCTCGGACCAGGCGCTCACGCTGGCGCGTGCGGGTCGCTACGACCCGGTGTCCATGCGTCGGGGAATGGTTCCCGCGTTCGCCGTCCTCCGGGACCGGTGTTTCGTGACGGAGGGTCGCACCGCGGTGCTGACCGAGGACGTGCGCCAGCGGGTCACGTTCGCGCGACTCAACCTCCAGGATGACTTCCGACATCTCGGACAGTTCGATCTGATTCTGCTGCGCTACGTCGGCATCTACTTCTCGCGCCCCTTCCGGCGAACCCTGCTGGGTCGCCTGATCCAGAGGTTGACTCCCGAAGGCCGGATCCTCTTCGGCGCGGCTGAGGGACTGGTCGAGAACGACCATGGACTCGTGCCAGAGAAGGTGGGCGAGAGCCACTTCTACCACTTGAGGAGAGCCACATGACGAAGACCAAGATCCTCGCCGTGGATGACTCCGCCATGATGCTGCGGATCATCGGAGGAGCGATCGAGACATTGGGCTACGAGCCCCTTCAAGCGAGCAATGGCAAGGAGGCCCTGGTCGCTCTCGAGCGCCACCGTGACCAGATCGCCCTGGTCATGCTCGACTGGAACATGCCCGTCATGGATGGTCTGAGCACGCTCGAGGCGATCAAGGGCGACGCCAGAAACAAGGACATCCCGGTGATGATGGTGACGACCGAATGCGAGCGTCAGCGTGTGGTGGAGGCGATCAAGGCCGGCGCACGCCACTATGTCACGAAGCCGTTTGCGCAGCAGGATCTGACAGTGCGGATCCTCGAATGCCTGGGGCAGGGGTTGTAGGGTATGGACTCGGCATTCATCTCGGCGTTCACCTACAGTCTCGAGAAGATGACCCAGTCCATGCTTGGGTCGGAATGCAGGAGGGCGGGCGCGGATAGTCCGGAATCGGCGGGCAGCTACGTGTCCGGCGTCGTCTACTTCAACGGAGAGCGCGACGGGCGGCTGGCACTCTCCTTTCCCCGACGGACGGCCCAGCGTCTCGTTGCCGAGATGCTGGGCACGACCCCGGATCGGATCTCGGACGCGCTGTTGGAAGATGGCGTTGCCGAGATGGCAAACATCGTTGCCGGGAATGCGAAGGCCCTCCTGGCGGACACACGCTACCGGGTCACGATGTCCTTGCCTCGCGTCGTGCTGGGGCAGTCCTTCCACCCTGGCAGTCGCGAGATCGAGAAGGCTCACTACCGGTGCTTCGATACCGTCCACGGCATGCTGTCTCTGGCTGTCTGGCTGATGCCGGCCGCAGCGAGCGAGAGCGCTTGAAGTGCCCCTCCCTGCAGACCAGGGTGTCGATTGACATCCGTCGGGATACCGCTGTCCGAACATGTGGACCCGGCAGATCGGGCCGATCATCGCGATGCATGCTGGCCGTCACCTTCGACCCAGAAGGTGCAGAAGCGAGCCGGCCAGAAATGGCTGGGCAGGACGACCGCGACCTGACGTGGTCCCGGGGTGACCATCACGGGGAACACTTGCCGGGACAATCGGCGGTTGGGCAGGTGGGCCCGGTTGAACATGACGGTGGACAGGGCACACGGTAGCTTCGGGCTGAGTCGCTCGGGCACGGGCAGTCCGAAGGCGCGCGGGAGCCGGTCTTCCAGGTAGGCAGAGAACGCGCCGAAGCTCGCGTCGGACGGTGGTGCCTCCTTGAGTGCGCGGAGTCGCTCTGCCACTCGCTTCAGCTCGATCAGGTCGACGTGGGTCGTGGCGTCGGGCACGAAGACGACCTCACCGGCGAGGTTCTCGGCCCCGGGCTGGAAGAGCGGGGCGTCGGCTTGCACGAGCGCACCCCAGGTGATGTGTCCCTGGCGCAGGGCTTCCTGGTAGCGAGTGTAGAAGGGACGGATGTCGTCGTCCGTGTAGGCCCACCGCGGTTTGCGCGGGCGCAGGTATCCCCAGTGTCTCCAGAATGGAAACCGCCGCGGTCCGGTGCCCACGCTCTGCACGCAGTCCGCGAGGAGCATTTCCGGATTCATGACGAAGGTCGTGCCCCACGGACCGTTGCTGCGGCGCGCGTCGTCGTAGCAGTCGACGCAGAGGGGGTGTCTCAGGGCTCCCTCGAGCGTGTCGTGACCAGCGCTCCCGCTCTGCTGTCGCTCCACTTCACAGCCGCTACACCAGGCTTCCGGACGTTCCCGCGTGCTGGCGGCGTCGAAATGGAAGCCACGGGAGTTCCCCTCGTGAACGCCCTCTGCGATGTGCGGGCACGTGCGGGTGGGCTCCTCGTCGGTGAACGGCTGGTGACAGGCGTGGCACTCCATGACGGGCGCAGTGTGACATCCATATCGCAGGCGTGACCACCGAAGGGGGCGCGTCGGTGGTGGGGGCGGGGCTGCGGAGGTCCTGACTACGGGATCTTCGTTTTTGGTCAGGGGGTCGCGGATCTGTCTCCCTGGGTGGCCAACAACTTTGCCAGTGGCTTGGCCGGCAACGGTGGTCTGGGGGGTGGCTCCCCCGCCCATTCGGGAACCGACGGCGCGGATGGGATTGCGGCGGACGTGAACTTCTGAACCAAGGTCCCCGCGCAAGATCCGGCGTGCGCTGTCTGCGGCCCATCGGCTGGAAGCGGCGGAGCCGTCGAGCTCCTCAACGAGGCGTTCGCCACAAGTTGGTGCGATCGCAACAATCCGCGGCGCTTCCGACAATTCACCATGGGCGCGCGTTGGCGCTCGCTCTGGAGGAAGTGACGGATGGCAAGTGTTCCGCGCCCAGCGTCTCTCATGGGTGATTCCACATTCCGGCAACTGCCCGTTTGCTTGGTTCTGCTCGTTGCGGCTTGTGGTGAGGGTTCACCGAGTTCGGAAGGCGGAGCTGGCGGTGCCGGCGCGGCGGATACCGGAGGAGGTACTAGCTCCGGCGGGGGAGGGGCGACGACGGGCGGTGGAGGCACCGCCGCCACCGGGGGAAGCACGGGTGGCAGCGAACCGGGAACTGGTGGCCGGACGAGTGGCGGCTCGGCCACGGGCGGCACGGCGACCGGTGGGGCTCAGCCCACCGGTGGCGCCAGCACGGGGGGGACGGTGCCCACGGGAGGAATGGAACCCACGGGAGGAATGGAGCCCACGGGAGGAATGGAGCCCGCGGGCGGGGTGGCTGGTGGTGGCGCCCCCACCGGTGGCGTCGAGCAGACAGGCGGTACGACTGCCGGGGGGGCGGCGACTGGTGGCAGCTCGAGTGCGGTGTCGAGTCCCGGATGCGGTACCACCTCGACAGTCACGTTTGGATCGGTTCCGGGCGAGTCGGGGGACAACGTGGGCGTGGGCGACGGTGGCTACGTCACGATCCAGAGCGGCGGTCAGAGCCGTGGGTTCGCGATGCGGCTCCCGGACAACTACGACAACACTCGCCCCTATCCACTCGTGTTTGGGTTCCACTGGAACGGAGGCAACTCGAAGGAAGTCGATACCGGTGGCTCCAATGGCTACATCAGCGCCCATTTTGGCCTCCAGTACATGTCGAACAACGGCGCCATCTTCGTTGCTCCCGACGGGATCAACGCGGGTTGGGCGAACTCCGGCGGTCGCGATCTGCAATTCCTGGACGACATGATCCAGCTGATTGAAGAGAACTACTGCGTGGACACCTCCCGTCTGTTTGCCAACGGATTCAGCTACGGCGGTGGCATGAGCTATGCAATCGCGTGTGATCGGGCGAACGTCTTCCGCGGAGTCGCCATCTACAATGGCGCGGTGCTCAGCGGCTGCGAAAATGGCAACGACCCGATCGCGTACTGGCAGATGGCCGGTCTCACGGATGGCACCTGCACGATGGACATGGCGCGTCCCATGCGGGACCGCTTTGTCGAGAACAACGGCTGCACTCCCCAGGATCCACCGCAGCCGCCCCAGCCGCCGCCCTTCCTGAGCTCCGGAGGACACGTCTGCACCAACTACGAGGGCTGTTCGGGCGGGCACCCGCTGCGCTGGTGTGTCCATCAGTCGGGTCACGGCAACGCGATCGTTGACGGGACCGGAGATCTCTACAATTCCTGCGCGACTCCCCCGAACAGTTGCTCGGACTCCTGTCCGTGCACGTGGGTTCCGGAAGACGTCTGGACGTTCTTCTCGGGCTTGTAGTCACCTCGCCGACCGGTGCCCCGAGCGCGCCGGGACGGGGACATGCCGGGGAACTGACCCGACAAGGTCGGTGGGTCATCACCCCGGTTGCTTCGCGGCGGTGGACGCCCCGCGGGTTTCAGCTACGCTCGCCCTGGGTCCTTTCCTTGTTGAGCGAAGCAATCCTGAGCCAAGTCGGTCTCACGATCGTCTATCTCGGTACGGCGGTGCTGCTCGCCTTCCTCCAACGGATCGAGCGGAGCCCGGCGCTGCGCCTCTGGATGGTCACATTCATGCTCTTCGGCGTGGATAGCGCGCTGAGCGCGTTGATTAGCTACCATGGGTGGCCCGACGCCTGGCGTGGTCTCGCCTGGCTGGCTCTGCTCGCCGGAAGCATCGCTGGCGTGGTGGGAACGGTCCGCTTCATCGGGGGCCGCGTCCCGAGAAGCCTGGCGCTGCTGGGTGGGATGGCCGCAGTCGCGGTCGTGCTGGCAACGCTCATCGGTGTGAGCCCGGACGGGTTACGGGGCCTGTCCTTCGGGGCCATCGCGGGGGCGCTGGTCTGGGCCGGTGTGCTGGCCTTCCGGGGAGGCGTCCCCGGAGGGGCGGGGCGCTGGGTGTTGAGTGGCGCATTCCTGGCGGCCGGCGCCTACGCAGTGTCCTGGCCCGTGGTGTGCCACTGGCCCCTGGTGTCCCGGCTCGAGTTCTTCTACGACCTGCTGTTGGTTCTGTGGGGGCTCACCGGAATGCTGATGATGCATTTCGAACGCGCACGCGAGAAGGTGCGCGAGCTTGCAGCACAGGAACTCGAACTGCGCGAGAGACTGGAACGGGCCGAGCGCGTCGAAGCCCTGGGTCGCCTCGCCAGCGGGGTGGCTCACGACATCAACAATGTTCTGACGATCATCATCAATGGCACCGAGCTGGCGCTGAACCAGGTTGCGGATCGGCCGCAGGCAACCGCACGGCTGCGGGGTGTCCTCGACGCGGCCGAGGGCGCTGCTGGTTTCACTCGTCAGTTGCTCGCCTTGGGGCGCCGTCGCCTGCCCGGGCGCTCGCCGGTGCTGGTCAACGAATCGGTGGAGCGCGCGCTGGGAATGGTCCGGTCGTCGTTGCCGCAGGGGATCGAGCTCCGGTGGCGGGGGGCCGAGGAGAGACTCGCCGTCAAGGCGTCCCGTGGTCAGCTGGAGCAGGTGGTGGTCAACCTGGTGCTCAACGCCGCGGACGCCATGCCCGACGGTGGTCTGATCGAGCTGGGTACCTCCTCGGACGAGGCGAGTCCGAACGGCGTTCGACTGGTCGTTGCGGACACCGGTCACGGAATGGATGCACCCACTCGTGCCCACCTGTTCGAACCGTTCTTCTCCACGAAGGAGCATCACCGCGGGACCGGACTGGGCCTGGCCGCTGTTCACGCCATCGTACAACAGCTGGGGGGAAGCATCGCGGTCGAGTCGGAGCCCGGAGCGGGTACCGTTTTCACGATCGAGCTCCCCGCCTGCGAACCGCCCGCGCCCGCCGCTCGAACGTCGGACTACCCGTCTGGCAACGACCGTACTCGCCCCGAGCAGGTTCGCATTCTCGTGGTTGATGACCAGCAGCAGGTGCTGGACTCGGTGACGGCTGGGCTGAGGGATGCGGGGTTCCAGGTGGATGGTTGCGTGGACACCGACGAGGCCTTGGCTCGAGCTGAGCAGTGTCCACCCGATGTGCTCCTCAGCGACGTGTGCATGCCCGGCCTGAGGGGGACCGAACTGGCGGCCCGGCTGCGCCGTCGCGACCCGTCGCTGCGCGTGATTCTGATGACGGGAAACTCCTCTGACGAGGAGATCGAGTCGCAACGCGGACAGACCGCGTGGCTGGCCAAGCCATTCACCTCACAGCAACTGCGGCGGCTCGTGGATGGGGAGCTGGCGAAGCGAGCGGTCAGGGATCGTCCTCTCTGATGGGCTCGCGACGCCCGGGACGGCGTCCGCCGCGCTCGGGAGAACCCTGGAGCCAGCTGGCAGTCGCGGCGCGCGTGGTATGATGTGCGATCGGAGCGAACGCGCTATTGGACGGGCCGGGACCCAGATGAGCCGCCAGACCGTTGCCGTGCTGATGGACGCCATGGACCTCTTCGACGGAGGCGGCGAAAGTCAGCTCCGTCAGAGCATCGACGCCGCCGGCCGGAGGTTCGACCTCAATCTTCTCATGGCCTTCGGTCTTCCCCTGGACAGTCCTCATCCCTGGGGAGCGGCGCACAACGCCGTGTTCGAGTTGATGGCGGCCGACTGCGTCGATGCCCTGATCATCGTATCCACCAGCCTGGCCACCTATGGTGGAGAGCAGAGCGTCCGGCGTCTAGCCGACCGGTACGGTTCGCGACCGCTTTGCAGCATCGGGCTGGCCGTGCCCGGGATCCCCAGCGTCCTCCTCGACTATCGGTCCGGAGTCCAGGAGCTGGTGGACCACCTGGTTCGTGTACACGGTTGCTGCCGCATCGGGTTCGTGGGTGGTCCCATCGACGGTGCCAACTCCTACATCGGGCTCGAAGACTTCGACCATGCCCTTGGGCAGCATGGGCTCACCTACGATCCTCGACTCGTTGCCAATGCGGACGCAGTGCGACACTCGGGGCAGGGGGCACTCGACGAGATCCTGGATCGGGGGGCCTGCCCCGATGCCGTCGTGGTCGCCAACGATGGTATGGCGCTCGGTGTCATTGCGGCGCTGCGTGGACGAGGGTTTCGTGTTCCCAACGATGTTCGCGTGACGAGCTTCGGCAACCTCTCTGTCGGACGCCTGGCCAATCCTCCCTTGAGCACGGTTGCACAGCCGCTCCCTGCCATGGCCGAGCAGGCGGTCTCGCTGGTGGTCGATCAGCTTGCCGGTCGTTCGGTTCCTGATTGCACTCACGTTCCCGCTCAGTTCGTGGCCCGGGAGTCGTGCGGGTGCAACTGGCGTCCGCACGCGACTGGTGGAGCCGACGCCCTCCGTCCCGCCGCCGACTTCTTGCGCCGCCGCAGCGCCCAGTTGCTTCCGGTCATTGCCGACTGCATGGGGCGCGGTGGGGCGGCGAGCGGCGCGGCCGCGCGACTGCTCGAGGCCCTGCAGGCCGAGCTCGACGGGCAAGTCGACGCCTTCCCCACGGTGCTGGAGGCGCTGCTCACGGAGCTCGGCGACCATCATGAGCGCTACCACGACTTCCAGATTGCTCTCACGCGTCTGCGGGAACGGCTCCTGGAGGTGGCTAGCACCGAGCTCGAGAACCTGTGGCACGAAGCGCGCACTCTCGTTTCCCTGGTGTGTGCGCGCCACTGCGCCCACCAGCGCTCGCGACTCGAGGAGATCACGCGGCAGTGGGCCGACACTCAGGACCTGCTAGCTTCCGCCGTCGAGCCCTCGCAGCTGGGACACCTCCTGGGAGAGGGCTTGCCCACGCTGGGCGTGCGGACGGCGCTCGTGTCGCAGTACTCCGCAGAGCGCACCTCCGAGCTCGAGCCGCTGCTGAGCCTCGAGGAAGGACGGGCCCGGGCGGTCCAGTCCTCGCGCTACCCGACGCGCGAGCTGTTTCCTCCCTCTGGGTACGCGGCGGGTCGGCGGCACACCTCGCTGGTCTTTCCACTGGCGTTCGAGGCGCAGCCGATGGGGGTCGCCGTCTTCGAGCAGCGCAGCGAAACCGTGGGCTACGAGGTGATTCGCAGTCAGATCAGCGCTGCGTTGCGGAGCGTGACCCTCCACCAGGAGGTGGTGCGCCAGTCGCTGGAGCACCAGCTCAGTGAGCAGGAGCGACAGGCCACCGCCGAGCGACTGCAGTCGCTCAGCATGCTGGCCGGAGGGGTGGCCCACGACTTGAACAACGTACTGGGGCCGATGGTGGCGTTGCCGGACGTGATTCAGAGCGAGCTGAGCGCGCTCGACGATGGCAAACAGTCACCGTTCCTCACGCTCTACTCCGACCTCGACGAAATCCGACATGCGGCACAGTGCGCGGCGCGGACGGTGGGTGATCTGCTGACTCTGGGTCGTCAGGGGAGCGTGTCGAAGGAGCTACTGGACCTCAACCAGCTGATCGAGACGAATTCGTCGATCCTCTCCGATGGACCGCTTCGCAGTACCAGTGGTGGGATCCACGTCGTCTACGATCTGGATGCGCGACCGCTGCTGGTTTGCGGTTCGGAGGTGCATCTCCTCCGAGCGCTGGTCAATCTGGTGCGCAACGCGATCGAATCCATCGAGGGTGGCGGGCGTGTCGTGATCAAGACTCGTCGGTGCCGCGTGGGAGAACCCGTCACCGGGTACGAGACCCTGCCGCCGGGTGACTACGCCGCGGTGAAGGTTTCCGATACCGGCGCGGGGATCCAGGAAGAAGATCGACGTCGGCTTTTCGAGCCCTTCTTCGCTCGCAAGAAGGCGACCAGAAGCTCCGGCAGTGGCCTCGGGCTGGCGATCGTTCACGCCGTCACCAAGGAGCACGCGGGTTTTGTCGATGTCGAGAGTCGGGCCGGGATGGGCTCCACCTTCGCGCTCTACATCCCCCGTGCGACGGGGGAAGCTGCTCGCAGCGCGCCGCCAAGTCAGCTCCCCCCGCGGACCCTGCGGATCCTCGTGGTCGACGATGAACCAGCTCAGCGGCGCACGGCTCGTCGAGTACTCTCCCACCAGGGGTATCACGTCGACACGGCCAGCAACGGCAGGGAGACGCTCGAGCGCTTCGTCGAGGCGCAGGCGTCTCGCGGGGATCAGCGCGGGGAGGGCTCCGCCTCGACCAGCCCGTATGACGCCGTGGTCCTCGACATGAACCTCAACGAGGACGAAGATGGTCTGGAGCTGTTCGAGCGAATTCGCCGTATCTATCCCGGCCAGAAGGGGGTGCTGGTCAGTGGCTATGCCAAGCCAGAACGGGCGGAGCTGTCGATCGAGCGCGGGTTGCTGTGGTTGGCAAAGCCCTACACCGCTGACGCTCTGGCCCAGGTGGTCTGCGAGGCGGTCGCGGTGGGCGATGAGCCTACCCCGGCTCGCGAGGGGCGTAGCGCACCGCCATCACCGTGACATCGTCCTCCAGGGGCTTGCCAGCGAGCACGCCCACCAGGGACTGGATCACGGCGGATGGTTCGGTGAAGCGCTCGACCGCAGACCGAAACAGGGATGCCAATCCCTCGATACCGAGCCGCTGCCCCCCAACCATGAATCGTTCGGGCAGTCCGTCGGTATACAGCAGCATCGTGTCGCCGGGGTTCATCCGGAAGTGGCGGTCCGCGAGGGCAGGGGCGAGATCGGGTAGCAGTCCCACCCACGCTCCGTGCGTCTCGATCTGCTCGACGCTCCCGGTCGCGACCCGGTAAACGAGGATGTCCTGGTGCAGGCCGGCGTGAGTGACCCGGTCGTCATCCAGCTTCAAGGCGGTGATGGTCATGTACTGCTCGCCCCCGATCTGCTTGAAGCTGTTCCATAGACTGGCGTTCAGGCGATCCAGCAGGGCGGCTGGTGACACAGAGTCGGTTGCCTGGAGCACGGCGCGCACGGCCGACTGCACCATCACCATCACTAGTCCCGCTGCCACACCATGGCCGCTGACGTCGCCGACCAAGAGCCAACTCGCGGACCCGCTGGTGACCACGTCGTAGTAGTCACCCCCCACTTCGGCGGCCGGAATCATCTCCGCTGCGACTTCGTAGTCCGGGAGTCGAGGATCCGTGGGAAGGAGCAGCGTCTGGAGCTTCCGCGCCAGGTCCATCTCGCTCCAGAGTTCGCGTAGTACCTGCTGTAGCTCCTCGGTGCGGGCCGCGACCTGACTCTCGAGTGTTTCCTTGGCGACGCGGAGCTCCTCGGTGGTGCTCGCGAGCTTCGTGTAGAGTCTGGCGTTCTCGACGGCCGCGGCGGCCTGAGCGGCGAGCAGCTGCAAGAGCTCGGTCCGGGCTGGTGTGAACGCTTCGGTCGCGAGGTTGTTCTCGAGGTAGAGGACGCCCAGGAGTGATCCCCGGTGAGTCATGGGAACGCACAGGATTGACTTCGGGTGGCGACGGGCCACATACGGGTCGGCGCCGAACCGGTGTTCTCGGGAGGCGTCGGGGATGGCGAGGATCTCTCCCACTCGGACCACGTAGCGCACGACCGTCACGGCGAGCTCCGAGTGCTCTCCGGGCTCGTCGTCGAGCCCCACCTCGACGGAGTCCGGGTCGGTGCTGATCGCTGCCACGATCCGTGGGCTCCCATCGCGGAGCAGCAGAAGGAACCCCCGCTCGGCTCCGGCCTCCTCGAGGAGCACCTGCATCAGCCGCTCCACCAGGCGCGCCATGATGAGTTCGCCGACGATGGCCTGGCTGGCGCGGACGACGGTGGCCACGTCCAGGACCTTGCCGTCGTGGGCGGTGAGCGTGACGTTCGGGTCAGGAACGCGAAGGAGTTGGGTGCCGCCCGTATCGAACCACTGGGGGTGCCGGGAGGCGAGCTGGTGCAGCTTGTCGCGTGCTCCCCAGCGGTGATAGCAGTAGTGCGCCTCCATGAGGTAACCGCGGGCTGCCTTGGGACGTCCGTGATCGATGTGGAACGCTCCACAGAGCTCGTTCGCCAGCGCTTCCTGCGGCGTCAGCTTGTGCTCGTGTGCCAGGGCAATGGCTCGCTCGTAGAGCTCCATGGCCTCGTTGGTTCGTCCCTCGACAGCAGCCAGCTCGGCGCGGACCAGCGCGTGACGGGGACCGTGGTTGCGTGGCGCTGCCTGCGCCCAGCGCTGCAGCGCTTCGCTGATCGCGCGCGCCCGCCCCAGGTATGCCTCTCGCTCCTCCGGGAGGGCGTCTCGAGCCAGCTGCAGCAGAGCGAGCGCACCGTAGAGAGAATGGTCGCCGTGAAAGCCGTTGCCCGGGAGCGGGGCGTGGGCGTCGGCGGCTTCCAGCGCCTCGCGGTAGCG
>JBNLDK010000130.1:0-42302 GCA_050304295.1 Polyangiaceae bacterium
GCGTTGCCCCAGTCTCAGCTTCTGCTACTGGGTTGTCGATTCCTCCTTCGTCTATGCGCCGGCTTCTCCGCTTGTTCCCGCTGGTCTCCGTCGTCGCGCTCGCCTGCGCGCCCCAGATGACCACGCCCCCTCCCACTCCGGGACGTAACCCGGACGAGGGGGAGCCGCGCGCGGCTCCCCCCGACTCGGCGGCCGCGGCAACCGGCAACCCGACGCCCACCACCGCGACGCCTCCCCCCAACTCGTTCTACGCCGAGGCACCGGAGGACATCGTCGACGACACTGGCGAGGCGAGCGCGGTCGACGAGCCGCAGCGTCCCATCGCGCACCCCCTGGACGGCTGGAGTGAGGAGCAGATCGAGCAAGCGCTGCGCGACGACCCCGCGAGTCTGGGTCCGATGTCGATCGGCAGTCCCAACGGGGGACGGCTGGTCAACGGCGTGCGGATGCCCGAATCGGACCGCTGGGAGATCATCGGCGCCCCCCACGTGTGGGGGACCCAGGAGACGATCGACGCTCTCACCCACTGCATCGAACGGGTCAACGACCAGTTCTCGACCGGCACCCACCCGCTCTACGTCGGCCACATCAGCAGCGAGCACGGTGGGCACCTCACGCCCCACCTCAGTCACCAGGCGGGGCGCGACGTGGACGTCAGCTACTACTACGTCGGCGATCATCGCTGGTTCGCCGCCGCCAACGCGAAGAACCTCGATCGAGCGCGTACCTGGGCCTTCGTCCGCGCACTGATCACCGAAACCGACGTCGAGCTGATCCTGATCAACGCCAGCATCCAGCGGCTGCTCCGGGAGCACGCCGAGAGCATCGGCGAGGACCCGGCATGGCTCGACAGTGTATTCCGCGGGGGCGGCGGGCACCGCGCCCTGATCCGCCACGCCAGCGGCCATGGCACGCACATCCACGTGCGCTTCTTCAGCCCCGTGGCCCGGGAAACAGCGCGGCGAGCGGCGCCGGCCATGATCGAGCTGAAGCTGGTCGAGCCCCCCCAGGTGTTCGTCTGGTACCGGGCGCGCCAGGGCGACACGCTCGGCAAGCTGGCGCGCCGCTACGGCACCACGGTCCAGGCGATCCAGCGCGCCAATGGCCTGCGCTCGACGGTGATCATCGCGAAGAAGTCGTACCGCATCCCGCAGCCGGGTGCGCGCGCGCCCCAGCCCGGCCCGATCAGCATCCCCGAGCGGCGCTTGCCCCCACCCGGCACCCCCGCCGCCCAGGCTGCCAGCGGCGGGTAGGTAGCTGGAAAGATTGGCAGACTGGCGCGGCCTGCTATGGTGAAATTTCTGGTGTCTTGACTGCCATGACCGTTGCCCAGCTTCCCCTCGCCCTCGACTCCCTCTCTCGCCTTCCCGCGCTCAAGTCACTCGGCCCCGAGGAATTCGCAGCGCTCAGCCAGCACCTGGAGCCCGTCGAGTTCGAGGTGGGAACGACCGTCGTCCAGAAGGGCACCGACGAGAAGTCGATGTACTTCGTCGTCAGCGGCGCGGCGAGCCTCGACCGGCAGGGCATGGATCTGGGAACCGTCAGCTCGGGCGAGTACTTCGGTGAGCTGGGCCTGTTCGCGTCGCGGGCCCGCGCCGCCACCGTGGTGGCGCTGACTCCGCTGCGCACCTTGCGCTTGACGCGCGCGGAGTACGACCGTCTGGCAGCCAGCCAGCCGCGCCTGGCGCTGAAGCTGACGCAGCTGCTCCTGGCGGGCGTCGGCGACCGCCTGACGGAGATGACGGAGAGCGTGGGCCTGTTGCTGCGCGAGCGCTCCCTGCCCCGGCGCACCACGATCAACGTGCGCACCAACGGCACTGCCACCGCCGTGCGCCTCGGCACCAAGGTGAGCGATCTCTTGCCGGAATACGTCAACGGATGGCCGGTGATCGCTGGGCTACTCGATCGCAAGCCCGTCACGCTGACCACCCACGTGACCTCCGACTGCGAGGTCGCCCCACTGACCACGCAGAGCCTCGACGGGCAGCGCTTCTACCGCAACAGCCAGGCGCTGCTACTGCTGGAGGCCGCGCACCGCGTCGACCCGCTGCTCGACGTCTTCATGTCGCACTCGGTCGGCATGGGGCAGCGCGTCAGCGTGCGAGGAGCCGCGGAGAGCGAGCTCGAGGAGCTGGCGCTCCGGATCGAGCGCACGATGAGCGAGCTCGTCGCCGCCGACCTGCCACTGCTCGAAGAGTGGTGGACGGTGGAGGAGGCGCGGGACCACTTCATCAAGTTCGGGTGGAAGGGCGCCGCGGCGCTGCTCGCCACCTGGCGCGATCCGGCCGTGCCCCTCGTCTCCTACGGCGACGTCTACACGTTCAGCACCGGACCGCTGCTGCCCAGCACCGGGAAGATCGGCGGTTTCCAGATCCTCGCCGACCAGGGCGGACTGCTCCTGATGTACGGTCAGGCCGCTGCGCCCCGCTCGGTGCCCCCCGGCGTGATGACCACGGCGAGCGAGGGCACAGCCCCCACCCGGACCCTAACCAAGGAGGCGCTCGCCGTGTCGCTGCAGACCGCGATCATGACCGCAGAGCACGAGCGGTGGCTGGGCACGCTGGACATCACCAGCGTCGGCGACTTCAACGCCGCGTGCATCGCCGGCCAGGTCTCGCAGCTGATCCATGTCAGCGAGGGCTTCCAGGAGAAGAGCATCGGCCGCATCGCCGACGACATCCAGACGCGCCACGGAGGCGCCCGGGTCGTCTGCATCGCGGGCCCCTCGTCCGCCGGCAAGACCACCTTCATCAAGCGCCTCAAGGTGCAGCTGCAGGTCAACGGCATCAACCCGGTGCCCGTCTCCCTCGACAACTACTACGTCGACCGCGATCTGACGCCCCGGGACGCACACGGCGAGTACGACTTCGAGGCACTCGAAGCGCTCAAGCTGGACCTGCTCCACGAGCACATCTCCGCCCTCGCCCGCGGCGACGAAGTCGCCACCGCGCGCTACGACTTCCAGACCGGCACGAGCCACCCCGACGGTGGCCCGCGGATCCAGCTGGGCGTCGACGACATCCTGATGATGGAAGGGATCCACGGGCTCAACCCGCGCCTGCTCGCGCCCGAGATGCGCGAGGGAGTCTACCGGATCTTCGTCTGCCCACTCGCCCAGCTCCCCTTCGACGGGCTGCACCGGGTGCACGCCTCCGACGTGCGACTGATCCGCCGCATCGTCCGCGACCGCCACACGCGGGGGCACGACGCGAGGGACAGCATCATGCGCTGGCCCAGCGTGCGCGCTGGCGAACGCCGCAACATCTTCGCCTTCCAGCACAACGCCGACGCCGTCTTCGACTCCTCCCTCATCTACGAGCTCGCCGTCCTCAAGGTGTTTGCCGAGCGCTACCTGCTCGAGGTTCCCCAGACGCACGCCGCCCACGCCACCGCGTTCCGCCTGCTGCAGCTACTCGACCGCTTCGTCACGCTCTACCCGGACAACGTGCCCAAGACCTCGATCTTGCGCGAGTTCATCGGGGGCAGCGGCTTCTCCTACTGAGGGTAGGGGCGCTGACGCGCCTCGTCTCGGAATCGCCCGATGTGGTCCTTCGCGCTCTACCTGTTGCTCGGTGCCGTGGCGGGCACGCTCGCGGGGCTCTTCGGTCTCGGGGGCGGAGCGATCATCGTGCCGGCGCTCGTCTTCTCGTTCCAGGCCCTCGATTTCAGCGACACGGTGCTCATGCACCTGGCGCTCGGCACCTCCCTCGCTTCGATCGTGGTCACCGCCGCGAACTCGGTCCGGGCCCATCATCGACTCGAGAACGTGGCCTGGCCGCTGGTGTGGCGGATGACGGCGGGCATCGTCGCGGGCACGGCGCTCGGCGGCGTCGTGGCCGCAGGGCTCGACGGGACGCTGCTAAGGCACGGATTCACGATCTTCCTGCTCGTCGTCGCGGTGAAGATGCTCGCCGGGTGGAAGCCCCGCGAGGCCGCCGAGGCGCCCCCGCCCCGCACCCCCTTCCTGGTCGGCGGGGGCAGCGTGATCGGGTTCGCGTCGGCGCTGTTCGGCATCGGCGGCGGGACGATGTCGGTGCCGTTCTTCACCTGGGCGGGTCTCGAGATGAAGCGCTCCGTCGGCTCGTCGGCGGCCTGCGGCCTGCCCATTGCGGTGAGCGGCGGTATCACCTACGCCGTCGTCGGCTGGGGTCACGCGGAGCTGCCCACGTGCAGCGTGGGCTACGTCTACTTGCCCGCCATGCTCGGCATCGTCGTGACCAGCGCCCCGTTCGCGCGCCTCGGCGCGAAGCTCGCCGATCGTCTCCCCGAGGTGTGGCTGCGACGCTCCTTCGCGCTGCTCGTGCTCCTGATCGCCGCGAAGATGGCGTTCACCGGGTAGACGCTCCACATAGCGGCAGCGGCAGCGGCAGCGGCAGCAGCGGCAGCAGCGGCAGCAGCGGCAGCGGCAGCAGCGGTGGCAGCAGCGGTGGCAGCAGCGGTGGCAGCAGCGGTGGCAGCAGCGGTGGCAGCAGCAGCGGTGGCAGCAGCAGCGGTGGCAGCAGCGGTGGCTGACGGAGTGTCGTGGTCACGCAGGGGTGGCGCACCTTCTGCGCCACCTCCGGATGATGACGACAGTCCTCGGCGGGTCGGTGTCACAGAAGCTGCGCCGTGGGGGGCATGACCACGACACTCCGTCAGCAACTTCTGGAACAGAGCATCACCATCATGGGGCAGGCGCGGCCGCTCATCGAGGCCATCGGTCGGAAGGACCGGGAGCTCGAGTCGCAGCTGCGGCGATCCCTCGGTAGCGTTGCGCTCAACGTTGCGGAAGGGTTCGGGGCGCACGCGGGCAATGCGCGGCTTCGGTTTCGCACCGCGCTCGGCTCGCTCTACGAATCGCAGGCGGCGTTGCAAGTGGCAGCGGCCTGGGGATACGTCGAGCAGCAGGCAGCCAACCGCATCGTCGCCGCCCTCGAAGCTTTCGGAGGGCGCCTGTACGGTCTGTCGCGGCGCTGAGTGCGCCCCGCGCGATCCTCGACCCCTTCCTCTCACCGACAGGAACTGTCGGGGCGGCACCTCGGTCTGTCGCGGTGCTGAATGCGCCCCGCGCGATCCTCAACGATGTCCAGATCCGCGAGGCGCAGCTGCAAGTGCACCCGCACGTCGGTCCCGTCCGCGCCGGGCCCAGAGAACGAGGACCCGTCGAAGGCGAGAACATCATAGCCTGCCGAGTGCGCCACCACCCGCCTCTTGGACCACCATGCGACCTGCCGTCGCACAAGATCGCCAGACTCCACGGGTTGCCACATGGTATCGTCCGCGCGATGAGCGAGCGCGATACAACTCAGCCCGGAGAGGACGCGACCGCGCCAACGACCTCGGGGGCGGCGGCGTCCCGCCACGCGCAACGCTTCTTTGGCGAGGCAGCGCTGTGGACCGCAACGTGGGTGGCTTCCGCGGCGCTGGTGACCGGCGCGTTCGCCCTCCTCGCGCCGAGCGGCCCCCTGCTCCGACCGGTCGCGGCCGCCGGTGCGCTGGCCACGGTGCTGGTCGTCGCGGCGCTGCTCGTCCGCCACGAGCTGTGGGGCGAGCGCGGCCACGCGGTGGTCGTCACGGTGTACACCGGGGTGCTGTTCGCGGCGCTGCTGCTGCTCTTTCGCGGTGGGGACCACGGCCTCAACGCGGAAGGCGGCGACGCGGCATTCATGACCGCCCAGTTCGTCAAGGCGCAGGCCTACCTCTGGCCGACCGACTACTACCTCCAGGGCGCGTCCCCCTTCTACCCGCCCCTGTACCCGCTGGTGGCCGGCAAGCTGGCGGGCGCGTTCGGCTTCGACGGCATTGCGGCGCGGCAGCTCGGAGCGATCGCCGTGGTGGCGCTGGTGCCGGCGCTCACCTTCATCGCCTGGCGACCGATGGTGGGCTCGAGTTCTGCGCTGATCATCACCATCGCCGCTTCTGCCGGGCTGGAGGGGGGACTGTGGAAGCCGCACGAACACATCACGCTCTGGTTGTTCGGGGCGTGGGTGTGCTGGCTGGAGCAGCGCGAGAGCCGCCAACCGCTCGCCCTCTCGGTGCTCGGTGGACTGTGGGGAGCCGCGCTCTTCTGCACCTACTACTACCCGTTCTTCATCCTCGCGCTGTGGCTGGGTGGACGCGCACTGCAGAGGAGCATCCAGGCACGAGCACCGCGGACGGGCCTCCAGCGCCCCGCGCTGGTGGTGCTGGGGCTCGCCGCGCTGATGAGCGCTTGGTACTGGGCTCCTCTGCTCGTCGACTTTCTCACGGTTGGCTTCGAGCCCCTCCAGAATCGGTGGTTTCATCCTGGCCACACCAAGCTTCCCATCGTCGATTTCGACAACGTCTTTCTCCTGGTCGGGTTGGTGTTCATCTTCTCGGACAGCGATGGCGCCAGCACGTCCGTGCGCCAGGTCGTGACGGGCCTGCTCTTCGCGTCCATCGCATGGGTGGCACTCGGACTCCTCGCCACGTCAGCCAGCCAGCCAGTGCTGGTCCAGAAGGCATACGGTGTCATCACGACACTGGCGACCGTGGCAGCGGCTTGTGGCGTCGTTCACCTCGTCGAGCGGGTCGTGCCGAGCCACCGGGCGGGGCTCGCCCTGGCGGGGGTGATCGTCCTGCTCGGGATGCGAACGATCAACAGGACGTCCGCGCTGGCTGACGACGAGTTCTTCAAGAGCGCGATGAAGGCGGAATTCAAGCGACCCCCGCTCGCAGATGCCCAGGAGGCGTTGCTCGGCAAGGTCGTGCTGGGCGCCGACTCGGCTGCGATCCATTCCCCCGCGTTCACCTTCATCCCCAGCAACCCAGCCTACGGGCACCCGTCCTTCCGCCTGTCGGAGCGGGTCGAGTTCCTGGCACAGCTGGCCCAAGCCGGCGGCGGCGACTTCACCTGCCACATGCTCCGCCACAACCGCTTCCAGCCCATCGACTACGTCCGCCTGCCGAAGAAGCTCAGCATCCGCGTTGACGGTTTTCCCAATGGGTGGCGTTCGCGCGTGATCCACTTTTCGGGGAACGTGCAGAAGGCACGATGTCTCACCAGCGGCCCGGACGCCGTTGGCGATCTCAAGCTCGTCAACGATCGCCCCGTACCGGCGACGCTCACACCGCGCCAGCGCGACGTCTATCAACGCTTCGCCGAGCAGTAGGCGAGGCTGAGTCTCGACGACGCTCGCCGAGGAGCGCCACGTAGTAGCTACAGCGAGCAACGCTTGCGTTGATCGCCAGTGTGGACCAGTGCCACTTGAGAGAAATGGCACTGTAGGATGGCCCCGGACCCCGGGGCTGAGGGATCCCCGCATCTTGTGACGATGGTCGCCGTGGGGCCCTGGACTCGCCGAGGTCGGGGCCCTTCGGCGCGCGAGTCCGCGCCAGGGAAGCGCTCCTTTCCGAGCGGTCACCACGATTCCCCGGTCGCGCCGCCAACCGGCCCCGACCGCGCCGCCAACCGGCCCCGACCGCGCCGCCAGCCGGCCCTGGCCGCGCCGCCAGCCGGCCCCGGCCGCGCCGCCAGCCGGCCCTGGCCGCGCCGCCAGCCGGCCCCGGCCGCGCCGCCAACCGGCCCCGACCGCGCCGCCAGCGAGCCTCGGCCACCCCGCCGCGATTCCCCGACCCCACCACCACTATTCCCCGACCCCACCACCACTCACCCCCAACCCCCACCGCCAGCTAGCCTCGAGCACCCCGCCAGTGAGCCTCGGCCACGCCGCTGGTAAGCCTCGGCCGCTCCGCCAGCGGGCCCCGGCCGCGCCGCCAGCGGGTCCCGGCCACGCCGCCAGCCAGCCTCGGCCACGCCACCTGCCAGCCTCGGCCTCGCGTCGGATCGGATTGGAGGCGCGCACGGTTGGGGTTCTCTTTCGACTCCGTGCCGTCTTTTCCGCAAATAGCGGGCTCTATTCTGGCCCTTCCCGCGACGTCAGTTGAGCCGCTCGTGCAGGGCGGCGGGGCGCGCCGTGAGCGCGAGCAAACGGACCAGGAGCACGACGTCCACGACGGCGGTGCCGAGCAGCGCCAGGGCCGGCAAGACGTTGAGCGCCAGTCCCACCATCCCCCAGAACTCCACGGGGGTTTGCTCCCCGCCGGGCTGGTAGTCGATGAAGAACCACGCCATCGCCAGCAGCATGGCGCAGCTGGCGACAACCTTGGCGGCGGCGGTGCCAGCAACCGCCGAGGCAGCGCCACCCAACCGGTCGCCGTCTAGCCAGCTCGCCACGAGCCCGTGGGCGATCGCCCAGCCGACAGCGATTACCGCCGCCAGGGTGAGGAGCACGTAGCCAATCCCCGACGCGACCATCATCACGAAGATCATGATCCACCCGAAGAACTCTTCGAAGTCGAACATGGGGAAGATCGCAGCGAAGGTCAGGGCAATGCCCGGCACGGTGAAGAGCCCCACACCGAGCGGTGCGGAGACCACGTAGTAGCCGCGCCAGTGTCGGATCGCAGGGGGCGGGGCATTGACTCCCTCGTCCATGAAGTCGCGCCCGCGCGGGGACCGCGCCACGGAGAGGAGGACCACGACCAGCATGCTCGCGGACACGACGAGATACAGGCCAGCGAACAGGGTGGGGATCGCGAACACCACGGCCAGCACATTCCCCCCGCCCTCCGCCACCACCCAGCCCCCGTACCCGCTCACGAGACAGGCGAACCCCGCGGCCTTCCCCACCAGCAACGTCAGGCTGCTCGTGACGTAGAGCCACCGGAGACGCCGCATCCCGAGACAGATGGCGCCCACGACGTAGAGCGCCGAGATGGCGCAGCCCAGAACCCCCGCGATGATGCCCAGCACCAGGATCGAAACGCCCGCGATGCTGATCGCCACGAGCGGCGCCATCAGCGCCATCACGACGTGGACCGCGATGGGGACGGCGAAGCTCTTCGAGTCGGCGTGGGACACGATGTTCGACCCTACGGGCGGACGATGCCTCCGCACAGCGAGACCACGAGCAGGAAGAGCCCGCCGACGAGCAGAACGATGAGCAGGAGCACCGAGCCGACCACGACCAGGCAGGAGCTGCCGGCACCCAGGTAAAGATCGCGGATCTTGTCGTCATCCATTGGGGCCTCCCATCCGTGCCGTCGCGCGGTGGAACAGATTGTACGTCTCGAAGGGGATTAGGCGACCATCCGGAGCGACCATGTGCACACAGGATCGCTTGAGGCTGCGAAGATCCATGTTCCAGGCGTCCATGAACTGCATGATGATCACCCGGAAGATCCGATCGTAGCCGAGGGACGGAGCGGCGGCGCCAGCAGCACAGCACAGCGCCTGGAGCTGGTGCGCCGCCGCGGAGCCGGTCGAGGAGAGGCTGAACAGCTCGACCAGGCGATCGCGCAGAGCGGGATCTTGCTCGTACGAGATGGTGTTACCACCAGCAGCGATCAGCAGCCCCGGATCGGTCCAGGTCGAGAGCGGCGTCACGGTGTCGGCCGTCCGCAGACCATAGGCCATCATCAGCGCGTCGCCGTGACAGGGCACCGGCACCAGATCCGCGTCGGTGAAGTACGACTGCTGGTCGAGCACGGCGCTGCGCACCTCGGTCAAGGTGATCCGCTCGTGCTCGGCGCTCAGTCCCCGCAGCCGCCCCGCTCCCTGGACGGGTTGCAGGGTCACGCCCCGCACGCAGCGATGACTCACTGCCAGGCGGATCAGGTCGCCGATCTCGTCGTCGTTCAGACCCCGGACCACCGTTGCGACCAGCGTCGTGGAGATCCCGTGCCGATCGAGCGCGGCGAGGGCCCGCTGCTTGACGTCGACCAGGTCGGCGCCGCGCAGCCGCTGCGAAACGGCGGGGCGCAGGGTGTCGAACTGGAGGTAGATCTCGGACCCCGTCGCGTTCGCCGCGAGCCGCGCCACCAGATCCGGGTCCTCCGCGAGGCGGACGCCGTTCGTGTTGAGCATCAGGTGGCGGATGGGACGCCTCCGGGCAGCGGCGAGCACCGCGCCCAGCTCTGGGTGCAGCGTGGGCTCGCCACCGCTGATCTGGACGACGCTGACCTCCCCTTCGCTGGCGACGACAGCGTCCAGCATCGCTTCAATCTCGGACAGCGAACGATGGGCGCCGTGGCCGTCGGAGCGCGCGTAGCAGACCGGGCAAGCGAGCTGACACTGGTCGGTGATCTCGATGAGCGCCAGGCAACTGTGCTGCTCGTGGTCGGGGCACAGTCCACAGTCCCATGGGCAACCCTGGCGTGCCTCCGTCTGGCGAGCCAGGGGGCTCGTGGGTGGCTTGGAGCAGTGTCGCATGCGCTGCCACCGCACGGCATCGTGCGCGACGAGCACCCGCTGGGAACCGTGGTCGGGACAGAACTTCTGGAGAAACACCCCGTTCGGTCCCACCAGAACCTTCGCTTCGACCTTCTTCAGGCAGTGCGGGCAGAGACTGTTCGTGAGCTCCTCGAACCGCTCCTCGCCCGGAGCCGGCGGCGGATCGAGGTGCCGCGACCGCTGTGCCCCCGCGCTGGGCAGACCGCAACACGCGTCATTCAGGTGCCGGGACACCCACACCACCCCCATCGCACAGACGCTCTGAATGGCGGTCAGGGGCAGTCCCGGTAGCAGGACCCGCGGCTTGAGGAACTCGGCGCAGAACCTGTAGGCGAGGTAGCCGAGCAGGAACTGGCTGAACATGCAGCCACGTTGACGCCCGGTGCGGATCCTCCAGACGAAGAAGACGGCGAGGCCGGCGAGGAACAGGATCTCGTAGAGCGGCGCGGGGTGCCGCTTCACGCCATCACCAAAGTCGATACCCCAGGGCAAGCTCGTGGCCAACCCGTAGGTGCCGTCCTCGAGTCCAGTCAGGAGGCACCCGACTCGACCAATGGCCATGCCCAGCAGGAGGGGGAACACGAACACGTCGCCAGACGGGTGGAAGAGCCCGAGGCGTCGTTTTGCCAGCTCGACTCCACCCCAGCCTCCGAGCAGAGCACCCACGATGGACTTGCCCGTCGGGAGCAGGTGCCAGTCGACTGGCTGTCCGAGGTAGAGTGGAAGAGCTTCCAGCCAGGCCACCCCGCGAGCGCCCAAGAGCGCGCCCAAGATGGCGCCCACCATCAACCACCCGGTCTGCATCCAGGTCATCGCAGGGCCGCTCGGCCACCGGCGCCGCAAGACGAAGTAGAGCGAGAACCCGGCCCCGTAGGCCGCCAGCTCCAGCACCACGTGAGGGTGCAAGCTCACTCCGAACCAGCTGAAGTAGACCGGAAACGTCACGCCGGCCTCGCGACGCGGGAGAGATCGGCCCCGATCCGCGTCGCAGCGGAGCTGAGCCGGAACGACAGCACGACGACCCCCACGAGCCCGACGAACACGAGCTCGCTCACCTCCTCCCAGACGGCGAACCAGACCTGCACCTCGCTGAAGACAGCGACAAGGATCAGACGGAAGTAGCTGAAGGCGATGGCGCCGAACGCAGCCGATACCAGAACGCGAGAGATGGGCCCGGTGCGCCGCTCGAACCAGAGCACCACCGCGCCGGCGGCGAGCAGGAGGACCAGCGTCAGGCCAGGGAGGAAGCGCAGCTCGAACAGCTGGTGCAGCACCGCGTGCCCGTAGCCATGCACGGCTCCGAAGATCCGGGTGGAGTACGCCGCGTACTGGACTGGCGCGAAGAGCGGTAGCGCTGCCAGCACCATCATCCCGGGCAGGGCCAGGAGCAGCGTCCGCCGCAGCGCGCAGGGGGGGCCCCCCGACTTCGCGCAGGCGCCGCAGACGCCAGTCAGAGCGCAGCGCCCCTCGTCGCTGAAATGCAGGACCCGGCGATCGAGTCCCTCGAGCAGAGCGTGAGCAGCGAGCGCCAGCGCCGCCACCATCCCCAGCGTGTGCGCGTGCTCGAAGATCACATTGCGATCCCCGAGCGCCATGACGTTGACGAAGCAGAACGCCTCGCCGACGAAGAACGCCACCAGACTCCACCGCAGCGTGACCAGATCGGCAGCTCGCTCGCGCCAGAGCAGCGCCACGAGCACCACCGCGAGCAGACTGTAGATCATCTTCACCCCGAAGAAGGCAGCGACCGCCGCCACCTGCTCGTGCGGTGGCGAGACGCGGAGTGCCATCCCGGCGTCGCCGGACTCGGCGCGCCACGCCTGTGCGCCTCCCCATACGTGATAGGCCGACCCCACGCCGATTCGGTTCAGGTGCCGAGCCGCCTGCGCGCTGTCGAGTCCGGACGGGCAGAGCAGCAGGAGGCGGTGGCCCCGCAAGGCCTCGGGCACATCGGAGGCGCCCCGCGCGGCCAGAATCTCTTCCTGAGGCCAGATCTGCACCGACGGGATCGAAGCGGGGGCAGGCCCCCGGACAACCACGAGACTCGTGGTCCGGCTTTCTGCCCCGTGCAGGAGAGCCTGCGCTTGCCGCACCGTGACGGTCGGTGCCCGACCAACGAGCAGCCACACGACCAGGAGCGGAACCAGCAGGACCCCGCCCGCGATGGTCCCCGTGAGGATGGCACGTCCGCCGAGTGGCCCCATTGGCGGACAGTATCACGGCTGCGACGCCAGGCGCGTGCGGGCGGTTTCTGGCAGGGCCACAACGACCTAGAACTCCGACAGGGTAGCGGCACGTCCGGCAACCTGATCGGTGTTCTAGAGCTCTATCCCGTCGTGCTCGATCAATCGCGCCAGCGCCCGTTCGATGATATCCCGGGCGCGCGCGGTCTGCCGGTGCAGCCACGCGTGCATCTCCTCGTCAGCGCTGGACTCGGACTCGCACTGGGCCGCGTAGCGCTCGAAAGCCGCCAGGCTCGCGACGAGCGCGGACAGGTGATGCGGGCATTCGCACTCGATGGTGGTCGGGATCTCCGCCAGGCGCCCCAGCTGCGCGTCGCTGAACCGCCGGGGCGGCACGGTGCCCAGCCCTTCCTTGGCGCGCTCCACCACCTCCGCCGGAGCGCTCAGCGCAGCCGCGTCCAGCACCACGTGGCGGAGCTCGTCCAGCGATACCGGGTGCTGGATGGCGCGCGACGAGCAGCATTCCGCGAGGCGCCCCAGCCGATGCCGGGAGGCATAGTCGTAGATGACAATCGACCGGGTCGCACCCGCCTTGCGTGCCAGGCGCTGCAATGTGCGGTGCGGCTCCTCGCCGAGCAGCTCCAGCTCGACGACCAGAATGTCAGAGGGGCGATTCTCCAGGTCCCGCTCGAAGTCGGGGACGCTGGAGCGCACTGCGCGGATCTCCAGTCCTGCAGGCGCGGTCTCGTGCTCGAGAAGCTGGGCGCCAATGCGCTTGCCGAGCACCGACACGCTCACCAGAGGCGAGCCGAGGGGCTCGGGCGGCACGGTGTCGCTCGAAACCACCCGGAGCGCCCGTGGTCTACTGCTGGGACTATCATCCGTCATGTCGGCTGCTCCGACCTTCGACCCCGACCCAGGTTGATATGGGCGCGGTTCAGCAAACGACAAGCCCTGTCAAAGTGACAGCGACGACGGGGACGGGTGCCGGCGGCCGCGACAGAATGTCGCAACTCGCCGGCGGGGGTCCCGCCAAACTGGGCCCCAAACGCGCGCCCCGACACCGGCACGCGACTTGCAGACGTCGTCGGTCGATGCTGGCGCGCTCTCGACGCTTTGGTCATTCCCGCGGAGTCACGGTCTTCGAGGTCGGGGTAGTTGGATCGATCCTCGCCGTGGCGGCCACCGCAGCTGCGATCTGGCTCGGTCCGCGTGCCCAGGCCGAGCGCACCGACGAGGCCGTCCGGAACGCGGTTCCGCTCCGCCGCGCGCTCGAGGCGTGGCAAAAAGACAATCCTCACGCCTGCCCCTCGCTGACGCAGCTGATTCACGAGGGGTACCTCCCCAGCACGGCGACGTTGGCGGATCCCTGGGGCCATCGCTACCGCCTGCTGTGCGACGAACCCAGCGCCGTCGTCGCCCCAGGACCCGACGGTGAGCTGGGAACCGCCGACGACGTGAGCCTACGCCTTCAGGATTGACCCGCCGCGAGCACCGCCCCACCGCCGGACGCGCGCCACCGTTCGGTGCTATTTGGGGTCGATGCAGATCGAGCTGATTGCCCCCGCCAGCGAGGACTCGGCGAACATCCCTCGGCTGGGGCTCTCGATCCTCGCATCACTCACCCCACCCGAGGACGAGGTGACCCATCATGACGACGGGCTCACCCCCTTCGACCTCGAGCGGGACGTGAAACCCGTCGATCTGGTCGGCATCAGCGTCGACAGCAAGACCGCACGCCGAGCCTACGACATCGCGGACGCCTATCGGTCCCACGGAGTCCGCGTCGTGCTCGGCGGGATCCATCCGACCGCGCTCCCCGGGGAGGCGCTCGAGCACGCGGACTCTGTCGTCGTCGGTGAGGCGGAGGACTCCTGGCCGCGGTTGCTCGCGGACTTCAAGGCCGGTCAGCTCGCGCCGATCTATCGCTCGCCGTGGCCCTCGCTCGCGGGGCGGCCACCTCCCCGGCGCGACCTCGCTCGCTCGCGCAAGTACGTGCCCTTCCAGGTCGTGCAGACGATGCGCGGCTGCCCCTACCCGTGCGAGTTCTGCAGCGTCTCGACGGCGAACGGCACCACGATGCGCTTTCGCCCCCCCGACGACGTCCTCGGGGAGCTCGGCAGCCTCGGCAAGCTGATCCTCTTCGCCGATGACAACGTGATGATCCACCGCAAGTACTCGCAGGAGCTCTTCACGCGGATGGTTCCCCTCAGGAAGCACTGGATCGGACAGTGCTCGCTCGCCGCCGTTCAGCGTCTCGAGAACGTGCGGCTGCTGGCGGCAAGCGGCTGCAAGGGGCTCTTCATCGGCTTCGAGAGCATCGACGATGTGACCCTGAAGCACAGTGGCAAGAGGCAGAACAAGCCCGCCCGCTATCGTGAGATCGTCAGCATGCTCCACGACCACGGTATCTCGACCTGGGGCAGCTTCGTGTTCGGCTTCGACACCGACGACCCGGACGTGTTCGATCGCACCGTCGAGTTCGGCATCGAGGCGAAGCTGACGATGGCACTATTCGCGATCCTGACGCCGTACCCGGGCACTCGCCTGTACGACAGGCTCCGCACCGCTGGACGCCTGACGGACGAGCGCTGGTGGCTCCGCGAACACCACGACGAGGGCTCTCCCTATTTCGTCCCGGCCCGCATGTCGCGAGAACAGCTGCGCGAAGGGTGGGTGCGCGCGTGGCAGCAGTTCTACTCACCCCGCTCGATCCTGCGTCGCTGGACCGTACGAGGCGCGTCCAGCTGGATTCAAGCGCTCGGCTTCCTGCCCCTGAACGTGATGCAGAACCGCCTCGCCACCCGCAAGATCGCCGGCGGAGTGGCGAGGTTTCGCACCGGGTAGCACTCACAGTGCCGACCACTTGAGCAGACTGGCATCCCTGCCACACCCGCGCTCAACCGCCGTCAGGACCGGGGTCGAGCGGCCAGTAGATGCGTAGCAGTGTCCGCGGCGGGCAGGAGGGGGAGTCGAGCACGACCCTGTCCGAAGCGCGCGAGAGATGCATGGGGCGCTCGAGCCCGGTGCCGAGATCGGTGGCGCTGGCGAAGGCGAGCTCGCCTCGGTCCCCCAGTCCGCGAACGCTCAGCTGTGCCGAGTCGCTCGAGTAGCGGTTCATCAGCGCGACGGCGGCATACGGGTTCCGGCGCCGTCAAGCCGTCGCTCCAGTCCGGAGCGCGAGCCAACCTCCGGCGTCAAAGCGGCGAGGCCACCCGAATTCCAGGAACGCCGGCGAGCAACGCAACCGCCCGCTCCACCTCCGCCCTGAGCTCCGAACTCTCCTCCAGCGCTGCCCGCTTCAGTCCCTTGCCCACTTGCACCTCGATCTGGGGCAGCCGCTTGCCTTCACTGGCCTCGAATCGGATCCGGGACACGTGCTCCACGCTGATCCCGTTGAGCTGGATCCCTCCCCGCACGAGGAGGACCTGGCCGCCGCGCGTTTCGGTGAAACGCAGGGAGACGACCAGCTCGGTGGGCTCCGACTCGGCTTCCTCCACCGGGTCGGTCACGGCGGGGTCGGCCTCCTGCGGCCCAGCAGGATCCGGCTCGGACGGCGCGGTGGCAGTAGCGCCTGTCGTCGGGGAGACCAAGGTCTCGCCGAGTCGGGTCTGCACACGCCGAACCCGGTCCAGCTCGGACTCAACGGCGGCCTTGGCCGCCCTGACCTTGCCCTTGCCCTCCTGGACCTTGCCCTTGCCCTCCTTGGCCTTGCCCTTCCCCTCCTTGGCCTTGCCCTTCCCCTTACCCTTGCCACCGGCATCGATCGTGTCGTTGGTCGCCCCCAACTGGGCGGCGTCATTGGCGTCGCTTGCCGTGTCCGCTCTTCGTCGCTTGCCGGACTTGCGAGACTTGCCGGGCTTCTGGGCCCTCCTGGACTTTTCGGCCATTGGTCCTCCGCTAGATCCTCGATCTGGTGACGCTGGGCGCCGAGGTCAACGCGCGAACCTCTCGATCGCCGCCACGTTCAATCGCCAAACCCCAAGACAACGACGCATCAGCGGCGTGTCGGTTGAGTGAATTCGCTCCCGGCCCGCCAGCAAGGGCATGAGCGTCGACGACGAAGACGCCGAGTGACCACTCACCGCCGGACGGGACGCTCACCCGGCGATGCAACGAGCGAGCTCGGCGCGGGACGCCACGCCAAGCTTGCGAAACACTGACTGCAGGTGATTGGCGACCGTCCGCGAGGAACCGCCGCGGGAGCCGGCGATCTCCTTGTTCGTGGCCCCGGCGAGCACGAGCTCAGCGATCTCGCGCTCGGCACTCGTCAGTTCGGGGCAGACGCTGGAAGCGGGTGGGAGCTCAATCACGAGCCACTCCTCGCCCAGCATCTTTCCGCTGAAACACGACACCGAAACGGGAGTCAGCGCCGACAGATCTGCGGGGGCGACGCTCGCCGCTTCCTCCACGATTCTCCCCATCACTCGGCCTCCATGGAACCCGCGCGGTGACTCCGCGACGCCACCAGCCATCTCGTGTAGGCGAACGGGTTCGGGCGATCGATTCGGGGTTCGTACGGATGGTCCCGGGAACCACCCTCGGCCGCCGCAGGGGCGGATCCGCATCAGTCTGAGGACGCCCCGCACTCACGGTCGCCAACGGACCGCTTTTCTCGGAGTTCTTCCTGCGACTCCACAGTCACCGGCAAACGGGAATCCCTTGGAATTCGCGTCACCGCGGCGAGCCGAAATGGTCCATTGCGCCCACCAAGCCGCACGCCGCCCCGCCCGAACCGGAGGATCCGATGGTGTCGGACGGCGAGGCGCCGCTGGCACCAAACCGCCGCACCGCGGCGACCTCCGCGGAGCGAGCGTCCGCCGCACCACCAGTCAGTCGTCTGTGCTGCGACCCAACGTGGCTACTCGAAGAACACCTTGCGCGCCTCGAGCGCCCTGATGATCGTTTCCGCCGCCTCGTCGACGCTCTGCTCGTTGAGGGCAACGCGCACATGCGGCTTGTCAGACGACTCGAAGACGGGATCGGGGTGAGCCGGACCGTAAGCGCCACGCCGGTCGCGCTCCTTGCACGCGGCCAGTGGGGTCGCGACGTGCACCTCGAGGAAGCGCTCATCGCCAACCACCTCGCGAACTGCCTCGCGGTCCATCCGCTGGGGCGACGAGAACGAAAAGATGCTGATGAAGCCCATGTCCGTCATCCGGCGCGCCATCTCTGGCGTGAACCGGGGACTGTTGCCGTCGGGGCGGGTCCGGGTCGAGAGGCCGTCGTCGGGGTCGGTGACGTAGGCGAGTCGGCCCTGGTCGAACAGGCGGCGCTCCAGGGCGTAGGCCAGCTCCGTCTTGCCGGCTGATGGCAACCCCATCAGCCACACTGTCGCGCCACGCTGACCGAGGCGGTCCCGTCGCTCGTCGGGGCTGACCTGGGAGTGCGGCAGGCGAATCTCCGGCTCGCCGTCGGCACGGGCCGCCGGCGCGTCGTCCAGGATCATGCCGCAAGCCACCGTGTTGTTGGTCAGCGAATCGACGAGCACGAACGCTCCCGTGCTGCGGTTTCGCTGGTATCCGTCGAAGTAGAGCGGCTGGTGGCAGGCAATCGTGACGCGACCGATCTCGTTGAGATCGAGGCGCTTCGCCGGAACCTCGGCCAGCGTCTCCAGATCGATCGTGTAGGGAACCGCCTCGACCTCGGCGCGTACCAGGCGCGTGGTGTGCTTGAGCAAGTAGCTCTTCTGGCGATCGAGGCGACGCTCGCTCATCCAGACCATCATCGCGTCGAAGCGCCGACGCATCGTCGGCTGGTTGTCGGGGTGGACCAGCATGTCGCCGCGGCTGATGTCGATCTCGTCCTCGAGGCGGATCGCCACGCTCATCGGCGCGAAGGCGCTGTCCAGCTCGCCCTCGAAGGTGTCGATCGACTTGACTCGACTCTTCTTCCGCGAGGGCAGGACCAGGATCGGGTCTCCCTTCTTGACCACACCCGAAGCGATCTCCGCAGCGTAGGCGCGGTAGTCGAGGTTGGGACGCAGCACGACCTGGACCGGAAACCGGAAGTCGTCGTGATTGCGATCCAGCGCAATGGGGACTGTCTCCAGATACTGCAAGAACGTCGGGCCCTCGGCGTACCAGCCCATCCGTTCGCTGCGGTGCACGACGTTGTCGCCGGCTGTCGCACAGACCGGGATGAACACGACGTCCTTGAAGTTGAGCTTCGCGGTGAAGTCGCGGAACACTTCGCGGATCGACTCGTATCGGCTCTGGTCGAAGTCGACCAGGTCCATCTTGTTCACGCAGACGAGCAGGTGAGGAATGCCGAGCATCGACGCGATGTACGCGTGGCGACGCGACTGGGGGAGCACACCCTGGCGCGCGTCGATGAGGATCACCGCAACATTGGCCGTCGACGCGCCCGTGGCCATGTTGCGCGTGTACTGCACGTGACCCGGCGTGTCCGCGATGATGAACTTGCGGTTCTCGGTCGAGAAGTAGCGGTAGGCAACGTCGATCGTGATGCCCTGCTCACGCTCCGCCTTCAGGCCGTCAGTGAACAGGGAGAAGTCGATGTCCTGATCCCGCTTGGCCGACGCCCGCTTCACCGCCGAGAGCTGATCTTCGTAGACGCCGTGGGTGTCGTGCAGCATGCGCCCGATCAGGGTGGACTTGCCGTCGTCGACCGAACCGACGGTGACGAAGCGCAGCAGCTCCTTCTCCTGATGCTTCTTCAGGTAGCCGTCGATGTCCTTCTCGATGAGTCCTTTTTCGCTCTCGTACATCAGAAGTAGCCCTCGCGCTTCTTGGTCTCCATGCTGCCGTCCTCGTCGAAGTCGATCAGGCGCCCCTGACGTTCCGAGTACTTGGTGAGCAGCATTTCCCGAATGATCTCGGGCAGCGTAGTGGCCGGAGACGGGATGGCACCGGTCAACGGGTAGCAGCCGAGCGTGCGGAACCGGACGAGCTCCAGGCGCGGCTTCTCCCCCGGCTTGAGTCGCATGCGATCGTCATCGACCATGATCAGGGTGCCGTCCCGGTCCACGACGGGACGCCGATCGGCGAAGTACAGCGGCACGATCGGAATGTTCTCGAGGTGGATGTACAGCCAGACGTCGAGCTCGGTCCAGTTGGACAGCGGAAAGGCGCGGATGCTCTCGCCCTTGTTGATCTTCGCGTTGTACAGGTTCCACAGCTCCGGGCGCTGGTTCTTCGGATCCCACTGGCCGTAGCGATCGCGGAACGAGTAAATGCGCTCCTTGGCTCGTGACCGCTCCTCGTCGCGACGTGCCCCACCGAACGCCGCGTCGTAGCCCCCGCGCTCGAGCGCCTGCAAGAGGGCGTGGGTCTTCATGATCGTGGTGTACTTGTTGCTCCCGTGGTCGAACGGATTGATGTTGTCCGCCCGGCCTTGCTCGTTGGTGTACACGATCAGATCGAGCCCGTGTTCCTTGCAGTACTTCTCACGGAACTCGATCATCTCTCGGAACTTCCATGTGGTGTCGACATGGAGGAGAGGGAACGGAAGCTTGCCGGGATGGAAGGCCTTGCGGGCCAGGTGCACCATCACGCTCGAATCCTTCCCGATGGAATAGAGCATCACCGGGTTGTCGAATTCGGAGGCGACCTCGCGAATGATCTGAATGCTTTCCGCCTCGAGTTGCTTCAGGTGACTGAGACGACGCTCGGTTAGGATCTCGTTCATGTTCTCGTCCTGAGGAGAGGAACCCCGTGATGGGCACGTCGCGTATAGCGCCACCTCTCCGGTCGGGATAGGCGACTTGACGTCGCGCACCAGGTAGTCGGCTGGTCGGCCGCTCCAGAACCACTGGTGGAGGTCCACTTGGGCGACGGGGCACTTCTAGCAGTGGGAACCGGGGTTGGTCGAGTCAAACCGACTGGATGGGTGGTAACCGAACAGTCCACCTGGCAGGCGGGTCTCGTGCGTTCAGGTGGAAACGCTGAGCGCGAGATGACCCAGAGAAACCTGGGAGCGCCGAGCCCGCGCCACGCGCTGCAGGTACTCGGTCCGGGGCAACTCGTAGGCACCCAGCGAGTCGAGGTGGGGTGTGAGAAACTGCACGTCGAACAGCTCGATACCAGCAGCGAAGAAGTTTCGTACAGCTGCCACGAGCGCGATCTTGGAAGCGTTGGTGCGGCGGTGAAACATGCTCTCCGCCGCGAACAGCCCGCCACACTGCACGCCATACAGTCCCCCAACCAGCTCGCCGCCGGTCCAAACCTCGACGCTGTGCGCATGCCCGCGCTGGAAGAGCTCGACGTAGGCCTCCACCATCTCTGGTAGGATCCAGGTGCCCCCGTTGCGGTTCTGTGCGCACTCGGTCATGACGGAACGGAACGCGGTATCCAGGCGCAGCTCGAAGTCTTCGCGCAAAGCACGACGCATGCTCCGGGATATGTGGAGCGACTGGTTGTCGATCACGGCGCGAGGGTCGGGACTCCACCAGAGCGGCGGCAGCCCGGCATCGTACCAGGGGAAGATTCCACTCTCATAGGCAAGCAGCAGCCGCTCCACGGACAGATCGCCACCGATCGCGACCAGTCCCTCGTCATCGGCGTGACGGGGATCCGGAAACGCGACCATCTCGGTTGCCACCAGAAGGGGCGGGCGACGCATCCCGACGAGCCTACCCCCATCGGTCCTCGGTGTTGAGCGTCGCGTGGGCGACCCCCTCGCACCCTTCGCGAGAGCGACTGTCGTCCATCGCGAGAGCCATGGGACGCCGAGGGCGGCGCGGAGCAAGGGAGGCGGGAGCGGAGCCTTTCGCGGTGGACCGCTGGCATCGTTCAGCAGTAACCTCCGCAGCTGGTGAATCGTCGGCCGATTTTTGGATTGCTCGTCGACTGGCTCGAGGACGAATACCAGAACAACGTTCTGTCCGGCGTCGAAGAGACCGCGCGCAAGCTGGGTGTCAATCTGCTCTGTTTCGCCGGCGGCGTGCTCGCATCGCCCACCCGGTTCGCTGCCCGACGCAACTACATCTACGAGTTCGCCGGCCCGCACAACGTCGACGGGTTGGTCCTGCTCGCGGGAACGATGGGCCACTACGCGGGGCTCGAACACCTCGCCCATTTCTGCCAGCGTTACCGACCCCTGCCGATGGTCAGCGTCGGCGCGGAGCTGCCCGGGATGCCCAGCGTCCTGGTCGACAACGCGCGCGGCATGCACGCGCTGATGTCGCACCTGATGCAGGTGCACGGCTATCGGCGGGTGGCCTTCATCCGCGGTCCCGCCGCCAGCGCCGAGGCGGAGAGTCGCTACGCCGCCTACATTGAGGTGCTGCACGAGTACGGTCTCCCGCTGGATCCACAGCTGGTGGTGGAGGGCGACTTTCAGTCGGAGTCCGGCGCGGTTGCCATCCACACGCTGATGCAAGATCGGCGCGTCAGTTTCGAGGCGGTCGTCGCGGCGAGCGACTCGATGGCGCTTGGCGCCATCGAAGCACTCCAGTCGCGCGGCGTGCGCGTTCCCTACGACATCGCAGTGGTCGGCTTCGATGATATCGAGAGCGCGCGCTTCGCTACCGCGCCCCTGACCACGGTGCGCCAGCCACTCTACGAGCAGGGGGTCCAGGCGCTGAACCTGCTCCTCGCGCAGACGCGACAGGAACCAGTGGCCGCTCGCGAGGTGCTCCGCACGCAGCTCCTGGTGCGCCAGTCGTGCGGCTGCCCACCGCAGACCAGCCTGCCGCTGGCGCAGTACCAGCAAATGCAACCGGCCGAGAACCTCGTCCGCTCGCTGGAGTACCACCGCGCCCGCGTGATCTCCGACATGGCGCAGGCCATGCGCACGATGGCCGGCAGCCTCGAGAGCGGCTGGGGAGAACGGCTCCTCGACGCTCTGGTCGCGGAGCTCGGGGGACAGCACCGCGGCGTGTTCCTCTCGACCCTCGAGGAGGTCACGACGTTGATGGGTACGCTGGGCGGCGCCGTCAGTTCGTGGCACGCCGGACTCTCGGTCCTGCGCCACCACGCTCGCGCGTGCGCGCAGGTGGACCCCGACGCATGGAGCACCGTCGAGGAGCTGTGGCACGAGGCGCGCGTGCTCGTCGGGCTCGTCGCTGAGCGCGCCCAGGGACAGCACCGGGTCACGACGGAACGCTTCGACCGCACGTTGCGTGCGACCGCGGAGGAGTTGTCCACGGCCCTCGACACCCGCGCCATGGCTCCAATCCTGGCGCAGCGCCTACCCCAGCTCCGGATCAAGAGCTATTTCTTCGGCCTCTTCGACAGCGAGCACCAGGAGCAACTCCACGCGCGGATCGTGGCCGCCCATGACTCGGTCGGACGTGCTCCTGCCGTGAGCGACGCTCCCTTCCCGGCGCACCAATTGGTGCCCGATGGGTCCGTGCTCCCCGATCGCCGCTTCACCTACGTGGTGCAGCCCGTGTTCTTCGAGCGCGAAGCTCTCGGCTTCGCGCTCTTCGAGATGGGGCCACCGGAGGGGGTTCTCTACGAGACCTTACGCGACCAGCTGGGGGGTGCAGTGATGAGCGCGCTGCTCTACCAGCGCGCCCGCGAGGGGGAGGCCGGCGTCAAGTCGGAGGTCAGTCGCTTGCAGACCCGCCTCCTGCCACGGGATCTCTCCGTACCCGCCCTGCGCCTCGCGGCAGCGATGCTGCCCAACGGCGGCAGCGGTGGCGACTACTACGACATCCTCCCCACCCCAGAGGGGTGCTGGATCGCGATCGGTGACATCCCGCCGGGCAACTCGCCTCCAGGTGTCTTTCGCACCATCCTCCAGGGCGCGGTTGCGGCCTGCCTCGCCACCCAACCCCAGTCATCGCCCGGAGAGCTACTCAAGGCGATCAACCGCGTGGTCTTCGAGCACATGCGACGACGTCTCAACGCCAATCAGGACGCGGCACTACTGCTGCTGCACTACGATCGACGAGGACGTCTGGCCTTCGCGGGGGCTCACCAGGATCTGGTCGTGTTTCGCCAGGACGACGGCGAGCTGAATCGCTTGAAAGCCACGGGACCCCGCATCGGCAGCGCTCGCGAACTCGATTCCGTCTCCGACACCATCTGCCAGCTGGAAGACGGCGACTTGCTCCTGTTGTTCACCGACGGCGCGGTGGAGACGCGCAACGCCAGCGGGCAGGACCTCGGCGTGGACGCCCTCTGCGCTGAGTTGCGCCGAGTCCGGTTCGAGCCAGTCAATCACATCCGCGATCACCTGCTGGGCGTGGTCCGCAGCTGGAGCGCGGAGGCCCGCGACGATCTGACGGTGGTGGTGGGCCGTTACGGAACCGCCGAGGAGACGGTCTCCCTGGACGAGGCGACGAGCCCCGGTCGGTAGAGCCTCGAAACCGTTCTCGCAACCGGCTCACTGCGCCGTCTCCCGGTGATGATGGTCACGGCGCGGGGCGAGGAGATCGACCGCGTCGTCGGCTTCGAGTTCGGCGCCGACGACTACGTGACGAAGCCCTTCAGCGTGCGCGAGCTGCTACTGCGCGTTCGCGCCATTCTGCGACGCAACGAGCACGAGCGCCCGCCACCCACGAGCATCGAGTTCGGGGTGCTCAAGATCGACCGCGAGGCCCACCGCGTGTGGGTCGGCGACGAAGAGGTGGAGCTGACCGCGCTCGAGTTCAAGCTGCTGGTGACCCTGTACGAGCGGCGCAACCGCGTCCAGTCGCGGGGCGCCTTGCTCGATCACGTGTGGGGGCTCGAAGCGAAGATCTCGACTCGCACCGTGGACGCGCATGTGAAGCGGTTGCGAGAGAAGATGGGGGATGCGCGGAACTATGTCGAAACAGTCCGCGGCGTGGGCTACCGCTTTGCCGAGAACCCGAGCGCGATCGGTGACGATGTCGGCTGAACCGCGCCCCGACTTGCCGTCACTGCAACGGGACTGGAATCAGCCCAGCCCCGGCCAAAATCGCCATCACCGAACTTGGAAAGGCTGGTATAGGCAGGTCGAGCGGCCCACGTGGAGCACCACACCGGCGCTGGCCGCCGCGGAGACATCGATGACGAAGATCCTCGTCGTGGAAGATGAGCAGGACCTGCGGCAGGTGCTCGAGTACAACCTGCGCCAGGCGGGATACGAGGTGCTGCTCGCGCCGACGGGATCGGAGGGGCTCAGGCATGCCCGCGAACAGCACCCCGACCTCGTGCTGCTCGATCTGATGCTACCGGATCTGTCCGGCACGGAAGTGTGCAAGCAGCTCAAGGACCATCACGCCACGCGTGGGATTCCGATCGTCATGGTCACCGCAAGAGGCGAGGAAATCGATCGGGTGGTCGGGTTCGAGCTGGGTGTCGACGACTACGTGGTCAAGCCGTTCAGCGTGCGGGAGCTGCTGCTCCGCGTGCAGGCGATCTTGCGCCGGGGACGGAGCGACGAACGAACGAACGAGGAGGACATCGAGTTTGGTGTGCTGCGCATCGATCGCGGCGCCCACCGCGTCTGGGTGGCCAGCAGCGAGGTGGAGCTCACCGCGCTCGAGTTCAAGCTCCTGATCACGCTCTACGAGCGCCGCAACCGCGTGCAGAGCCGAGCCACCCTGCTCGACGACGTGTGGGGGATCCAGGCCGATATCACCACCCGCACGGTGGACACCCACGTGAAGCGATTGCGGGAGAAGCTCGATCGCGCGCGCGACTACGTCGAGACCGTCCGCGGCGTCGGCTATCGCTTCGTCGGCAGCCCCGACGAGGCACCCGGTTGACGCTGAGCATTCGCGCCCGTCTTCTGCTCGTCTCACTGAGCCTGGTGGCGGCGACTGCCGCCGTGGGCTACGCGCTGGTCGAGGCGCGGCTCACCGGCTGGCTGGAGCACTTCGTGCGGGACCAGACCACGGCGAGCGCGGAACTCGCCGCCTTCGAAGCCGAACGCTTCACGGCATCGTCACCCGATGACTGGGAAGTGCTGGCCCGGGAGCTCGCCCGACGCGCGGGGGGCCGGGTGACGCTGGCCGGGCCCACCGGAGAGGTGCTCGCCGACTCGGAGCTGGGCGTTGACTCTCGCCCCGCCACCCTCGACGATCCGAGGCACCCCGAGATCCAGGCGGCCTTGCGGGGCGAGCGTGGCGAGCGGGTGCGCCCCGCCAGCGAGCTCGGCCCGATCGCGCTCTTCGTGGCGGTCCCCGTCTGGCGCGGGCAACAGGTCGTCGGGGTGGCGCGAGTTGCCCGATCCTCCGCCGAGCTGCAGGCGGCGCAGCGCGGACTGCGCGTCGCGCTGGCCGTGGCCGTGACCCTCGTCGGGGTGGTAGCGCTCATCCTGTCCGCGCTGATCAGCGGCTGGTCGTCCCGAAGCCTGCGCGCGGTCACCGGTATCGTGCGCAAGATGGCGCTCGGAGATCTCGACGCCCGGACCGCGACGCTGCCCCCTGGCGAGCTGGCCGAGCTCGGCGCCGCCCTCCACCACTTGGGACGAGGCCTCCACCAAACCGTGAACGAGCTGCAGACGGCGCTGGACCGCCTGGAAGGCACCCTGGCCGGAATGGAAGAAGGCGTTCTGGTTCTGGACGGACAGAAGCGTGTGGCACTGGTCAACCCATCCCTGCGCGAGCTGCTCATGCTGTCGGGAGATCCGACCGGGAAGAGTCCCCACGACGTGATCCGGCACGTGGAGCTCGAGAAGATCCTCGACGCGGCGCTCCGCGAGGGGCCGGTCGCACGCGAGATCGAGCTCGGTGAGCTCCAGCCGCGCCGCCTGCGGGTGCGCGCCGCACCCAGCGCGACCGAGCCCGGAGGGGTCTTCGCAGTCTTCACCGATGTGACCGAGATGCGCCGCCTGGAGACGGTTCGCCGGGACTTCGTGGCCAACGTCTCACACGAGCTGCGCACCCCCGTGACCGCGATCCGCTCGGCAGCCGAAACACTCTCGGGCGCCCTGAAGCGCGACCCCGATGCCGCGGAAACATTCGTCGACATCATCGACCGCAATGCCGAAAGACTGCACGGCCTGGTCGAGGATCTCCTCGATCTGTCTCGAATCGAGTCGCGCGAACTGCGGCCCGCCTTCGAACCCGTCGATCTGGGCGAGGTCTTTTCCCTGGTGCTCGGGCTGTTTCATGAGCAAGCCGCGAAACGCAACGTCACGCTGCGCAACGCGCTCGTCGGACACCTACCAGCAGCGCGTGCCGATCGACGAGCGCTCGAGAACGTGCTCACCAACCTGGTCGACAACGCCGTCAAGTACGGTGGAGCTGACACCGAGGTCTGCCTCGACGCGACCACTGACCAGTCCCAGGTACTCATCAGCGTCACCGACAACGGCAGCGGGATCAGCGCGGAGCACCTGCCCCGCATCTTCGAGAGGTTCTACCGGGTCGACACGGGCCGCTCACGGAGTCTGGGAGGAACAGGCCTCGGATTGAGCATCGTCAAGCACCTGGTCGAAGCCATGGCCGGCGAAGTGAGCGTGACCAGCAAGCTTGGTGAGGGGACCCGTTTCCAGCTCACCCTCCCCCGCGCGGACCGGGACTGACCGCCGCGCCGGGGCGTGCGATTCGGTTGCGGGGCCGCCCCGTTTCACTCTGGGCGATTTCCGTGGGGCAAACTCAACAAGCCTTGACGCGGGCACCGCTTTGGCCGAGCTTTCGGGACGACGAGCGGCCAGCGGGGGCGGCGGTCGTAGCGGGCCGCGCCGGCCCGAGGTTAGCGGAAACAGGAGGTTTATTCGGTGTTCAAGCACGCATTGTGGATTCTTCTGGGCCTGCTGGTGGCAGGCTGCGGCTACTCCGAGCAGGAGTGGCAGCAACAGCTGGACAAGTACAGCCAGCTCAACCGCCAGTACGAGCAAGAGAAGGCCGCCCACGCGGCCACGCGAGCGGAGCTCGCGAAGGCGCAGCAGAAGGTGCAGCGGCTGTCCGACCAGCTCAAGCAGATGGGCGTCGACATGGACGCGCTCGCCCAGCAGCTCGAAGCCGAAGGCACGGAGAAGGCGAAGCTGGCCGCATCACTCTCCGAGCTGCGTCAGGCCCTCGAGGAGTACAAGGCGCGCGCCGCTCAGCTCGAGCGGATCAAGAATCGCTTCGAGGCCCTCAAGGCCAAGCTGAAGAAGCTCACCGACCTCGGTCTGAAGGTCGAGATCCGCAACAACCGGATGGTCATCCGCCTGCCCGGCGACGTGCTCTTCGCGTCTGGGAGCACCAAGCTCGAGGACAAGGGCAAGCAGGTCGTTTTGGCCGTTGCCGAGGTGATCCGCAAGGACCCCGACCTCGCCAAGCGCTACTACCAGATCGCGGGCCACACGGACGACAAGCCGTTCAACAACTTCGCGCTCAAGGACAACTGGGGCCTCAGCGTGATGCGCGCGCGCAGCGTGCTCACCTACATGATCGCGCCAGTCGACGACAAGGATGGCGGCGGCGGACTCGACCCGAACCACCTGCATGCCGCCGGCTATGGCAGCACCGATCCGGCCGTGAAGGGCGAGACGGACGACGCCCGCCAGCAGAATCGCCGCGTCGAGCTGGTCGTCATGCCCGACGTGTCGGAAATGCTCGACCTGCAGAACCTGTAGTCATCGGCGCCCCCCCGTGCAGCGGCCCGCCCGTCTTTCGGCGCGGGCCGCTCGCGTTTGTGCTGCCACGAAGCCAAACGGGAGTGCGATCCTGACGTACTCTTCTCACCAGAGCTGAGCTCCTGAAGGGGCCCTGCGGGCCTCGTCTCTGTACCGGCCACCGAGCCCGCGCGAACCCTTCCCGCGCTTTCTGGGCTCCATCCCATTGCGACGTCCATGACCGAATCCAAGCCCGCGACGACCTCCCAACCGCGCAGTCTGCTGCATTCGCTGTGGCGTACCATCCCGTACCTGCTGGTCGCCGTCGCCATCTACCTGATGTGGGCCCCTCGACCATCGGGCCCGGACGAGGGGACGGCGGCCGCGTCTTTCGATCTGCCCGTCATCGCCGGTTCGGCGGAGCGTCTCCGACTCGACGACCTGCGGGGGCAGCCGGTGCTCATCGAGGTCTTTGCCAGCTGGTGCGGCAGCTGTCGACGCAGTGCGTCCACCTTCAACGACGTCGTCAGCGCGAAGCGAGAGAGCCCGGTGCACTTCATGGCGGTCAGCGTCGACGACAACGCCAGCGCTGGTCAGGCGGCAGCTCGCGACTGGGGGTTCCCTTGCGACGTCGGTCACGACGACGGGAGGTTTTCGCGCGACTACGGGATCGCAGTCCTGCCCACGATGATCTTGCTCGACGCCGAGGGCAACGTGAAGCACGTGGCCACCGGTGCAGTCGGGCTGAATCGACTCGAGGGCTGGCTCGCCGGTGTCGGCGCCCGGCGACTATGACGCCGCGGTCGCCCCGCCCGGATTCATCCCTGCTTGTCGAACTTGGTGACCTTCCAGATCGGTCCCGAATGCTTCAGATCGACCTCGTAGACGGTGGTCGCTCCGCCCTTGACCCGGCTGGTCACTCGAGCCTTCGCCTGTTGCCCTGACTGGCTGACGAGCTCCGCCGTGGTCAGGACCTTGTCCATGACCTGATTGCGCTTTGCGTCGCAGGCCTGGCGCCCGCTGCTTTCGCAAGCCCGCAGCGCCTCTTCGACCTTGGTCGACGAGGTGCCCTCGGTCAGCTCCAGCGCCCGGTCAAACTGGAACGTCTCCAGGCGGTGGACCATCTCGATCGCGGCGTCCTTCGGGGTGCTGGCTAGCTCCACCGTACCCACCTCGCGCGGCTTCCGCGAAAGTGGCGAGTGGTCGTTGCAGTAGAAGTGCGCCGACCCCCACATGACGATCGTCGAAACCGTAACCGACCCGAGCAACAGGAGCGACTGCAGCGAAGGCGTGTTCATCTCGCGCTCGCTCCGCGGCAGCGAGCGCGCCGCTGCCGCGGACTTGCGGACGCGCTGACCGCCCCGGGTCGCCGCCTTGCGCGGACGCTTGGCACCCGGCAGGTCCACGTCGATCTTCCAGGTGCGCGTCTCGTCGCCGTGGGGCACGGTGCGGCGAACCGCACCAGTTCGCAGACTCACCTTGTTCGCGTCACCCCGGTCGAGACCGACACACAGCCACTGCCGCGACGCGAACGAGACGCCGGTCACGCTGCGGTCGCCCACCGAGATGCGACCCAGCAGCGCGAGGTCGGGGTATTCGTAGGCGGCCACTTCGTGCGCCCCATGGCGCACGGCCAGTAGACTGCCGTCGGCGGAAAGAGCCACGCAGTCGGCCTTCTTGCCAGCAAACGAGTCGAGCGCCTCGAAGTCGCGCCCCTGACCGTCAACGACGCAGAGCAGCTCACCGGCGGTGACGAGCCAGCGCTCCTCCTCGGTCGACCAGGCAATGCTCGTGGGCGGGTTCGGCAGCTCCACGCGGCCCAGTTCCTCACCGCTCTGGGCGTCGAAGACCGCCAGAACGCCACTCGCCGTGCCCACCGCGATTCGATCCGCGGGCTCCGACCAGGCCAGGCAGCGCCCTTCGCGCAGGGGCACCTCGAGCGGCTCGTCGCCCGGGTCGAGGATCTGGGCGCCGCGCTTGGTGAGCACCGCCGCCACCCCGTCCGCATCCACGGCCAGCGCGCGCGGCGCACCCTCCACCTGAAGGGTGTCCGCGGGCTCGCCCGCCTCTCCGTCCCACCAGGACAGCTTGCCCGACTTGTCGAGGACGATGATTTCCTCGTCGGTCGCTCCCAGTCCCACGACCTCGTCTGCGCAGTCGTGTCGCCAGAGCGGCTGTTCGTCGTCCCCGGAGTAGACGGCAACGGAGCCGCCATCGGCAGCGGCGATGAACGCCGAGGTGAAGTCACAAGCCAGCAGGTTCGCGCGCTTCATGGTGATTCTCAGGGTCTCCCGGGCCAGTGGCCGAAGTGGTCCTGTGTGGGGGGGCTATACAACTTTTAGGCCATCGTCGCGACCACTTCCCGCGCAACCTCCAGGTTGCGGCGGACGACTGGAGGGCATGCGCCAGTGGTTCACTCTCTCGACCGCCGCATTCCTCGGCGCCTGCCGCGGCGCAGCGCCGCTTCCGGCACCGGCCCTGGCGCTCAACGACGCTGGCGTCGAAGCGCTGCAAGCGGGGGAGCTGGACGCGGCCAGCACCCGGTTTGCCCTTGCCCTCGAGTACAGCCCGCGTTTCGTCGAGGCGCTCGTCAACCAGGCTCTGGTGGAGGAGGAGCGCGGCAACTTCTCCCGGGCGCAACAGCTGCTCGAGCGAGCCCGGCGTCTGAATCCCGACGTCGCCCAGCCCCACCATGGGCTGGGTGTGCTCGCGGAGCGGCGACTCCTGCCCAGCGAGGCGGCGGAGCACTACCGGGCCGCCCTCGCGGTCGAGCCGGGGTTCGTCCCTTCGCGAACCAACCTCGCCCGACTGCTGTTCTCGGCCGGGTACTTCGAGCACGCGCGCGAGCAGTTCGAGCTCGCCCTGGCCGCGGCGCCAGAGGACCTGGGAGGTCTCGTCGGGCTGACCGAGTGCCTGCTGCGCCTGGGGCGCGCCGCCGAGGCGGACGCCACCCTGGAGCGCGCGCGCGACGCGCACCCCGAAGCACCGGAGGTCATCCTGCTGGCGGCGCGTCAGGCGCTGCGTCTCCGACACATCGCTGAGGCCAGAGCCCTGCTGGTGCCGCTCGTGGGTGCACAGGACACGAACGCCGTCGCGGCCCTGGGCTGGCTGGGGGTGGCGGAGCTGATCGACGGTCGCCCGCGGTACGCGGTCGGTGCGGGACGGCAGGCGCTCCAGCTCGCTCCCCGGGACTCTCTGGCCACCTGGGTGGTGACGGTCGGCCTCGAGACCCTGGGCGACCACCAGGCCGCCAGCTGGCGCGCCCGCCTGCGGTCCCTGCCACCACACCCGGAGGACGTCGCGACCCGAGCCAGGTAGGGCGCAGGCCACGAAAGTGCTCTATGCTCCGCCGTCGTGACGACAGCTGTCACCCGATCGAGCTCTGCAGACCCTGCGGCACGCCGCCGGTGGACGGCCCTGCGTCGCTTCGTCGTCGAGCGCTTGCGGGAGGGGTTCCTGATCCGCGCCGCGTTCGTTCTGGGAATCGTCATCGCCATCGTGTGCGGCAGCTGGATGCTGGCCCTGCACTGGCTCGCGCCGGGAGATGCCGCGACCACCCTGCTCGTAGCCGGAGTTCGCTGGGTATCGTTCGTGTCAGGAGGCATTGCGGCCATCGCGCTCGCGACCGACCTCGGCGCGCAGGCCGGCCAAGCCGGCTTCACGGCTCTGCTCCAGCAGCGAGGGTTCGGCCCCCGCGAGGTCCGCCGCGCCCAGCTGTACGCCACCGCTCGTCTGATCGTGGGAACTCTCGGGGTTCCGGTCGCCACGCTCGCCATGCTGGGCCTCGCGCTGTCCCCCTCGCTCCGCATCCTGCTCGGGCGCCTCCTGCTGACGCTCGGCTTGACTGGATACGTGCTGACCCTGAGCGCGGTGCTGGCACTCTGCGCTCGGTGGTCGGTCGCGATCGACCGCCATCGGTCTCGCTGGGTGCTGGTGGCAATCCTGCTGGGCCCGGAACTCGCGCACCACAGCGGGCTGGCCGTGCCCGGCATTCCGTCGCTGTTCGGTGAGCTGCTCGCGCAGGTAGCCGCGCTGGGGGTCGCCGTCTGATGACCGTCGTGGTCACCGAACGGCTCTCGCTGGCACCACTGCGCGAGATCTCGCTCGAGCTGACTCGGGGTCGACACGCGCTGCTCGGATCGTCGGAGGAGACGGCGGCGTTGGTGGATCTGCTCACGGGCGTCAGGCGACCCCAGCGGGGAACCATCCGTGTGGCGGGACGCGATCCTCACCGCGACCCCGCGACCCGCCGCCGGATCGGGAGCCTGCTACATGGGGAGCCACCGCTCGTCGGCCGCACGGTGCGGGCGGCGCTGACGTTCACGCTCGGTGATCGGCGCGCCGTTGAACCAACGCTCGATCGGCTCGGTCTCGGTTCCTGGGCGGACCGCGACGCGGCCCGCCTGTCCCCCGGCGAGCTCCGCGGCGTCGCCTGGGCGGTGGCGTTGGCCACTCGAGAACCGATCCTGGTGGCGCTCTGGGAGCCGTTTGCCCACACCACTGGCGTCTCACGCACCACCGCGCTCGACGAGCTGGCTGCCCTCAGCGAGCACTGCTGTGTCGTCTGTGCCACCTCCAGCGTGCGCGACGCCCTGGCGCTCGAGGGCTCCGTGACCGTGCTGAGCCAAGGCCAGGTGGTCAGTCGCCAGCTCGCGTTGCCTGGCGAGCTGGCCCCGGGGAGAGCTCCCGATTTCGCGGTCCGAACCCCACGCGCTCGCGAGCTCGCCGCAGCGCTCCTCCGGAGCCCCGACATTGCCGGCGTCGAGTGGGACGGCCGGACCGCCCCCCACCTGCTGAAGGTGCGCGGGAGGGACGCCGAGACGGCAGCTCGCACGATCGTTGCCACTGCCCGAGCGGAAAGCGTGCCCGTCGAATCACTGACCGCAGCCGACCCCTCCTGGGTGGTGGTGCAGACCGCCAGCCACGCCGCGCTGCGGGCAGCGCGTGAGCAAGAACGACGCGCCCCCGCCCCCGCGACGAGCCCCGGAACCGGAAACCTCGCGCCCTCAGCGGCGGCTGCGCTGGCAGGGGCCCCGCCGGTGGCCGCACCAGTGGCGCCGCCGTCTGCGGGCGGCACGGAAGCTCGAGATCCCTTGACGAACGCGGCCAGCAACCTCCCGGGAGTCGCCTCGACTGCGGTGGCGCTCCCTGGAACGATCAGCGCCACCCTACCCCACCCGACAGCAGCGCCCAGCCAACCGCCCGGTGCCGCGGAGCCCCCCTCCGCCGCACCCGCCCCCGTGACGACCTCCGCCCCCCCAATCGCTGCGCCCGCGACCGCCCCCTCGCCCACTGCTCTGCCCGGAGCGCAGAGCGTTCCACCGCCGCGTCCCTTTCCCGCGGTAGCACCACGTCCGACCCCGAGCAGTCCACCCAGCGCTCGCCCCCAATCGGTCCGTCCGTCGCCCGACGACAAGGAGAATCTGTGATGAAGGCGGGACTGCTCGCCGGCGCTGCGCTGGGATGGTCGCGCGTGGGGCGGCTCCAGACCCTCGTCGTCTGGTCGCTGGTCCTGGTGGCGGTCGCGCTCGTCGCCGGGTGGGAGCGGGCGCAAGCGCCGTCTGTCGCCGCCGATCGAGCACTGACGGGCGCGGCCTTCGGCTTGGCTCTGCCGCTTCTCGCCTTCTACCTGGTCCGGCAGGTCACCGATCGACGGCGGCTGGACGAGGCGGTTCTCGAGGTGGCACGGCACGGCGCCAGCCGCCACTGGGCGATCCTCGGGCTCGTGGGCACGGTCGCGGTCGTGCTCGCTGCCCTGGGTGGGTCAATCGCCGCGGTCACTGTCGCGGTGGCCCGCGGACTCGGCGATCCGCTGCTGCTCGGGGACCTGGCCATCTCTGCGTGGCTGGGGATCCTGGGCGGTGCAGCCTACGCGGGACTGCTCGGACTCGGCGCCAGCATCGGACGGCGGGGCGGGGGCCGCGTCGCATCGCTGGCGCTGGACTGGTTCCTCGGCACCGGAACGACCGCCCTGGCTGCGCCGTGGCCGCGCGCCCACCTGCGCAACCTTCTGGGGGCAGAGCCCGTGCTGGGTCTGCCGCAAGGCGCGGCCATGGCCATTCTCGTCGGGCTCGGGTTCGCCTACGTCGCGCTGGCTCTCGGCCGCACCGCGCGCTAGCTACGGCGCCAGCCAGCGTTGATTTCCGAGCGGAGCTCCCACCCTCATCCCCGCAGCGGGCGGGGCGGCAAGTCACGGACGTCAAAAAGGCCCGCAAGCCTGGCCACGAACTGGCGAGACCCACGATGTCGCGCTAGGCTCGCGCGACTGTGCGGGGCATCCTGTACCAGTTCGACGACTTCGAAGGACTCGCGGGACAGCTCGCGGAGGGGGAGGACGAGCAGGAGCTCGGGCTGCCCGCCATCGAAGATCTGCGTGACGGCGAGTGGGTTCTCGCCACCATCACCATCGAAGAGGAGTGCACGTCGGTTGCAGCCTGCGCCGTCGATCGTGGGTCGGGCCTGCGTCTCTCGTTCGCCGACCGCGACTGGGAGCGGCTCCATGAGTTCGCCTACGGGGGCGGTCCACCCAGCACCACTCTCGACCAGTCCGGTCCCCTCTCCACCGTGAAGGCCCCGGAAGCCAAGGTCCTGGTTGTCGACGACGACGACGACCTGCAGCAGGTCGTCAGCTCGGTGCTGCGCGCGTCGGGGTTCGAAGCGCTCGCGGTATCCAGCGGGGAAGAAGCGCTCGACTACCTGCGAGACCATCCAGTCGATCTGCTCGTTCTGGACTGGCACCTGCCGGGCATGACAGGCGTCGATCTGTGTCGCACCCTGCGTGACAACCAGCAGTACTCGATGCTGCCAGTGCTCTTCCTGTCGTCGCACTGCTCCCCAGGTGAGGTGAGCCTGGCGTTCGAAGCCGGCGCTGACGACTTCGTCGGCAAGCCCTTTCGAGCGCCCGAGCTGGGAGCCCGGATCATCAGCTTGCTACGGCGCGCGACGCTGCGCGACGCGTGAACCACACGGCGGCCCGCGCCATCCGGCAGACGCGAAACTCAGCGCCGACCAGACGCCTCCCCGCGCAGGCAGCCCGAACGCCTACTGCTCGCGGAAGGCGTCCGCGGGTCGCAGGCGGGCCGCGTACATCGCTGGCCAGACCGTGGCAACCAGGCACACGAGCATGGAGAAGATGCCCACGAGGACGAACTGCATCGGCTGCGTCTGCACGGGTAGCCGCTCGATGAAGTAGACCTTGGGATCGAGCGGGAAGCCGTAGGTCAGTAGCACCTCGCAGAGCAGCGCCCCCAGCCCGAGTCCCACGGCCGTCCCGAAGAACCCAATGATGCCCCCCTGGTAGAGGAAGGTGCGCAGAAGGTCGAGATCGGTCGCGCCCATCGCCTTGAGCACGGCAATCTCCTTCTTCTTGTCGAGCACCACCATGATCAGCGTGGCGATCACCGTGAACGCGGCCACCACGATGATCAAGGCCAGGACCAGACTCATCACGATCTGCTGGATGCGCAGCGCAGTGAAGAGTCCATGATTGAGCTCCTCCCAGTCCATCGTGTTGTAGAGCCCGTTCTTCAGCCGCTCGTCCACCACGGCCTTGATCTGTCGGGCCCGATCGATGTCGTCGACCTTCATCTCGACGCCGGTCACGCTGTCCCCGTTGTCGTAGAACGCCTGACTCTCGTACAGGTCCGTGTAGACGAGCTTCGAGTCGTACTGGTCGAACCCCGCGTCGAACACGGCGACAACACGGAACTGCCGAGCCACTGGGGCACGAATGGCCCCTCGCGTGTAGGTGAAGCCGATCGTCGGCGACGTGACCTGAACGCAGTCGCCAATCTGGATCTGGAGCTTCTCCTGGAGCGCCGAGCCAACGATGATGCCGGACAGCGGACGATCACGACCAATATCCGAACAGGGATCGGGGTCCACGTCCGGCCCGAGCTCGACGATTTCGTCCTCGTCGTCCAGGAACTTGCTGCCCCAGCCGCCCTCGGGGACGGTCGAGCCCTGGTGCGCCTCAGCGCCATCCGACCCCGCGGCGGCGACCGTCTTCGCCCCTGGCGCGGGGTCACTAGGTTCGCCGGTCTCCGTCTTGGTCTCGCCGGTCTCCATCTCGGTCTCGCCGGTCTCCGTCTCGGTCCGATCGAGGTGTTCCTTGAGGATATCGACAAACGGTTGCTGGGGCGCCAGGTCGTCGTCGTCCACCAGCTCGGCGTCGGAGCCCTCGGTTCCGCCGATGCGCCGCCGAATCTCCAGGGCGCTTTCTCGCCGACGCTCCGGCGGCTTCGCCCCCGCCAGGCGTAGCTTGGTGATGCAGATCTGCGGATCGCCCCCCTGACTCGCGTTGCATTCCCCCGGCGCGACGATGTGCTTCGGAAGGTCGAGCACCGACGGCATCAGGTCCGGATCCACTCCCTTGAGCAGCACCCCGGTCGCGGTGTGGTCACCATGGGTCACCATCATCGGATTGATCACGAACGGACCGACACCGACCACGCCGGGGACGGTGCGCATCTCCTCCATCACGCTGCGGTACTCGCTGAAGTCACTCGAGTACTTCAAGACCAGCACGTGCGCGTTCACGCCCAGCACCTTCTCCCGAAACTCGGCGCGAAACCCTCCCGTCACACTCATCACCGTGGTGAGGGCCGCCACCCCGATCGTGACCCCGATGATCGCAAACAGCGTTCCAACGGACACGAAGGCCCGTTTCTTCGATCGCATGTAGCGAATCGCCAGCTCGAGGGGGAATTCCATTGGAGAAAGACGGGTTTGGGGGAGTGTCGTCCCGGTGGGCGGCTTGGCCGAGTCGAACCACCGGCCCGACCGGGCGAGGAGCGCGACACTGTCCCACCTGCTCCCACCGCGCAAGGATTTCACGACGAGGCTTGGCCGCCGCCGCATTCGGGCCGTAAACTGGCATATTCGAGGCAATCAGGAACCGGTGTGTCCCTTGCATGCCGTGACCGGATGGCCCCGGAGGGGGCCGACGCCGCGTGTGTTCAGTTTGGATGTGCTTCGTGTCGGTGCAGCCACCCAGTGACCAACCGTAGACTCGTGATAGCCGCCTAGCGCTTGGATCAAGAACCGATGGTGGACGACGCAATCCCAACCGACAAGTCGCAGGACTTGGCAAACGGGCCAACCCGGCGCCAGCAATCCTCCGGGTTGAAGGTCGTCACCCTGTCGCCGCTCGCCACGCCGGCAGACCCCGAGCTCACCCCGTCAGCCAGGAAAAAGGGCCGGCCCGACCCCTATCTCGGGGCCACGGTCGACGATCGCTACAAGCTCGAGAAGGTGCTGGGCGAGGGGGGCATGGGCGTCGTGTACCAGTGCCGCCACACCATCATCGACAAGCGAGTCGCGATGAAGGTGCTGCGCGCGGACATGGCGCGAGACGAGGAGGTCACCGAGCGGTTCCTCACCGAGGCCAGGGCGGCGTCGGCGATCGGGAACCCGCACATCATCGACATCAGCGACTTCGGACTCTTCGCCGATGGCTCGACGTACTTCGTGATGGAGTACCTCGACGGGATCCCGCTCTCGGAGGTGGTGGGAGGGAACGAACCCGTCCCGGTGGCGCGCATCCTGCACATCGCGCGGCAGCTGGCCGAGGGCCTGAGCGCCGCGCATCACGCCGGCATCATTCACCGCGACCTCAAGCCAGACAACATCTACCTGGTGTCGCGAGGCAAGGAGAAGGACTTCGTCAAGATCCTGGACTTCGGGATCGCCAAGGTGTCCAGCCAGGGCCACAAGCTGACCCGCGCGGGCTCGGTATTCGGAACGCCCCACTACATGTCACCGGAGCAGGCCGCGGGCGCCCCCATTGATCACCGCGGCGACATCTACTCGTTCGGGGTGATTCTGTACGAGCTGGCCAGCGGCAAGGTGCCCTTCGACGCCGACAACTTCATGGGCATCCTGACCCAGCACATGTACAAGGCGCCCGTGCCAATCCGCGCCCTGGTGCCGGAACCACAGAACGTTCCGCCGGGTCTCGAGGCGGTCATCCTCAAGTGCCTCTCCAAGCGCCCCGAGCAGCGCTACCAGAGCATGGACGAGCTGCTCGAGGACCTCAGCAGCCTGGTGGATGGACTCATCCCGGGCGCAGTCCAGGAGATGATGAACCGCTCCGGTGGGTTCAATGTGCCCGCCGACTACTTCAAGAAGGCCGCGATGCCCGCGCCACTACCGGCCTCCCCGGCCGGGAGCATGGACCTGCGCAGTCGTTGGCCCATGTACGTGGGGGTGGCGGGGGTGCTGTTCGCGGTCGGACTGGTGGGCACCATCCTGGTCATGGGCGCCACCAGCAGCGCCTCGGTAGCTCCCGTGGAGGCCGAGGCGAGCACGCCATCGACCCTGGAGTCACCACCGCAACCGAACGACCGCGCGGTGACGAAGCCGATCGCGATCGCCGTCGAGCCGAGCTCCGCCGTGGTGAAACGCGACGGCCAGGACCTCGGAGATCTGCCGGTGATTCTTCAGGTCGCCCCCGGCGAGGTCATCGAGCTGGTCATCGAAGCAGAAGGCTACGCCTCCCGCACGATCGGAATCGACGACTCCATCGACAAGCGGATGGTTCGACTCGAGAAGCTCGACGAAGAATCGACGCCACCCCGACCGCACGCGCCGACGCAGGCTGCAACGGCCAGGGTGAGGCCACACCCCAAACCCACGGCGCCGGAAAGCACGAGCTCGCTCGGGGGCGGGGACATCGTCAATCCGTGGGCGAAGTGATCCCCGAGCTCCGGAACCGCAGCGAACCCGCGGGGACGGATTGCTGGCGGCGGTCGAGCTGCTACACCGGTCGTGCCCACGTCACCCCTGGGGAGCGTCCGCGCGCTCCGCGCCCGGCGAGGAGCGCGCGATGACGACAACCGCCGATACGAACCCGCTGCAGCGCGCGATTCCACCCGCGGTACGCCGAATCTGCCAGACGCTGGCCGAAGCCGGATTCCGCTCCTGGGTGGTGGGCGGAATCGTCCGCGATCTGCTGCTGGCCCAGGCTGACGCCGCCGACCCACGTGGCGACTGGGATCTGGCGACGGACGCCCACCCCAAGCAGGTGATGAAGCTGTTTCGGCGCGTCATTCCCACCGGCATTCAGCACGGGACGGTGACCGTGATGATCGGCCAGGAGGGCTTCGAGCTCACGACGCTGCGGGGCGAGACGACCTACTCGGATGGGCGACACCCCGACTCCGTGTACTTCGTCGACGACATCGCCGCAGATCTGGCGCGCCGTGACTTCACCGTCAACGCCATCGCGTACGATCCCCTCGCCGACGTCCTCATCGATCCGCACGGCGGCCTCGACGACCTGCGCGCTGGGCGGCTGCGCGCGGTCGGCGACGCTCGCGCGCGCTTCGCGGAGGACGGACTGCGCGCGCTCCGCGCGGCTCGCTTCGTCGCCAAGCTGGAGATGGATCTCGATCCCGCCACCGAGGCAGCCATCGCCCCCTCCCTGGACAGCTACCGGAAGGTGAGCGCGGAGCGGATCCGCGACGAATGGCTGAAGGCGCTCGCGGCCCGGCAGCCCAGTCGTGCCTTCGAGGTCATGCGCCGAACCGGATTGCTCGATGTGTCGGCGCCGGAGCTGGCGACCCTGCACGGGGTGAAACAGAATCGCTACCACGCCCACGACGTCTGGGAGCACACCCTGCGTTGCTTGGACCACTGTCCCCCCCGCCCACTCGTGCGCCTCGCGGCGCTGCTGCATGATGTGGCCAAGCCACAGACCCGAAGCTTCAGCGAGAAGACGAACGACTACACCTTCTACGAGCACGAGCGGGAGGGTGCCCACGTCGCCGAGCAGATCCTGCGGCGCCTGCGCTTCTCCAACGAGGAGCGCAGCCACGTGGTCCATCTCGTGCGTCACCACCTGGTCGTGTACGACGAGTCCTGGTCCGACGCGGCGGTTCGGCGGTGGCTCCAGCGCGTCACCCCCGACCACGTGGAGGACGTCCTGGCCCTGAACCGCGCCGACATTCTCGCCAAGGGTCGCGAGGTCAGCGACGAGCTGGCGCGCTGTGATGCGCTGCGGACCCGACTCGAGGCGGTGGTGGCCGCGGGCGCCGCCTTGACCGTGCGGGATCTGGCCATCAACGGCCATGACCTGCGCCAGGAGCTCGACGTCGAACCGGGACCGGTCATGGGCCAGGTGCTGAAGCAGCTGCTGGACGAAGTGACGGAACATCCCGAGCTCAACGACCGCCAGGAGCTCCTGGCACGCGCCCGCCATCTGGTTGCACCGCACCCGCCTTGACTGGGAAGCCCGAATTGAACTGGTGGGTAGCCTCCCCTCTGCTTCTCCTGGTCGTCGCGGCGGGCGCGTGCGGAAGCCGTCAGCGGGCCGACCCAGGCGCCCGGTCGAGCCCCGCCGAGCTGACGATTTCGGAGCCGGAGACGGTCGCCGCGCCGGACGAGGACGACGATGCGCCACTGCCAACCCGCACTCGCCACGATTCGGCCGCAGATCCGGCAGTCGGCCCCGAGCCGATCGGCGTGCGGGAATGTGACGAATTCCTCACCAAGTACGCGCGGTGTGTGGCGCAGTTGAGCCCGGGGCAGTCAGCATCTGCGAACGATGCGATCCGGTCCCTGCGCGAGTCCTTGCGCCAGATGCTGGCGATCGGCAGCCCGACCGAGCTGGCTCGAAGTTGTGCCCAGATGAGCGACGTCGTGGAACAGGCCATGGTGGCAGCCGGCTGCACATGGTGAGCCCGCGCCGAGGTGGGCTCGGTGTATGCTCACGACATGGGGAACGCGCTGGGTGGGTACGAGTTGCTCGAACAGCTCGACGGCGACGCGCTGTCGAGCGTCTGGAAGGCACGCCAGCCAGCGACTGGCGAGCCATGCGTTCTGGAGGTCTTGACCGCCGAGGTGGCACAGCAGCCCGGCGTCGCCGAGGCCTTCGTGGCGGCAGGAACTCGCCTCGCCCAGCTCGGTCCGCACCCGCACCTCGAACGGGTCCGGGCAGCGGCCCGTGACGCGACGACCGGCAGCGTCTATCTCGTCTCCGACTTCACTCCGGGCGCCACCGCCGAGCAGGTGTTGCAAGGCGAGGGACCCCAGCATCCCGAGCGAGTCGCGCTGCTGATCGAGCAGCTGGGTCGCGCCATTGCCGTGCTCCACGAGCAACACCTCTGGCACGGGCAGCTGCACCCGAGGAACCTGGTGCTCGGAACCGGCACCGCCAGCGAGCCACGACTGGTCGTGCGCGGCCTCGCGCGCGGGGCGGTGCTGGAACGACTCCCCGAGGCGACCCGGCTGGCCCTGCACCCCTACGCCGCCCCCGAGCAGCTCGGGTGGACACCCCGGGGCGCGACCGCGGCGACCGACGTGTGGGCGCTCGGTCTCGTCAGTCTCTCGTTGCTCACGGGCGCGCACCCCGCGGAGATCTGGGACGCGCGCAGCCCCACCGAGCTCGCCCAGCGCATCGCGAGTCATGCGCCCCTGCGCCCCAGCGGACAGCGGATCGATTGGGCGCAGCGCCTTCCCGAGGGGTTCGACGACTGGTTCGCACTGTGCGTGGCGGTCGACCCCGCGCGGCGGTCACCCAGCTTTGCGGTGGCCGCTCGCCATCTCGTCCCGCGCCTCCAATCCCAGGGGCAACGCGCGCCAGTAGCCGCGATCCGACCGCCCCCGGTCCGCGAACGCGGGCCTGCCGTCGGGGCAGCGTCGTCCGGCACCCCGCCAGCGGGCGGGAAGGGCAACCAGACCGCCATCTGGGTGGTGGCGGCGCTCGTCGTGGGCGGCCTCGTACTGGTGCTGGGGGTCGCCGCCGTCGCGGCTGCCGGAGTCCTGTTCTACGTCGCCCAGAAGGAAGCGCCGGATCCCGTCGCGGGTGGCGAAGCGATCGCCCGGGACAACGCGTGCCCCGCCGCGCACGCGGCCGCGGCCATCCCCGTCACCGCGAACGATCCCACCTGGGGTGACCCCCTCGCGCCCGTCACGATCGTGGAGATCTCGGACTTCGAGTGCCCGTTTTGTGCGCGCGTCACTCCAGCCATCGCGGAGCTCAAGAAGGACTACGGCCCCGAGAAGCTCCGCCTCGTGTGGAAGCACAACCCGCTGCCCTTCCACAAATCCGCCCAGCCCGCCCACGAGGCCTCCGTTGCGGTATTCCTCGCGGCGGGTGAAGGCCAGAGCGGAAGTCGCGCGTTCTTCACCTTCCACGATCTCGCGTTCGCCAACCAACGCGCGCTGACCCCAGAAAACTTTCGCGACTGGGCAAAGTCTGCGGGCGTCTCCCGGAACGACTTCGAACGCGCGCTCGACCAGCCCCGAGTCCAGCAGAAGATTCAGGAAGACCGCGACCTCGCCCAGAGCATCGGAGCCCGGGGCACCCCCAACTTCCGGATCAATGGCGTCGATCTCTCGGGCGCGCAGCCCGCGGCCAGGTTCCGCACCGTCATCGACGCCGAGCTGGCCGCGGCCCAGCGACTCGCCGCCGCCGGCGTCCGCCCGGAACAGATCTACGTGCAGCGGGTAGCCGAGAACCA
>JBNLDK010000131.1:0-22637 GCA_050304295.1 Polyangiaceae bacterium
CTCAAAAATCGGCAGCCATGTGCCTCGAGACGCGCGCTTGGCGCGCATTTCCAGATACATGGCTCCCACCCCGCCCGCGCCACGCATCGCCACCGCGCATCGCCACCGCGCATCGCCACCGCGCATCGCCACCACGCCATGCGTGGGACGGTTACCGCCAACCCCCCAATCCCAGACCCAGACCCCAATCCCCGACCCCGACCCCGACCCCGACCCCGACCCCAGACCCCAGACCCAACCCCAGACCCGAATCCCCCGTGCTCGCGCCGCGCATCGCCGCCACGCATCACCACCGCGCTTCGCCACCGCGCGGGGAGCCGGGGGGGTGGCCATGTGCCTTGCGATGCGCGTTTGCCGCGCGTTTGCGGGGGCATGGCTCAAAAATCGGCAGCCATGTGCCTCGAGACGCGCGCTTGGCGCGCATTTCCAGATACATGGCTCCCACCCCGCCCGCGCCACGCATCGCAGCCGCGCATCGCCACCGCGCATCGCAGCCACGCATCGCCGCCACGCTTCGCCACCGCGCATCGCCACCGCGCATCGCCACCGCGCCATGCGTGGGACGGTTACCGCCAACCCCCCAATCCCAACCCCAACCCCAGACCCAGACCCCCGACCCCGACCCAGGCCCGGACCCAACCCGAATCCCAATCCCCGACCCCGACCCCGACCCGGACCCAACCCAGACCCAACCCCAGACCCCGGCTCCCCCCTTACAGCGCGCGCCCCTCGACGACCGCCCCGCTGGCGCTCATCGCGATCACTCGCCCCACCTCCGCCTGCAAACCGACGAAGGGCACGTCGAACTCGGCGTCCTCCCAGGCCAGCTCCCAGCTGGAGCCGGCGCCGGGATCCCGAGCCCAGATGGTTCCCGTCCCCGCCGCCCACTCTCGTCCCCCCACGTCCACGCCGCAGGTGGAAAGCGACGGGGACCCCGGCACGCGGTGGTGGGTCCAGCCCTGTCGGTCCAGACGCATGGTCGCGCCATCCCGACCCACCGCCAGGGCGAGGCGCCGCTCGGGCTGCGACGCGGCCGCCAGCAGGGCTGGGGTGGGAGGAACGGGCAGCGGCTCGAGCTCCCCCCGGGTCGGCGTGTAGAGCACGGCGAAGCCCCCCTCCTCGCGGCGTCCGACGACCAGCCATCGGTCGCGTTCGACACACGTGAGAGCGGTGATGAAGGGCGCGCCTTCGAGCACGAACCGGCCCACCCAGCGGCCAGCGGCGATCGTCCACAGACACACCGCTCCGTCGCCTCCCACGCCGGCCGCCACCGCGAACTCTGGCGGCCAGCCGCTGACGTCGATCACCCGGGCCCCCTCGTCCTCGCAGCGCGTCGTGTACGAGAGCCCCTGCAGTCCAAACACGCTGAGTCCCGGGCCACCGTCCCCCAGCACGAACTGCGCGGGCCCCACCCGGCGCACGATGCGGGGCACCCGGTCACCGGGCAGCGTCAAGCGACCCGCGGGTTGCAGATCGGTGCCGCTCCAGAACTTCAGCCCCTGCTCCGTCCCCACGAGCGCCCGCCCGTCGCTCTCCCAGGCGACCGAGTGAACCGCCACGTCCCCGGGGATCCCCGGCCGCACGAACCAGCGGAACCGTTCGCGATGCCGCGGGCTGCCCACGGCGGAGAACGAGGGGCGAGCCACCGGATCGCACTGGCCGAGCAGCCCCGCCACCTCCTCCGCGAGCACCGTGGCGGAGGGGCGCCGCTGCACATCCTCGTCGGTCGCGTTCGCGATCACCCGATCCAGCAGCTGTGCCACCGCGGGGCGCTCGCGCAGGTTCGCAGCTGTCTCCGCACAGTCCAGGAGCCGGCGCTGTCGCGGCGAGCGCACCAGCTCGATCATGTGAGCGTAGTTGCGCGGCTCGAAGTAGTGCTCACCGGTGAGGATGAAGAAGGTGAGACACCCGAGGCTGAACGTGTCCGTGTAGGGCCCAACGGGGACCCCACCGGAAAAGCACTGCTCGGGTGCACTGTAGCCTGGAGTCCCCAGCGCCGGGCTCCCGAAGGTGGTCGCCATCCCCGAGGCACGCGCGAGCCCGAAGTCGGCAATCTTGAAGATCTCCGATTCGCCGAACCCGCAGCACAGCACGTTGCGCGGGGAGAGGTCCCGATGAATGACCCCCACCTCGGCCACCGCGGTCAAACCCTCCGCGAGGCAACGCACCGCGTGGGCGGCGCGGCCAGCGTCGAACGCATGCCCGACGGTCTGCACGCTGAATCGAACCCGCTCGCTCAGGGTCGTTCCCTCGAAGCCGCCATGAACGTACTCGAGCGCCAGCCAGGGGACGCCCGCCTCCCCCAGCTCGCCAACGTCGAAGACACGAACCACGAAGGGGGTGGGCGGCACTCGCTCGTTGAGGCGACCCAGAGCGACCGCCTCCTTGCGCACCATGAGGGCCGCATCCGGAGCCGCCGCGAGCAGCGCGCTGGGACGGATGACCTTCACGACCACCGGGGTGGTGCGGCCCTCGTGGACGCGCAGGGCAAAAAATGCCAGCGCCGACGCGCCCATCCCGATCATGCGTTCGATCCGGAAGGACACTCCGGGTATCGTGGTCGAAAGCAGCTCGGTTCCCCCGAGCGACTCGATCTGGTCGTCGAGCCGTGACAGATCCAAAAGCGTGCCTCCCAGTCACGAGCCGTGGGTGAGCCACCTGCGACACGTCGCGGGCCCCCTTCAACTGGACCCCACTCGCGTGTAGCATGGAGTGGGGCTGACCGAGGAGTGATTGTGGGCGGAGTGCCCCCGGGAACGCGGAACGGACAGGCTCGTGGAACTGCTGAAGCCAAATCAGATCTTCGCCGGACGGTACCGCATCGAAAGGTTCCTGGCTCAGGGCGGCATGGGCGCCATCTTCGTGGCCGAACAGACGGCCACTGAGCTGGTGGTAGCCATAAAAGTCCTGTTCCCGCACATCCTGGCGTCCACGGACGCGGTGGAGAAGTTCGAGCTGGAAGCCCGCGTGGCCGCCCGCGTGATGAGCGAGCACATCGTCAAGGTGCTCGACGCCGGCTTCGACGAGGAGACCCGCCTTCCTTTCCTAGTCATGGAACTACTGGAGGGTCGATCGCTGGAGAAGGTGGTCCTCGACGGAGGGCCGCTGCGCCCCGAGCGCGTCGTCCACTACCTGGCGCAGTGCGCGGCCGGGCTGGACCGAGCCCACGGCTATGTCGACCGGCAGGGGATCGCCCGCGCCATCGTGCACCGCGATCTGAAGCCCGATAACCTCTTTCTGGCTCGGCAGGGGAGCGGGGAAATCATCAAGATCCTGGACTTTGGTGTCGCGAAGGTGGTCTCCGACACCGCGCACCTCAGCCAGGAGCTCAAGGGCACGCCGCTCTACATGGCCTACGAACAGGCGACGGGCAGCAAGATCACGCCGCAAACCGACGTCTGGGCGCTGGGACTCATTGCGTTCTTCCTGCTGACGGGGCGCTCCTACTGGCTGACCCCCTCACGGGAGGACTGCAGCCTTTCGGCGCTGTTTGGTGAGGTGTTGACCCAGCCCATCGTGGCGCCGTCCGAACGCGCGCGGCAGCTTGGGGTGACCCCCACCTGGCCCGCCACCTTCGACGACTGGTTCCTCCACTGCGTCGACCGCGAGCCCACGCGACGCTTCAGCTCCGCCGGCGAGGCCGGAATGGCCCTCGCCTTCGCGCTCGGAGTGCCGGCACCGGCCAACTTGCTCCCCGGCATCAACCCGGACGCGACGTTTGGCTCGTCAGACGCGACCAGCCCCACCGCGACCTCGCACCACGCCGCAGCGGAAACCGAAGTGCCAACGAGCGCGAGCGTCAGCCGCCGCCCGACGCGCGGCATTCCAGCGCTGGGCGTGGGGGTCGGAGTCACAGCCATCGGGGCAGTGATGGTGGGCGCGTATCTTCTGTCGCCCACCGGGATCTCCCCCGCGGGACCCGCCGCTTCCGAGCTGGCGTCCAGCTCCCCATCCGCTCTGCCCCAGAGCGCGGAGCCCCCCCACTCCAGCCACCCCGCGGAGAGCGCGGTCGCGAGCGCGGCAATCGCGGGGAGCGCCCGGCCAGCGGAGAGCGCGGGTTCCCCCGCTCCGCCCGGGGGAACCGCAGCTGGTCCCACCACGCGACCGACGTCTCCTCCCGCACCGGCCACCCCAGCCCCCGTGGCCAGGCCGGCCCAGCCTTCGCAGCCGTCGCCCGCCGCGCCGAAGCCGCCGACGGACGACATCTGGAACGAACGCTGAGCAGAGCGGCAAGACCAGGTCCAGCGGGCCGCCGAGCGATCCCGGATCGCGGCTATCCCGGGGAGACACTCCCGGGAGGCAACCCGCAGAAGGTTCGACTCGAGCTGTTCCACTGCGGAATCCGCACGCTCTGACGCTCGAGGGGCACCTCCGCCTCCCCTCAGAGCTGGTTCGCGGCGCCGGGTGTCGGGGTCGAGCACACCACCCAGTCGGTCTCGTGGTCACCAGTGCGAGCGCCGTTCGGAAGGCGACACAGGGACGCCACCTCGCTGCTGCTGTCAACATCCGTGAGAACAGTGCCCTCGACGAGACTGACGGTGCCCACTCCGGGCAGTACGACGGCCGTGATGGGTCCTTCGTAGGACAGACGATCGACGACCGCGCCCGCGAGCGAGTCCACGAGGGCCAGACCGTCCGGCGCGCCATTCTGGAGGTGGTTGTCGGGCGTACCGAAGTCGAGTCGAAGCGCATCTGGGGGAACCGTCACTGTCGCCGCGCTCACGACGAGATACTGCCCGGCGTTCAGTGTCTCGTGCGCCGATAGGTCCACGGTGTCGTAGATGGCTCCGCTCGAACCGTTGACGAGCACCAGCTCGTACCCCTCCAGCACCACCGCGCCATGTCCAGCGTTGAGGATCTCCACGAACTCGGCGGTGTCGGCGCCGGGCTGGTCGTAGTCGATCTCGTTGATGAGGAGCGCTCCGGCCCCCGCCACGAGCAGATCGCCAGCGCTCCGCGGCTCGAGCTTGCTATCGTCGTGGCTGAAGTCGAGCACGCCCCGCACCGCGACGAATGCGTCATCGACGCTCGGGAACGGCGTGGCCAGGTAGAAAGCGTCGTCGACGCGGAGCGCCCCGTCGACCACGAACTCGTTGATGGGCAGCACATCACCTGGCCCCGGCGTCGGATCGACGTCGGTCACGGTGACATCGACCACCTCGACGAGCACCCCCTCGAGCGCTGCGGCGCGCGAGCCACCGGTGCCGACGTCGGCGGCGGACACCACGACCGGCAACGGCGAGGTTTCTCCCGAGGCCGTGACGACGATGCTCACCTCGGTGAGCTCGGTTCGGCCAAAGAAATCGTTCACCGTGGCCCCGGTGAGGTCCACCCGATCGCCCACCTGCACGCCATGGCCGGGGGCGAAGACGTAGATCCCCGAGAAGTCCGCTCCATCGTAGCCAGGGTCGCTCTCCTTGGTCTGGACGAAGAAACCGTCGGCGCTCCGAGCGGTCACCAGCACGTCCAGCACGCGAACCCGCGACCCGGTCGGCTGCTCCCCGCGCTGGATCGAGTAGATCGTGACCGGGCAGGCAACCCCCGGTGGATTCGGCTCGAGCGGGCACGCATCACAGGCATCCCCGGTTCCATCCTGGTCGCTGTCGGTCTGGTCGGGATCGGGGGTGCCGGGGCACACGTCGAGCGCGTCGAGCACGCCATCCGCGTCCCCGTCGGCGGGATCCGGGCGCGAGCAGTCGCTCGTCCCCGCGTTCAGCGGACACGGGTCGCAGGCGTCGCCGAGACCGTCACCGTCGGCATCCGCCTGCTGCCCGCGGTCCATCGGTCGGACCGGGTTGAAGACCGTCGGACAGTCGTCGAGCGCATCGGCAACGCCGTCGCCGTCGCCGTCGCCAGCGGTGGGCACCCCGTCGTAGGTGGTGGAGTCGTCCACGCTGGTGCTCCGCGACGGGGTGCAGCTCGGCTCGTTCGGCGGAGTGGAGCAGAAGACCGCGCCGTACGCCGAGCCCGCGTTCGACGCCAGCTCGGCGTAGCTACGCCCCGTATCTCCGAGACAGACGAACCGCCCGCCCCCACAGACGTCCAGCGCGTCGCAGGCCCCACCGGGGTCGAGCGCAGCGGACAGGCTGGACTCGCCGTAGAGCGCGCTTCCGCCCCGGAGCACGAGCGCCACGTCGCTGGTCCCGGCCGCGACGACAGCGCGGTAGTCCGTGTTTTCGGCGCCGTCGAAGACCGCGATGTCCGCGAGGCGTCCGGGGGCCAGCACGCCCACCCGCGCCGTCACGCCCGCCACCAGCGCCGCGTTGGTCGTCACCATCTCCCACAGCTCGCGATCCGAGAAGTAGCCCGCAAAGTAGTCACGGTTCAGCCCGTCGGCGCAGCGCAGCTCGCGCAGCAAGTTCGCCGACCCGCTCACGATCCAGTCCGTCCCGAGCGCGATCTGTACCCCGAGTCGTGCCGCCGCGGTCACCGGCGCGGTGTTCCCGTAGAGCGCGACGTTGGACCGAGGTGACCAGACGAGGGCCGTTCCCGACGTCGCCATGCGACCGAGGTCCGCAGCCTCGAGCGCCACGCCGTGAACCAGCGCGGTCTGGGGCAGGAGCAGATCGTTCGGGGGCTGGCTGAGACAGGTGAGCTCGTTGTGAGCCGCGGCGTCGATGCCCTCGCCGACGTGGGCGAGGTACGAGGTGAACCCGGTCAGCTCGCTACCCGTGACCAGGCTTGGGTAGCGGCAGCCGGAAACGAGCTCGGTACCATCCGCGTCGCCGAGGGGGAATGTCTCGAGCTCCACGGCGGTGGCGCCGAGCGTGTCTTCCCGTCGATCGAGGTTGCGCAGCAGCCCCGGGGACGAAGCACCACCCGCGATCGCCGTCGCTCCGCCGAGTAGAAAGCGAAGCTCGCCCCAGATCCGCTCGTCCTCGCTGGCGCCGCTCGTCGCCGAGATCGCGGTGTGACCGTCGTTGCCGCGCCGCCAGTCGTGGCGATGCTCGTAGCGCTCTCCCGTGTCGGAGAAGGGCGAGTTCTGCGTGTGGGTCAGGTGGTCGTGCAGATTGATGAGACCGGGCGAGATCACGCCCTGGGGGCACCGCACCACCGTGGCCCCGCTCGCGACGCAGTCGCACCCCACGCAGGTGATGACGCCATCCGCGTCGATCGCGACGCTGCCTCCGCGATAGAGCCGATCGGGTCCCAGTACCGTCCCCTGCAGCAGCAGCGAGTCGGAGCCCGGCACGGCCTCGCACAGCGACCCGGTCACCGGTGCCAGCACACCACACTCGACCTCCATCACGGGTTCCGCCCCTCCAGCACCACCGACGCCACCTGCTCCGGCCTGGCTGGGCGCTCCGGCCTCGCCCCCACTCGAGCCACCTGACCCGCCACTGCCACCACCGGCTCCCCCGGCGTCGTTGCCGCCGCCACCCGCGTCCTGCGCTCCTCCAGTGCTCGTCGTCCCCCCCGCGTCCATCCCGCCCCGGGTCGCACCGGCCGCGCCACCGCGGCCCGCGTCTCCCCCTGCCGATCCGCCGGAACCGGCGGTCGCCCCGGTCGCGCCCGCACCCTCGCCGGCCGCGCCAGCTCCCTCGCCAGCCGCACCACCCGCCGCGTTCCCCCCCGTCGGCTGGGAACCACCGGTCAGCGCACCCCCGGCATCGCCCCCACCGGTTGTCGGGGCGACCCCGGCTCCACCCCCGGTCGACCCGTTCCCGTCGGCATGGTCACTCTTCTGGCAACCACTGAGCACTGCCAGAGCGGCGGCCAGCGTGACCGCACCAAGGCGGCCGAAGGGATCTACGATAGTCATGAGGTACTCCTGATTCTCTGCAAAGAACCCTGCGCCCCGACTCCAGCACGAGTCGGATTCCGCATGGCACACGCTGGGGCGAGCAACGCCGGCGATGACCGCCAATGTGAAACGGTGCCCAGTCGAAGTGGGTGGCCTTTTCGGAGTCCTTGCCCCTCCACCGACGGAGGAGCAAAGACGGAGACGTCACTCAGCACAACCGGCCGGGACTCTAGTACAGGAGCGCGTCGGTCACGAGCGGGATCGAAGGGATGCGGGCGGGCAGGGTCGCGTCGAAGCGCGCGTCCGGACCGCGGCAGTCCCGGGAGACTCAGGCCGGCTTGCCGCGACGCGCTGGGGCCGGCGCGTCGTCATCAACCGATGGCTCCAGGGTCGGCGCTGGCATGCGACTTGGCACCATCTCCGCCCAGTGCGACGGCGGCTCGGGCGGCCTCACCGGGGCTGGCTCTGTCGGAGGCGGGCCGGGCGCCGGATCCGCGGGCAGGGCCTCGGGGTCGAGCATCGGTTCCGGAGCCATCTCCGAATAGTACGGGTCGTCGTCGAACCCGGGCTCGTCGTCGTCCGTGGGCGTCGTCGGCAGCGGACCAGCATCGGGTCCCACGTCGTCCTCGGGCCAGCTTGGCTCACCGGGGTCGCGCGGCCCGCTGGGGTCGCGAGGTTCAGTGGGCTGAGGCGCCATCTCCGTCATGTGCGGGGTACGGCAGGCCGCCGCGGAGGCGCCGATTGTCGTGGCCAGTCCCGCCGCTGCCGCAGTGCGGACCCATGGGTGGTCGATCAACCCGCGCCGCGCCCCGCGTTGCGCCGCTGCCGCCCGCGCGAGCTCGGCGCGCAATACCGCGGCTTCGGCCCCCAAGCGCCGGTTGGCCTCCCGCACGCGCCGCGTGAGCGCCTGCGCTATCCCCCGCGCGTTCGTCCGCGTGATCGAGCCGGCACCGATCCCCTCTCCGACTTCCCGCAGAGTGTCCGCCGTGTCGCGGTTGACGCTCCGCACGAACGCCTTCACCTGCTCCCGCACCCCGCGAGGAGAGCCGTAGAAGTGGTTCAGCAGCTGCTGTTCGTAGTCGACGGCCATCGTCTGGTGGTGCAGTCCCCCCAGGCCGTAGTTGCGCTCTGCGAACACCGGGTAGACGATCTCGAAGGCGAGCTGGGCTCGGGCATCCGCGATCGTGTAGTCGTACCCCCAGTAGTCGCCATGGAGGCGGCCAGAACCGGCAAGCCGCTCCTGCAGCGGGGTCCCGGCGTAGATCTCCGTGCGGCAGAAGTTCGTCGGATTGTCCGCATGGCGCGCGAGGAAGTCGACGTTGCCGAGGAAGTCCTCGAGCGTCGAATCCGGGTTCAGCACCAGGAGGTTGAAGCAGGCGTGAATGTCGAGCCGATTGACGGTGGCGAGCGCGTCCACGTTGTCGGCGAGCGTCTGCCGTCGACCCAGCGCGAGGAGCGAAGCCTCGGTCCCCGCCTCGATCCCCAGAAACACCCGGAAGAGTCCCAGCCGCACCAGCCGCGCAAAGACAACCGGATCGACCCGGTCTGGGCGCGCCTTGATGGCGAAGGCGATCCGTCCCACCTCCCGCCGCCGGAGCTCCCACTCCAGCTCGTCGAGACGCTGGAGCGTGGCTCGCCGACCGGTGGCGAGGAAGTTGTCGTCGTGGAAATTGAAGACGCGGACCCCACGCCGGTAGAGCATCGCCATCTCGGCGGCAAGGTGCCCGGGAGACCGCTCCCGGTGGCGAGGGCCGCCGGTGAGGCGATGCCACGCACTGATCGAGCAGAACGAGCAGTGGTGTGTGCAGCCGCGGGAACCGAGCACGTTCGCGATCGGCAGACCCAGGAAGTCGTCGAACGGCTCCCGATGCCGCGGCGCGGGCAGCAGATCCAGGTTCGGCTTGGCGGCAAGCGCGTTGCGATGCACCACGCCATCGGTGGCGCGCCAGACGAGACCACGAATTTCGGCCAAGTCGGTGTTCGTCGCTAGCTGACCCAGGATCAGCTCCCCCTCGCCCACCGCGATGCAGTCGAGAGCCGGCACGTCGCGCAGCAACTGCTCGGCATGGAAGGCAGCGAAGTGCCCACCCGCCACGACACGTCCAGCGAACCCCAGCGCGCGAACCCGCTGCGCCAGCTCGGCAAACTCGCGGGCCCGCGCGGTGAAGACCATCGACAGACCCACGAGCTTTGCCCCCGACTCTGCCACCCGACGCGCCGCGACCTCGAGCTGTCGACGGTGATCGAACGCGACCACGTCCACTGCGTGCCCGGCCTGCTCCACTGCGGCCTGCAACGAACGGATCGCCAGGTTCTCTTCCAGCTCGGCCCCCACCAAGACGATGTGCATGAGCTCCCTCCCTCGCCATCGCATTAACTACCGCGGGCGCGCGGGAGAAGCGAGCGAGTCGACACCTGCCCCATCCGTCCTCCGAACGAAGGTCAGCCAAACACGCCGGGATCCAGCCTCGTGCCGGGCAGCTCGACGGGCAGAAAGAGTGCTTGCGTGAGTCGCTGCGCCGCCGCCCAGAGCAAGGCAAAGGCCACCAGCATGAGTAGGGCAACCACCAGCAACGTCGGTCCCGAGGCGTCCGGCGGGACCCACCCGCAAGCTGCCTCCCCAACTCGATGGAGACCGGATTGCGCGGCCAGCCAGCCACTGACGAGCACCGGGGACCATCGAAGGGGAACATCGGCCGCTCCGACCGCAAACAGGAGCGTGGCCACGAGGCTGATCGCCGTGAAGGCTAGCGAGCTGCCCGCGACCACGGTGCCCGCCCTGACGTGCCCCGCGGGCAGAGCCAGCGCCGCAGCGACCACGAGCGTGATCAGCGCCGCGACGATCCCAATCACAGCGGGCACCGCCAGCGTCGCGGTCTCACTGCGACGGGCGGCCAGCCCCCAGATGAAGACCGCCGTGAGCCCGGCCGCGACCAGTCCGCCCAGCGCCGCTATCGCGTGAAAGGTCGCCACGAGACCGGTGGCAGACTCCCTCGTCCAGAGCTCGTACTGTTGTGCACGCAGCGCGGAGTGGTGCGCATCGACGAGACTCGCGAGGAGCAGGACCACCGCGAGCACGGCGCCTCCCACCAGGACCTGCCAGAGTGCACGCCGAGGACAGATCTCGAGGGCCGGATCGCCAGCTGGGCGCGTGCCGAATGCCAGCGCCACGACGGCCACCAGCAGGGATCCGCTCGCCACCATCACCCCACCCACTCCGCCAGGCAACGACGTGGCAAGCGCGCCCGCCATCGCGCCGAGCGGGGGGAGCGCAATGCAGATCGCCGCCCGCAGGTGCGCCCGTGGATGCCCCAGGTGGGACAGCAGCAGCGCCCAGCCACCGACCAGGGCGGAACTGCGTCCGAGCTCGACGCCCAAGAGTGCGGGAACGAGCGCCGCAGGAAGCAACCACATCGTCAGGTAGCCAACGGCAGCAACCAGCAACCCCCCGAGCAGCGCCCAGCGCGCCCCGATGGCGAGAGCCAGTAACCCTGTCGCCACCATGAGCGACGGACCGAGCTGCTTCCCGAGCGAGAGCAGCGTCGTGGTCACATCGTGCGAGGCTGCCGTCCGGGCGACGAGGGGAAACGTCACGTTGACGATCCCGGTCACCCAGCCAATCGTCAACCCGAGTGCCACCACGACGGCGCGAGCTCGGGACGATAGAGCTGCGGGGGTCATCGCTTCGAGCTCTCCAGGGGACTCTCACGTGTGGAGCGGTCCCGAGCACCGCCCGGACCCAGCCCGCACCTCAGGCGCGCACGAGCCGGCGCCGCCGACGCAACCCGGCAAACCCGATGAGAGCGGCGAACCAGGTCCACTGCCAGCTTCCGCTGGTGCGTCCTTGCGTCGCGCAGGAACACCCCGAATCGTCATCGGAAGCCGCGCCCGAGGGTCCACCCGATCCGCCGCCAATCGCGGGACTTGCGCCCACCGCTCCACTGGCCGCAGTACCACCCAGGGCGGAATCACCGCCGGTGCCGCTGAGGTCGCCGCCCGTGCCCGTGCCACCCGTGGGTGCAGGTCCCCCACCCGTGCTGCCGCCCATGCCGCCCGCTGGCGGCATCCCGCCGGCGGGGTTGGTGCCGCCGGTCAGGGCCCCGCCGGTGGGTGCTCCGGCGCCGCCCACGCTCCCCGCCACGCCGCCGGTCGGAGGCACTCCCCCGGTCATCGCGCCACCTACAGAGGTCCCGCCGGTAGGCGGTGCACCGCCGGTCGACGAGTCTCCTCCACTTCCCCCCACGCCACCGGTGCCGCCTGTACCCGGCAGCGGATCCGTGGGCGTGAACTGCCACCAATCCAGATTGAACAGCGAGCCCCCTCCACCCGTGAACACCAGGTAGAGGTCGTGCATGCCGCTCGCGCCGCTCACGTCACAGGTGACTTGCTGCCAGGACTGCCAGCCACCCGTGCTCGACACCGAACAGGTGCCGATGAGCGCGCCGCCGGTGGAATCCAGGTGCAGCTCGATGTCGCCGCCGCCACCGTCGGACGCCACGCTGGCCTCGAACGAGGTGGCCCCTGTCAGGAAGTCCACCGACTCCACCTTGATGTAGTCGCCGTTCTCGATGTTGGAGACGTTGCGCCCTCCCTCGCTGCAGTCCTCGATCTCGATCCCCTCGCCCCAGGCGATCGTCTCGCCCTCGACACGAGAGTAGGGAACCAGAGGATCGGCGGACTCCGTCACGCCGTCGGACGTCTTGTGGATGGTGGGGAAGGAGCCATCCGCGTTGTAGGTGAACTCCTCGACAGCCACGGACCGCTTGAACCCGCCGCCGCCTGGGAGCTCTTGGGTGTGGTAGAAGAAGTATGAACGGCCCTTGTAGTCGACCACGCCCGCGTGGTTCGTGAACGCGTGGCCTTGCTCACTGTCCATGATGACCCCACGGTAGGTCCAGGGTCCCAGGGGGCCGTCAGAGGTAGCGTACCCGATACGCTCGGGGAGCGGTCCCATGGCGAACATCATGTAGTAGATGTCATTGCGCTTGTAGAACCAGGGGCCTTCCTCGTAGAGCGTCGGCCGGTCGGCGTCACCACTGCGCTGCCCGAAGCTCTCGGTGGTGTTCGGGATCTGCTCGACCTGACCCGAGTACGAGGTCATGTCGTTGTTGAGCAGGACATGCCAGAGCCGGGGATTGCCAAAGTACAGGTACGCCTGGTCATCGTCGTCGATGAACACCGTGGGATCGATGTACTGGTAGTTGCTGACCAGCGGCCGACCGATCGCGTCTTCGAAAGGACCGATGGGACTGTCAGCCACCGCCACGCCAATCGCGTCGGACACCGGCACGTAGAAGTAGAACTTGCCGTCACGCTCGACGCACTGGGGTGCCCAGGCCTTGCCCGACGCCCAGGAGAAGGACTGGTAGCTCAGAGGCGATCCGTGATCCGTCCAGTTGACCATGTCCTTGGACGAGAAGACGCGCCAGTCGTTCATGGTGAAGAAGTTGTCCACCGTGACGTCCTCGTCATGGCTCGTGCACACGTAGACGGTGTCACCGTAGACCACCGGCGCCGGATCGGCCGTGTAGATGTGCTGGACGATCGGGTTGTCCGCGCGAGCGGGCGCCGCGAACGAGCACCACGCAGTGGCCAGAAGAACAGCGGGGATGAGATGACGTGAACGAACGATGGACGGGAAACGCATGAGGAGCTCCCGGGAGGGGGTTGCGCAGCTGGGCTGCAGTGCCGACGTCCAGAAAAAGGGTACCTTGCCCAACGAGCAGCACAAGGGGAGCGACACCGCCCTCCTCCCTGGAAGATTCCGGCATCTTTGTATCGTCGATGGCAGCCGCTGACGCGCCGTGAACGCGACACCCAGAAGGGCCCGCCACTCAGGGCGTCGCGAACTTCGCCACCGCCTTGCGGATGGCGCGTTCGATATCGCCCGCGTGCTCTTGGGCCAGGGCAAAAACGGTCACCTCGATGCTCCCATCAGCGCGGGCGGTGATCTCGGGCGGCCGGGAGATGGATCCCCAGTGATGCAGGAGTGCGGCTCTCTCCACCTGCCGGCTGATCTCGGAGAAGCTCGCCGCCGCCACTTCGTTCAGCGTGAACGTCCGCGACGCGCTCTGGTCGAAGGCGCGCGTCCGCACGATCGGCTGCTCCGCAGCCTGCGAGTATGGCACCAGCGCGCTGTCCCCCTCGGGGGTGGCGACGGTGATCGCGCGCGGCCCCAACTCCGTGACGCGACCGCGGGTCTCGCCGACCCGAATGTGGTCACCCAGCTGGAAGCTACGTTCCGCTCGTAGCGCAACCCCCGCGAAGAAGTCCCGCACCAGCCCTCGACTCCCGACGAAGAACCCCACGAGCACGAGGAGCATCGCAACCGGCAATACGCTCGGGTAGCGGGCAAACAGCGCGTGGGCGGCAAAGAGCGAAAACAGCAGCAACAGCCCCACCCCCACCAGTGGCCGCCAGCGCGCAACGGACGCGCGGCGATCGTCACTCAGGGGCAGGATCTCCACGAACCAGAGCAGCGTCCAGTAGAGGAACCCGAGCCCGGCCCCCCCGACGAACACCCAGATCAGATCGAAGCTCAGGTGGCTCTGGAGCCAACTCATGCGAAGACTCCTCTCCGCATGAGACGCTCATGCAACGCGGGTATGATCGCGGGCTCGATCTCCAGCACGCGCCGCTGGGACTCGCGCACGAGCCCCATGCGCAGCAGTGCGTCCACGTCGTCCTTGAGCTGAGCAGCGCCAACACCACTGATCCGCCGCAGGCGCTCGATACTGAGCTGCTTGTGCAGGGAAATCTGCAGGAGAATTGCCACCCAGTTGTCGCGCAGCGTGTCGATGGCCTCCCAATCGCGCCGCGTCGGGGGCCCGATCTCGAGCGAGTCGCCCTTGACCTTGCGAATGTTGGCGACCCAGCTGCGCAGCGTGGCCCCGACCGATCCCCCCGTGTGATCGAAGTGACTCGAGAACAGGCGCGCCAAGGCAAGCTCTCCGAGGCTGTCCTCGTCCTTGTTCCCAAGCCGGAACTTCAGCCCCGTGGAGCCGTGCCGCAGTATCACGATGGACTTCAACGCCTCGGCGGGCAGGGGGGTACACTCCAGGATCGCGAGGGCTGCGTCCGACAGCGGCTGGATGCGATTGATGAGGCGGAACGCCTGCGTCTCGATCGCCACCACGAACAGGACGCGACTGCCATGATTGAAGATCGCACGCGAGATCTCCTCCACCACGGCCATCCCGGGCAAGCTTCGCTCCCACCACAGGTTCAGGTCATCGATGACGATCACGGACCCGGTGGGGAGCGCCCCGATCGTCGCCTGGATCCCCGACTCGGTCTGGCCGTCCGCCTCGGTACCGAGGGACTTCTTCAGGGCCCGCTCGAAAGTGCGCAGATCAGTCGCCCCCCCGGGCGGGGCATGAATGCGGAAAATCTTGCGGCGGTCGAACAGGTCAGTGCTCAGTTTCTGGAGCAGTGCGCTCTTGCCGGAGAGTCGATCGCCCACGACGAGGAGGCTACCCCCATGACCCGCATCGAACTCGTGCAGCGCCACCTTCGCCTTCGCCAGCTGCTCCTTGCGACCCACCCAGAAGGTCTCATTGACACCACTCTGACCGAAGAATAGCTGCCGGTAGTAGAACGGCAGCTCGGCGGTCACCTCGGGCGCGGGTACCTCGCTGCGAACCAGACTGGCGATGCGGTCCACCGCGCGTTCCGAGGAGCGCAGGGCGGTCCGCCGCTTGGAGGCGAGCAGCACTCCCTCGCTGCGCCGGTAGATGAGGTGCACGGCCGCGTCGCGGACTTTCCCCAGCGCGCGCCGCAGGTACCCTCGCGCCCCCGAGACCGCGAGTCGCCCGTGATAGACGCGGATGTGCTGATCCAGGCGCGCGCTCGCCGTCGACAGCTCGTAGGCGTTCGTGCCATCGATGACCAGATGTAGCTTCCTGTCGATGGTGTCGAGAATGCCAGGGGTTCGCTCGGCAAGGCGGCGCTTCTCGGCCTTCAGGCGCTCCATCCCGTTCTCGACCACCGGACGCATCTGTCCCGCAAAATCGCTGGGATCGATATCCTCTGCCACCTCCAACTCGCTGAGCTGGAAGTTGACGAGCCGGACCACGTCCTGGGCAATCCCGAGGGCGCGCTGCTCCTCCTTGGGCGTCGACGCGAGGGCCTCCTGGATACCACCGACGAGCTCCGTCTCGGTCAGGAACTGCATCAGGCGTCGCACCGGGATCTGCACGTGCTCGACGGCCTCCACGCGGCCCTCCTCCAGCGCCTGGATGGAGTCGTCGCTCAAGGTGTCCAGCGTTCCCGGCAGATCGTCGGCGCTGCCACTGCTCTCCTGAACCAGGTTCTCGAGGATCGGCCCCGGATCGAAGTGATTCTTCAGATCGACGTGGAGGTTCAGGGACGCCGCGTGACCGGGCCCCTGGGGGAGCAACTGCGCGAGCTTCTGCAACTCGGCAACGACCCGCTCACACTCGCGCTGCGCACCGTTCTTGAGACCGATCTCGATCGCCTCTCGGTCTCGACTGACGATGGCGGTGAGACGATGCTGCACCCCGCTGAGGGACAGCGCCAGGCGCGCTCGGACACACAGCTGCTCCTGGTGGGTCTTCCACTGCTCCGGGGCCTGCTCCAGCTCCTCGGTGTCGAGTCGGGGACGGGGCACCCGCTCCTTGCGAATGATCCGCTTGAAGTCGAAGCCGCCGATGTCATTGGCGTATTGCTGCGTGAGCTCCAGTGCGCCCACGATCAGCGTCCAGTTGCGGCGGCGAAGCAGCTGCTTGCCGCGATGATCGAGGTCCTCCAGGTGTCGAGTCAGCTGCTCGCGCTGAGCCTTGAACAGGTCGGCCAGCTCGACGTCCTGGCCCTCGTCCGCCAGGTCGACGCGACTGGAGTTCAGCAGCTTGCCAATCTGCACCAGCATCTGGTGACTATCACCGACGAAGCCGTGGATCGCGGGAGTGAGAAGATCCCCGACCGCCCGCTGGAAATAGAAGCGCTGCAGCTGGGTGATGGGCACCTTGTATTGCGGATCGCGGCGTGCGAGCCAGGCCCCGAACCGGCGTCGACTCTTGAAGCGGCGGACCGCAGGAGGGTCGTCCTTCGCCGGCTTGAAGTCCGCCTTGGGTCGCGAGATGACAAGGACCGATCCGTCGTCGGCAACGACCCGATCATCGTGGAGGAAAGCGTCGATGCCGCCCTCGAGAATGGACCGCAGATCAGGCAGATCTTCCTGGGCAAAGCGCTCGAGCAGCGACTTGCACTCGAGCAGGAACGAGCTCTGCTGCCGGTTGAACGCGGTCCGCATCCGCTTCGGATTGTTGAGCTTGGTCGCCCGGTCCACGGTCAGGTGGCGCTCGGCGGCCGCCTTCAGCGAACGAATCAGCTCGACATGACGACCATACAGCTTCTTCAGGCACTGCTCGCTGAGACGACCGGTGAGCTGCTGATAGGCCTCCGAGTACTGGGTCGTCGCGGTGGCGATGTCGGGGACCTCGGAGATGGTGAGCTCGGGTAGCTGCTCGGGCGAACCGCCCTCGGTGGGCACCGGCGGCAACTCCGAGATGGCCGCCGAGCGCCCCGTCGGGAGCACCTCGGCGAAGAACGACGACCCCCGCACGAAGAGGACTCGGTCGAGATGCTCGCAGATCGCGTCCAGCTCCTCGAGCACCCCGCCATCGAGATCACCGCTGTGATTCGGGAGGCCGACGATGGTGAGCGCAGCGTCTTCCGAGAGACTGCGCACGCGATCGACGAAACTGCGCTCGCCGAAGCTGTCGCTCACCACCTTGACACTGGCCTCCACGCGCCCCTCGCGCAGCACCCGGCGCATCGTGCTGCGGAGATTGTCGTTGTTCGCCGTATCACGGCTGAGCAGTAGGAACCGCAGCTTCGTCGACTCCCACTCCGCAGAACGCGTCAAGAAGCGAAGGAGCGCAATGCAGAACGCGACGTTGCCCGCCTCGGCGCGCCACCAGATGTAGATGCGATTCTCTTTCTCTCCGGGACTTCCGTGGTGGTAGCAGAGGACGTTGAAGTTCTGGTCCGCGGCAAGATCGATGGTGTCGGCGAACTCCACCGAGTTCTCCAGGGAGAGCTGCCACGGCAGGAGCAGGGCGTTCGGCTCCAACCCGGAGAACCCGTAGTGCTGACAGACTGTCTGGATCTCCTCGAACGCGGAGCCGCGCACGGAGAGATGCCGCCGGAACATGCCCAGCGCGCGTTCCTCGTCCACCGTGGTGGGCCTGCGATCCTTCTTTCGCTTCTTCCCCGTCTTGGCCGGGTCGACCTTGGCTTTGCCCTCGGGAGGGGGCTCCGGCGCCTCCTCGGCACGTCGGGGCGTGGGGGGACGAGCCGGGATGCTGGGTCGACGATTCCCTCCCCAGAAGTCCTTCTTGATCTCGAAGTCGGTGAGGATTCCGTTGCCGGTGATGAGCGCGTGAGCGAGCGACTCGTAGGGTTCCACGTCCGTCGACGAGGTACGGAATGCCAGGATGTTGGGGCGCCAGTTGCGCTGCTGTTTCTCCTCCGCGCCGGTAACGCGGAACAGCGCAGTGCGGATCAAGCTGGACCAGACCCCCTCCCAGGCATCCCCCGATTCGAGCTTCAGCTGCTTGCGCTGCAGGTAGACAAACAGACCGACCATCATCGCGGTGGCACCGAGCATCGCGATCAGATCGAGCTGGATCATGATCACCACGCAGGTGAGCGCCCCCACGACACTGACCGACGCCGGGATCCGGAACGCGGGACGGAAATCCGGGCTCACCTTCGCTTCGATGGCGCAGCTGATGTTGAGGAACGCATACATGGTGAGGAACACCATGGAAACGATGCGCGCGATCGCGTTCAGCTCGGCGATCAAGATGCCCGCCTCGGCGATCATGAACGAGAGCACGAGCGCGTTGCGGGGCTCCTTCGTCGGCCCCGTGCCCCTGGCGAAGAGAGCCGGCGTGATCCGGTCCACGGAGAGAGCCTGCAGGATGCGAGGCGCCCCCATGATGCTCCCCAGACCCGACGAGAAAGTGGCTCCCCAGATGCCGAGGGTGACGAGCCATGGATTGATCGCGATGCTCTCGAGGACCGTCTGATCGCTGATCAGCGCCCCCCGGTCCACGCGCAACGCCAGGAAGATCGCGAGCCCCGAGTAGACGAGGAGTCCGGTAGCGATGGCCAGCATCGTCCCCCGGGGGATGGCGCGCTTCGGATCCTTCAGGTCTCCGGACATATTCACGCCCGCGGTGAAGCCTGTCACTGCGGGGAAGAAGATGCCGAAGAGCAGCGCCATGCTCGGGGCCTCCTCGGTCACCTCGACGGCCTTTGCCTGCGTCGGGTCGCCGAGGAAGATCGCCACCAAAGAGACCCCGATGAGGGCGAAGACGACGTACTGGGTCTTGATGGCGAAGGCCGTGCTGATGATCGTCACCGCGGTGATCACGACGAGCACGATGCTGCCGGTGATGCGGATGGTCGTGGGCGTCGCCTCGACGCCTAGGGTCGAGAGCACACTCTCGGAGAAGCCAATGACGTAGAGGCTCGTGCTCGCACACAATCCGATGAAGAGGGCCAGACCGAGCGCGCCACCAATCGGGAGCCCCAGACTCCGGGAGACGATGTAGTAGGGCCCACCCGCACCCACGTTCTTGTCGGTGGCGATGGAGGAGATACTGAGCCCCGTCGCGACGCTGATGACGTGCGCGACGAGGATGATGCCCAGGACCGGCAGCAGTCCTGCGTGACCGACGACCCACGGCAAGCGCAGGTACATGATCACGCCGAGAATGGTCAGCAGCGACGGCGTGTAGACGCCCCCGAAGGTCCCGAATTTGTTTTCTTTCGCCACGATCCAGTCAGGCAACGGCGTCCTGGGACGCCGGGGGGAACCGCCGAGGGGCGGAGTCTGTCACCAGGGTACCCGAAACGCAGCAGCGCCGACCAGCACGGAGTGGCGGCGCCCCCGTTCGCACCGGGCTCCTACGATCCCCGGGCGCAGAGCCCCATTGCCGGGCGCGGCCCCAGGCGCAGCGACTCGGCGACCCAGCCGACCGGGCCCTATTGCGGAGCCAGGACCCCGCCGACGTCGTCGTGCAGCAGGGACGTGTCCAGCCCGTCGAGAACGATGACTTGGTGCAGCGAAGACACCAGATTGGGGTCCTGCTGCCAGTGCCAGACCAACTGTCCCGAGGGGTCGTATTCCAGCAGCTGAATTCCGGTCACCCCGTGTCCACCACCGTGACCTTCCCAGTTGGTCACGACAAAGTGGTCATTGGCGAGGATCTGAAACCCTGCGTAGAAGTTTGGCACGATGGACCCCGCGTCGGGCTGCGAGGGTCCACCAATGGTCGTCACCACCGTGCTCGACTCGGGGTCGATGATCTGGATCGCCGCGCCGTAGCCGGAAGTGGCCGCAATGTTCCCGTCCGACAGTCGTACCGCCTGGAAGACCCAGTCACCGCCGGGAATGTCCATCTCCCAGAGCGTGTCGCCAGCCCAGTTGACCTCGGCAATCCTGGCGCCCACTGCCAGCAAGAACGTGTCGTCGGGGGTGCGCCGGAACAGGCGTAGCTGGGCGAGGTTGGTGAAAGTCACCTGACGCCCAGCGACGGGCGCGTCCTGACCGTCGACCTCCTGCAGGGTGACCCCACCGTTGGCGTTGGCTCCCAGTACGGTGTTTCCGCTCGGCAGGCGGCGCAGACTCTCGATCCCGTCAAAGTCGCTGACCGTCTTCGCGATCTGCCCTGTACCCAGGTCAAGCTCGACGTATCCTCGAGCCGTGGACACCGCCACCCGATCGCCACCCACGAGCTGGAGGTCACGCAGGCTATCTCCGTGCTGGGTCGGGTCATTCACCAGCGTGCTCCAGACCACCGGATCGGAGCTCTCCAGATCCAGGAGCAAGACACGACGGTTGCCTTCGTCACACAGGAGCACTCGGCGGGGGTGCCCCACCGTACCGCTCGCGCCTCCGGCCGCGCCCGCTCCACCGTATCCGCCATCGCCTGGCTGGCCTCCGAGCCCGGGGAGCGAGCCACCAGTCCCACCCAGATTGGCCTCACCACCCGTTCCCCCCGAGTCGCCGAGACTGCCCCCGGTGTTCGGGGGGGCACCTCCGGATCCGGGCAGCGCTCCCCCCGTTCCGGGCAGCGCGCCCCCAGTCCCTGGATCTGTGCCGCCCGTGGTCCCAGCTCCGCCCGTCACAGGTGCAGCACCCCCGGTGGCCCCGCCGGTGGCCGGGTTGGCCCCTCCAGTACCGACGCCACCCGTAGTGGTCGACGTTCCACCAGTTGCCGGCGTGGAGCCGCCCGTCCCGTCGGAGGAGGGCTCGTCTGCGTTGGAGCAAGCCGCAAGCAGTGCGCACAACGTCCCAAGCAACAGCAAGGACGACGCGGATCGGTTCGTCATGATAATCGTGAACGCCCGGGGGGAGAAGCACGCGTTGCCGACCAGCGCGCGGGTCCTTCGGCGCCAGGTCTGATATGACTGTGAAAGGTCCTCACGGTCAAGCGATGATGCCCGAAGGCGCGGTCGTCCGCCCCGATCCAGGCGCGATGCCCCTGCGCAGGCCCCGGTCCTTCGTGCCCGACGGCTGCCGGGCGGAAGGGAACCGCTGCAATCGACTACTCGACGAGATCCGCCACGAAGAGGAGTTCTCCGGTCGTGAACATCTGGAGCACCTGCCTGCCTGACGAGAGCGAGAGCTGGTCCACGAATGCGTCGAACCGATCATATCCGGTGGGCACGTCCCTCGGGTCGAGGTCGCGGAAGTAGCGGAACGCATCCTGGAACGGCCCCCACCCGATGGCTTCGCTGATCTCGATGAAGCGCACGACGAGATCCAGGATACCGGTCGGGCCGTTCGTCTGCCCTCGGTAGTAGTCCACCAACTCCGAACCTCGGTAGGTGAGGTTCGGGTTCCCCGTTGGCATCACGACAGCATCGAGCGTCTCCACCACGTAGTACGCTTTCAGGAGGGCGAAGAACCCCGCATCCCAAACCCACGGCTCATCGAGGTCAAAGCGCCCCGAAAGCGCGAGGAGCAGGTCGTAGTTCCAGACTCCGTCGGCGGCAGCCAGCACCACCTCTGACACGACCTGCTCGCGGGGCCAGCAGATGGCGTCTTCACACACGGTCTGCTCCGGCGAGAGCGGCTGTCGGACGGAAACGACGTCCAACGTGTAGCCGAGTCCGGATCCAACCAACTCCTGGAGAGCTTCGGAAGCTTGGTCCGCGCGCTCGAGCCAGGTCCCGAGCGCGGCCGTCTCCAGCGCCGCAACGTCGCTGGGCTCGAGCATTGCGCGAATGTGTCGACCCGACGCGGACTGCAAGCGCACGAGCCGAAGGTCGTCGAACCACGCGCTTCCGGTCGACCCAGCCGCCCAGTCTCCGAGAGACGCATCCAGCGACACACCACCCGCCGCACCGGTGCCAAACGTGAGAGCGCACTCGGTCCACGGATGGTCCCCCAGGAAACCCGGGCACATGTCCCTCGTGCCCGACAGTCCAAAACTCGCTCCGTACCCACCGCGCACCTGTTCGGTGCGCAGTCTTCCAGTGAACGAATAGTAGGCGTGAGGAGCCAAGGCGAAGCTCCTCCTCCATCCCGAGTGGTCCGGCACCCCAGTGGTGACGACGCTCGCCACGCCATTGCAGGCGTCAGCTGGATCCGTGACTCGCTCGATGACCGAGACATTCGATGCCCCGTCGAAGGTGCCCCAGGCGCCCTCTGCAACTTCTGACCCCACCTCGAAGTCATCGAGCACGCAGGTGTCTCCCTCCTGCGTCAGGGCCGAACAAGCGGGGAGCGCGCTGACCGTCGCAGGGCAACCGCCCGTGCTCGGTGCGCCGCCCGTGCTCGGTGCGCCGCCCGTGCTCGGTGCGCCGCCCGTGCTCGGTGCGCCGCCCGTGCTCGGTGCGCCGCCCGTGCTCGGTG
>JBNLDK010000132.1:0-50680 GCA_050304295.1 Polyangiaceae bacterium
CATCGCACGGCAGCTTGCTGCCGCGCTGGGCTACATGGCGCTCGCTGGTTCACAGCGAGCGCAGGTAGTCGTCGCCAGGAACCGGGCGGGGGACACTAGCCGAAGCGCCTCACTGGAACATGTGCCTCCCCCTCGCCGCGGACGCGCCGGACTCTATGGGCTGCTCCGGGACGTCGCGCGAGCAGACGCAACGGGAGACCTGGATCTGGCTCGCGCACTTGACCAAACGGTGACGATGGCCACAAAGCCCGGGCTTCTCGCGGTGCTGAGCGACTTCTTCGACAACGGCCCGGTGATCCAGTCGCTCACGCGCGCCCGCGCCGCGGGACACGATGTTGCACTCGTCCAGATCGTCGACCGAACGGAAGTCGAACCCCAGTTCGAGGGTGATTTCACGCTCTGCGATGTCGAGAGCGGTGCCTCCGTGGAAGTGACGATGGACCCGACCGCAATCGAGGCCTACGTCCTACGATTCACCGGGCTCGTCGAGGAGCTGCGCGCCTGGTCGAGAAAACACGGCGCCAGCTATGTTCGAGTCGTCACCGACGAGCGTCTCGAAGACGTCGTTCGCCGCTTCGTAGCACGGACGATCGACTAGTACGGCAACAAGCTGTCCGCCGTCCACTCAGTACACTCCGAGCGCACGACAGCCCCGAAAACCGCCCCCCGTTCCAACCTCCCATACCGCTCCCGGCACCTGCAACCCAGTCGCGGTTCAGTCGACACCAAACGAGCGCGAGGTGCCTCCCGAGTGAGCAGTGCGCAGTCCGCACGCTTTGCTGCATGCGGACTGCAACCACCACCGTCTCGACCGAAGCTCAGCTCGCTTCCGTCGGTGCCACCGCTGGCATAGACGCCGGCGGAGCCTTCGGAGCTCGCTTGCGAGCCTTCTTCTTGGCGGCCTTCTTGGCAGCCTTCTTCGGGGCGGCCTTCTTTGCCTTCTTCGGAGCGGCCTTCTTGGCAGCCTTCTTCGGAGCGGCCTTCTTGGCGGCCTTCTTGGCAGCCTTCTTCGGGGCGGCCTTCTTGGCAGCCTTCTTCGTCACCTTCTTCTTGGCAGCCTTCTTTGGGGCGGCCTTCTTCGTCACCTTCTTCTTTGCGGCCTTCTTGGCAGCCTTCTTCGGGGCGGCCTTCTTTGCCTTCTTCGCGACCTTCTTCGCGGGTCGCTTGCTGATCTTGGAAACCTTCTTACGTGCTGCCATGCGATGTCCCCTCGGTTGGTTGGCGATGCTTACCAACGCCGACGATGGTGAAACCTTCGCTCCAACTCACACGCCAAGTCAACATTACTTTTCGATCGACGCGTCGATCGACGACGACCTCATCGCAGTCGACGCCACCTGGCGAGCAACGCCAAGGTCGCTCGCCGCACCGCACCTCGATCTCTGCACCGCGGTTCCGCTCGACCCTCGACGACGGTGAGCAACGTCCGGAAGTGTCTCTCAAGTAGAGGCCATCGCGCGATAGGTGGGCGAGGTTCGACTACTACGACAATCGCTCGGACGCCCCACGTGACCCTGGAAAACTCTCCACCGGTCTTCGAACCTGCCGCCACCTCGCCAATCGCTTCCCGTTGTGTCCGTGAGGGTGCCCGGTCGTGACTCCCCCAAGGCTTCATGCCGGTTTCCAGTCATCGCTGCAGAGGATGGCCGGGGAGAAGATGCTCAGGCACGACTCCCGAGTCGTTCGACTCGTGGAGCGCCAGCAGCCCGACCAGGCGCGGTCCTGCGTCGCCCAAGGTGGACGCCGATCTGCCACGTCGCCTCTGCGGCAAAGCACAACGCCATCCCGGAAGCGCCGGCACCCTCGAGTCGATCCTTGGAGGAGGCGCGGCGCCCGCGCGACATGGCTGGACCGACGTCTCAGCTACGCTGACGAGCGCTGCGAAAGCAAGAGGTGGGCCACTCACCAGAAGAGAATGTCCGATTTGTCGTTGGGTCATGCGCGGAGCTGTGGGTGCCAGGCGGATCGAGCTACGCTCCGCGGTGCACATGCCTCTCGAGTTCCGCAATCTGATCGGTCTCAGTCTCTTGGGGCTGCTCGTGCCGCTGGTGGTTCTCTACATTCTCAAGGTTCGAAGAAAGCGCCTGCAGGTCTCCTCGACATGGCTCTGGGCCGCGGCAGCTCGCGACCTGCAGGCGCGCCATCCATTTCGCAGGCTGATACTCAGCGTCCCCCTGGTCGTGCAGGCCCTGGCTCTCGGCGCGCTGGCCGTGGCCCTGAGCCGCCCGGCGTCACGCGGCGGCGCCATCATCGGCGACCACGTGGCCATCCTGGTGGACACCAGTGCGTCCATGACCACCCTGGACGCAGACGGAACGCCGCGGATCCACCAGGCGCGAGAGGCCGCCCACCACATCATCGACGCCCTCGGACCCGGCGCCGAGGCGATCCTGATCGACGCGGGACCGACCCCTCGGGTCGTCTCACCACTGGACCGAGATCGGCGTCGTCTCCACGACGCCGCAAGCCGGATCCAGGCCCGAGAGGCAAGAGGGGCGCTGGGGGCTGCGGTGGCGTTGGCCAGCGACAGGCTCCGTCGTCTGCCCGGCCACCGACGCGTGGTGGTGGTGACGGACGGAGCGCTGGCAGACGCAGATGCCCTCCGTCAGGTGGCATTGCCCCTTGATGTGGTCCGGGTGGGTGCTCCCGCCGACAACGCCGCAATCGTCCGCGTCGATGTACGGCGCGGGACAGACTCAGCGACCGGCAGACCCGAGGTGCAGGCGTTCGCTCTGATCGCGAATTTCGGCGCCGCACCGCGTGACCTGTTCGTCACTCTCCGCCCCCGGAACGTGCCACAGGCACTAGCATCGCGCCGGCTCACCGTCGGCGCGGGCGAGCGCGCTCCCGTCGTGCTCACGTTCGAGCCAGCACCCAGCGACGCGGGCATGGGGCTGGTGGTGGAGCTCTCGCCGCACGACGCGATGGAGGCCGACGATCGAGCCTTCGGCCGCGTACCCCTCGGTAGGGAACTCCCCGTCGTGATCGCTCCCCAGTCCGCCAGTCCCTGGTTCGTGCGGGCGCTCCAGGCCGACCCGGACACGCAAGTACTGGGCTCGTCGCTAGAGGAACTCGAGGCGGCCGAGGTACCCAACGACGCGCTGGTGATCATTGATGGCGCCTGCCCGGCCCAGATCCCAGGAGCCGACTTCGTTCTCCTCAATCCCCCCCCTGGCGAGTGTCGCGGAGTGATCGTGGGCGAGAGCGTGCAGGGGCCAAGCATCACCTCGTGGAACGAAGCCGATCCACGATTTCGCTTTCTGACTCTGGACGGTGTTCATCTCGGCAAGGCGCAGCGACTGTCGCTGGACAGTCCCGGGAACTCCCTCGTCAGAGCGCAGGAAGGCACAGTCATCGCCGATATCTCTCCCCCAGGTCGAACCGGCACCCTGGTGGGCTTCGACGTCGGCGAGAGCAACTGGCCACTGAAGGCCTCGTTCGTGCTCTTCGTGCGCAACCTCGTCGAAGTCACCAGGACCCGCCGCGCCCGTGGGGTCTCGGCCAGCGCTCGCACGGGCCACCCGGTCCAGCTTCGCGTGCCATCGGACATCCAACAGATTACGGTTCAGCTCCCGGACGGGACCGACCAGAAACTCCCTGCTCGCGGAGGCCTCGCGGTGCTGCCGGGAGCCCATCAGGCCGGATTCCACCACGTAAGCTGGCAGGGGAAACGTCCGGGAAGCGTGCTTTTGGCCACGAACTTCGTCGATGCGGAAGAGAGCGACCTCCGACCGCGAGAACTGGACACCACGGGCACCGAGAGAGCGACGGTGAGTGAAGGCCAAGAAATGGAAACCTTCCGCGAGTGGGGCTGGATCACGGCGCTGGTCGCCCTGCTGCTGTTGGTGGTCGACGTCTGGTGGCTGACCCGGCGCCCGCGTTCTCCTTCCCGTGGCGCAGGGCCACGCCCTCGTCTGCCAGACCGCCCGCGGGAGGCGGCCGCATGATTCCCGCTTCCGCGGCTGCGTGGGTCCCGGTCGCCACGCTCATCGTGAGTGCCGCTGCCTGCGTCGCGTACCTAGCGCTCTTCGCCCTTCGGCGCCTCCGCTCCCGCCCCGTGCTGTTGGTCGCCACGTGTCTCGCAGTATTTCCGGGGCTCTATTCCCTGGCGACGTGGGCGGGAGTCCTGACCGAACGCGCGGTCCGGCTCGAACGCCCCCTGCTAGCCGTCCCTTGCAGCTTGGTGTTGCTCTTCGTGGCCCAGCGACTTCTGCGGCTGTCACCGCGGCAGGGCGCGGGTCGGCGCACAGCCACCGAATTGCTGATCTGCGGCGCCGCCATGGCGGCGGCGCTGGCGACCATCGGCATCGAGCTAGGCAAGCCGCTGGACCGCCTCGCCGTCCTCGTCCTCGTGGACCGCAGCCGCAGCATCGATCTCGTTCCCGACTCGGCCAGCAGGCTCAAGGCCGAGCTCCAGATCGCCGAAGTTGGGATGCGCCCGTCCGATCGCCTGGGCACCATAGCGTTTGCGGGAGACGCAATCGTCGAGGATCCTCTGCGCCCCAGAACCCGCCTCCCCGCCCCGCAGAAGGTCGAGATTGGCCGCGATGCAACGGACATCTCCCAGGCGCTCCGTCGGGCTCTGGCGGAGGCACCTGGTGACGCGGCCACCCGCATCGTGCTCGTCAGCGACGGAGTGAACACCCGCGGCGATCCCCTCGAAGCGGCCGCGGCCGCAGTAGCCGCGGGGATCCCCGTGGACGTGGTCCCACTGGACCAGTCCCGCCTCCCTGACGTTCGTCTCGTCGGCGTCCGCGCCCCTCCTCGAGCCAGCGAGGGCGAGGCGCTGAGTCTGCGCATCGTCACCGACTCTTCGGCCGCGACCGACGTCGAGATCCGGGTTCGCCAGGATGGCAAGCTCCTCCGCAGGGGGCAAGCACGGATCGCTGCCGGGGAAGACGTCCTGACCCGGCGCGAGCTCGCGCCCGGCGCAGGCCTGCACCGCTTCGACGTCGAGATCACCGCGGCCGATCCCAGCCTCGACCAGACGCCAGAGGACAACACCGCCAGCACCTTCGTTCGCGTCCGTGGCCAACCGCTGGCGCTCGTCATCGAGCGCGACGTGGTGGTCGCCGCCCCGCTGGTCCGGGCGCTCGAGTCAGGCGCCTTCCAGGTCCGCACGGTCGGCGCGGGCGGAGTTCCTGCAGACGTCGCAGAGCTGGCCACCTACGATCTAGTCGCGCTGAGCGATGTGAGTGCCACCGACCTGGCACCCACCCAGATCGATGCTCTCGCCACCTACGTGCGAGACTTGGGAGGCGGACTACTGCTCCTGGGCGGCGACCGCTCGATGGGACCGGGAGGCTACGGCAAGACCCCGGTCGAGGAGGTGAGCCCAGTCTCCTTCGATCTGAAGCAGGACCGGCGCAGAGCCAGCCTCGCCGAGGTGATCATCATCGACTACTCGGGATCGATGATGATGCGGGTTCGCGGGGGCAAAACCAAGCTTCAGCTCGCCAACGAAGCCGCCGTGCGGTCGGCGGAGTTGCTCGGCGCCGGCGACCGGCTGGGCGTCATGCACGTCGACACCGCGGTCCAGTGGACCGTCCCCCTCGCCCCAGTCGCCAACAAGCAACAGATCGAGAAGAGCGTCCTGGGCGTCGGAGCTGGAGGCGGTGGCATCCTGGTCGACCGGTCCCTGCGAGCTGCCTACGGAGCTCTTGCGAGCGAAAGGGTCAACCTGAAGCACGTGTTGCTCTTCGCCGACGGCGCCGACGCGGAGGAACGGGCGCACGCGCCGACACTTGTCAGCCGAGCCAAGGCACAAGGCATCACGACCAGCGTCGTGGCGCTCGGTCGCGGGAAGGACGTCCGCGACCTGGAACGACTGAGCAAGACAGGAGACGGCCGCTTCTACCTGATCGAGGACGCCAATCGCTTGCCGGCGGTCTTTGCCCAGGAGACCATCCTCGCCGCTCGCAGCGCCATCAACGAGGTCACGTTCCGACCTACCCGCGCCGCCTCGGGAGCTCCGACTCGCGGCATCGACTTCGCGGCGGCTCCCCCTCTCACCGGCTACGTAGTCACCATTCCCAAGCCCCGCGCCCAAGTTCTCCTCCGCGGTCCGGAGGGAGACCCCCTCCTCGCCACCTGGTCGGTCGGCATCGGGCAATCCGCAGCCTTCACCAGCGACTACAAGGATCGCTGGGGCACGGCGTGGACGAGCTGGGCCGGGGCCGCGCAGCTGTTCGGTCAACTCGGAAGGGCCATCACGCGACGGGTCGACGATCCGAATGTTCGCCTCGAGGCAGACGCTGCGGCAGGACATCTGCACGTCCGCGCCACCGTGGTCGACGATGACGGACGCGCGGAGAGCTTCCGCCGACTCAAGGTGAAGGTTGGAGGCCCCGACGGGTACCGAGAGACCGTCAGCCTGGAAGCCGTGGGAGCCGGAGTGTACGCAGCAGAGCTCCCGCTCTCGCGACCCGGCGCGTTCGTGATAACCGCAGTCGACGAGTTGGACGGCAAGCCTGTCGGAACGACCGGGGCCGTGCTGACCGTCGGCGAAGAGATGCGGCCCACCGGATCGGACCGCGCCTTGCTGCGCCGCATTGCCGAGCTCACTGGTGGCCAGGAGCGAGACACACTGGCCGGGATCTTTCACGATCGTGAGACCCTCCGCTTCGCGTACCGCAGCTGGACCTCGCTCCTCATCGTCTGGGCCGCAGTGCTGCTGCTTCTCGGCGTGGCAGCACGCCGACTGGCCATCCCCGACTGGGTCAGCGCGCTGCCGGCACGATGGCGCCAAGGAGCCGCCTTCTGGCGGGAGCGCCGGGCCGAGCGTCGCCGCGTCCGGAGCGATCGGGGAGCCACAGCGCAGGCGCTGCTGGAGCGCCGCGCTGCCTCTCGTGAACCCAATTCGCCCGAGATGTCCAACGGTGCAGACTCGCGATTCGGCTCACCAGCGCCCACTGCCCCGCCCGAACCAGGCCGCCCGCCACCCCTGCCATCGCCTGCTCTTCACCAGCCGCCCATCCGACGTCCATCACCTGCACCCACCGGTCCGGGAACAGCCCCACCCGCCGAGGGGCGACCCACCGGCAAACACACCCTGAGCGCTGCAGAGATCCTGCTCGAGCGACGCCGCGGTCGCCGGTAGCGGGGCATTCGTGAGACTGAAGTCTCGGACCGGCAGCCACTCGCCCACGACGGAAGACTCTGGTGTAGGCTGTGCCTCGTGCGCTGGACCATCATCTCGACCCTGCTCCTGGCGGCCTGTCGGAACGCCCCCGCCCCCTGCGTTTCGGATGCCGCGTGTGGCGCGGGAATGGAATGCCTGGCCAACCACTGCGCCCTCGAAGGCAGTGATCCAGTCGCACCCGAGTCGATTCGCTTCGTCCTCTCGCCAAGTGCCAGCGCGCTGGTTTCCGCTCGCCGGCCAAGCGCCAACGTTGGTTTGCCAGTGACGGCCAGCTTCGGCAGCCGCGTCGAGGGGGCGGTTGCATGGTATCTCGACTTCACACCCAACTGGCCCCGTTCCTCGACCATCGACCGGGCATTCCTCGTGCTCACCCCCGATCCCGGTCTCCCCCTGGCCAGCACCGACGTGCAACTGGACGCTTGGCGAGTCTCGGAGACCTGGCAGGTCAGCACGCTCGAGTGGAACGAGCAGCCGGACCGGGCCCCCCCCCGAGCCACCGGAATCGCAACGGCATCACCGCCGCAATTGGCGCGGATCGACGTGACATCCATCGTGCGCTACTGGCAGCAGCACCCTCACCATCGCTACGGCCTTGCCGTCGAATCCCGCGGTGGAACTGACGCGGGCGTTGGGTTCGCCACTGGCGCCGGTGGCGCCAGTGGCCCAGAGCTAGAGGTCTACGTGATCGAGGAGAAGCCGTGATCGTCTTTGCGACCGTGTCATACGACTACCTGCAAGAGGAGCTGTGTGATCTCGTCGGAGCGCGCGCCGGACAGATCGAGCGGCGCGACTTTCCAGATGGCGAGCACTACCACCGAATTCGGACCGATGTATCCGAGCACGACGTGATCTTGGTCGGCGGCACCATCACCGATGCAGAAGCGCTGGAACTGTACGACCTGGGTTGCGGCCTCGTCCACGAAGGCGCCGGTTCACTAACCCTCGTACTTCCCTTCATGGGCTACTCGACAATGGACCGCGCCGTCCAGCCGGGCGAGATCGTCAAGGCCAAGACCCGTGCTCGCCTGCTATCGAGCATTCCCCAGGCAGCGCGAGGCAACCGAATCGTGATGGTTGATCTGCACGCCGAGGGGCTCGTCCACTACTTCGAAGGCGAGGCCCATCCCTTCCACGCTCGTGCGCACCAGGTTGTGCTCCAGGCGGCGCGCAGGCTGGGAGGTGATGACTTCGTGATGGCCTGCACGGACGCCGGCCGCGCCAAGGTCGTGGAATGGTTCGCGGTCGAGTTGGGCGTTCCCGTCAGCTTCGTCTTCAAGCGCCGCAGCGAGCGCGACGGCGGCACGGAGGTGACCGCCGTGAGCGCACAGGTCGCGGGGAAACGGGTGGTCGTCTACGATGACATGATCCGAACGGGCGGCTCCCTGCTGGGCGCCGGTCGTGCCTACCTCGACGCCGGCGCCACCAGCCTCGCCGCGGTCACCACGCACGGCATCTTCCCGAACAACGCCCTGGAACGCATCCGACAGAGCGGGATCTTCACCGGCATTGTCTGCACGAACACTCACCCGCGTGCACTGGAACTAGCCGCGCAAGCTCCCGACTATCTGCGCGTCGAGTCCGTGGCCCCAATGCTGGCCGAATTCATCGCCCGCTGGCACTGAGCGGGTCACTCGACCGACTCGGGAAGTCCACGCTCACTTGTGTTGAGCTCGTCACCATGCGGGCTCACCCAGGGCGAGAGCCCCGCATGGCTCCTTTCTTCGGGTCGATCTGTTCGCGGGCTCATCATCCATTGCCCCAGTTCGGTTCAACACAACCGAACTGGGGGATAGGCTGTCGCCCGCGGCAGGACCGGCGGGCTCAGTATCGGTAGTGGTCCGGCTTGAACGGTCCCTCGACAGGGACGTCAATGTAGTCGGCCTGTTCCTGAGTCAGCCGGGTCAGCTTCGCCCCCAGCTGTTCCAGATGCAGCCTTGCCACCTCTTCGTCGAGCTTCTTGGAGAGCGTGAACACTCCGACCTCGTGCTCGTTCTGCCAGAGGTCGATCTGAGCCAGCGTCTGATTGGTGAACGAGTTGCTCATCACGAAGCTGGGATGACCTGTCGCACAACCAAGATTGACGAGGCGTCCCTCGGCCAGAAGGATGACCGAATGACCGTCAGGGAACGTGAACATGTCGACCTGCGGCTTGATGTTGGTGTGCTTGATTCCAGGCCAAGCCTTTAGCTTGGCCACCTGGATCTCGTTGTCGAAGTGGCCGATGTTGCAGACAATGGCCTGGTCCTTCATCTTCGACATGTGCTCGGCGGTGATGATGTCGCGGTTGCCCGTCGTGGTGACGTAGATGTCGCCGTGGGGAAGCGCATCCTCGACCGTGACGACCTGATATCCCGCCATGCAAGCCTGAAGAGCGCAGATCGGATCGATCTCGGTCACCATGACCCGCGCCTTGTGGTGCGCCAGCGCCTCGGACGACCCCTTCCCCACGTCGCCGTACCCGCAGACGACGGCCACCTTGCCCGAAACCATCACGTCGGTCGCGCGCTTGATGCCATCCACCAGTGACTCTCGGCACCCGTAGACGTTGTCGAACTTGCTCTTCGTCACGGAGTCATTGACGTTGATCGCGGGGATCAGGAGTTCGCCACGATCCCGCATCTGGTACAGTCGGTGCACGCCAGTGGTCGTCTCCTCGCTGACGCCCTTCAGCTCCTTCACCAGTCGATGCCAGTGCTGGGGGTCCTCGGCCAGGCGGCGCTTGAGAAGCTTGTTGATCAGCTGCAACTCCTCGTTGTCCGTGGGCTCATCGAGAATGCTCTTGTCATTCTCCGCCTGATAGCCGCGGTGGATCAGGAGGGTGGCATCCCCCCCATCGTCGACGATCAGGTTCGGCCCCTTGCCGTCGGGCCAGGTGAGCGCGCGATAGGTGTACTCCCAGTACTCCTCGAGCGATTCTCCCTTGAAGGCGAAGACCGGCACTCCCGCCTTCGCGATGGCGGCAGCAGCGTGATCCTGAGTCGAGAAGATGTTGCACGACGCCCATCGCACGTCGGCTCCGAGTTCGACCAGCGTCTCGATCAGCACTGCGGTCTGGATCGTCATGTGCAGGCTGCCCGTTACCCGCGCCCCCTTCAAGGGCTTGTCCGGTCCGTACTTGCGGCGTGTCGCCAGCAGGCCCGGCATCTCCTTCTCTGCAATCTGGATTTCCTTGCGGCCAAAGTCGGCGAGTTCGATGTCCTTGACGAGATAGTCCGGCTTGGTGCCAAGCGCCTGTGCAACGGTCATGTCTTGCTTCTCTTCCAGTTTCTTGGGTCTCAGTTTCGAGCGCGGACGTGCCGCGCAGACTCATGCGGCTGGCAGCGCCTCCCCGCGGCGGCCAACCAGAACCTGCCACCCCACGTGGGCGTCCATTCCCCCTCCCACGTAGCGCGCGGGGATCGGAAAGGTCCGCGCTTCGACTAGCCCCGCGTGGCACGCAAACGAGATCAACTCCTCGACGTCGAACCCCATCCAGACGTCAGCCTGCTGGCGGCTCAGGGCCTCGTCGTCGTGCTTCTGATAGTCGATCACCACCACCCGCCCACCGCACCTGGCCAGTCGCGTCAGCGCTGCAACCGCCGCCCGGGGCAGCGGAGCGTGGTGCAACATCCGCACGCTCACGACCACGTCTGCGCCGGGATGCACCGCGGCCCGGGCACGCTCTCCGTCGATCTCGTCGGCGACAAGCTCGACATTGCCGTAGGCGCGCGACCGCACCCGAGCCGCTGCTCGCGCGAGCTGAACCTCGCTGCGATCGATGGCCACCACGCGGGAAAAAAGGGGGGCGAGAAGATCGAGCAGCACGCCACTGCCGGTGCCGGCGTCAACCGCAACGCCAGGCGACGCCAAGACGGAGGCCAGGGAATAGAGATAGGCGGGAAGCTCCATGGCCAGCGCCGCCGAGGCGTCGTCGTCCACCCCCTGCGAAAAGAACTCGCGGGTGTGTGCGTCTCGCGTTCGCACGATCTCGGAGATGCGATGCAGACTCCCATCATCCCCACAAAGGCGCCTTCCGGTCGCGACAGCGTCGGCGACAACGGGATCGTCCACCGCGGTCTCCGCCAGCCGAAGGAAGAGCCGCGTGCCGTCGCGCCGCCCCGCCAGCAGCCCCGCCTTTCGTAGCGGTCCAGCGTGCCGACTCACGTTCGGTTGCGACTCACCGAGTAGCTCAGCCAGCTCGCCAACGTTGAGCTCTTCGGCGGATGCCAGCGCGAGCAGGCGCAGTCGCAGAGGCTCACCGAGGAGCCGGTAGAGCTGCCACCGCTGTTGTTCTTCGACCCGCACGAGCGTCATCTATGCACACATGCGCATAGATGCAACCACGCGCAACCAGACAGGCTAGCCGGTCTATCAGGGAGCTTGTCGACCTCGCAAAGGATTCACGGACAAGCTGGCACGTCTCCCCGTACCGCCGTCGCAGGGTGAACGACCCGCCCAAGAACCGGAGCGCTCCACGCTCCCTCGCCGAGCGAGCCAGCCGCCGCCAGGAAGAGCGGCAGCCAGCCCACACCATCGGGCTACTGTGCCGCCTGCGGCAGGTCACCCGGGGGATCGAGCGGATCAAGCTTCCAGATCTCCCTGGCGTATTCGCTGATCGTGCGATCGCTGGAGAACTTGCCAACCCGCGCCGTATTCAGGATCGCCATCCGGGCCCACCGCTCGGCATCACCGTACGCCTGGCTCACTTCGTCCTGGGCACGGACGTAGGCTTCGTAGTCGGCGAGCACGAGGAAGGGGTCGCCACCATCCAGCAAGCTCCACACGAGGCCCCCGATGTCCGCGGGAGGAGCAAAGAAGCCGGACGAGAGCCAGTCGATGACGGCACGCAGCTCCTCGTGGCGATGATAGTAGTCCCACGGATTGTAGCCCTGCCGCCGCAGCTCATCCACCTGCTCGACCGTGTTGCCAAAGATGAAGATGTTGGCGCTGCCTACCTCTTCGAGGATCTCCACGTTCGCGCCATCCAGGGTTCCGATGGTCACAGCACCGTTCAGCGCAAGCTTCATGTTGCCAGTGCCCGACGCCTCCTTGCCAGCCGTCGAGATCTGCTCCGACACATCGGTGGCGGGAATGATCTTCTCGGCAAGGCTCACGGAGTAGTTGGGAAGGAATACCACCTTCAGCTTGTCCTGAATCCGGGGGTCGTGGTTGATCTTCGTCGCGACAGCATTGATCGCATTGATGATGCGCTTCGCGAGATCATAGCCTGGGGCGGCCTTGGCACCGAAGATGAACACACGCTTGTTCATCTCCAGGTCGGGGTTGTGGAGGAGGCGACGGTAGAGCGTGAGGATGTGCAGCAGATTCAGGTGCTGGCGCTTGTACTCATGCAGGCGCTTGATCTGGACATCGAAGATGGCCCCGGGGTCGACCCGCACATTGCATAGCTGATCGATGATGGCCGCCAGCTCCTCCTTGTTCTGTCGCTTGATGGTCATGAAGCGGGCCCGAAAATCCGCATCCTCGGCGTGGCGCTCGATCCCGCGCAGCTGGTCGAGAGCGACAGGCCAGCCATCCCCCACGGTCTCGTCGAGCAGCGCCGACAACCGGGGATTGCACTGTTTCAGCCAGCGCCGCGGTGTGATGCCGTTGGTCTTGTTCTGGAACCGCGACGGATAGAGCTCAGCGAAGGTCTGAAACAGGCGCGTCTTGAGAAGCTGCGTGTGGAGTGCCGCCACACCGTTGACGGTGTGACTGGCAACAACCGACAAATACGCCATGCGGATGTGCTGTGGTTCCCCCTCCTCGATCAGCGAAAGCGCGCGCCGCTTCTCGCCGTCGCCTGGCCATTTCTCCTCGACCACTCCGTTGAGGAAGCGGTCGTTGATCTCGAAGATGATTTCCAAATGGCGAGGCAAGACCTTGCGCATCAGGGGGACACTCCAGCGCTCCAGCGCCTCCGGCAACAGGGTGTGGTTGGTGTAGCTGAAGACCCGCGTGCAGATGTCCCAGGCACCATCCCAGCCGAGCCCCTCGTCATCGATGAGGATCCGCATCAACTCGGGCACCGCGATCGCAGGATGGGTGTCGTTGAGCTGCACTGCCACCTTATCGGCGAACGCTGTCCAGCCTGAGTTCTTCTTGCGGTAGCGCCGAATGATGTCCTTGATGGAACAGGCGACGAAGAAGTACTGCTGAACGAGACGCAACTCCTTCCCCGACTCCGACGAGTCGTTCGGGTAGAGAACTTTGGTGATCGTCTCGCCGATCGCCTTCTCGCGCACGGCCTCGACGTAGCCCCCCTCGTTGAAAACCTTGAGGTCGAACTCCTGGGAGGCCATCGACTCCCAGAGGCGCAGGAAGTTGACCGTATTTCCACCGTAGCCACACACCGGCAAGTCGTGCGGGATACCGAGGACGCTGCGCGTGTCCACCCACCGCGAGCGGTGATCGCCGCGGTCGTTCACCTCCCTCTCGACACGCCCGTAGAGACGCACTTCGATCGTGTACTCTGGGCGCACAACGAACCACGGACTGGGCGACTGCAGCCAGTCATCGGGGAACTCGGCCTGCTTGCCCCCGATGAAGGCCTGCCGAAAGAGGCCAAACTCGTAGAAGATACCGTAGCCAACGGCCGGCAGATCGAGCGTCGCCAGCGAATCCAGGAAGCATGCGGCAAGCCGGCCCAGGCCACCATTGCCAAGCCCCATGTCCGGTTCTTCGTCGCCAATCACCGGCATCTCGAGCCCGAGCTGCTGCAGCGCCTCGGCAGTCGCGTCCTGGAGTCCGGAGTTGTAGAGGTTCGCGTGGAACATGCGCCCCATCAGGTACTCGAGCGACAGGTAGTACACTCGGCGCACGTTCTGGTCGGTCTGGGCAGCCATCGTCGTGATGAAGCGCTCCATGATTCGGTCCCGAACAGAATGCGCGGTGGCGAGGTACCAGTCCTGCCGCGTCGCCGTCTTCGGATCCCGGGCCAGAGTGAACTTGAGATGGTTGAGGATGGAGTCCTTCATTCCGGCAACGTCCGTGTCGATCCGGAAACGGAATCCGCGCGTCGGCTTCGCGAACGTCACCCCGCCACTGACGGGCGGCGGCTCGATCGCCTCGGCAGGTCGGTTTCGCGAGCTCTTGGACTTCGGCGGCGGGGTTTTCTTGGATGCCATGCTGGGAGGGTAAAGATTCTCTCGGCGGGCGGGAAGTGGACTCGTCGTGGCGACCACCGCGGGCAACCCGGCGGCCGGCCATCTCAACCATCCTCATGATATTGGTGTGGGTTGTCGTGGACTTGACGTCGCGTGGTAGGGTCCGGCCGAGATGTCCGAGCCGAGGCTCAGTGTCCGGCACCTGTCCGCGGTCTGGCACACGGATCGGGGTTGGCGACCGGCCCTGGATCAGGTGTCCTTCGACATACCCGCCGGACAGACCGTGGCCCTGATCGGTGAGAGCGGTTGCGGCAAGAGCGCGGCGGCCAGGAGCCTGCTCGGGCTACTCTCCCCTCCTGGTCGCGTCACGTCGGGGGAGGTCCGGTTCCGGGGAAGGAACCTCCTGCAGCTGCGGGAGCGAGAGCTGCGCCGGGTCCGTGGTGCCGAAATCGCAATGACCTGCCAAGAGCCGATGTCCGCTCTGAACCCGGTCGTCGCGGTGGGCCCACAGCTCGTCGCCCTCCTCCGGAGTCACCGCATCGCACGAGGACGTCGGGCACGAGCGCGAGCCCTCGAGCTGCTCGATCTGGTGGGCATCCCCTCCCCCACCATGCAGTTCGAGGCATTCCCTCATCAGCTCTCCAGCGGGGCGCGGCGGCGCGTCGCCGTCGCCATGGCGCTGGCGGGGGAGCCCACCGTCCTCATTGCTGACGACCCCACAGCCTCCCTCGATGCAAATGTCCGGGCACACATCCTGGAGCTTTTCGCGCGTCTGCAGCAAGAAACCCAGTTGAGCCTGCTGCTCATCACCCATGACCTCGCTGCCGCCGCCCAACTAGCACACGAGGTTGTGGTCATGCATGCGGGACAGGTGGTCGAGACCACCACCACAGGTCGATTCCTTTCCGCCCCGAGTCACCCTTACACGCGGCAACTGTTGGCCTGTGTCCCCTCGCGCGAGCCCTTCGACCAGCAGCGACCTCATCGCCTGCCGACGCTCCGAATTCCGCCCCCGGAGTTCGACGCCGCCGTCGGGTGTCGCTTCGTGACGCGCTGTCGGAAACGCGAGTCGCTCGCTGACGCCGCCGCAATCTGTAGCACCGACGCCCCGGCGCTGCGCCGGCTCCAGGACAACCACACCGCCCGCTGCCACTTCGCCGAACAGGAACCGACATGACGAAGGTCGGCCCGCTTCCGCGACCTCGACGTACGGCCCGGCCCTTGCTGCAGGTCGAGAAGCTCACCAAGTTCTTCCCGATTCGCCGGGGTTGGCTAGGCAGCACCCAGCTCGTGCGGGCCGTTGACGGAGTGTCACTCTACGTGCGCCACGCGGAAACGCTGGCGATCGTGGGTGAGAGCGGTTGCGGCAAGACCACGCTGGCGCGGGCCATGCTGCGCCTCATCGAGCCCACGTTTGGACGCATCGTATTCGACGGCCAAGATCTGACACCGCTACATCAAGCCGAGCTGCGCCCGCTCCGGCGCCAGATGCAGATTCTGTTCCAGGACCCGCTGTCGGCGCTCAATCCACGAATGACAGCCCGAGAGATCCTCGATGAGGTCCTCCAGGTCCACCAGCCAGCGACCCCGCGGTCCGCCAGGCGGGATCGCATGGCCTCCTTGCTCGTGTCCGTCGGACTCCAGTCCGGGTTGCTGGACCGCTTTCCGCACGAGCTCAGCAGTGGGGAGCGACAGCGCATCGCCGTGGCTCGAGCGCTCGCCCTGGCGCCGCGTTTCCTCATCTGCGACGACTCACTGTTCGGCCTCGATGTCGCCACCCAGGCCCTGGTCGTCAATCGGCTGCTGGAACTGCAGGAGCAAGAGCAGCTCAGCATGCTCTTCATTTCCAACGACCTCGACGTCGTGGCGTACGTGAGCCACCGGGTAGGGGTCATGTACCTCGGCAGGATCGTCGAGCTGGCCCCCACCCCGATGCTCCTCGCGGCGCCCCGCCACCCGTATACGGCCACCCTGGTGGACGCGGCCGATCGCGTCGCCGGGCATCGCCGCGGCGGTCTGGCACTCGCGGGCGAGCCGCCCAGTCCGCTCGCTCCTCCCCCGGGATGCGGCCTGCATCCCCGCTGCCCGCGCATGGTCGCCGGACTCTGCGACATCGAGGAACCACAGCTGCAAGAGCTCGAGCCCGACACTCACCACCGAGTCGCCTGCCACAATCCACTCGACTCGACGTGATTCGGGGCGCGCCGCAGGCTCCCCACGAGTGCGGTCCCCCATTGATTTCTCGACCCAGCCATGGTGCACCATCGAGCCACCATGCCCCTCACCTCGCCCCGCATCGCGGTCATTGGCACCGGCGCTCTCGGTGGTCTGTACGGTGGACGTCTCGTTCGCAGCGGTCACTCGGTCCACTTCCTGGTCCGCAGCGATTTCGACCATGTTTCGCGCCACGGACTGCGAGTCGACTCGATCGACGGAGACTTCGTCGTGCCAGACATTCACGCCTACGAGAGAGCGGAGGACATGCCGCGCTGCGACCTCGCCCTGGTTTGTCTGAAGGCCACCGCCAACGATTCACTCCACTCTCTGCTGCCGCAGATCCTCGAGCCCGGGGGAATCGTCGTGCTGCTCCAGAACGGACTGGGGGAGGAAGAGCGAGTGGCTCCGATCGACGGTGTGGGAACCGTCATCTCCGCGCTGGGGTTCGTGTGCGCCACGAAGGTCGGCCCCGGACACATCCGGCATCAGGACTATGGATCGATTCGCCTCGCCGAGTACCAGCGCGACCGCAAGCCGGCCGGGATCACCCCCCGCCTGAAGTCGGTATCACAGCTCTTCGAGCGGTCCGGAGTGACGGTCGGAGTCGCCGAGGACTGGCTCGACGCACGGTGGAAGAAGCTCGTCTGGAACGTGCCGTTCAATGGCCTCAGCGTGATCCTGCGAGCAGACACCGGCGAACTGCTCGGGCACCCGCCCACGCGCCAACTGGTCCGTGCGCTGATGCGCGAAGTGAGCCGCGCCGCCGCCGCCGAGGGACGCCCGATCGACAACGATTTCATCGAGCGAATGATCACCGACACGGCAAGGATGCGACCCTATCTTCCGAGCATGCGAGTTGACTTCGACGCCGGTCGGCCGCTGGAAACCTCAGTCATGTACCGCGCGCCAATGCTGCGTGCCGCGGAATCCGGAGTCGGGATGCCCCACACCGCAACCTTGGCCACGCAGCTCGAGTTCTTGGCTGCGGCCCGGGATCGTGCCACCGTCGAACAGGGCGGCTAGTGCTGGGGTGACGGCAAGGGCGCCTCGACGGGTTCGTCGAACAGATCGAATGTGTCACCCGCGGAGTCGGGCGATTCCGCTGGGATCATCTGAGGAGGAGGACCTCCGTAGCATGCTCCCAGCGCAGCAGCCATTCCGATGGCAGCTGACACGACCGCCACACGCGACGCCCACCCCCTCGAATCGCCCCCCGTCGGATCGGCCTCGACGCAAAGACGCTCGACATGACGACGGATCCGGCTCGCTTGGTCACTCGGTTTCATCATTTCTACTCTGCCCTCCCACCAGCGATCATCGCAAGCAATGGTCGCGCCAGGGCGCGATTCCGCACCGGTTGGTCGTCGTCTCGACCTCCGCCGCCCCTGGCGCGAGTTTCGCCTCGGTCGGCAGCGAACCACCGACCACGTTCCGTATCGCAACGTACGTTGCATGCCCTGGCGTGACTCCCTCTCTCGCGGCCAGTCGCGCCGGAGGTTCTTGGACGTCGCCGCCACCTTTCTGGAGCTTCGCGCTCTGCAACTGATCGCGGACGACGGTGAATGGTGCTCGCCCTCCTGAATTGGTGAGTACGACGAGCTTCCGCTGACTCGCTTCCCGCTCTATGCCTGATCTCATGGCAGAAGCGATTCTCATCACGGAGCCCGGCGGCCCCGATCGGCTCCAGCTAGAATCCGTACCCGATCCCTCTCCCAGACCTGACGAAGCCATAGTCCGTCAGACTGCGATCGGCTTGAACTACATCGATGTCTACCACCGGTCTGGGGTGTATCCGGTTGCGCAATACCCATCGGGGATCGGGATGGAGGCGGCAGGCGTGGTTACCCGGGTCGGCGCCGCGGTCACTACGGTCAGTGTCGGACAGCGGGTGGCCTATGCAGCTGGCCCTCCCGGCGCCTACACGACCGTGCGCGCCGTGTCGGCGGATCGCCTGGTGCCGCTACCGGATACGATCTCCGATCAGACCGCGGCGGCCAGCTTGCTGAAGGGCATGACCGCCGAGTATCTGATCCGCCGCACCTACCGGGTGCAGGCGGGGGATACCGTGCTCTTCCACGCCGCCGCGGGCGGCGTGGGCCTGCTCGCCTGCCAGTGGCTCGCGCATCTTGGGGCCACCGTGATCGGTACGGTGAGCACCGACGAGAAGGCCGAACTGGCCCGCGCCAACGGCTGCGCACACGTGGTCGTGTACACGCGAGAGGACTTCGTCACACGGGTCCGGGAGCTGACCAACGGCGCGGGCGTGCCCGTGGTCTACGACTCGGTGGGGCGCGCGACCCAGGAAGGCTCACTCGACTGTCTGCGCCCGAGGGGATTGCTGGTCAGCTACGGAAACGCTTCGGGCCAGCCCGGCCCCATCGACCTGGGCGCCCTTGGCCAGCGGGGTAGTCTGTATGTCACCCGCCCTACCCTGTTCACCTACAATTCCACGCGCGAGTCGCTTCTGGAGAGCGCACAGGCCCTGTTCAGCGTCTTGGAGAGCGAGGCTGTTCGCCCTCTCATCGGGCAGCGGTGGCCCCTAGGCGACGCGGCAGCGGCGCACCGTGCGCTCGAGGCTCGGTTGACTCGGGGCTCGACCCTGTTCGATCCCTGATCAGAGATCCGCAACGCCCCCGGCTCGAACTACCCGAGCCCTTCGAACACAGCACCAATCAGCTCGAACGCCCCCGCGAGGAGTCCTCCCGCACCCTCGGCCACGACCCCGAACGCCTCGCCGGCGAGTTCCACAGCTCCCCCCGCCAACTCGCCGGATGCGTGGACAGCGACCCCGACGCCATCAAGCACGTCCCCCGGGTCCACCAACTCGGCGGCAGCCACAGCGACTTCGCCGACCGTGTCCGCCCCTTGTTGCGCGTGTTGCCTGGCCTGCTGCTGCAAGCCTGGATTCGCCGCAACCCCGACGGCGGCCGCCCCCACCCCGACGGCGGCACCGGCCGCAACGACCCCCGCCAGGTGACCGCCCCGGGGCTGCGTCGCCGCCAGACCTGCACTGCCACCGTAGGCGCGAGCTGCAGCCACCGAGCGGGCAACGGTCTGCAGCTCGCCCCGATCGAACCATGTGCCGTGCTCTCCACAGTCGTCCAGGTCGACGCGAGCCCGGTCAACGTGGCGCCGCACCATGGGGCGGCGGCAGACCGGGCAAGGCACATCCGCAATGCGCGTGTCCGGCTGGTGCGTCGCCGCCTGGGCGGCCGCGTCGGCGGCTGCGAGGGTGGCCGAGCAAAGGACGCTCGTCACTCGCTGACTGCCAGCATTGTCGAGCCAGAGACCTCCACACGAGGCACAGCCATGCACCACGTGCGCCGCCACCTCGCGAGGATGGAGCGGCACCCGACACCGGGGACAATGGAGGGGCGATGGCAACGTCACGACAACCTTGTCTCGCAGAAAGGGATCATTCGATGGGGTCCGGCGGCGTGTAGTAGGCAACGAACTTCGCCGCGCCATTGCCGGCAACGTTGAACCCGCTCTCGAAATTCGCCTCCTGTCGGCGCTCGATGACCCGATTCATGAACGGTGTGTCGGTGGTGAGGTCGCCGAAGGCCGAGCAACTCACGTCGGCGCCGCGCGCAAACAGCGCCAGGCGGCCCCCTCCCTGCAGCGGCGCGTCAAACCGGACCGTCTCGACTTGCCCCTTGTGGAGGGTCACGGGACCAAAACGCTGCGTCGTGTTCTCGTCCGCCACGAAGTAGTAGAACCGGGCCATCGAGTTGATCAGACTACCGATCAATCCGCGACCGAACATGCTCGTCTCGCCGTGACGCAGGATGAGGTCCTGTTCGATGAGAATGTCGTCCTGGTACGCCTTCAGACTGTCCCAGATGGCTTGCCGAACGGGACTGATGATGTGCTCGGGCCCATCGAACTCGCCGTCCGCGATCTGGGCGAAGGCATCCAGCCCTCGGGTCATCGCACCGGGCAGGTCGGCGGGCGCGCGATCATCGTCGTAGATGCCCAGCCGAAGAATCAGCTGCTGGGCGGCGTCCCCCGGGGGGATCACGGCAAGCAGCGGCGGCCGAGCCAAAGAGATGTTCGTCATCCACTCCAGCGATCCAACGCGATGGGGCTCCATGCCGTTGGGCAGACCGTAGAGCACGTCCTTGCGAACCTTGCCGCGAGTGTCCCGGATCACGGGAATCGACCACCAGTAGATCTCGCCGTCGCCCCAGAAGTCGGTGTCATCAATTACGTAGCAGCCAATGAAGTAGACCCCCAGGTGGGAGCGATCTCCTTCGACCTGGGCCATCAGGCGACCGCGGGTAACGTCCGCCGAAGCGATGCCCAGACGCTGTACCAGATCCGGCGTGAGCCCTATCCGACGCTCGTCGGACAGGCGCGAGGCAAGTTCTTCCAACCCCATAGGTCCAACGATACCAGAGGTTCTGACGGTAGGGGCCCTGCGATCACGACGAATGACAACATCGGCGAGCCACCGGCGGCGCCCCCGCAGAACCGATGTTGTTGCAGCCCCGCCACGCCGCATCCGACCGCCGGCGATCGACACGGCGACTCACCCGAAGCAAATCGCGGCCGGCTGTCCCGTTGCCAGAAACGCGGCTGGCGACTCAGTTTCGAACGAGCATCCGCTGGCGCAGCTCGGTCGCCTTGAGGTGGCCGACCAAGCGGCGCACCAGCGTCAGGGCAAACTCCATCGAGGTCCCCGGTCCACGACTGGTTATCGTCTTGCCGTCCTCGACGACGCGGTCGTTCACGTACTCTGCCGTGGGGAGTTCAAACCCGGGATAGGAAGTCGCGCGCCTCCCCTCGAGCACTCCCGCGCGATCGAGGGCAATGGGCGCGGCGCAGATGGCGCACACGAACTTGTCCGCGCTCGCCATGTCGCGCAGCAAGGACTGGACGCGCGAGTCATCGCGCAAAGCCTCGGCGTTCGGCGCACCTCCGGGCAGCACTACCCCATCGAAGTCGCCCAGTTGAACCTGGTCGATCTGGGTGTCCACATGCATCGTGATCCCGTGTCCGCCGAGGACGGTCTCCCCTGCTAGCCCCGCCACGACGACCTCGATGTCGGCTCGACGCAGGACGTCGATGATGGTGACCGCCTCGATCTCCTCGAAACCATTGGAGATAAGAAGTATTACCTTGGCCATTCTCCTACGCCTCCTGGTTGACCGGGACCCCGTCCCCATCCCCCGATTCCGTGACGATACCCCCATCGGGGCGGTCAGGGAAGCCGGCGTGCGGCGGAGGTGGCGGGCCGCGCACGCCCCCAAATCGGCCTCTGGTGAGCCGAAAGGGCCAGAAGCCAGAGCCAACGGTAGACCTGGATCTCAATCAGAGAAAGCGTTCTGCCGGACTTCACGGCCGGGAGAATCGGAACCCTCCTCGCTCAGCCGAAGGACGCTGCGAGGGTCACTCGGGGTGCGCACTGCCGCCCACCGGATCGCATCGCACCACGGTCAGCTCGACGCTCCGGCCCCGGGGCGTCGCCACCAGGAGGCCTTCGCCATAATGGGCGATCACATCGCCACGCCCGATTGCGGGCTCGCTGTGCAGCTGTCCCTGGGGCTTGCCGTCTGGGCGCAGCGCCACGAGCTGGGTCAGATCCGTCACGCCCCCCATCGCGAGCCAAGACCCCGCGCGGGGGGCCCTCGGCGCCGAGTCGAAGAGCAGGGCCGGTGCTCCGGCCCCCACTTCCTCGCTGTCGATCACGTGCTCTTGCACCGAACCGTCCGGACGCACCACGGCGAGACGAACGAGGCCGCCCTCGACCCCGGGGCTCGTCGGATCGTCGCGCCATACTAGCTCGAGCGCACCATCCGAACCCGGCGCGACATCGAAGACAACCACGTGGGAGTCCTCCGACCCCACCCGGCGCGGAGCCCCGATCGGCTGCCCCCGACGATCGAGTGGCTGCGCCATCAGCACGCGCCGTCCGAGATCGACGACGGTACCGGTGCCGTCGTCGAGCGCGGCCGACGCCGCGGCAACTCCCGCGTCGAGTCCAACATCCGGTCGTCGCAGCAGGTACACGAGCCAGCTGCCCCCCGGGCGCGCGACGAGCCGCGGAGCTTCAGCCTCCTGCTCTTCGGGGGTCACGCGCTCCGGTTCGGACGCCGCCGAGACATCGCGCGGGTCGAAGGTCGACACGACCACCGTCGACCCCCGATGGCGCTCTCCCCAGCGATCCCAAGCAACCACCGCGCGCTCGGCGCCGACGACCACGTCGAACGCCTGGGACTCGTCCCACCCCTCGCTGAGCTCCGCCCCCCAGGTCACATCAGCAGCGCCGCGGGGATCGCGGATGACACCCAGCCGCAACGTTCCCCCACTGGCATCGCTCCCTGGAACCACCACGTACAGCTCGCTTCCGCTCGCTGCGAGACGGGGGGGGGCGGCGCTACCGTAGGTGGGCCCTAGTCGAATCAGGCGACCGCTCGCGCCGTCGCTCCCCACCAGAGCGATCACCGCCTCCGTCCCCGTCTTCGTGGCGGCCAGAGCTCCAACCGCAAACCCACCGACGTATCCCAGTGCGTGTCCGACTTCGGTCGAGAAGGGCAGGTCGCGGGACTCGCCGTCAGCCGCCAATACCCCAGGCTCGCCGATCCGAAACGCGGCGCCCGGCGCCAAACTGGCACACTGTGGTGCGGCGGGTGCCGCTCCCGACGCGCTGGCCGACGCCGACGCAGCGCCCGTGGTCTGGCGCTGGCGACACCCCACCGGCAGCGCGGTACCAGCAAGCGCGAGGTACAGTCCGAACGCGAGGGCTCGTCGGCAGCGAGTGGCGTTCGGGGATGGATTCACGGGCGACACGAGAGAAAACGGAGTAGTAGGACGGAATTCGGCGGGCAAGTATGATTCTCTCCGCCCCTCCCGTGCCCCGTTCAACCCCATGAGCCAGAGCGAGCTGAGCAAGCCGTACCAACCGAATCCGCTGCTCGAGGCGGTGTACACGGCCATCTTCGACCGGATCGTCGTGGATGACGCCTGGGTCCGTGACAACCGCCGTCTGGCCGAACAGGGGTCGGTGGTCCACGTCATGGCTAACCTGAACGTGGTGGATTTCCTGGTCCTGGACCACCTGGCGAAACGATTTGGGCTCCCGCCGATCCGCTTCGTCAACGACCTGGGCCTGTGGATCCTGAATCCGGACATGGGACAAGGCTACAGCGACCTCTTCTTTCCCCGGTCGCCCACCATCCAGCTCCGCCACGCGCTCGAGAACGGCGGCTCGGCCGTCCTCTTCCTGAATCGCCCCAAGGGCATGGTCGACCTCGCAATCGGCGCCGCGCGACGCCGCGGCCGCGCCGAGGGAGAGGCCCTCTTCAAGGCCCTCTTCGAGATCCAGCGCAAACACGCCCGACCCATCCTCCTCGTACCCCAGGTGTTCGTCTGGACCAAGCGTCCGGAGCCCAAGCGCTACCAGCCGCTGGACACGATCCTGGCCCCCCGCGAATGGCCAAGCGTGCTGATGAGCGTGCTGCAGTTCCTCTACAACTACCAGCACGTCGCCCTGCGCACCGGTGTTCCGATCGACGTCCAACAGCTGCTCGCCGACGCCGAGAAGGGCGAGAGCGACGACGAGATCCGCAAGCGCACCACCTACATGCTACTGCGCCGCATGGAGCGCGAGCGCCGTGGCGTCACGGGCCCCGCCGAGAAGGCCCCCGATCGCGTCCGCCTCGACATCGTCCGCAGCCCTCGCCTGCGCAGCGCCATCGACGACCTGGCGGGCGAGCGGGAAGCCGACCGAGCGGTGCTGACCGGTCAGGCACTGGCCATGTTGCGGGAACTCCAGGCGCGTCCCGACCCAACGACGCGCAAGGGGATGGAAATCATCTTTCACCGCGTCTTCCATCGCGTCTACGCTGGCATCGAATACGACAACGCCGACCTGGAACGCGTGCGCAAGGCGAGTCGCGAAGGGACGCTCGTGCTGCTGCCCAGCCACAAGAGCCACTTCGACTACTTCTTCCTCGGATACGTCTTCAATCGCTGCAACCTGCCGCTCCCGCTGATCGCCGCCGGCGACAATCTGAACTTCTTCCCACTCGGGCAAGTCCTGCGCCGCGGCGGCGCGTTCTTCATCCGCAGGTCGTTCAAGGGCGATCGGCTCTATGCCGCGGTGGTCGACGCCTACATTCGTCACTTGATCCGCAAGGGACACGCCATCGAGCTGTTTCTCGAAGGCACGCGCAGCCGCACGGGCAAGCTGCTTTCACCCAAGTTCGGACTCCTCAACATGATCGTGGACGCGGCGCTGAACGTCCCGGAGCAGAAGACGTTCTTCGTGCCCGTCAGCCTGGGCTACGAGCGAATCGCCGAGATGGGAGCCTACGAGCGCGAGCTCCGCGGGGCGGAGAAACGCCAGGAGAATGCCGCAGAACTCCTCAAAACGCCCGCCGTCCTGCGCCATCGCTACGGCCGCATCAACCTGCAGATCGGGCAGATCATCAGCCTCGACGAGGTGCGCGAGGAGATGCAAGTCCCTTCCACGGAGCGACTGACCCCCGCCAGGCGCCGCGCACTCGTCGCCCGCATCGGCAACCGCACGATGGACGAGATCAATCGCGTGACAGCCGTCACGCCGGGCTCCCTCACCGCCCTCGCCCTGCTGAACGACCACCCGCGACGCAGCATCTCCCACCACGATCTGTACGCCCGCTGCAACCTGCTGCTCGGAGTCTTGCGCCGGATGGGCGCCCGTATCACGCCCGCCACCGCCCGTGGCGACGACCCCTTGCGACCCGAAGCGCTCCGCGAGGCCGTCCAGATGTTCATGGACGCGGACATGGTGGCAATCAGCTTCGAGCAGGTCGATCACTGGCATCGTCGACTCTGGGACCGACCGCGCGCCGACGTCCATGCCAGCTACTATGTTCCCGACGGAAGCCGGCTGGCGCTCGACACGTCGAAGAACATGATCCTGCACTTCTTCGTGGAACGCTCCCTAGTCGCGACCGCCATGCTGATGCCAGGTGGACGCCCGGTGGAACGGGCTGTGCTGCGGGATCGGGTACAGAAGCTCTCGCGGCTCTTCAAGCACGAGTTCCGCTTCCGCGCCGATGCCCCCTTCGACACAATCTTCGTCCAGACGGTATCCGCGATGCTCGCCGCTGGTGAACTCGCCGAGCACGACGAGGGTCTGGCAAGCGGCCCCGGGGTCGAAGGCTGCAATGGTCTGTGGTGGCTCATCACCTACGCGAACATGCTCACGCCCTTCCTCGAGGGGTACCGGATCGCGGCCCGCTCCTTGATCAACCTGGTGAAGGGTCCCATCGGGGAGAAGGAGCTGGTCCGCCGCGCACTCTCGACCGGCAACCGGATGCTCGCCGCAGAGGAGATCACACGTCGGGAATCGATTTCCAAGCCGCTGGTCCAGAACGCCCTCGCCGCCCTGGCGGACGACGAGTACGTGCGCCGGGGAGACGACCGAATCGAGCTGGCCGAGTCGTTCCGCACGGCAAAGGCGGTCACCGCCATCGAGGGGCGGATCGCCGGCTTCATGGAGGACGTGTGAGGCGAGTCCTGGCCCTGTCCGTCGCCGCCGCGAGCCTCCAGCTGGGGTGCCTCGGCATGCCCTCGCCCCTCGCACCGAACCTGCGAGGATCCGTCGGGGTTCCGCACAACGGAGTGCTGACCGGTGGCGTGGAACTCCCACCCCGAGGGGAGGGTTTCGTTCGCTATCGCCCCCAGGGCGAAAATTACTGGGGCCTGCCGCGACTGGTGGAGGGCGTCCAAGCGGCAGCGGCCAGCGTGGCGCAGGCGCGCCCCGGTGGTGCGCCCCTCGTCGTGGGCGACCTCTCGGGACCCCACGGTGGCAAGATCCCGCGGCATCGATCACACCGGACCGGGCGCGACGTCGACCTGCTCTTTTACGTCACCACACCGGCAGGAGCGGCGGTCCAATCACCCGGTTTCGTTCACTTCGAGGGCGACAGCCTGGCAACCTTCGGCAAGGGCTATCTCCGCCTCGACGTGGAACGCAACTGGCTGCTGGTCAAGGCCCTCGTCGCCAACGAGGCGGGCGCCACCCAGTGGCTCTTCGTGAGCCGGGACATCGAGTCCCTACTCGTCGACTACGGGCGAGCACGCGGCGAGGATCCGGCCCTGCTGTGGGCCGCCGAGACGATGATGCTCCAGCCCGGCGACAGTGCTCCCCACGACGACCATTTCCACGTGCGCCTCTCCTGCACGCCCGCGGAGGCAGTGACCGGTTGCGAGGGCGGCGGCCCACAGTGGGAGTGGCTGCCATCACTGCCAGTGCTTCCGCCGTGGACCGCGCCCGACCTCGTCGCCATCGGCAACGACGACCCGTTCCGTCTCGATGCGGCGGAGGAGACCGCCGCAGGCGACACCCTGCTTCCGGGGCAGCGCCAAGACGGTGTGTGACTCGGGCCTCGTTCTGCGGGGCGACTGCCTCGAACGAATCCCGCCGCTGGTGGCTGGCGGGGATCGCTTCGATCTCATCTACGTCGACCCTCCGTTCAACGCGGGGGGAAAACGCCGCCGACGCGACCCGCGGGGGGGGGAGCGCGCCCGGGGACCCGATGCCTACGAGGACGCTTGGGGCGGGCTGGACGCTTTCCTGTGCATGCTCGAACCACGCCTCGCGGCAATGCACGATGCCCTGAGTGAGAAGGGAAGCCTCTGGCTCCATCTCGATCACCGCACAGTCCACGACGCGAAGGTGCTCGTCGACCGCGTCTTCGGCCGGCGTGCCTTTCGCGGAGAGGTGGTGTGGGTACCGGGTAACGGTGGTCGCGGACGCTCGGGCCCCACCGTGACCCACCAGACCATCCTCGTGTACGGCGCCAAGTCGATGATCTTCAACGCCCAGGATCCCGCGCTGCGCGAGTCGTACGCAGAGACGAGCCTTCGTATGCACTTCAAGCGCACGGACGCCACCGGCCGGCGCTACCGTGAACGCCAGATCAACGGCAAGACGTACCGGTACTACGCGGACGAAGGGCGCCGTCTGGGCAGCGTGTGGACCGACTGTCCGGCGATGCGCGCCAACACTCCGCTGATTCGGGAAACCACCGGCTACCCCACTCAGAAGCCGGAGAAACTGTTGGAGCGCATCGTTCGCGCGGCCAGCCACGAGGGCAGCCGTGTTCTCGATCCCATGTGCGGGTCGGGCACGACGCTGGCGGTCGCGGCGCGCCTCGGCCGCCGCTGGGTGGGCATCGACCAGAGTCCGGTGGCCTGCCGGATCTCGCGCCAACGAATGGCCGCGCTCGCCACCTGACGCGCGCGCCTCCGGCTGAGGCTCCACCACCAGTCCAACTGGCGCGTCGTTGCTCCGGCGCCGTCCGCAGAGCAGCAAGACACCGCGCCCGTCCGGTGCCGAGACGAGGCTGGCGGCCGCGCCAGCCCCCAGGGCTTCCGCTCAGGCGAGCTTCTTCGTGCCGAGCAGCTTCGCGACGAGGAACGACAGAATCGCCGCCGAGAAGGAGAACAGCGCCCCCATCTTGGCCGCGTCGAGGATCTGCATCGAGCCCGGGAACGCCCCCACGGGGAAGGCGACCGTCGACACGAAGAGCGCCACCGTGAAGCCGATACCCGCCATGAAGCCGAGGACCACGAGATCCTTCATGTCCATGCCCGCCGGCATCTCGAGACGCAGCACCTTCACGGCAATGAACGCGCATAGCGTGATACCGATCGGCTTGCCGACCAGCAGCCCCACCGAAACGAGCCCCGTTGCCAACCCCATGTTGCCAAACAGCACCCCGGCGTTGGCGAAGCCGAAGAGCATGAGGATGATCTCGACCGGATTCTTCCACCAGTGCTCAAAGTTGTTCAAGGCATCGTGCGGTCGATGCTCCTCGTCGAGCGAAGTCTCGGCGAAGAGGCCCACGTCCTTTGCCGCGTGCGGCAGGGTGGGAATGACGGGCACGAGGGCCAGCGCCGGGTGGATGCCCCCCTTGAAGAACCCGTACCAGGACAGCGGAGCGGCAATGACTAGGTAAGCCCAGAAGTTTTGTACCTTGAACTTGCGCAGCACCAGGTTGAACCCGATCGCCCCGATCGCGCAGATGAAGAACAGCAAGAGGTTCATCTCGCCCTGCGGGTAGAACACCGCCAGAATGATGAGCCCGATCGCGTCGTCGGCGATGGCCAGCAAGAGCAGAAACGGGATCGCCGGGTGCTTGGCGCCAAAGACGAGCCGCGCCACCAGATACGAGAAGGCGATGTCCGTCGCCGTCGGAATTGCCCAGCCTCGCGTCAATTCGGGGGCCTGGAAAAGGATGGTGCCCAGGTAGTAGAGGCTCGCCGGTCCCACCACGCCGCCCAGCGTCGCGAGCAGGGGCGTCGCCGCCTTCTTCGGCGACGAGAGCGCCCCCCCTGGAAGCAGCGCTTCCCAGATCTCCTTGGCGGCCAGCGCGAAGAAGAAGCACATCAGGATATCGTTGACGATGAAGTGGAAGGTGATCGGGTGGGACCCGTGTCCTTTGTGCGAATCGCCACCGTTCGCTTCCGTGGACGCGGGGCCACCGTGCTCATCAGCGTTCGAGGGGGGGGTCGCGGCCGCGCCGCGTTCGTCCGCGCCCGGCGCGTGACCCTCGGGGCCATGCGCGGCCGCGCCATGCTCGGCCGCGCCATGCTCGGCCGCAGGCTCGTGCTGAGTCTGGGAAGCGCCGTGAACCAGCTGCTCGTAGCCCGCGTAATCCACATTCGCCCAGACCAGAGCGATGGCGGTACCCGCGATCAGGAACAGCGAGTTGGCAAGGAGAAACCCGATGGTGTCAGAAACGACAATCCGAATGCTGCTCAAGGTGCCCTGCCTCGACACCGAGTTGGGGGGCGTCGACGCGCGCCGAACTTACCGACCTGGGGCTAAATATCAAGCGACCCTTCGGGAACGGTGTGCAGTTTCGCCCCACACCGCCAGAACTCAGATTCCGGACAACGGCACGGAGGGGCGCGGTAGGATGGCGGCGTGAAGGCAGCCCTTCCGCCTGGAGCGGTCCGGGCCCTGGCCATCGGCGCGCTGGTCGCGCTGAGCGGGGTCGCGGCCTGGCAGACAAGCCCCGAGGAGCCGAGCCCGGCCACCGCCCGGCAGAGCGAGCCGATCCGCATCATGGGCACGTCCTGCCGCCTCGTCGCCATTGCCCGCCCCGGGGGATCCGGAGCCGCTGCCGAGCGGGCGACGAGGCAGGCGCTTGCCGCCGCCGAAGCGGAGCTGCGCCGGGTCGAAGTCGAGATGAGCACATGGATCGAAGCCACGCCCGTCTCGCACCTCAACCAGGCCCCCGCCGGCACGCTCGTCCCCCTACCCCCAGGAGTCATCGAGGTCCTGCGCGCGAGCCGCGACTTCCACGAGGCTACTCGGGGTGCGTTCGACATCACCTGCGGCCCCCTGATCGAGCTGTGGCGCGCCGCGGGACTGTCCGGCAAGATGCCAACGCCCACCGCGATCCAGACCGCCCGTGCCGCGTCGAGATGGGACGCCCTCGACCTCGCGGATCACGGCGCGACCAAGCGGAACGCAGAAGTGCGCGTCGATCTCGGGGGGGTGGCCAAAGGGTACGGGATCGACCAGGCCATCGCTGCGATGCGCACCGCGGGGGTCGCGGGAGGGCTGGTCGACGTGGGAGGCGACGTGCGGGTCTTCGGCAACCAGGCGGGTCAGGACCGCTGGGAGGTGCAGCTGCGCGATCCCGGTGGCCGCGGCATCGCTGGCACGCTCGCCGTCCGCGCTGGAGCCGTGTGTACCAGCGGCGACTACTTCCGCTTCGTCGAGATCGACGGCCAGCGTTTCAGTCACATCGTCGATCCGCGGTCGGGTCGCCCCGCGGCCGGGGTCCGTTCGGCCACCGTCGTCGCGCCGCGGGCAATCGTCGCCGACGCGTGGGCGACCGCCCTCTCGGTGCTGGGAGAGGCGGGGCTCGCGGAGCTCCCGGACGGGGTCGAGGGGCTATTGCTCGTCGGCGAGAAAGGCTCGCTCCGCGCCGTGGGAACCGACGGGTTTCGAGCGCTTCTCGTCCGTCCCCTGACCTACCCTGCCACTTTTCGTTGAGGCGCTGCGACGCAACCCGTGTAGTATTGCCGCAGCAGCGTACTCCTTGTCGGGCGTGGTTCGTCCCTGACGGTGGCGGGATACCGTCTAGGGTTCATCAGGCCACCAGAGTCCGGGCTTGCCCACATGGAAATGTGAGCGCGCACTCACGACATTTGGCGGCCAGTCGAGGCGACCGCTCGTGGTCACTCGCTAGGCAATGAGAGAAAAGCACCTCCCGCCCGCATGACTTTCGCCTGATCTCGCGGGCGCCAGTCGACACAGACTCGCATGCGAAGGTCCATCGTCGAGGGGATCGCCAGCCCGCATTGGGTTCGCCAGACCACCGCGAAACTGCTACTTTCCATCTGGGCTTGGCACGGCAAGGGGTTGGCTCGCGTGAGCCACATGGATATCCGGCCTCGGCCATCTCGGTGAATGCCATGAGAACGACCACTCGAATCCTCACAGTAGTTCCATTCGCGCTCGGCCTGGCGGCCGCCGTTAGCTGCTCCGAAAGCGGAGACGACGACGACGACAACAGCACCGCCGGGACAGGCGGCGTGACGCTCGGTTCAGGAGGAACCGAGAACGGCGGTGCCAGCAACGGAGGCGCCAATCCGGGAGACTCCACACAGATCTGCGACACCAGCGACTTCGAGGCCCTCGCGGGATGCGGATGGACTACCAACACGGCCCGCCTGAAGACCCCCAACCTGCTCTTCGTCATCGACAAGTCAGGCAGCATGGGCCAGCCCATCGATGCGTCGGATCCTGACTCCCAGGACAAGTGGAGCGGTCTCATCGAGGCTCTCGACGCGGCGCTCGAGACCGTCGATCCGGACATGGGGTTCGGCCTCATCATGTATCCGCACGACCTGGACAACCAGATCCCCAGCAGCTGCAACGACATCGCCGTGTGCTGCACAGTGCCCGAAGGAGAGAGCGCCATCGTGGTGGAGATGACGAAGGGCAGACAGGGAGTGCGCCAGGTGACTGGCGCGCTGGACGCCGTGGCCCCGGGGGGCGGCACCCCCACCGCCGAGGCGCTCGAGCGGGCCAAGGACTACTACCTCAACGGTCCCGGCGCGAAGCTGGCGGGAGAGAAGTACGTGGTGCTCGCCACCGATGGCGGCCCCAACTGCAACACCAGAATCAGCTGCAACGCCGAGACCTGCACGACCAACATCGAGGATCCGGGCCTGAGTGGGAACCTCTGCTCGAACGCCCCGGAAGCGTGCGTCGACGACGCCGCCGTCCAGATCCAGATCCAGGCCCTCGCCGCAGCGGGTATCAAGACCTTCGTGATTGGCATCCCGGGCACCGAGTCATACGCCGAGTTCCTCAACCAGTTCGCGATCGACGGGGGGGCACCGAGCCCCGCCGGGAGCGCAGACTACTATGCGGTGGAGGCAAACGAAGGCGTACGAGGACTGACGCGGGTCTTCCGCGACATCAGCACGCAGCTCGTCCAGACCTGCGATATCCCCCTCGAAGCCGACCCCCAGCAACAGAACAAGGTGAACGTCGCGATCGACTGCGAGCTGGTGCCACACCTGGGCGTGGACGGCGACGGCAACGAGGTCGAGAACTGGAACATCACCTACGACACCGAGCCGGGGGTGCTCCACCTCGAGGGGGAGACCTGTGACCGCATCCTCGACACCGGCGCCAAGCAGGTGGACGTCGTCATGGGCTGCCCGCCCATCCAGTGAGAAAGGCCGCAATGATGAAAAACTCGAAGCGACGCTCGACCGCACACGCGACGCTGGTCGCGTTCCTCTCGCTGGGGCTCGTGATGTGCAGCAGCGACGGTGACGAAGACAAGAACGACGGTGGCGGGAACCGCAGCGCCACCGGTGGCAGCGGGAACTCGGGCAACGCGAGCGGCGGCAGCGGCAACGCGAGTGCCGGCGCGAGCACCACGACGGGCGGCCGGAGCAGCACGGGCGGCCGGAGCGGGACCATCCCCTCCGCCGCCTGCAACGGCCTCACCGACACCGAGGCGACCCAAGGAGGTGGCGAAGGCGGGAACAATGGCGTCTGCGCCGGGATCGGCCAGGAGGCAGAGCCCTTCCCCGTCGACATCCTGCTGGTCATGGATCGGTCGCTGTCCATGGGCTACGAGGTGAGCCCCAACGTCACGCGACTCGATCTGCTGAGTGACGCGATCCAGACCTACGCAGCAGATCCCGAGGCCGCGGAGATCGGCACTGGTCTCGTCTTCTTCCGCGCCCTCGATGGCGACGTCTGTGATCCAAGCAGCTACGAAACCCCGGACGTTCCGATCCAGCTCCTCGCGGACAACGGTGACGAGATCGCGACCGCTATCTCCACGGTGACGCCCGGCGGACTGACACCCTCGGTGCCCGCACTGGAAGGCGCGATCACCCACGCCCGGCGCCACGCGAGAGCTCACACCGACCGCGCAACCGTCGTGGTGCTGGTGAGCGACGCGTTCCCCACCGAGTGCAACACCGACCCTGCCGCGCAATCCGATCTTGCAGAGGAAGCCTACGACGGAGATCCGTCGATCCCGGTCTACGCGATCGGAGTCGGCGCTTCCGCGCGCTTCAACCTCGACAATGTGGCCCGCGCCGGAGGTACGCGGGAAGCGCTGATGACCGAGGACGGGACCGCCGCCGAAGACTTCGTCGCAGCACTGAAGAACATCACGCTGTCCGAGCTCAAGTGCGAGTTCCGCCTGCCCAACCCTCCCGACGGTCTGGAGCTGCAGACGAGCAACGAGGACGTGAACGTCCAGATGGTCTACCAGCCCTTCGAGGGCGAAGCCGAGGAGATGCCCTACGTCGGGTCGCTCGCGGGCTGCGGCACCAGCGACTTTGGTGGGTGGTACTTCGACAACTCGAACGATCCGAGCAGCATCCGGGTTTGCCCCTGCACCTGTTCGCGCTTCGGCGCGGGGACGCTCGAGATCCGCATCGGCTGCCGACCCGAGAAGATCCTCACCTGAGCGCCGCTGGCGCGCCCTCCCTGGCCCGGTTGCCCCAGCAGCCGGGCCTTCTTCGCATTTCGCCCAGCAAATCGGGGGACTGCCGGTGGGGGCAGTCGCGTCCCGACGCGGGACGGTTCGATCGCGTGGCCCGAGGGACGAAAGTCGACCTATCCTGACGGCTGAGCCGAGGGACGAGGAAGCCATGAGCGACGAGAAAACTTACGAGATGCTGTGGGACTGCAAGTACTGTGGAGCCACCAAGCTCCTGGGACTGACGCATCGCCATTGCCCGAGCTGCGGCGCCCCTCAAGATCAGGAAGCCCGCTACTTCCCCAGCGACGCGGACAAGGTCGCGGTCGAGGACCACGAGTTCGTCGGCGCGGACCGCCTCTGCCCCGCGTGCAACGAGGCAAACAGCGCCAAGAGCAACAACTGCCGGCACTGCGGCAGCCCGCTCGACGGGTCGAAGGCCGTCACCACCCGGGCTGACCAGATCCACGCCGAGGGCGGATTCGGCGGCGACAACGCCCAGGCAGCCAAGAACGAGATCGTGCACGGCCGCGTCCCCGCGCCTGCCCCCGAGCCGCCCAAGAAGAAGAGCATCGTCGGGTGGCTGATCGGCGCTGGATGCCTGACGATGATCGTCGTCGGCGCGCTGATTCTCGTCGTCTTCCTGCTGTGGACGCGGGAAACCGCGCTCGAGGTCGCTTCCCACCGCTGGGAGCGCGTCATCGACGTCGAGACGTACGGCGAGGTCACGGAGAAGGACTGGTGCGACCAGATGCCCACAGGCGCGCGCGAGCAATCGCGCAGCCAAGCAAAGCGGGACACGAAGAAGGTGCCCGACGGCGAGGAGTGCAAGACGCGCAAGAAGGATCAGGGGGACGGCACCTTCAAGGAGGTGAAGGAGTGCCAGCCAAAGTACAAGGAAGTCGCGGTGATGGCTGACCAGTGCACCTACCGGATCAGGAAGTGGAAGGTGTCGCGAACCGCCACCGCCAACGGGTCGCTCAAGGACGAGCGCCGGTGGCCCGATCCAGCACTGAAGCGCACCGGGACTTGCGACGGTTGCGAGCGGGCCGGTGACAAGCGCGAGAAATACGTCGTGGTACTCAAGGACACAGACAGCGGCAAGACGCACGACTGCGAGCTGCCCGAAGCCAAGTGGGCGAAGATGGCCACCGGCAAGCGCTACCAGGGCAAGATCCGCAAGCTCTCGGGCGGGCTGGACTGCTCGTCACTGACGCCCGCCAAGTAGGGCGGGCGGCTTCGCCGCCTCGTCTCTGGCACGCCGCACGGGCCCCCAGCCTCAACCCCACCCGTGATGTGCATGACGTCTTCCCACGCACCGCTCGCGCATTTCCCGGCGTGGAGGTCCCCACCGCTGCAGCCCTCGGGGCAGTGCCCGAATGCCACCCGCCACGCCACCGGGTACCAGTGTCGCCCGCCGCGCCGCCACTACCGGAGTCGGGCCGCGAGCACACGCCTCAGAGGGACCGCGCGCAACGCATGCCCGTGCCGTGTGTGTTGGCCTGCCCACTCAGCCGCCGCAAAACCAGAGGCGTCCGCCGGGAGGCTCGCATCCCACCCGTCTTGCCATCCCACACCGCGGCCCCCGGCACCATGCGACACAAGATGGCACGGCCGTCCCCATCGTACTCCCTACAAGCCTCTCCTCTCTCCGCCCTCGCCCCGATGAGGGCTACCGCGGCCGAATCACGATCCGACTCGCGCGACCAGTCAGCCTGCTGCCGCGAACCGCGTTCCACCCAGGAGGCAAAGGGGGATCGGTGAACTGGTGCAACCACTCCCCGTCCCGCGGAGAGAAGTTGAGACACTCAGCGCTCATCAGCTGGCCAAAGTCGTCGTGCCAGTACGCCACGTGAAGCGCGAGCGGCGCGTGAACGTACTGCACATGTGGAACATCGGCGAACCAAAAGACCGTCGGCTCTCCAGGGTCCGGCGACATCGTGGCCACCTTCTCCTTCCACTGGAAGGTGAAGATCCCCACCTCAGTCGTCGCGTACTGCTTCGGATCGTTTCCGCGCACCGGAACGCCCCCCTTGCCCGCTGACCAGAGAGTCGTCCACACGGGTCGGAGCCCGACATAAGCAACAGCGTAGCCGGTCAGAATCCGCGCATCGATCCAGCGCTCGTCAGGCCCGAGATTGCCCGGCAGGCGGTCCACGGGGCGGACGATGGCTGTGCCATCGTGCTCCTCGATCCAGCAACCGCGCTCACGGGTTTCCCAGTACGTGCGCGCGCCCTCCTGCCGACGGTGCCCGGTGAGTAGCACATGGTCCTTGTTGGACCAGCCTTGCCCCGTCGGAGCGAGAGACGCTGCCTCGCGACAGGGCTCGGAGTCGCCGCGGATCCACGCCAGGGGGAGGCGCACTTCGTCGTCGAGCTCCACGCCTTGGAAGCGAGATGGCGTGTAGGCAAAGACACGATCGGCCGGCACGAGCAGCAGCTCGGGAGTGAGCAACCAGGTCCGCCCCGCCGCCTCGAACGCTTTCGCGTAGGCGACCCCGCTACCGGCGGGGAGATCCTTGGCCTTCGGAGCGCGAGACTGGTACGGCGAGCCGGGGATCCGCTCGTGAGACGTGTAGGCCTCGGGCACCTCGTCAGTGGCGCGGATCAGCCCCTGATGGACATCCTTGACCACCAGCCGCTCGTGGCTCTCGGCCCAGGTCCCGAGCGCCCGAAAACGGCGCTCTTTTGGATACGTCCAGTACTCGTTCAGGCGCTGCTCGGCTGGTGTCGGCAGCCGATGATACATCGGTGCCCCCATCGAATAGGCGTACCGATAGGGAAGCGGACCATCCTTGGGCGCCAGCGCGGCCAGCGCCCGCCAGTACGGCGTCGTGAAGTCACGCGTCGTCGTCTCGTCCTCGCAGACATACCCGAACGGCTCGACCTCGAACCAGCTGCCGAAGCAACCCTGTCCCGCGATCGGTTCGCCGGTCTTGAGCTTGAGGGTGGTGCCAATCCGGATGCGACCGATGGCGAGACGCGCCTTCTCGCGAATCGGCTCCTCCCAGATCATCGTCGAGTGCCGGATGGATCCAATCCGCGCGGCCCCATCCATCGACGACTGCCAATGCGGTTGCGGCACGGCGGCGCCAGCCGCGATGGCGGGGGGCGGCGCCAGCGCTCGCGTCTGCGGCACGGGAAGCTCGTTGCCCGCCACCACCGCGCTCACTGGCACACCCTCGCCGACGCCAGCCAGCGTGGGCGCCGGTGCTCCGCCACAACCCAGTGCAGCCAGCACCGACCAGATCAGCACTGTCGCGGGCGATCGAGGCATCCCCATGGATTGTCACGCACGCTAGACGAGTGCGCGCGATTGTCGACTTTTCGGCGATGGCGGGTGCCCGCGAGGGTTCACCAAGGACCGAAACGAAGCCGCGTTCCGGCACCCGGCAAGCCCACAGGTTGCTTCGACCGCCCAACCTGAGACGCCCGGCAACTTGCAGGCGCGGTACCAGCTACACCGAGTCGTCTGGGTGCACAGTCCACGACACCCCAAGGGATTGGGGTGAGACCGCGTCGCAGCGCCGAGGCGCTCGGCCTCCGCCCGGCGTGACCGCCGGGTTCGGTCGCGACCGCGAGATCAATATGGTAAACAAGGACGCGCACGGGCCAAAGGTTCCCATACGTAACATCGAGTTGCGTGGGGGTCGGAAGCCGTGTGTCCTCAGCAGCGCGCATCGGCCAACAGCTCCTGCGCACTGCGGTTGACAGACCCTCCAACCCCTGCTGAATAGCGCTCGGGCTGGCGCCGGATCTGGCGCCGACTCGAACCGCCCGAGCGCGGACCATGCCAGTGAGCGAGCGAGCAACAGAGTCAGGGCGAGACGCAAAGCGCTCGCACTCCTGCGCGTCGTGCGAAGCCTGTCCCGCCGAGGCGAAGGAGGCCTGCGACGAGGGACAGGAACCACCGTATACGGGCTGGGTGCTGGCCCGGATGGCCGCGTTCTACTTCCTGCTCCCCCTCGCCTGCGCCATCGTCTGCGCCGCAGTGGCCCCGGAAGGGACGAGCAGCCGCTCCCTGGCCGCGCTGGGCGGGTTGATCGGGGGTATGTTCCTGACAACGACCGCCGCCACCCACGTGACGCGACGGTGGGGAGGGGTGGCCGAAAGCCAACGAACAGACCGTGGTCTGAAGCCGAAGGCGCGCTCCAGTCACTCCGGGGAGGCAAGCGCGTTGTCGAGTCTCCGCAGTTTCGAGATGGCATCTACCGGCGGCGCGCCCGACGCGCCAGCCGCCAAGGAGAGGCACGATGGGTGAAGCAATCGTGGCGATCGGGACCGGCACCTTCTCCCGAGGGATCCATCCCTTCGAGGGCAAGGAGCTGGCCGAGAACGCGAAGATCGAGGTACTTCCGCCACCCCAGCAGGTGCTCTTGCCGGTGCTGCAGCACATTGGTGCGCCCGCCAAGCTGCCGGCCAAGCCGCCCAAGCAGGCGACGGCGGGCGACGTGGTTGCCGAGGCCGGTGGGTTCGTCTCGGCCCCGGTCCACGCCTCGGTGACCGGCAAGTGCGGCAAGCCCCTCAACCTCACGCTACCCAATGGCCGGCACGTAGCGGCACTTCCGATCACGCCAAGCGATGACCAGCCCAGCGCCGAGGAGCTCTACGATGCCGTCATCGGGGGCGACTGGCCCACGACCGACCTCCCCGATCTCGAACCAAGCGCGATCACCGAGGCCGTCAAACAGGGCGGCCTCGTCGGGATGGGTGGGGCGGCCTTTCCCACCCACGTCAAGATCACCCGGAACGAGAAGAAGCCGGTCGATGTCATCCTCGTCAACGGTTGTGAGTGCGAACCCTACCTGACCGCCGACTACCGGATGATGGTCGAGGCCCCGCGGGCGGTCGTCGCCGGCGCGCTGCTCGCGGCTCGGGCCGCGGGCGCCAGCTCGGTGGTGATCGCCGTCGAGAAGAACAAGCCCCAAGGAATCGCCGCGCTGGAGGAGGCCTGCCGAGGAACCATCGCGCAGGTCAAGCCGCTCGAAACGAAATACCCGATGGGCGGCGAGAAGCAGACGGTTCCCGCGGCGCTCGGACGCATCATTCCAACGGGCGGTCTGCCGCTCGACGTGGGCGTCGTCGTGATCAACATCGGCACCGCGATGTCGATCGCCCGCGCAGTGCTCCGCAAGGCGCCGGTCACCCATCGCGTCGTCACCGTGACAGGCCACGGCATTGCAAGCCCGAAGAACCTCCTGGTCCCCATCGGAACCCCCTACCAGGATCTGATCGATGCATGCGGTGGCCTGACGCCCGACGCCGCCCGCGTCGTCTCGGGCGGTCCGATGATGGGCTTCACCGTCTCCAACCTGAAGACCCCCGTGACCAAGGGCACCAGCGGACTCACGGTGCTCACCGCCGCCGATGTCGAGCAAGCCGAGGAAACCGCCTGCGTCCGCTGCGGTCGCTGTGTCGACGTCTGCCCCCTGGGCCTGGTGCCCACCAAGATCGCGCTGGCGGCGCGCAAGGAAGTCTGGGACGTCGCCAAGCGCTACCACATCCAGGCGTGCATGGAGTGTGGCTGCTGCGCCTACACCTGTCCGGCGAGCATTCCGCTCGTCCAGTTGATTCGCATGGGCAAGGCCCGGTTACCGAAGAACTGAGAGCACGAGGGAATCGAGACCATGGCTGAAGCTACCGCCGACAAGCCGGCTGCCAACGCGGCACCCCCCGCGCCCGAGCTGCGCGTCGCACCGTCGCCTCACTCCTACGACACTTCGCTGACCACGCGCTGGATGATGCTCCAAGTCATCATCGCGCTGATTCCCGCCACCATGGTGGCCCTCTACTTCTTCCAGTGGCGAGCGGTGCTGGTCCTCTCCGTCACCACGGCCAGCTGCTTGATCGCCGAGGAGGCCTTCATGCGCCTGCGTGGCCAGAAGGCCAAGCTGGGGGATTTTTCGGCTGGGGTCACCGGGTTGATCCTCGGACTGAGCCTCCCAGCGACCTGCCCCTGGTGGGTTGCCATGATCGCCGGCTTCATCGCGATCGGCATCGGCAAGGTCGCCTTCGGCTCACTCGGCCAGAACATGTTCAACCCGGCGATGGTGGGGCGCGCCTTCGTCATGATCAGCTTCAGCAAGTTCCTCGGCGCCCCCGCGTACCAGCTGGCCGAAGGCGTAGGGGTCATCACGCAGGCCACTCCGCTGACGGTGGCCCGAGACGCAGCCGCCACGATGCCCGAACTGATGCCAATGCTGCTCGGCAACGTGAACGGTAGCCTCGGTGAGATCAGCGCCCTCGCGTGCCTCGGCGGCGGCCTCTTCCTGATCTTCTTCCGGACCGCGAGCTGGGAGGTCCCCGCTGGCATGCTCGGCTCACTGGTCGTCTTCGCGGCAGCGACACAACTGCTGGTCACCCCGGACGCGATTGCCGCCGTCCCTGCGCTGCGGCTCACGGTGCTGGAGCACCTGCTGGGCGGCGCGGTGCTCTTCGGCGCCTTCTTCATCGCGACCGACCCCGTCACCAACCCCATCACCAACCGCGGCAAGCTCTGGTTCGGCATCGGGACCGGTTTCTTCGTCTGGCTGCTGCGAACCTTCAGCGGCTACCCCGAGGGCGTGATGTTCGCCGTGCTGCTGATGAACGCGATGGTTCCCCTCATCAACCGCTGGACGGTCCCGACCCCGGTCGGGGGTCCAGTGCCGGAGCGCCCGTGATCCCAGGAGCTGACCATGGCTGACCAGGAGAAATTCGACCCCAAGCGCACCACCGCGCAGACCCCAGACGCGAAGGCAGAAATGCCAACGGAGCGCCCAGCAAAGCCGGATGCCCCGCCATCCGCCGCCCCCTCCGTGGAGCCGCCCGCTACCGAAGCCCCCAAAGATGCGGCAGCGAAGCCCGCGGCGGAAGCCGAGAAGCCAACCCCGTCCGCCGCCCCGCCGGAGGCGTCAGGCCCCGCCGAAGCCGAAACCAAGGCCGCGGATGAGAAGCCGACAGCGGAGACAGCCATCGAGAAGGCCGCCAACGCCGACCCCACCGAGGGCGAGGGCAAGAAACACCTGGCTGTCGTCTCCGAGGCACAGCTCACCAAGCCCCCCACCGGGAACGTCGTCGCGCAGGGCTGGCTCGTGATCCTGCTCGCCGCCGGGTTCGGCTCGGGGCTGGCTGCACTCGAACGTACCGTTGGCCCCACCATCGCTCAGAACAAGCTGAACGAGACGCTGGAACAGGTGCCCTCCCTGGTACCGGGGTCGACACACGGCACTGCAGACGACGATACCATTCCCGGAAAGCGCGTGTTCCGCGCCCTGGACAACAAGGACCAGCTGGTAGGCTGGGTCGTCAACGGCAAGGGGCAAGGCTTCGCCGACAAGATCGAGCTGATCATCGGCCTCGATGCTCAGGCCCAAACCGTCACCGGAGTGTTCGTCCTCGACCAGAAGGAGACGCCTGCCCTCGGTGACAACATCACTACCGAGGACTTCCGCAGCCGCTTCGTCGGCATCGCGACCAGTCTCACTCTCGACGCCAAGGCGGGAGCACAAACGAACCAGCAGACTGGCGTCATCAAGGCGCTGACCGGAGCCACCATCTCCAGCGACGCCGTCTGCACCATCATCAACCAGACCGTCGCCAGCATGAAGGCCGAGCTAGCTGCGGCCGCCACCCCCGTGGCCCTGGGAGAGAACCAATGAGCGACACCGGACCCACCGCGGGCGAGCGCTTCCTCAACGGCATCCTGCCCGAGAACCCCGTCTACCGCTCGATGCTCGGCCTATGTCACGTGCTCGCGGTCACCGCGGGGATGAAGCCAGCGATGACGATGGCCGGGGCGGTACTGTTCGTCCTCGTCTGTGCCAACATCCTGGTCAGCCTGATCCGCCATTTGCTCAAGCCCCACCTCCGGATCCTCGTCTTCACGCTGACCATCGCCACCTTCGTGACGATCGCCGACCGCCTGCTGGCGGCCTACATGTACGACATGAGCAAGGCGCTGGGTCCCTACATCCCGCTGATCATCGTCAACTGCATCATCATCAGCCGCTGCGAGATCTGCGCCAGCAAGCAGGGCGTGGGCGCAGCGATCGCCGACGGGGTCGGGGTCTCGGTCGGGTTCGCGCTGGCGCTGGCCTCGATCGCCACCGTCCGCGAGATCCTCGGCAAGGGCACGTGGTTCGACCTGCCCGTGATGCCGCTGACTTCCGGAGACGCGGGCTGGAGCGTGATGATCCTTCCACCCGGAGCGTTCCTCACCATGGGACTGCTCCTCGGGCTGTGGAACCTCGTCGAGTCCAAGCAAGAGAAGAAGAAACACGAGCGCGAGAAGCTCCAGCGCCGCCGCGAGCACGCGGCCCTCACCGCCAAGAGCGCGTCGTAATCGGAGGCCACCATGGAGTACTTCGCCGGACTACTGCTGATCGGAATCGGATCGGCGCTGATCCACAATTTCGTCCTCTACTACTTCGTCGGCATCTGCCCCTTCCTCGGCGTCTCGAAGAAGGTGGACATGGCGTTCGGGATGGGACTGGCGGTCACTTTCGTGATCAGCATCGCCTCGACCCTCAGCTGGCTGTTCACCTTCTACATCCTGCGCCCAGGCGCCCCGGTCTCGACCGGGATTTGGCACGCCATCAGTGGACAGCCAGGGGACGTCGATCTGACCGTTCTCTCCTACCTCGTCTACATCTTCTCGATCGCGTCGAGCGTGCAGTTCGTCGAGATGTACGTGCGCAAGTTCTTCCCCCCGCTCTACAAGTCCTTCGGCATCTTCCTGCCGTTGATCACGACCAACTGCGCCATCCTCTTCGCCTGCCTCGAGATCATGAAGCACATCGTCGGCGTCGAGGCGGCGGACATCTGGGGTCTAGACAAGGCGCTGACGCTGGCGATCGGCGGCGGCGTCGGGTTCACGATCGCGATCGTCATCATGGCGGGCCTCCGCGAGGAGCTCGAGCTGGCGGAGGTCCCGAAGTCGCTCGAAGGGCCGGGCATCGCGTTCATCGTCGCGGGGATCCTCGCGCTAGCGTTCATGGGGTTTGCCGGCGTGGACACGAGCCTCGCCAAGCTGATGATCGGGAGCTGAGCAAGAGATGGATATCGTCACTCTCACCATCGTTCTCGCCGCCCTGACGCTGCTCCTCCTGGGCGTCGTCATGAGCACCATTCTCGGTGTCGCGAACAAGGCGTTCCACGTCCCTGTGGACGTGCGCATGGACCAGGTCAACGATGCCTTGCCCGGCGCCAACTGTGGCGGCTGCGACTACGTGGGCTGCAGCGAGTACGCCGAGGCCGTCGTGATCAAGGGCGAGGCGGTGAACAAGTGCCCCGTTGGAGGCGCAGGTCTCGCCACTCAGATTGGTACGATCATGGGAGTCGCGGTCGAGGAGAGCTTCCCCGTTCGTCCCATCGTACACTGCGCCGCAACCACCGAGCAGCGTCTACAGCGCACTCCATATCACGGCGAGCAGACCTGCAACGCCGCCAATATTGTCGGTGGCATCCAGGGCTGCGTCTACGGCTGCCTGGGGCTCGGCGACTGCGTCCGGGTCTGCGACTACGACGCCATCCATATCCGGGATGGGGTCGCGGTCATCGACTACCTCGAGTGCATCGGTTGTGGCGCCTGCGTCAAGGCGTGTCCGCGGAACATCATCAGCCAGGTTCCCTTCAAGGCAGACCGAATCCTCGCGGTGCAGTGCTGCAGCGGTGACTTCGCCAAGGAGGTCACCGAGGTCTGCGAGGTCGGCTGCACGGGCTGCAAGGCGTGCACGCGCGCCAACCCCGAGCTGGTGAAGATGGACGGCAACATCCCGGTCTTCGACTACTCGAAGTACAATCCGAAGGAGCACCAAAGCCTGCAGGTCGTGCAGGACAAGTGCAAGCGGGAGAGCATGGTGTGGATCGGCAAGCCTACCGCCGAGGACATCGCCAATGCGATCGGCGAGCTCCCCGAGCGCCAGGAGGCCAAGTTCGAGACGACGGTCGATCAGACCGAGTGGCGCGGCTGAGCCCGGTCCTGCGTCGCGACCGGGCGCGCCGCGCCCGGCAGCAAAATGTGCTAACGCGACCGGTATGTCGCCCCCCCTTCCCCCATGCGAGCGCCGTCGGGTTCGGGTGCGGGGCGCGGTCCAGGGCGTCGGCTTCCGCCCCTTCGTCTTCCGCCTGGCCGAGGAGCTCGGGGTCGTTGGTAGCGTCGCCAACGACCCCGGGGGTGTCACCATCGAGGCAGAAGGCAAGCCGGAGCACCTCGACGCCCTGATCCAGCGCCTGCTGTCCGAGGCGCCCCCTGCCGCTCGCCCCGAGCTCGTCGGCATCACGCCCCTGCCGGTTCGCGGCGAGTCGTCGTTCACTATCCTCGCCAGTCCCACGACGGGCAGCAAGACCGCGGTACTGCTCCCCGATCTCGCCACCTGCACCGACTGCCGCGGCGACTTCGAGACCCCCGCGGACCGCCGTCACCGCTACCCGTTCACCAACTGCACGAACTGTGGACCCCGCTTCAGTATCGTGCGCTCGCTGCCCTACGATCGCCCCCGCACCACGATGAGCGACTTCGTGATGTGCGCGAACTGCCAGCGCGAGTACGACGCCCCGCGCGATCGCCGCTTCCATGCGCAGCCCAACGCCTGCCCGACCTGCGGTCCCCAGCTGACGCTGCTCGACCCCTCGGGTCAACCCCTCGCCCATCGGGACAAAGCCCTCCAGCAAGCCGTCGCCGCCATCGCCGGAGGGAGCATCGTCGCGCTCAAGGGTCTGGGCGGCTTTCACCTGCTGGTCGACGCGCAGAGCGACGCCGCCGTCGAGCGCCTCAGGTCCCGCAAGGCCCGCTGGGAGAAACCCCTCGCGGTGATGGTACCCGATCTCGACCAGGCGGAGGCCCTCGTCGAGCTCAATCCCGAGGCCCGCGCGTTGCTCACTTCGCCAGCCGCTCCCATCGTCCTGCTCCCCCGCCGCACAGACGCTCCGGTGGCCGAGGCCGTGGCACCGGGCAACCCGCTGCTCGGGGTCCTGCTCCCCTACACTCCGCTCCACCATCTCGTCCTCGCCCAGCTCCAGCGCCCGATCGTCGCTACGAGTGGCAACGCGACCGACGAGCCGATCTGCATTGCCAACGCCGAGGCCTGCGATCGCCTCGGTGCGATCGCCGATCTGCTGCTCGTTCACGACCGACCGATTGAGCGCCAGGTCGACGACAGCGTGGTCGCTTTCGTGGCCGGCATCCCCCAGCTGGTGCGTCGCTCTCGCGGCTACGCGCCAGCGCCTGTGCGGCTGTCCGCGGCAGTGCCCCCGATCCTGGCCGTCGGCGCGCAGCTCAAGAACACGGTCGCCCTCGCCATCGATGACCAGGTGTTCGTCGGGCAACACGTCGGGGATCTCGGCAGCGCCGAGGCCGCGTCCGCGCACGAGCGGATCATACGCGATCTCCTCGAGCTCTACGACGCGGTACCAATCGCCGTCGCCCACGACCTGCATCCCGACTATCATTCCACGCAGTGGCTCGAGCGTGTCCGGACGCTCCCCACGTCAGATCCCTGGCAGCGCCGCGTCGCGTCGGCGCGCAGAATCCCCGTCCAACACCACCACGCGCACCTCGCCGCACTGCTGGCCGAGCACGGCACCGATGCGACCACGCTGGGAGTGACCTGGGACGGCACCGGCTATGGCACCGATGGGACGATCTGGGGAGGAGAGTTCCTCCTCGGCAACGCGACCTCGGTCACCCGGGTTGCCCACCTGCGCCCGTTTCGTCTCCCTGGCGGAGAGGCGGCAGTCCGCGAACCGCGTCGTAGCGCCTTCGGACTGCTCACCGCCGCCGACCTCCTCGCTGACGCCACCGGCAACCCCGCCCACGACGCCTTCACCTCCGCAGAGCGCCAGCTTCTCGCCGGCATGCTCGCGCGCGACATCCACTGCCCCCAGACGACGAGCGCGGGGCGACTCTTCGACGCCGTCGCCGCACTCGCTGGCCTCCGACAACGCGCCGCCTACGAGGGGCAAGCGGCCATCGAGCTCGAGTGGGCAGCGCGATACCGAGACGGGGGCGCAAGCCCTCCAGAACCGTACCCGATGCCGCTCCTCGAGCAGTCGGGGATGGTGGTGCTGGACTGGCGACCGCTCGTCGCAGAATTGCTGGCAGAGGTGCGGGCCTCCGGCCCGTCGTCTCTGATCAGCGCTCGCTTCCACGAGACCCTGGCCCAGGCGATCCTCGCCGTGGCGCAGCGGATGGCAGTGCCGCTGGTGGGCCTGACCGGCGGGTGTTTTCAGAACCGGCTGCTGACCGAGCGCACGGCAACTCTGCTCGAATCAGCGGGGTTCACCGTATTGCTGCATCGTCAGGTCCCCCCGAACGACGGAGGGCTGAGCCTGGGCCAAGTCGCGGTGGCGGCGGCGGCGCTCGTGCGGTAGTCCTCCCCCCCACCAAGGAAGTATCCCATGTGTCTTGGAGTTCCCGGAAAAGTCGTCGGCGTCGGCGAGGCCGGCGCGGAGATGCCGATGGGCCGCGTCGAGTTCGGCGGCGTCGTGCGTGAGGTGTGCCTCGCCTGTACCCCGGAAGTGGCCGTTGGAGAATACGTACTGGTACACGCCGGCTTCTCGATCAGTACCCTGAGCGAGAGCGAGGCCCAGGAGACGTTCGAGTACCTGCGCCAGATCGACGCTCTGAACGACGAACTCGGAGCGCCCGACGGCCCCACCGACGTGTCCCCCGCGCCCGGGCCCACCGGGGAGCCCGGGTCGTGAAGTACGTCGACGAGTACCGGGGCCAGGCCGAGGCCGAACTCTACGCAGCAGCGATCCGACGCCTCGTGACCCGTCCCTGGACGGTGATGGAGATCTGTGGTGGGCAAACCCACGCGATCATGAAGTTCGGGATCGACCAACTCCTCCCCGACGAGGTGACGCTGGTCCACGGCCCCGGCTGCCCAGTGTGCGTCACACCGATCGAGCTGATCGATCGGGCCATCGCCATCGCGAACCGACCCGACACGATCCTGGCCTCGTTCGGCGACATGCTCCGGGTGCCCGGATCGCAGACCGATCTCTTGAGCGCCAAGAGCGCCGGCGCCGACGTGCGGATGGTCTACTCCGCGCTCGACGCGGTCAAGCTGGCGCAGCACCATCCAGATCGCCAGGTGGTGTTCTTCGCAGTCGGGTTCGAGACCACTGCCCCGGGAAACGCGATGGCGATCGTCCAGGCCAGCCAGCTCGGACTCGAGAATTTCTCCATCCTCTCCAGTCACGTGCTCGTCCCCCCTGCCATGGAGGCGCTGCTGAGCGCCGAGGACAACGTGGTCCAGGGATTTCTCGCCGCCGGGCACGTCTGCACCGTGATGGGATATCGCGAGTACGAGCCCATCGCCGAACGGTACCGACTCCCGATCGTCCCCACCGGATTCGAACCGCTCGACCTTCTGCATGGGCTGCACCTCCTGCTGTCGATGCTGGAAGCGGGTCGCTACGGCGTCGAGAACCAGTACAAGCGGAGTGTCCGACGTGACGGCAACCCGCACGCACAGGGGCTGCTCGAACGGATCTTCGAGCGGTGCGATCGGCAGTGGCGCGGTGTCGGAATGATCCCGCAAAGTGGCCTCCAGCTCCGCGCCGAGTTCGGCCAGTTCGACGCCGAGCGCCGCTTCAACGTCGGACACCTCACCGCGAAGGAGCCCGAGGTGTGCATTGCCGGTTCCATCCTCAAAGGCTTGCAGAAGCCACCCCAATGCCCAGCCTTCGGCCGTGAGTGCACGCCGGAGAGGCCGCTCGGCGCTCCCATGGTGTCCGCGGAGGGGGCCTGCTCGGCGTACTTCCGCTACGCTCGCGACGAATCCACGCTGCGCCCCTTGGCGCTCGGAGGGCCACGCGGATGACCCGCCCCTCAGCGCCTGATCCATCCCGAGTCAGCTGTCCCTCCCCGCTGTCCGAGCACACCACCGTGCAACTCGCGCATGGCGGTGGGGGGCGCCTCTCACAGCGTCTGATCGACGAACTGTTCGTGGCCGCGTTTCGCAACCCGACGCTGGAGGCACTGCACGACGGCGCGGTGCTCGAGGTCGGACACCGGCGCCTGGCGTTCTCGACGGATTCATTCGTCGTCAGGCCGCTCTTCTTTCCCGGCGGCAACATCGGTTCCCTGGCGGTGCACGGCACCGTCAACGATCTCGCGATGTGCGGAGCCACGCCGCTCGGATTGAGCGCTGGCTACATCATCGAAGAAGGGTTCGCCATGGCCCAGCTCGGAACCATCGTCGAATCGATGCGGGACGCTGCGGCGGAGGCAGGCGTTCACATCGTGACCGGTGATACTAAGGTCGTCGATCGCGGCAAGGGCGATGGAGTCTACATCAACACCGCAGGCGTCGGCCTCGTCCCGGAGGGGATCCAGATCAGCGCCGATCGGATCGCCGAGGGAGACGTGGTCATCGTCAGCGGACCGATCGCCGATCACGGCATCGCGATCATGAGCGTGCGGGAGGGGTTGGAGTTCGAAACCACCCTGGAGAGCGACTCGGCCGCCCTGAACGGTCTGGTCGCCGCTCTTCTCGCCGCTGGCGGTGCTGCGGTGCACATGCTGCGCGACCCCACCCGGGGCGGGGTAGCCAGCGCTCTCAACGAGATCGCCACCAGCGCGCAGTGCGGTATCCGGCTGCAGGAAGACCGCATCCCGGTACGCGAAGCCGTCCGCGGAGCGTGCGAGATCCTGGGGTTCGATCCCCTCTACGTGGCGAACGAGGGCAAGTGCCTCGTCATTGTTGGCCAGGAAGCCGCAGAGAGCGTGCTCGCGGCGATGCGGGCTCACGCCCGAGGCGCCGATGCGGCGATCATCGGCGAAGTGACCAGCGAGCATCCTGGTCGGGTCACGATGAAGAGCCGGATCGGCGCGACCCGCGTCGTGGACCGCCTCAGCGGGGAGCAGCTACCGCGGATCTGCTGATGCGCCGCGCCTCCCTCGTCGCCGGGCTGGCTCTCGGGCTCGTGGGCCCTGGGTGTCGAGGGTGTCACTCGCCACCAGACCCGGTGCCAACCACGAGTTCGTCGGCCACGACACCGACCGCAGGCCGAGACGCTCCCCCCGCCGTTCCGAGCGCGCTCCCTCCGCACCGGGCCACCGCACCAGAGCTCGCACGCCGCCACCGGCACTCGATCCTGGATGCGCTGCAGCGCGCCCGCGAGGCCGTGGCGGCCGGGCGCCCCCGCACCGCGCTGGTCACGCTCGCGAAGGCGACCGCCCTCGACCCGACCGGAGGCGCGCTCGCAGTCGAGCTGAGCCGTACCGCAGCCCTGGCCGGGAATGAGGGACTCGCCCGAGACTGGGCTCGGCGGGCCCACCGGCGCGCGCGCGGCAACGAATCCGTTCGCGAAGCCGCGGAGCAAGCAATGGCAGCCGCTCTCGCCAAACCCGCCCCAGAGCTCGCTTCCCGAACGCTGGGCCCTCTCGCATCTAGCGACGAGGCTTGCCGCCAGCTCACGAGGCAGGTCAACCTCGGCCAGAGTCAGGCGCTCGGGCTCGGCACCGGCGACGTGACCTCTGTCGACTGCCACGCGGGGCCCCCGCACCGCGTCGGCGCCGCACAGCTCGCGAATGCCCAGGAGCTGCGCTTGCAGATCGACGAGGGGGGCACCACCGAAGCCAGCTGGGTTGCCCTGCAAACCCCACAGGGACTGTGGATCTACGGTCCGGTGGCGCGAGTTCACGGTCCGCGCGAGCACGACGTGGTCAACGCCTTCACGCTCCGCCTCGCACACCTCGATGCCCTCCGCGGAGGAGCGCCGGAGGTGGCCGTCAGCATCGACGAGCGTCTGACTCAGCTCGATCTCGCATTGAACGAGGTCCTCACCAGCGAGCGCGCCCAGCTCGTGGTGCTCACGCTGGACCGCGGTGGCATCACCGCATCGCCCAAGACCACGCTCTTCGAACGGAGGGTCGTGCGCCCCATCGATGCCGAGGATCCGGCCCCTCTTCCTCCAGGCTACGAGCGTTCCCAGCTGTGGAACCACCCCGACACGTTGCGTGCGCGACTGCGCTGGGAGCACAACGAGATCGTCCTCACGCCCGACGCGACCAGAGGAGAATCCGTTCACGAGCAACGGATTCTCCTCTTTCCGTGAACGCCGAAGTGGAGAGTCGGTTCGCGAGCAACGGCTGGATCTCTTCCCGTGAACTCCCGAAGCTGGTGCCCACGCACCGCGGCTGCTGGAGAGAACGCAGCACCTTTCCCCACAGCTCACCCATTGTCGCACCGCACCTACCGGGCCACCGGCTAAGCGTCTCGAGCTGGCTCGTGATACATTTGACGGTATGGCATTGGGTCTTTCGCGCGCGCTGCGGACGTTGGTGCTGAGCTTGACCACTGCGGGAACCGCCGGCCTGGTCGCCTGCGCACCCCACATCGATTTCGCCGACGACGGCGGAGAGGGAGGCGTGGACAACGCGCCCGTCACCACCGGAGGCAGCGACCAACCCGCGGAGACCGGTGGGACGGCAGGCACGACCGAGCAGCCGTCCACCGGTGGAGACGCGACCGCGGGCAACGGCGGCGGAGGGGGAGTCCCCAGCACCTGCCGGTCGAACCGGGACTGTTCCTCGTTCGCCGCAACCACCGTGTGTGACACTGACACGGGCAACTGCGTGGAGTGCCTGCCGGATGACGACACCTGCGAGTCCGGGACCTACTGCACAATCGACCTCGAGTGTCAGGTCGGCTGCACCGACGACGGGGACTGCGTCGGCCTCACATGCAACACGGACACCAACGAGTGCGAGGGGTGCACGGCAGACGAGGAGTGTCCGCGGGGCACCATCTGCGTGGACGCGAGCTGCACCGCCGGTTGCGTCGAGTCAGACACTTGCCCCAACGACTGGGAGTGCTGCGGGGGTCAGTGCACGAACCTGCTCACCGACGAGGCCCACTGCTCGGCCTGCGACGCCGCGTGCGAACTGGAGCGCGCTACCCCGATCTGTCGCAACGGCGGCTGCGAGGTCGATGCGTGCGACGAGGGCTGGAATGACTGTGACGAGAACCCAGCGAACGGGTGCGAGTCCGATCCCCTGAGCGACGCCTTCAACTGCGGCGAGTGCGGAAGCCCCTGCCGAACCGGTCAGGCGTGCATCGACGGCAGCTGCGGCGCCCCCACCTGCGGAACCGATTTCGACGACTGCAACGGGCTGCCCGACGACGGCTGCGAGACCAACCTCCGTAGCAGCATCAATCACTGCGGAGCCTGCTTCGCCGCCTGCAGCACGGTGCACGGCACCGCTGAGTGCCGCAACTCGCAGTGCTCGATCGTGTGCGATACGAGCTGGGGCAGCTGCGACGGCAGCGCCGACA
>JBNLDK010000133.1:0-19141 GCA_050304295.1 Polyangiaceae bacterium
CGCGATCCCAAAGGCCAGCAACTGCGGGTCGCCCGCAAAGGAAACCATGACGCTGTCCGGGCTGACCGGGTGCCGCAAGTGGCCGAGCTCCGTTCCCAGCTCCCCGCACCTGGCGTGGAGGTAGTCGAGCGCCTGGCAGACGACCGCGGCCACGTGCACCGAGAACCAGATCGGCGGAACGCGATTGATGGTCGCAGCACGATTCATGATCTGGCGCAGGGTGCGTCCCGACACGAACTCGGACACCACGAACCACTGGCCATCGACTGCGAAGAAATCGACGAAGCGAACCAGGTGCGGATGCTCGAAGAGTTGGGCCGATGCCGCTTCCTCGGCAGTCGCTCGCAGCCGATCGATCTGGCTCGTCACGGCGCTGGCAACGGTGCTCAGGACCAGCGGGGTCTCGCCACTGTCGTCGCCGCGCGCCAGCCACACGTCCGCCCCTTCGGTCGCGGGTAGTGGGGCGAGCAGGAGATACCGCCCAACGTGAGCCCCTTCGTTCAGTGCATTCAACGCGCACCCACCTTACTCGGAACCTGTGACGTTTGGGTGGTTCGCCCAGCTCACCAGCAGGCTACCGATCATAGCGACAGTCGACTCGAGCGTCACGGCAGTTGGGTCCAATGGTAGCCGTCTCTACGTGCGACGCACGCGGCAGGAGCCCGCGCCCAGTGGCAAGAACACCCGTGGGTGTCACCCCCGCGGGTGAGTCGGCCAGCACCGGCAGCCCCACCCGCAACAGTCGGCTGCAGCATCAGCTGTCGAAGCTTCCGCCGACTGGCACCCAGTCGACCCAAGCCCCACTCTCCGGGAGAGTAGGTCAGTCCCTGTACACTTCGCAAACGAATCGGGAATGAACCTGACGTACCGACATCTTCGTCCCACGCTTGTCGGGGCAAATGAACGGATGACGGATAGCCGCGAAGCAAGTAATTTGTCGTTCGTTCCCGGACCTTTCCGCTGCGCTGAGCTCTTGCATGATCGGTCTCGCGCCCACGTCGCTTGCTGGTCGTCGCGTCCTCACCTTTCGCGTCGCCGACGGCGATCACGCGCAGACCGAGCGTGCGTCTGCGTCCGCAGGTGACCCAACATCGAGCGCGCTACAGCCCACCACCCGTTTCGCGAGCCCAAGCGGCTCGCGCGTTGCCGCCACCCCAGGAGGACAGATGGAGAGCCCAGAGCAATCACGAGGAGAGCTACAGGGGCTGCTGGTGCTGATGGCATCCCTCTCGCACGGTCTGGAAACCGTGCTCGGACGTGGAGCCGCCACCATCACGTTCCGCGCCGGACGAGCCATCGGACTCAGGGCGGATGTCGCCGAACGCACAGCAGACACAACCCGCGCCATTGAGCTCGTTCAGCAAGAAATGGAGCGCAATGGACTTCACTGGCCCTGCGAGCTGTGGAAACCGGAAGGCGCCGCAGACTTCTTCTACGACACGGAGGGAAAGCGAGCTGCCAAGCTCGTGTTCCACCACTGCATGGTGCGTTGCTCGCTGTTCCGCTACAGCCATGAGCAGAAGCAGTCGCTGTGCATGATGAACCATGGGCTCTTCTGTGGATACCTGCAGAAGATCCTCGGCAGGCGCGTCGACCTCGAGATCCTGCACGCCGGAGAGAACGCGTGCCTCAAAGAGCTCGTCATCCACGAGTGAGGAATGCGATGGCTGAAAACGGCAAAGTCCCCGTCTCGTTCGAATGGCTCTCCGGGTGTTCGGGTTGCGAACTCGCCACGGTGGATCTGCACGAACGACTCCTCCAGGTGCTGGATGAGATCGAGCTGGTGCGCATCCCCATCCTGATGGATGTCAAGGGATACCCGAGCGCCAAGCTGGGCATCATCACCGGGGCGCTCCGCACCGACCACGATGTCCACTGTGCCAGACAGATGCGCGAGAGCTGCGACGCAATCCTCGCGTTCGGGATCTGTTCCGTCTACGGCGGACCGCAGGGCTCTGGCTATGCACACTCGCGCGATGAGCTCGAGGACACGGTTTTCCGGAACAATCCCACCACCCGCACCACCTTCGTGCCGAACGAGGGGGTCCCGAAACTTCTCGACGAGATCCGGCCGATCGACTCGGAGATCGAGGTCGACTTCTACCTGCCCGGGTGCCCCCCGAACCCCTACTACGTCGCTGAATCGCTGCGCTCGATCGTCGCGGGTAGCGCCCCGGAGTTCGGCCCCCACAACGTTTGTTTTCGCTGCCACCGCCGGATGCTCAAGAGTGACATCGGGGAACTGAAACGCATCCACGAGATCGAGCCACAAGACGATGTCTGTCTGATGACGCAGGGCGTGCTGTGCATGGGCAGCGCCACGCTCGACCGGTGCCTGGCGCCGTGCCCACAGCGAGGCACCCCTTGCACTGGCTGCGCCGGCCCCTCCGAGCACGTCATCCTCGAACCCCAGCGCGACATCCGCACCGAGATCGCGGACCGGATGAGCCGCATGACACAGATCCCACGCCACGACATCATCGGGGAGATCGAGCGCCGCGCGAAGACCTACTACGCCTACGCGATGGCATCCCCGGTGTTCCGACAGAAACCAACGTTCTTGCTGCGGCGCTGGGTCCGCGAGGAAGGGGGATGATATGGGTCGCACGCTAACCATCGATCCGGTCACCCGCATCGAGGGACACGCCCGCGTCAACCTGGAGATCAACGACGACGGCACGGTCGCGGCCGCGTCGTTGCATGTCCTCGAGTTCCGCGGCTTCGAGAAGTTCGTCGAGGGGATGCAGATCGAGCTGATGCCCACCTTGACCACGCGCATCTGCGGGACCTGCCCGCACGCCCACCACCTGGTGGGCGCCAAGGCAGTCGACAAGGTCTTTGGAGTGACCCCTCCCCGCGCTGCCATCCTGCTGCGCGAGCTACTCAATTGCGGCAGCATCATTCATTCGCACGCCATCCATTTCTTCGCCTTGGCGGGCCCGGACTTGCTTCTGGGCATCGATGCCCCGGCCGAGCAACGCAACGTCGTCGCGCTGCTCGACGCGGCTCCCGACCTGGCCCGGAAGGCGCTCAAGCTGCGAAGCCTCGGTCAGCGGATCGTCGAGATCGTGGGCGGACGTGGAACCCATCCGGTCACCTGCGTGGCGGGGGGCATGTCGTCCGGCATTGACGCGGACCAGCGCAGCCAACTGCAGCGGATGGCAGAGGAGGCGCTCGACCTCGCACTGCACGCGCTCGCTGAAGGCAAGAAGGCCCTGACCCGCAATGAAGAACTGCTCCGCGCACTCCCCCTGGAAGTCGCGGACATGGGCACTATCAAGGACGAACGGCTCGAGCTCTACGATGGCCAGCTGCGCGTGCGGCGCGCGGACGGCACCACGGCGCTCGACTTCGACGTCGATCGCTACCGGGACGTGCTGTACGAAGAGGCGCTCCCCTTCACCTACTCGAAACAGGTGCTCTTCCAGGACCCTGCTGGAGGCCCCATCCCCTACCGGGTGGGCCCGCTGGCCCGGCTCAACGTGGCCTGTCGGATCGACACTCCACGAGCCAACGCAGAGCTGCAAGCCTTCAAGGAGACGTATGGCGATCCATGCCACCTGACCGTGCTCGGCCACTACGCACGCCTCATCGAGCTGGTCCACCATGCCGAGAAGGCGGTGCAGATCCTCGCCGATGACGAGATCGCTTCGGACCGCGTTCGAACCACCGTCCGCAACACGCCCCGGGCCGCGGCCGCGCACGTGGAGGCACCCCGCGGAGTCCTGATTCACGACTATGACGTCGACCAGAACGGCATCGTCACCAAGGCGAACTTTCTGGTAGCGACCCAGCACAACCTATCTTCGATCAATGCCACGGTGAAGGACGCCGCCGATCACTTCATGAGCCGTCCCGAAGCAGAGCTGCTGAACGGGGTGGAGTTCGCCATTCGCTGCTACGACCCCTGTCTGTCGTGTTCCACTCATCAGGTGGGAAGCATGCCGCTAGAGCTCAACGTTACCCGCGCCGGGCAGACGGTCCGTCGCATCCGGAGGTAAGCCAATGCCGACCATCAGGATCGAGCAAGCGGGGTGTCGGTACTGCTCGCTGTGCCACGACATCTGCCCGACCGACGTCTTTGACATGGACGAGAGTGCAGGACTGGCGGTTGCCAGCCGGCCACAGGACTGCATCGGCTGCACCTCCTGTGAGTACATCTGTCCGTCGCGCTGCCTAGCCGTCGACGACATTGCGCGCCAGCGACCTTTTCACCGCATCGAGGAGAACGCCAGCCTGGTCGCTCGATTCCTCCAGCAGTCCCCCGTGACTTCGGTGTTGACGCACGATGACCTGGAGGAAGCACTGCAGGATGTGGCGGTCCGCCTCGCCGCCCTGGGGGATTCCGTCACCGAAACCATGGGGCGCGGCAACAAGGCCGTCGGCCGCCGCGCGGGCAAGCTGTCGGCGGCGCATCTTCCCGAAATGTACGAGGGACGCAACCTGGAAGAAGTCCTCGCGCGGCTCCAGCATCGGTTCGCGGGCAGCTTTGCTTTCCAGGCGGAGCTCGGTGAGGAGGGCCGCGTGGGCATCCGCTTCGACCACTGCGCGCTGGCTCCCGTCGTCGAAAAGAATGGACAAAAACCCGGGCAAGCGGTGCTCTGCACGCTGTTTCATGAATTCTGGGCCGGACTGTTGAGCGAATTCACCCACCGGCAGTACGCTCTGGAGGCTCCCAATGGCGAGCCAGTCTGCTCACTGAGCCTCAAGCAGAGGGACTGAAGGAAAGGTAGTAAGTCGATATGGCGTCCCGCACAGAGAAAATCCAGGATGTGTTGCGCGGCCTCAGAACCGCGTCGCCGGACATCATCGGCGCCTCCGTGGTCAGTATCGACGGCTTCGTGATTGCCTCGGTCCTGCCCTCGGAGATCGATGAGGAGCTGGTTTCCGGAATGGCTGCCGCGATGCTGGGGGTGGGGGAAAGAATTAGCTCGGAGCTGATGGGCTCCAGCATGCAGCAGACCTACGTGCGCAGCGAGAAGGGCTACGTCGTACTCAACGCGGTTGGCGGCGACTCGGTGCTCGTCGTCCTCACCACCAAGGAGGCCAAGCTGGGTCTGGTGTTCATCGAGTTGAAACGTCGGTGCGCCGAGCTCAGCCAGATCATCTAGCCACGCGCCGGCAGCGCCTCCACCTCGGCTCGACGACGGCGAGGTTCGCTGGCAGCGCAAGCACCGACCCTCACGTGGAAACGACTGAGTGAAAGCTCGCCCTCTCCTGCTGTCCGGCCGAAAGGCCCCCCTCTCTCGCGGTGGCGCCCGTCCGGGAGGCCCGGGGCATGACGACCGGCGTCGCGCCGGGAGACGACCATGAAGGCGCACCACCTCCTCTTTCCGTTCCTGTTGATCATTGGCATCGGCGAGTGTGTCGCCCTCAACCTGGTGGCTGGAAGAGGCGAATCCTCCGCCAGGGGTTGTCCGGAAGCTCCCAAGTGCCCCAACGCCGATGCATCGGTTGACGTGACGGTGGAGTCAGCTGGACCCAAGCTTGCACCGCCGTCAGCGAGCGCCTCTGCAGCCCCGGAGGACAACGACTCGAACGACGCTTTGGCGGTCGCGCCCCCGCCACAGGACGCCATCCAGCTGCCGTTCGCCCCGCAGTCAGCACTCTTCGAAAACCATGCACGCCGCGAAATGTTCAAGATCGCGCGCGCCATGAAGGACGACCCGGACAAGAAGCTCAAGCTGATCGGGCACAGTGACGTGACGACAGATGGGGATCGGGCCGCCGAGCTGAGCGAGCGCAGAGCGAAGAGCTGCCGCGACTTCATCGTACAGCTCGGCGTTTCCAGAAGTCGCGTCAGCTACGAGGCGCGCCCGCCATCGAAGAGCACCAACACCGCGGAAAGCGGACGACACCGCGCGGTCACCGCGATTTGGCAGTAAACATGACAACGTCGAGCCCTCTTCGCCGAGAGTTTGGCGCGACTGTGGGGAGCAATTCATGACGACACCGGATCTGGCGGTACTGTTGCTATCGACCACCGGTTCCGCGGCATTCCTCCTGGCGGGAATCAGCGCGGGGCGCGGCTGGTCGAGGCCGCAGGCGACGAGGGACGCGGCCCAGCGCGCCGCAGAGCACGAGCAATGGGAAGGCCAGCTGGCGGCGGTGCAGCAGCAGCTCGCTGCTGCAGAAGAGCGTGCCCAGGCAGCGCAGCTGGCGGCGGCGTCCGAGAAGCGCCGCGCCGACACGGCTGCCGAGCGCGCCAACGAGCTGGGCGACCAAGTGACCCAGCTGCGCGCCGCCAGTCAGCAATCGGCCAGCCCCCCGGAGAAGTCGGAGCGCGAAGCCGAGCTCGAGGAGGAGGTCAAGCGGCTCCGCGGATTGCTCGACAGTCGAGCCCAGCCCGGTCCCGCGGTAGACGCCACCGCCCTGTCGAAGGCCAAGGACGAGCTGCAGAAGCAGCTCGACAAGGCGAACCAGGACCTGGGCCGAGCCCGACGCGAGCTGGCAACCGAGCGGTCCACGCGGCTCCGCCAGGACACGGAGATCAACCAGCAGAAGGAGCAGATCTCGGCGCTCGAGAAAGAGCTCGAGAAGTTCAAGCTCGACGAGGAGACCCACGTCGGAAGCCCCGTCGCCGCGGAGGCCATCCGCGAGCTCGCCCGCCTGCAGAAGGAACTGAAGCAGACCCAGGAAGCACTATCCAGGGAGCGGGACAAGAACCAGCAGCCATCTCCGAGCCCCAGTGAAAGCCAGGAGCTGGCCGACATGAAGCGGCGCCTCGACGAGGTCACGAGCGAGAAGGAGGACCTCGAAGTGCGACAGGAGGCTTCCGCCGGCTACGTGCGGCGAGCTCAGGCGGAAGCGAAGCAGCAGCGGGAGCAAGTCGAACAACTGCGCAAAGACCTGGAAGCGGCGCGATCCAGCAACAGCACCAGCGATCAAATGAAGCAAGCCCTGGGCAGAGCACGCGAGAGTGCAGCCGAGCTCGTCAAGCTGAAGCAACAGCTTGCTCAGGCACAACAGAGCGCCAAGAATGTAGATGATGCGAAGCAGCGCACCGAGCAGATGGAACGTGAAATGGCGCAGCTCCGATCCAGCGCGGCCACGCAGGCCGAGCAGCTACGCAAGGAGCTGACGGAACGCGGCCGGGAACTGGATGCGGCGAAGGCCGAGCTGGCCGCAGCGCGCAGCGCCGTCAAGACCGAACCCGTCGCCAACCCTTCGTCGCCAACCCCGGAAGCCGACGACGCAGCGAATCGAGAGCTCCGCGTTCGCCTGGGCCAGGCGGAAACGCGAGCCGCTCGTGTCGACAGCCTGGAAGAGGAGAACCGCCAGCTGAAGGACCAGCTGGACGAGGCGAGGCCTCAGGCGCTCCAGATCCCCGCGCTGACCCAGCGCATCGTCGAACTGGAGGCCAAGCTGTTCGCCACGGGCAAGACAGCGGACGCCGAACCGTCATCCAAGCAGGCCGCGATCGACGCCCAGGAGTATCCGACGCCGGCCGCTACGCAGAACACGCTCCGCGGATTGCTGGAGCAGTCCGCAACGCGGTCGGTGGTCCTGGCCGACTCCCACGGGCTGCCGATCGGCGCGGAGGGAGACACCGAGCTCCACGAGGGCCTGGCGGCCGTCACCGGACTGATTGGGCAGATGGCGAGCCAGGCCTCCCAACTGCTACCGCTGGGTGTCATCAGCACCGTGACCTTCCAGGCGCAGCACGACTTGCACGTGGCTTGTCGACTCTTCGAGTGCGACGGCGACGCCATGGCACTCGCTACCCTGGGGACGGCCGTCCCCGCCCAGCTCGCCGTCGAACGCGTGGTGGCGGGGGTCGTCGCCACGTTTGCCCAGCCCCCGTCAGTCGGCGCATGACCACCCGCATCGTCTGCGTCGGCAACGAGCTCGTCTGCGACGATGGGGTCGGGATCCGAGTCGGTCGGATCCTGCGCGACCTCGCCCTGCCCGAAGGAGTGGAGGTCGTTTTGGCCAGCGATGTGGGACTCGACCTGATTGACACAATCCTCAGCGCGACCCGCCTCGTCCTCGTCGATGCCACACGCACCGGGCACCCACCGGGAACCCTGCGGGTGCTGTCCCAGGAGTCCGTGCGCGACTTCGCCCAGACCCCCTGCTGCTGCCACGCGGTTGGGCTACCCGAGCTGTTGCGGCTCGCGGCACGCCTCGACGCGCGACCGCGGAGCGTCGTACTGGTTGGGGTCGAAGCGGCGATCCTCGATCGGTTTGGTACCGAGCTCAGCGCGGCGGTCCGCGTTGCGCTGCCAGACGCCGTGGCCGAAGTCCTCCGTCAGGTCGGCGCCAGCCCCGAACTGATCGACTTCGCCCGTACGCAGGCGCAGCTCAGCGCCCAGTGGGAACCAGCAGCGATCGAAGCCTACGGCGGCTAGAGCCCCACCTCACCAGCTCGTCCGTCCGCCGCCTCGACACCTGGAGGGGAAGGGTCGGCCCCCCCTCGACCTGGTACGAGGGGGAACGCTTCAGTCGCAGAGGCAGAGCTCACCCTTGGTGGGTTCGCACTGCTCGCGCTTCTTGTCGTCCGCCGCAGAATTTATGGTGGGCTCGGCCTTGCACTCGGTGCTTCCGCTCAGCGCTCCACACTCGTCCTTCGCGGGATACTTCCACTCGTAGCAATCCTCATCGAAGCTCGGCGACTCCGCTGGCAGCGCTTCGTCGCCCACCGAGGGCGTCGCCCGGGGTTTCGCGACCACACCCACCGCCAGCAGCAGCAGGCCAGCGCTCAAGGCGAACAGAGTCATCTTCTTCATGGGATCTCCCGATGGCGCCAACGCCATCCCTCATGGAAGGCTAGCATAGCCCCCCGGGCGGCCCCAGCACCAGCACCAGCGCACGACTCCGACGGCGAGGGGCTCGCCAGCACGGTCCACGTCGGTAGAATCCGGTCGGAATGCGCTGGACCGACCTCCCGATCGGGCGGCTCCTGGGAGCTTTGTGGCTCACCGTCAGCCTCGGCTGCCGCCCGTCGACGGAAAACGTCGAGGGGGCGACACCGGCCGCTTCGACGTCCGTCGCCAGCTCAGACTCCGCGAGCGCGTCGGCCGGGCCGCAGGAACCCGCTCCGCCCCGACCCCAGGGCCCCCCACCCCCCGACGCACCGCTCGCCACGCTGCGCGCCTTCGCCACGGCCCACCCTTCGCACCCTGCCACCCGCCGCCTCCGCCAGGCCCACGATCAGCGCCTGCGGCCCTGCCCGAACGGTTGGACGCGCTGCGAACCGCGCGCGCTGATCGTCGCCCAGGGCGCGCTGGATCGCGCTCGCGCCTACCCCGAGCAATGCCTCGATTGTGCCGATCGAAAGACCATCGAACGGCTCGCCGTTCGTCTCGATGCCGTGGTGCAGGACCTCGAGACACGGCAGGCTCGCCACCACTTCCAGGAGGCGATGGGACGGGATCTGGTGGAGGCCGAACAAGTGCTGGCGGACTCCCAGACGGCATACGCCAACTGGCGCGCCCATGCCCAGCGCCGGCTGGAGCACCGACTCCGCGAGCTCGGCGGCACGCGGCTGGAGCTGGACGAGTCGTGCCACGTTCCCCCGACGATGGCGGCCCTGATCTCACCGCAGCGCCCCACAGTCGACACGCCGGTTCGGGTCCTGCTCACCGGCCATCACGCGCAGCCCCCAGCAGAATATGCCTTCGTGCGGGAAGACGGAACGCCGGTCGCCTGGACCACCCTCCACGCTACAGACGCCGAGTCACCCGTCTGGTGGCTCGGGAGCACGAGACAGCTCCCCGCGGGGCGCTACCGCGCCATCCTCCGCCGCGACGGACACATCGTCGCCTGCCAGCGCGTGCGCGTCCGCGAATCGAGCGTCGTGTTCGCGGACGACTCGAGCGGAGCTTGGACGACGCGCCGAGGATGGTCCGGTGAGATGGAGGACCTCTACTCGGTGTGGCTGAGCCGGCTATTTGACGCGCCCGAGGCCAGGCACTGGCATGGCCTGTTCGAGCTCACCCGCGACCCCCAGCGCAATATCCTGTTCAACCATCTCGGGCTGGCGGAGGACTCCCCCCAAGGACTCGTCTCGTACGAGCTCGAACCCGACTGCGCTGACGGTCCCTACTTCCTCCGTGCCTACTTCGCCTGGAAGCTCGGGCTTCCCTTCGGCTGGCACGAATGTCGCTACGACGAGCGATCGGGGTCACCCAAGTGCCACAACTGGAAAACCAACGAGAGCGAGCGGGAGCGCACTCTAGCCGACCCGGCAGATGCTGGAGCCGCGCGCCCCGATGCACGACGGGAACGCCTCACCCGAATGACCGAGTTTCTCGCTGACCTGAAAGAGCGGGTGATGGCGCGGAACCTGCGCACACGGCTCGAGGACGAAGCCACCGATCTCTATGCCGTGACCCTCACGCGCGACGGCCTGCGACCAGGAGTGGTTTTTGCTGACCCGTACGGGCACACCTTGACTCTGGTTCGATGGATCGAGCAGCAAGGGACCCAGCCGGGGCGATTGCTGGCGGTCGACGCTCAGCCCGATGGCACGCTCGCGATCAAGCGCTTCTGGCGAGGCAATTTCGTGTTCCACGACCAGCACGGACTCGGCGGGCATGGCTTCAAGGCGTTCCGCCCCGTCGTCCTTGTCGGAGAAGAACCCCAGCTCCTGACCAACTCGGAGTTGGTCGTGGCTCGCGGCTATGGGCACCAGTCGCTTGAGCAGGTGGGAATGTCGGCACCGGAGTTCTACGCGCGAATTCAGCGCTCGATCAATCCCGCTCCGCTCGACGCGACCGCGGAGTATCGCGCCCTGCACGAAGCCCTGCTCCAGCAACTGCGGTCCCGGGTGCAGTCCATCGCCGTCGCCGAGGAGTACCGCAGCGACACCGGTGGCCAGCCGATTCCGATGCCGGAAGGACGCGCAATCTTCGGGACGACGGGGCCCTGGGAATCGTACTCGACCCCTTGCCGAGATCTTCGACTGCTGGTGGGGATCGATCACCTGCTCGCGTACCCTGCCGAAGCGGGCGCTAGCCCCGGCGGGACCCGCGACCCGACACTTTCCCGTCAGCTGCGAGAGCTACACCGCCTGTGGGCAGACGAGCTGAGCTTCGAATACGTGCGCTCCGACGGGTCGCGCCAGGCGCTGCGTCTGCAGGACGTGATCGCCCGCCGCAAAGACCTCGAGATGGCCTACAACCCCAACGATTGCCCGGAGGTCCGCTGGGCCGCCCCCGAGGGGTCAGCGGAGCGGACAACGTGTCAACGGCGGGCACCGGCGGAACAGCTCCGTCGGATGCAGCGATTCCGCCACTGGTTCGAGAAGCGCTACGCTTGCGGCTAGCGCGACCAGCGTCGTTCCTGATCCGTCATCCCCGTGGTGAGATCAGGCCCCAGTTCAGAACGTGACGCGACCACCCAGCCCCCAACCGGTGCCGAGTTGCACCGGCCCGAGGCGGACCCTCTCCATGGTCACGGGAGCGGGTGCCGACGCCGGCCCCTCTGGCACCGGCGCGTCGGGTGGCATGGAGCGAACCGGCTCATTGTATTCGACCCTCGGGTGCCGGTGACGGGCAAAGGTGATCCAGCCGGCAGGGATTGCCACGGCGCCCGTGATCATGGTGACCAGCCCAGCCGAGAGCATTCTCGCGTCCGTGGGACACTCGCAATCCAGCTCGTCGATGGGGCAATCGCATACGCCAGCAGCACCGAGCGTGGTCAGGGTGAGTCCCGTCACGAAGGCCACCTTGCCGACGATCGCCAGCGCCAGTCCGCCCCCTCTTGCCGCCCGGCTGGGGGCACGCACCGTCAGGTCTAGATCGGTGTGGACCCGCAGCTCGCGATAGCCCGTCGGTCCCCCTCCCACGGCGCTCTCGACCCACAGTCGATAGGTCCCCGAGCGCATCTTCAAGGTGCAGCCGCGATCACCGCAACGAGCCAGAGGGCGCTGGTCGTCAATGGGCCCCTCGGGGGGGTAGATCTCCCAGATGGCCCCCGGAGTGGCTCCCCGGAGCGTGACCAGATGAGTCGTGGTCACCTCCGGTTCGGTCGCGCTCTCCGGGTCGGCGGTGGGCAGCGGCTGGGCCACCGCCGGCGACGACGCGCAGAGCCAGCCACCCGCCGCCAGCCAGACCGCCGCCCATGCCACCCGGAAGCCCTCGGACCCCATGGACCCAGCATATCCCGCATCCCGCGAGGGCGCCACGGAGGTGGCGCTCCGACCCGGATGTCGCACCGCTGCGCGACGAGTCGGCTACCCCTTCAGCCAGGCCACCGTGAAGGCGTCGCCGCCATCGTCGGGCTCGGCGGGGTGCGAGCGGGCGACATAGCCAGAAGCACGAAGGTGGTCGCGAACGGCCGACTTCAGTGCCCCCGTTCCGTGGCCGTGCAGCACGTACCCCACGCGCTCCCCGCGGTTCAGCAACCGGTCCAGAAAGACATCGACCGCGTCCAGCGCCTCCTCGACACGCTGACCTCGTAGATCGAGCGTGGTGTCCGCCGACCGCACCGGGACAAATCCATCGACACCGGTGGGCTCCCGCGTCCGACGCCGCGACGGCCTGCGAGCCTGGCGGGGTGCCGGCTGCGGACCGTCTCCGCGCCGCAGTTCTGCCAGCGGCACGAGCATCTTCAGGGGACCGGCGAGTACCCGGACAGCTCCCTTGGCGGTGACCTCGACGACCTCCGCCTGTCGATCGAGCTTGGTGAGGTAGACGCGCATCCCCGGCTTCAGCTCAGCCGCCGTCAAGGCATCCCGACCGGCAGTGTCGGCACGGGCGGCGCGCGTCAACTCGCTCCCCACCGCGACGGGACGGGCGGCACCGTCGACGAGCTTCTGCAGCTCGGCCAGGTCCTCGCTCCGGAGATCCGCGCGACGGAGACGCTTTTCTACGTCGTGGAGGCGCGCGCGAGCCTGCCGCACCGAAGCCATCAGTGCGTCAGCCTCACGAGCCAGGCGAGCCCGCTCCTGCTGCCGGGCGGTGACGCGTTCGGCTTCCAGCTGCTGCTTGAGACGTGCCTGTGCCTCCGCGTCGCGCTCGGCGCTGACCCGCGCCTGGTAGAGCGCTTCGCGCTCTCGCGATAGTTGCCCAATGAGGTCCTCCCGAGCCAGCGCCTGCTCGGGCATCAGCGCACGCGCTCGCTCCACCACCGAGATCGGGATCCCGAAGCGCTGCGCCACCGCCAGCGCGCTGGAGGGGCCGGGCATGTCGAGGGTCAACCTGAACGTGGGTGCCATTGCCTCGAAGTCGAAGCCCACGCAGGCGTTGCGAAAGGAGTCGTGCTCCGCCGCGGCCTCCTTGAGTCTCTCGTAGTGGGTCGTGGTCGCGACGGCAGCTCCCGCCGCCACCAGCGACTCGAGCACGGCAGTCGCCAGCGCCGCCCCCTCTTCTGGATCGGTGCCCCCCGCCAGCTCATCGAGCAGGACCATCGTGCCCTGCCCCGCGCGGTCGAGGATACGCTTCAGGTTGGCGATGTGGGCGCTGAAGGTGGACAGCGACATCGCCAGCGACTGCTCGTCTCCCACATCCGTCAACACGCGCTCGAACCAGCCGATGCTGGACTCGGGCGCGGCGGGTACGGGGAGACCTGCGCGGACCATGCAGGCGGCCAGCCCCAGTGACTTGAGAGCGACCGTCTTTCCCCCTGCATTGGGACCGGAGATGACCAGCGCCCCCCCCGTACCGAGCTCCAGGTCATTGGGAACGACCTCCGCCGCTCCGCTGATGAGCAGTGGGTGCCGCATGTTGTAGAGCACCACCTCCGGCTCCGCCGCGGGAGCGATGGGGTGAGCTCGAGCCGCCGCCGCCCACCTCCCGATGGCCGCCAGCTCGTCGGCGAGCACCACCGCTTCCTGGGCCATCGCCACGTCGTCCGCCCGCTCCTGCAACGCTTGAGAGAGCTCGGCGAGCACGCGCTGCTCCTCGCGCTCCACAGCCGCCAAGTGCAGCGTCAGGGTGTTCGCCAGCGCCGTCACCTCGTGCGGTTCGACGTAGAGCGTCCCCCCCGAGGAGCTCGAGCCGAGCACGATACCGGGAACGCGCAGATGGGCATCCGAGCGCACCGGCAACACGTAGCGTCCATCGCGCTCCGCGTAGTACCCGTCCCGGAGCACCTCCGCGTACCGACTCAGCAGCTCTCCGAGACGACGGGTCAACGCGCGCCGAGCATCCGTGACGCGGCCCCGCGCCTGCCGCAGCGCCGCCGATGCCTCATCGGAAACCATGCCGTCCGAGTCGATGCAGCGGTCGATCCGCCCACCCAACCCGTCGAGAGAGGGATCGCTGTCCAGCGCGGCCATCAGCGCCGGCGCCAGCGAGGCGTGCCGAGTCACGAAGCGCCGCAACTCACCCGCCGCTCGCAACAGACTCGCGATGTCGCGCAGCTCGAGTCCGCTCGCGACGGCCCCCCGTCGCACCCGTTCGATGACCGCCTCCAGATCGTCGATCTCGCGAGTCGGCAGAGACTCCCCCTGCTCGGCCAGCAACATCGTCTCCCGCGCCCGCTGAACACGCACCTGCGCCTCCGCGCGGTGCTCCGCGGGAAGCAACTGCCGCACCCGCGCAGCAGCCACTGCACTCACGCAGTACCCGGCGACCCGCTCCAGGAGCTCCGTCCAGCCGAGATCGGCGGCCGCTTTCACCCACAGTTGCTCGTCGGGGCTTGCCCCATCTTCGTAATTCGCCAACTCACCCATGCGCGGCCACCCTGACTCGGCGAGGTTCTATCGAACTGGGCTCAAATTGTAAGACGGCCCCGCAGCCGATCGCCACAGGTGCCCCGATCGCGCTAAACCCACCACCCCCTCGCTGGTGCGCTTCCTCCACATCGCCCAACGGGCGGATCGGAAACGCAGTCGCGCCCGGCGCAGTGGTCACCCCCGCCGCGCCCGCAACCACACGATCTGGGCACCCCAGCCCCCCCGCTGCGCAGTCCCATCACGAAAGTCCGCAACGAACGGACTCCGCTCGAGCGCAGCACGCACGCGGGCGCGCTGCACCCCCTTGCCGCGACCATGAATGATCCTGACCTCGCGAAACCCACGCTCGACGGCAGCTTCCAGGTAGGACTCCACGACCTCGGGGATCTCCCGCGGCTGGAACGTGTGCAGGTCGATCGAATCCTCGATCGGCAGCACGACCACGTCGTCGTCCGCGTCGTCCCCCACGTCGATCTCACTCGTTGGCAGCGCGCTTGCCACGCTTGCCCGCTGGCGCCTTCTTCAGTGGCTTGGGCGCGGTGGCGCTCGCCCGCTCGGCCTTCGCCCGCTTCTTCACCGTCGGCTCTTCCTCTTGCGCCGGTCGGGGGGCGGGCGCTGACGCGCCCGTCGTCTCGGCCAAGCTTTGCTTGAGCGCCTCGAACAGGTCGATGATCTGTGCCTGGGGCTGCTCCGCGGCGAGGGTGACCTGCTGCCCTGCCACTTTCTGCTCGACAGCCGCCTGAACCCGGTCCGCATAGACGTCCCGGTACTTCTCGGGTTCAAAGCGGTCGACCGTCAGGTGAGTGATAAGCTGGATGGCCAGTGTACGCTCGGCGTCGCTGAACTCGAACGTTGCGCCCGTGTCGATCTGGTCGAAGGCGCGCACCTCGTTGGCGTAGTACAGCTGGTGCAGGATCAGACCACGGTCTCCATAAGGACGGAGTAGCACGAGTTGCTCCTTGCCCCGCGCCGCCCACTGACCCACGGCCACGCGGTCCGTGTCCCGCATGCACTGCGCCAGCAGCTGATAGGCGCGGTCGCCCCCCTTGTCTGGCCCCAGGTAGTACGACTTCTCGACGGATACGAAGTCGACGGAAGACAGAGGCACGAACTCGATGATCTCGATGTGCTTGCCGCGGTCCGCCTCGAGCGCCTTGAGCTCCTCGTCGGTGAACGTCACGTACTGCCCGCGCGCGTACTCGTACCCCTTCATGGTGTCCGAGCGCTCGACGACCGAGCCGTCAGCCGCAGAAATGTACTGCTGCTTGAGGCGAGATCCGGTCGCCTGGTGCAGCATGTTGAATCGCACCTGCTCCGAGGATGCGGCGGTGTAAAGTTTGCTCGGGATCGAGACGAGCCCGAACGAGATGGTCGTGGATGCGACGGCGCGAGCAGCCATGATGCAATGCTACCCCCGGGGTTTGCGAGTTGGCCAAGAGGCGAGACGAAGAAGAGTCTAGGGCCAGCGGGAGCGATGGCGAGCGCCTGGCATCGTATCGGGCAAAACGGGACCCGACCCGCACCGTCGAGCCGTTCGGCGCTGAACGGGCAAGCAGCGGTCCGGGGACACGAGTCGGTCGTTTCGTCGTTCACCATCACCTGGCCACTCAGGACCACTACGATCTGCGACTCCAGGTCGGAGCCGCACTGGAGAGCTTCGCCATTCCGAAGGGACCTTCACTCGATCCGAGCCAGAAGCGCCTCGCGATGCAAACCGAGCCTCACCCGCTCGAGTATCTCGACTTCGAAGACGTCATCCCCGAGGGAAACTACGGAGCGGGGCCGTTGATCCTCTGGGACACCGGGGTCGTTCGCTACCACGAGGGCACGGCCGAAGCCGCGCTGGAAGCGGGCAAACTCGACTTCGACCTCAGCGGATTCAAGCTACGGGGGCGCTTCGCTCTCATTGCCACCGGGCGCCGGAACCGCGACCGGCGTCAGCCACACGAGTGGCTGCTCGTCAAGAAGCCGGACGCTGCCAGTCGCCCCGAAAGCTCGATCACGAGCGAGCAACCGTACAGCGTCTGGTCGGGCATGACGGCTCGGGACCTGCCGCGCCGTGCGACCATTGCCAGTGAACTGGCAACCACAGCGCTGTCGAGCGGTGGCACACGAACTCCGCTCGACGCGGACCGACTGACGCCCATGCTGTGCGCGACCGAACCCGTGGACCTCTGCGACCCCCGGTACCTCTACGAGCTCAAGCTGGACGGAGCGCGTGTCATCGCCTCCAAGACCCCGGAGCGCGTGACCCTGCGTTATCGTCACGGACGCGTCTGCAGCGACAGTTTTCCGGAGATTGCACACGCCATCCGCGCCCTCCCTCCCGAGCGACTCGTCCTGGACGGAGAGATGGTCAGCTTCGACGCCGACGGTCGTCCCCGCTTCGAGCAACTGGCGCGACGCATCCAGGCGCAAAGCGCCTTCGCCATTCGCAGCGCCCAGCAGGACGTACCCGTCGTGTATGTCGTCTTTGATGTTCTCTCCATCGCCGGCGTGCAGGTGCTCGAAGTGCCGCTCGTCGATCGCAAGGCCCTCCTGCAGCAACTACTGCGAGGTCCCGGTGTTCTGCGAGCGCTCGACCACCTGGAGGGCGACGGGCGCCCCCTGTACCAGCTGTGCGAGCAACGCGATCTCGAGGGCCTCGTCGCCAAGCGCCGCGACTCTCGGTACCACCCCGGCCAGCGCCTCCCCAGCTGGGTGAAGATCAAGCGAGAACGCGACGATGAGTTCGTGGTCGTCGGCTACGTCACGGGCAAGGGGGTGCGTCGGGAGCTGGGCGCGCTGGATCTCGCGAGCTACCAGGGAGACAAGCTCGTCTGGCGAGGCAAGGTGGGCAGCGGTCTAGGCGCCAGCGACATCCGCGCGCTGCTCGAGCGACTGCGTCCGCTGAAGACGCCGCAGCGCCCCTACGGGGGAACCCCGTCGTCGGAGTCCGGGACACGCCACTTCGTCCGCCCCGAGCTCGTGGTCACCGTCCGGCACGGTGGTTGGAGCGACGACGGTCGGCTTCGGTTCCCAGTCTTCAAGGGGCTGCGCGACGGGGTGAATCCCGACCAGTGTCGAGCCTTGCCCAGCGAGGAACGCGTCGAGATCGCAAGCGCGGAGGGTGACGGAACCTCTCACCGCCCCGTCTTGCCGACCCACCTGCTGACCAACCCTGACAAGCTCTACTGGCCCGGGGAGCGCTACACGAAGCGGGATCTCGTCGAATACTACGCGCAGGTCGCGCCAGCGCTTCTCCCGTTCTTGCGCGGAAGACCAACGCTGCTGGTACGCTATCCAGACGGCATCGATGGCCCGCACTTCTATCAATGGAACCCCCCACGTGGCTCGCGCGCCCACGTCCGGACGCTGGAGTTTCGCGATGGTGACCGACGGGACAAGCGGGCGTTCCTGATCGACGATCTGGAGGCGCTCGTCTACGTGGCGAACCTGGGTTGCATCCCGCTGCACGTTCTGGCCAACCGTGAGTCCTCCCCCGACCGCTGCGACTTTCTGACCATCGACTTCGACCTCAACGGGCAGCCGTTCCGAAACGCGGTCGTCCTGGCCACGACGCTGCGCGAGTTGCTCGACGAAGCCGGCCTGGTGGGAGTTCCCAAGACATCGGGTCAGACGGGGCTGCACGTACTCGTACCGCTGGGGCCCAGCGCCCCCTTCGACGCCGCAAAGCTCCTCGCTGAGTTGCTCGGCTACCTCGTCGTCCGACGCCATCCGGAGCTGGCCACCATGGAGCGCATCGTGTCGCGACGAGGCCCACGAATCTATGTCGACACCGGACAGACCGGACGCTCGCGCGCGATCGTTGCTCCCTATTCCGTGCGGGCTGTTCCCGGGGCCACCGTGTCCACCCCACTCGACTGGAGCGAGGTGCACCTGGCCCTGGATCCCCGCGCCTTCACCATCCGCTCGGTGCCGACCCGTCTCACGGAACATGAAGATCCGCTGGGTGGGTTCCTGTCGACCGCCGTCAACCTGACCGCCGCGTTGAGTCAGCTGGAACCGAGGGTCCGAGGTCCCGGCTGAGCCCTCAACACCACAGACCCGCAAGCCTACCACGAGGGCAACCGGAATCGCCTGACCCCGCCAGTTCCTGCCTTCCTCCGCCCACCTCGCTCGACAAACCGGACAGGACTGGTGAGCAGATGCACGAACGAGCTGGCTGGTTGGTCGCGCTGGTAACCGGGGGATTGCTGGTGGCCTGCGGGGACGATGCCAGCCCAGCTGGAGAGGCTCCCGACCATGGTGGCGCCGCCACTGCCGGAGAAACCGGAGGCTCAGGCGGCGCGAACCACCCGGGGAGCGGTGGGCTCGACACCGGCGGCATGCACTCCAGCGGCGGGAATGAAGCGGTGGGGGGTGACGCCGCCGGAGGAACTGCACCGCCCGGCGGGCAGCCGAGCGGCGGAGCGGCGGCAACCGGCGGGACCGATCCAGGAGGCGGGTCCCTCCCCATGGGGGGTGCCCCGCCTGACGGCGGTTCGACCGTCGGGGGAACGCCCGGGACGGGCGGGG
>JBNLDK010000134.1:0-8687 GCA_050304295.1 Polyangiaceae bacterium
GTTCGGCAAGGAGCTGGCTTTGACCGACATCGATCGCGTGTACGTCGGCGGCACCCCCAGCGCGATCGACCGCTACTACGACACGTTCCCGGGGACGCGCGACCAGAGCGGGGCCTGAAGCGACCGCGACGCCCGGCGCCACGTGCTATCCCCCCGCTCCCCCGCACCAACGACTCGTCTGGATCACCGCCTGAATCGCCCCGTCGGCGTTGAAATGGGTCGGTCGGGGCCCTCGTGCCACGAGGGACGCCGATGGTCGCCACCCCGCTACGCGCCGCGGATTTGCGACGCGCAGGATCCGTAGCGCTCGTGACAGACCGCGTTGACGCACACCCCGGCGTCGCAGTCGGTGTCGCTCGCGCAGGGAGCGCGCTCGCAGAGGCCGATATCGGGCGTGCAGATCATGTTGGGGGCGCAGTCCGCGTCAGAGCCGCAGGCCCGTCGCTCGCAGCGATGCTGAGGCGAACAGGGGCGCGCGGGATCCGGACAGTCGGCATCGGACTGACACTCGGGCACGCAGGCGCGCTCCACGCAGGCGCCATCCGCACAGTCAGACGTTAGCTTGCAAGCGACGCAGCGACCACCGGGAGTGGAGTCCCCGACACAGAAGGGTCGTTCCGCCGGACAGTCGTCGTCGATGACGCAGGTGACGCAGGTCGTGTACACCTCCGCCGCCGCGACTTGCACGCAGACCGGCTGCTCCACGGGGCAGTCGCCGTCTGCCGCGCAGGCAGTGCACGCGCCGTCGACGCACTGGGTCGCGACCAGCACGCCGGAGTCGTCGGTGAAGGCGCAGTCGCTCGAGCTCGCGCAGGCGGTGCCGGACCCCACCGGCACCGGTAGCGGCGACGCGTTGGTGGGACAGTCGCCCAGCCCGGGGATCGTGCAAGGCGGGATGGGCGAGACGTAGGGATCGGGCGGCGTCGCGAACGGCGACACGCAGGTCCACACGACCCACGTCCCCGATACGGTATCCGCCGGGCAATCACTCCGCCCGCGACATTCTCCCTCCGCGAGCGTGGCGACCGTTCCTCCCGCGCCCCCGATCGGATCCACGGTCGTGGCGCCAGCCAGACCCGAGCTCACCGCTCCCGTGCCCCCCACGCCCCCCGTCGGATCGACGATCGTGGCGCCCGCCACACCCAGTCCCACGGCCCCCGTTCCCCCGACACCAGAATCGGGGGGACTGCCGGCGACACCGGCGCCGCCGGCAGGGTCGGCGCCCCCCGCGGCGTCGATACCGCCCGTACCGTCCCCCGGCGCGCCCGCTTCCGCGCCCGGCCGCGCCTCGTGGGTCGCTGACTGACAGGCACTCGTTCCCCAGGCGCTCGCGGCAGCGAGCATCAGCAGCAGTGGGCGCACGCGTCGGTTCGTCATGGTTCTGTCCTCGAGCTCCGGGGCCAGCACTACGGCCTGACGAGATCCTCCATCCAGGCAACGTCCGGCGGCGGTGCGGCCTGCAGCTCCCCGCCCCATTCAGAGTCGGTGAGGCGATCGAAGCCCTCGGTCACTCGCTCGAAGTACGACGAGACGAGCCCAACGTAGGCACGGGGTCCTTCACAGGAGTCCACCGTCACCACCATCAGGCGCGGGTGCCCGGTTCCCACATGCAAGACTCGCCCCACGGGTGCGCCCGCCTCGTCCGTCGGCTGGGTGTGCACGTCGGCGATGGTGGGGTCGGAATCGAGCGCGTCACTGGCCGAGAAGAAGAGCCCCGGATACCAGCCCACCGCGCGCTGCTCGAACGCGCACCCCACTTCGACCGTCTCGATGGCGACAGCCTGGTTGATGAAGTCGAGGTCTTCCTGGGAGTGCGGCTGCCCCGTGCGCTGCGCCTCGGCCATCCGGCGCAATGTACGGGCGACCGTCGAGAGCCGGTCGAAGTAGCCGAGAGCCCAGTCGATCGAGAAGTCGTCCGACGCCGCCTCGAGCGCAGCCGCACCGCGGTCTGCGAACCGCGCGATGGCGGCGAACGCCTCGGGATAGGGATCGACGTAGGCGTCGGGGTATTCGCAGCTGTAACCCGCCGTGTAGGACTGCTTCGCGTAGAGCAACGTGTCGTGGCGCAGCTCCGCCCAGGAGGCAAGCTGCGTGTTCAGCAACCGGCGCCCCCACGGCTCGGTGCGCGCCACGCTGGGCAGCCCCTCGCGGTCCGCCTCGTCCGTCGTCGAGAGCTGGCGCAGGGAGTTGAGCCACAGGGTGTAGAGGCTCCCTTCCCAGTACTCGTCCTCGTGAGCGTCAGCCAGGATGCGCGTCTCGGCGAGCTGCTGGGAGTAGCCGTAGGTGTCGAGCTCGTCCGATAGGAGGTTCAGGGCCTGGTTGTTGCCCAGCGCGGCGAAGGCGACATCGAGCGGGTTCGGCATCATGCGGAGCGGGAACCCCTGTCCTCCGGGCACGCGATCGGCGACCACGTTGGAGAGGACGTGACTGTCGATGACGTAGCGCTGCCCCATGAAGGTGAAGCTCGTGTTGAGCGGCAGCGTGGCGCCGATGTCGTTGGTCGACATCAAGTGGCTGGCGATACGCTGCATGCCGTAGCGGCCCTCTTCGAGGGCCCGTACCAGCTCCTCGTCACTCACGGTGTCGAGCTCGGCGGGACCCTGGATCCCCAGGTCGTTCAGGAACGGCTCCACCTGCGGCAGCATCATGCTGTCGGGCTCGCCGACGAAGAGCTCGATCGCGCGGTCGATCTTCTGCCACCGCGCGCGGGCATCCTCGTCGAAGAGACTGGCGAGCGCGAGCATCGCCTCGATGTCGCGGCGCTGCAGCTGCCGGGACCCATCCGGGAGCGTCGCAACGAGCCGGAAGTCGATGCGCCCCAGCCACATCATGGCGCGGAAGTAGCGCTGGAGCTCGACTTCGTCCTCGTAGTGCCCCCGGGGCTCGAACTGCGAGAAGTCCACCTCGCGCCGGGCTCCGAACAGCTCGACGGACTCCATGCCGGATGCTGCCTCGGCACGTTCGACGAACGGCGCCGCGTCCGCGGACGGGTCACCGTTCAGGAGACCCCGCGCCACGTCGAGGAAGAGCGCGACATCGGCTCTGGCCGTCGCCGACAGGCTGCTGGACGACAGCTTGGCCCGCACCACTGAGAGCAGCCCTCGCAGCTCGGGAATCACCATTCCCTGTTCGGTCGCGAGCAGCAGCGAGTCGTACGAGCGGTGGAGCGCGTAGAGCACCGAGTCCAGCGAGACGTAGACCGGGAGATCTTCGTAGTAGATGTTCTGATACCCGTAGGTGAAGTTCGGGAAGCTCTGACGGCTGGCGATGACGAACCCCTGACGGTCGAGCTGGTCGAGCTCGTCCTCGTTCAACCCCAGTGGCGACGACTGGATCAGGTCCAGCCAGGCCGCGTCGCCGGGGGAGTATCCGAGCTCGTCGTCTAGGGTCGCGGGGTAGCTCTGCTCGAGACCGCTCCGGTCGATCCCCCGAACCTCGGCCAAGGATCTCAGCAGCGAGTCGAGCGCTTCCTGTTGCTCGGGGGGAACGACACCAGGGTCGGTCGCGGGACTGCCCCCGGTTCCACTGGTGGGCTCACCCTCCGGCACCGAAGTGGCCCCACAAGCGATCGAAATGGCCGCCAACCCGATCCACAGTGCACGTCTCATGTCGCTTCCCGATCTGTGCCACGTGCCACCCTGGCACGGCACACCTCCCCCAGACCCAGCAAGAGTCGTGCCGAGTGGCGAATGACCACCATGGGGACCCATGGCACAGGCCGGCACATGGGCGCGACCGAACGAGCGCCCCAGCCGGTGACCACGCCGGAGCACCTTCGGGGGTGCGGGTCCGCACCCCTCGTCTCTGTTTCGCCCGGTGGCCCCGCCGTCATCAGGAGCGCCTCGACGCGCCTGCCGCTCGACCCCATGTTCGGTGGGCGAGACATGTGGCCCCTGATCAACGACGTCGAGACTGGCCGGACCCCCGAGTACCCCGACCTGGTTCCGCAGCGCTTCGCCGCCCCGCCAACCGCGGTGCTGGAAGCCGTCGAGGCAACGGCCCGCTCGCTGCCGCGCTGGAGCGTCACCGGGATCGATCGCGACCAGGGCGTGCTGGACGCGACCTTCACCACGCTGCTGCTCCGCTTTCGCGACGACATCACGGTTCGGGTCGTGGCCGAGGGCGAGGCGACGACGGTCAGCGTCCGCAGCCGGTCACGCATCGGCAAGGGCGATCTCGGCCAGAACGCGCGCACCATCCGCGCCTTCCAGGCGGCCCTGGCGCAGCGGCTCGGGTAGCAATCGGCACCACCTCACATCACCGGGGCAGCTCGATGGGGTCCTGGTAGTACGCGTGGAGCCGCTCCACGAGCTTGTCGAGCGAGTTGTACGCAGGATGGTCTGCCGGCGGCGAGGTGGAATACCCGTGCCAGGGCTGGCTGTGCGGGGGCCCATCGAGCGTGTAGAGGTCGAACAGGTTGGCGATGGAACCCGCCGCCACGAGCGGCGTGATCCGTTCCTCGTTCGGATAGTCGGGCATCAGGCCAAAGTCGGACGAGCCGATGACCGTTTGCCAGTGCACGTACCGAAGCCCCGTCGCCTTCGAGATGGTGTCAATCCAGGTGACGAATCGCGCCTGGTCCGTCTCGCTGTAGGCATCCCACCAGCCCTCGTCCCGGGTCGAGTACTTCACGACGTGGTGGGTGAAGAGTAGATCGAACTGGGCACCCAGACTCTCGACGAACGTCACGCTGTCATCGGGGTTGTAGCCGTTCTCGTTGTCGAAGAGGCAGAGCCCCATGAACACGTTGTCGGGAGCGTAGAGGTCGCGCAGACGCACCATCCCGCGGGCGTACCCCGCGATGGTGTCTGGCAGGTCTGCAAGGTCGGGGTGTCCCGAAGCGGCCACGGCGACGTGGCCGTTGTTGGCGTCCCACGTCCCGTCCGTGTGGTACTGCCGTAGCCAGGTCGTGGAATCGGGTTCGGTCTGGAAGATGAGGAAGCCGTCGTAGCTGGCGCTGACTTGCATCAACTCCTGCACGTTGTCGTAGTACGCCCGCATCACGTCGGGGTCCTGGACGGCCTGGATGACGACGTCCCACTCCTGGTCACCGTCGTAACCAGCCGAGCGTCCCCGATCGAGGAGCTGGTAGTGAGTCAGCACCGGGATGACATCGTTCTCCGTCGCCTCGGCCAGCCTGGCGGGCAACACCGTCTCGTCTGCACTTTCCAGGTGATACCAGTACATGAAGTTCCAACGGATCCCGTCCGATTCCTCGACGGTCGGCGGCCACGCACGGACCGCCGAGAAAGACGAGTAGCCGAAGCCGAAGTAGGGCGGCACGACGTCCATGATGTCGGGGCGATGGCCAGGCGCGCCGCCAGGAGACCATTTTCCACCCGTGCCGGCGGGAGCTCCACCGCCGCCGGAAGCTCCACCGCCGCCCGTGGCTTCCGTGCCGCCGGCAGCTCCACCGCCGCCCGTGGCTTCCGTGCCGCCCGAGGCTCCACCGCCGCCTGTGGCTTCCGTGCCGCCGGCAGCTCCACCGCCGCCCGTGGCTTCCGCGCCGCCAGTAGCTCCACCGCCGCCCGTAGCTTCCGTGCCGCCGGAGGCTTCACCGCCGCCGGCAGCTCCACCGCCGCTCGTGGCTTCCGTGCCGCCCGAGGCTCCACCGCGGGCGGGGGCTCCAGCCCCCCCGTTGCTGCCAGCCCCACCACCCGACCCCGAATCGCCACCATCATCAGAGGTACAGCCGAGCAGCCAGCAGGGCGTGGCAGCGAGGGTGGTGGCCAGCAACAGAGAACATGGCGTGGTCGTCATCGTGGCGGCAGGATACCCCATCGCACCCGATACCGACGAGCCGCTGCGGGGCGAGCAGAAAGAGGCCTGGCAAAAGTTCGAGGGATGATGCCGAGCGCCGCATCCCCTCCGTGACGGTCCGCGCGGAAATCGCGCTTCCGACCGTCCCCCACGGGGCGGTGGCACTTGGGCATACGAGTACCAGTCGCCATGACAATCGAGTCGGGCGTGGGCACGATGGTGGGCACGGCGTCGGGGGCACGCTAGATTTCACGCATGCTCTCCTTCTGCTTTGACCGGTTGGTTCCCCTGATGCTGAGCGCAGCGCTCCTGGGTGGGTGCAACGGTGGTGATGACGAGAACTCCGCGGGCGCCGGCTTCGGCGGTACGACCGGCACAGGCGGAGCCCCAGGCGCAGGCGGCTCGGGGGCCACGGGAGGCAACGTCGCTTCGGACCACTGCGTCCTGCCCACCGGCGCAGACGACGCCACGGCGCGAGCAGCCTACGAAACCTTCAAGACGGTCACCCTGACGAGCGACGGCGCCAACGGCTTCTTGCGGATCTGGAAGCCCGATTCCGGCAGCGTCATCGGCTCCACCGTCTCCGAGGGCATGGGCTACGGCCTGCTGCTCGCGGTGTACCACGACGACCAGGAGGTCTTCGACCAGCTGTGGCGCTACACGGCGCAGTACCTCAACATCCACGACTTGATGGACTGGGAGGTCGATCCCGGGGGCACCGTGATCGGGACCGGGGCAGCCAGCGACGGGGACGAGGACATGGCCTTCGCGCTGGTGATGGCGGACCGCCGCTGGGGTGGGCGCGGATCCCTCGACGAGGACTACCTGACGCTCGCGCGGATGTTGATCGACGCCATGTGGGTCTGGGAGGTGGACAAGACCCGCGGGCACCTGTGGCTACCGGGAGACTCCTGGGGCAACCGCGACGTGACCAACCTCTCCTACTTTGCGCCCGCCTACTTCCGCGTCTTCGGCGAGGTCAGCGGCAACGTCGACGGCTGGAACACCGTCATCCAGAGCAACTACGACGTGCTCGAGCGGACGCTCAACGACACGCTGGGCAACGCCGAGAACGGGCTGGTCCCCGCCTGGTCGAACTCGCTGGGAGAGACGGTGGAGGCGTACAGCGGCGCCCCCACCCACTTCCAGAACGACTCGACCCGCACTCCGTTTCGCATCGGGCAGGACTGGTGCTGGTTCGGCGAGCCGCGCGCCCAGGCCTACCTCGACAAGATCGCCGCCTTCTATGCGGGAGTGGGGGTGGCCAACATCACCGACGGCTACGACCTCGACGGCACACCGCACCCCGAGCGCCCCGAGCGCGCGGAGCAGGCGGCGTCCTTCGTCGGCCCGGCTGGAGTCGCATTCATGAGTGATCCCGCGTATCAATCCGAGCTCGACGCGGCCTGGACACTGGTCGCCACCGAACAGCTGACGAACGGCACGATCTACTACCAGAAGTCGTGGACTGCGCTGTCGCTGCTGATGATGTCCGGGAACATGGTCGTCTATCCCGCGCCATGAGCCGAGTTCGAGCGGTCTCGGAATCCTACCTGCGTCCACCTGAGTAGACCGTGACGAACCGTATCCGGCGACGCGGCGTACTGGGCTGCACTTGCGCCGCGGAATGCGCGGGAGGTCGGGAGACGGAGCCCCGCCGCGATGAATCCTTCCGAGAATGCTATCGTGTCAGGATGCGAACGCACTGGTGGGTGGGCCTGCTGTTTCTCGTCACCCTGAGTGTGCTGGCGTGCCAGCGCCGTTCGCCATCGAGCGCCAGCGCCGAGGCCCCCGCGTCGAGTGCCGCAGCGCGACCAGCAGCGTCCGCGATGACTCCCCCAGCGTCGCCGGTCTCGGCCACCCCCGCTGCGTCCGCCTCGGCGGCGCCGGAGCCAGCTCCCGCTCCGAAGCCCCTCGTCGTCTACATCCAGCCGCTCGGCAACGAGCTGCCCGCGGTGGACGTCGAGTTCGTGCACCGCTCACTGCGAGCCTTCTACGCCGTGGACGTGCGCATGCTCGAGCGAATCGCTCTGCCAGACTGGACCAGGAACGACGCCAAGACGCGCTACCGCGCCGAGAAGCTGCTGGACGTGCTCGAGGAACGCTTGCCCACGGATGGCGATCGCATCCTCGGCCTGACCGGCGTCGACATCTCGACCACCAAGGGGCAGTACCCCGACTGGGGGATCCTCGGACTGGCCACGATCGATGGGACCCGGTGCATCATCAGCAAGTTCCGCACGGCCCGCGGAACCCACACGGCCCTCGACGCCCGCATCCGACTCGGCAAGGTCGCCGTCCACGAGATCGGTCACACACTGGGGCTCGAGCACTGCCCGAACGTCGGCTGTCTAATGGAAGACGCGCGGGGCACGGTGATGACCTGCGACCGGGAACACGACCTGTGCGCCGACTGCAGACGCCAGCTCGCCGACTCCGGATACGAGCTGGCGAACGGCGAAATCCCCTGGCCCGAGCCACCCTGACCGACTTCCCCGGCACCGCCACAACGCTACGATCGCGGAGCACGCCGCTCGTCCGCGGCAAGAGTGAGCGTCGTGCCCTCGGGCAGCGGGGCCGGCGCCAACTGCCATTGCCCCGCAGACCTTGCCGGGCGCGCTTGGGCGTGCGCATCGCCAGCGAGCAGGATTGTCGTGGCTGCGCTGCCACCCCAGGAGCATGGGCTCACTGATGATGCGTTTCGCGGGGTCCCCCGGTCCCGACTCCGCCCTGACCCACTTCCTTGGCTCCGCCACAAGCGCTACGGTCGCGGCATGCGAACAACGCCGTGGCTCGGATGCGTGCTGGTCGCCTCGTTGACCCTCGCTTGCAAGACGCGCGGGGGCGAGGCTCCCGCTGATGCGCCGGCCGGAGCGAGTGCGGCCACCAGTGGCAGCGAGGCGCCGTCGCCGTCCGTCGCCCCAGTC
>JBNLDK010000135.1:0-50654 GCA_050304295.1 Polyangiaceae bacterium
CTCGACCGCTAGCCTCCGGTCCCGATAGAAGTCGACCCAGCTCCGCGCGGGCGTGTTGCACTGCGGAAGGCGGCCGATGAAGTTGTCCTCATCGAGCCCGAAGGTCGGCGCACCGAACTGGTGCAGTCGCGCAAGGCCGCGGCCGAGGCGTTCGTCGAACCCCGCCGCAGGAGGCGCCGGCACGAGGTACTCGAGGACCAGGAAGGCCGGTGTGTCGGGCTCCTCTGGGGAGACCGCTACCACCTCGGGAACCCGGATCGCACCCGCCTCGCGCAACCAGTTCAGCCCTCGCGCTTCCGCAGGAAACATCCGGTGGTCTGCATGGCGGTGAGTCTTCACGAACAGCATCCGTCCCGAGTTGCAGGTGACCGCGAAGGCATCGTTGATGTCACCACCAGCAAGCGGTCGTAGCTCGGTCAAGGTTTCGCCGAGCGCTTGTTCGATCGCCTGTCGAACAGCGCGGTTCATCACCAGCCATGCTCGCGGCGGATGTGCGCGAGCAGGCCCCGGCAGCCGGCCTGGCAGAGGTCGAGAACCCGCTCGAACCCGTCGCCGGCACCGTAGTAAGGGTCGGGCACCGAGGCCCCCTGGGGCGACGCGGGATCAAACCGCAACAGCAGGCTCACCTTCCGCTTCGCGCTGTCGGGTGCCATCTGCAAGAGATCCCGCTGGTTGTCCGAGTCCATGGCGATGACGTAGTCGAAGCGCTGCCAGTCACTCGCCTCGAAACGGCGCGAGCGCCCCCGAAGCTCGATCCCACGCGCCCGGGCTGCAGTCCGGGAACGCTCGTCCGGCCTCTCTCCAGCGTGGTACGCGGCGGTGCCAGCACTGTCGACCTCGATCCGAGCCGCCAGTCCTGCCTGCTCGACCAGCTGCGCCATCACTCCCTCGGCGGTGGGTGAACGACAGATGTTTCCAAGACATACAAAGCAGACGCGCACCATCAACGGCCGAGTCTACTCGCTGGTCCGTCAGCGACCAAGCAACGACCGGACTCGGCCGCGGCGTCGCTGCGAACCAGCTTCCAACTGAATTCTCATCTTGGGCAAGTCAGCCGAGCCTCGCGCTCGACGCGACGTCACAGACGCTCGCGCACCAGGCGGACGCCACACCCGAGCACATCCTCGATGGCGCTCCTGGACTCGGCGCGCAGCTCTCCCGAGTTGACGTGGCAGAAGTTCAGGTAGGCGGGCGTCACCGCCGTCTCGATATCGCACACCACCCGTTCCAACGGGGTCCGCCTCCCACAGGCGCATAGCAGCGCAGCCGTGGACGCATCCTCGTCCCCCCGCTGAATGTAGTCGTGGAGTGAGTCATCGAGGGTGCCACCACAGGCCGAACAGCGGGCGCCAAACCGCCCCGTGTGGGCATTGGGCACGAACTGGGAAGCCGTTCCGACATAGGGGATCAAGTACTCGAAGCCCAGCTCCCCGGGCCGCACGTCTGCGAAGAGGAGCTCCGATCGTTCCCCGGGAGCCAACCAGCCGAGACCAACGTCGTAGAAGCTCCCGACGATACGCTCCTGCTCGAACCACCGCACAACGCGACTCAGCGCGCCAGGGTCCGCGGCCCGCGGATCTTCCGGCACCAGGTAGACGTTCAGCTCGTAGGTGGCCTTGGGCCGCTGTCGGTTATTGAGCTCGGACCACACGTAGTCGACTGCCATGTTCGAAGCGCCGCCGCACACCCTGCGACTCGGGACAATATGACCCCCGAAGGCCGGAGCGGAACCCCAGCCGGCGATTTTTTCGCTTTCCTGCCCGCACCCCGCAACGAAGAGCCAGCTCGCGCCACTCAGTCGTCTGGCGTCGGCGCGAGGAGCGGCGGAAACGGGAAGCCACCCGGCGTCGGCAGAGGAGGGAGCGACGATGGCAACGGCGGGAGCGACGACGGAATGCCCGATGGGAGCCGAGAGAGATCATCGAGGGTGACGTCCCCCAGATCGATGGTGCCAAGCCCTGGAATGGGAATCGGTTTCAGCCCGCACCCCACCCCAATCGTACGCAGCACCTGGGCCTCGGCGAGACGCCGCGTGTCGGCGTCCACCTTGACGAGCACCGCCACCGAACCCTTCACCATCTGACTGGCGACTGGTCCCACCACCCTCCCCAGCGCCTGACCGAGTCGGGTGTGCGCAGCCGCCGTCGCCAGCGCGCTACAGGGGAGGTCACCACGCAGCGCCGCCTGGATCCGCGCGTGACTCTGGAACCGCTGGATCTGCCCTTGTCCCTCCAGGGTGAAGCGGCCCGCCGAGAGTCGGGTCTGCTCGAGCGCAATCTGACTGCGGTCCTCGGTGATCGAAATCGCAGATTCGATGGTCGTCGTGTCACCAAACACGAAGCCGCTGAGCTCAGCGGGATGCGGTGGGACGTAGCCCTTCAGGGTCATCTTCAGTCGCCCCACGACAGCGCCACGCTGAAACGCAGGCGGCAGTGTCAGCTCCGCCTCGCCGCCGAGCGTCACGTCGTCATCGACGGGCAACCGGGCCCCCAGCGGCTCGGAGAGCTGATGCAGCAGAGTGGGCCGCAAGGTGAAGACGGCGGTGGGCGGCTCCGCCGCGTGCCGCACCAGAACCCGAACGGGAGCCTGCTCCGCGCGCGGCGAGCCGAATCCCAAGTCCACGACGGCCTCGGTGGCAGTCCACCCCGCGCCCACGCGTCCCAGCTCGACCCCCACGACCTGGGCCTTCTCCGCGGCGAGACTGCCCCCCTCCGGGGTAGGCGTCACCGTGCCACCGGCAACCTGCAACCACGGCTCATCCGTCGCTGCTTCCCGCCAGGCGACCCGCACCTGGCGTGCCGCCAGCGATCCCCGGTACGCCTCCGGGTGCCTTGGGGGGTAGGCGCGGGCCCACTCGGCCAGTTCCAGCGCGACCGCCGGCGCAGAACCAACGATCCTCAGGTCGACCCCGTCGGCGACGACGCTCACGGGCTCGAACCGCTCGAGGGCCACGTCCACTCGCTGAAGACGCGCCTCGACCCCCCCCACGCCGACGAGCCGCAGGTCCACGTTCTGCAACACCACCTCGGTCCACCCCAGCTGGAAATGGCCGATACGGATCTCGAAGCCGCGCTCGCGCGCCCGGTCCACGATGCGCTGCTCGAGGAACGGCCTGGCAAAGAGCGCAACGACGACGACCGCCGCCACCACCACCAGCACCGCGCCCGCCCCCACCGCCAACACACAGCCGAAGATGGGGAGTTTCCGCCCCCAGCGCTTCCGCGGGGACTGGTCAGCGGCTGGGTCAACGGGCACAGCCGCATCTTGTCCGCCCCGCGCCGCTTGAGCAAGCAGTCGATTCGTCCTACCACTGACCGGGCAGAGGTAGGTTCCGGCCCCCCATGGAAACGACGTACCTGACCCCCGAAGGCGCCCAGAAGCTGGTCGCGGAGCTCGACCAGCTGGTGCGGGTGGAGCGCCCTCGGGTCGTGCAGGAAGTCGCCGACGCAGCGGCTCAGGGGGACCGCTCGGAGAACGCGGAGTACATCTACGGAAAGAAGCGGCTACGGGAGATCGATCGGCGCATCCGCTTCTTGACCAAGCGACTCGACAGCGCGCAGGTCGTCGAGCCCGGTCACCACCACGATGTCGTGCGCTTCGGTGCGCGGGTCGAGATCGAGGACGAGAACGGCAGGCGCAAGAGCTACCTCCTGGTGGGCCCGGACGAGGCCGACCCGACGAGTGGCAAGGTCAGCTTCCGTTCCCCGCTCGGACGCGCGCTGATGAAGCGGCGGGTGGGCGATGTGGTCACCGTGCAGCGGCCCGCCGGGGAGCTCGAGCTCGAGATCCTCGCGATCGACTACGACGGATGAGGGCAGCGAGGGCGGCCATGGGAAAGCAGTTTGCCGGGACAGAGCGGTTCGAGATCCGTCGTCACCTCGGGGAAGGAGGGATGGGGGTCGTCTATGAAGCGTTCGATCGGGAACGCCAGAAGACGGTGGCGCTGAAGACCCTGTCCCGCATCGACGCCGCTGGGATCTACGGACTCAAGCGTGAGTTCCGCTCGCTGGCGGACGTCATCCACCCGAACCTGGTGGGCCTCCACGACCTCGTCTCGGCCGACAACGACTGGTTCTTCACCATGGAGTTGGTCGCAGGAGTCGACTTCCTGCAGTACATCGAGGACGCGCCCACCGTCCGCGAGGTCGCCCGACCCGGGGAGGCGACGGGGATGATGACCCAGCCATCCCCAGGTGTCAGCGTCCCACCGAACACCGCCCTCGACGTTACGCTGGCCGCTCCATCAACGCAGCCTCATCTCCGCTCCACGCTGGACCTGGACCGGCTCCGCGCTGCCACCAGCCAGCTCGCCGAGGCGATTCACGCCATCCACGCCGCTGGTAAGCTGCACCGGGATCTCAAGCCCACCAACGTGCTCGTCACCGCGACGGGACGAGTGGTGGTGCTCGACTTTGGCCTCGTCCAGGAACGCGACGCCCCCGAAACCGATCAGGGTGAGGAAGCACTGATCGTCGGCACTCCAGCCTACATGGCACCCGAACAGGCTGGCGGCGAGCGCGCGACCGCAGCCAGCGACTGGTACGCGCTAGGCGTGATGCTCTTCCAGGCTTTGACCGGGCGCCCCCCGTTCGTGGGATCCGTTCGAGAAGTGCTGGGCGCCAAGCAGCACCTCGACGCGCCAGCTCCCTCGCAGCTCGTGCGGGGTGTCCCGGCTGACCTCGACCAGCTCACCCACGCGCTGCTGCAGCGCGATCCCGCGCTGCGCCCCGGCTACGGGGACATCGTGGCACGACTCCGCCTCGGATCGGTGACTGTCGTGCCCTCGCTGGCGCGCCCCGCCCCGGCCCCCACGGCGACCCAGACGAGCTTCTTTGGACGACGACTCGAGCTCCGGGCGCTCGGCGATGCGCTCACCGACACCCGACGCGGCCGACCGGTGATGATGTATGTGCATGGTCCAGCAGGCATGGGAAAATCGGCAATCCTGGAGCGATTCGTCGAGAGCTTGCGCAAGGAGGACATCGCGGTCGTCCTCTCGGGTCGCTGCTATCAGCGTGAGAGCGTCCCCTACAAGGCCTTCGACGCCGCGATCGACGCGTTGAGCCGCTACCTGAGGCGCCTACCCACCGGCGAGGTGACCGCACTGCTGCCCCGGAATACCCGAGACCTGGCTCGACTGTTCCCCGTACTGGAACGAGTCGAAGCGATCCAGCGCGCCCCGCACTGTGGAGTGACAGACGAAACCGATGACCTGGCCCTGCGGACTCGGGCGTTCTCAGCCCTCAAGGATCTGCTCGGTCGCATTGCCGATCGCCGGCCGCTGGTCCTCCACGTGGACGACCTGCACTGGGGGGACGCGGACTCGGCGGAGCTGCTCGTCAGTCTGTTGACCCCGCCGCTCCCCCCTGCCCTGCTCTTCGTCGGCAGCTATCGCGACGAGTGGGTCGACGATAGCCCGATGCTCACGCGCCTGACGGAAGGCGAAACCCCCGATGTCGTCGCCGAGCGCCGCCACCTGGAAGTGGGTCCGCTGGATCGGGACGCCAGCCTGGGCATGGCGCTCGAGCTCCTGGACGACCGGGCACCCGATGCGTGGACCGTGGGCAAGGCGATCGCGCGCGAAGCCAACGGCAATCCCTTCCACGTCGCCGAGCTGAGCACCTACCTCGGAGCCTTGTGGGAGCACGATGACAACGTGGACCCGAACATCGCGCTCCAGACCACCCTGGAACAGGCACTCGCCGCCCGTGTCCGGCTGCTGCGCCCCGCCGAGCAAGATCTGCTGACCGTCCTCGCGGTCGCGGGAACACCGATCGACCAGGCGGTGGCGGCGCGTATTGGCCGCGTCGCCGAGGATCTGCGGCTAACAGTGGGCGCCTTGATCGAACAACACCTGGTGAGAACGAGCCGTCGCGAAGGCCACGACGTGGTCGAGTTGATCCACGAGCCCCTGCGGGAGGTGCTGCTCGCCCGCCTCGACGAATCGACCACACGGGACTTGCATCGCCGGCTGGCGCGCGAGCTCGAGGCCAGCGGACACGCGGACCCGGCCACGCTGGCTCGCCACTTCGCAGAAGCCGGACATCGAGAATCCGCCGCGGAGCAGGCGGCGCTCGCGGGCAAACGCGCAGTTGCGGCCCTCGCCTTCGCCCGTGCCGCCCACTTCTACGAGAACGCTTTGCTGCTCGGCAGCAGTGACGACCCCGAGCGCTGGCGCCTCCTCGCCCACCTCGCCGAGGCGCTCGCCCGGGCGGGACGTCCCGGCGAGGCCATCGGACACCTGCTCGAGGCCGCTCGCTCGGCCCCCACGATCGAGTCCGTCCGTCTGACGCGCCGCGCGGCGGAGCTCCGCCTACGCGAGGCGCGGGTCGACGGCCTCACGCAGGGGGCCTCACCGCAACGGTATTCGCTGTTCGACGAGATCGATCGGCCCGAGGTGCAGTCGCTACTGGCAGACAGCGATATCGTCGAGGGGCAAGCGGGCGACAAACTGCTCGAGCCGACCCGCGCGGCGAACTGCTTCTACTTCATTCTCTCCGGCAGCGTCGAGGTTCGTCGTCAGCGGGGGAGTGGGGCCCGCATCCCCGAGGGCTCGCTCCTTGGCGAGGTGCCGTTCCTCCTCGGTGGGGAACGGGTCGTCGAGGTGATCGCATCCGAGAACGACACCCGACTCCTCGCTCTGAGCCAACGTTCGCTGGAGTCCCTCACCGAGTCCAATCCGCGGCTCGCGCTGCAGCTAGTGCTCAACCTCTCCCGCATCGTCTGTAGCAAGGCGGTGGGGGTCCAGGAGCGAGTCTTCGCAACGGTCAAGTAGCCCGCGGGCAGACCGTGCCGCCCAAATGTGCCCGCACCGCAGCGGTCTCGCAAGGGTGGCAACCGCGGAGGGAGGGACCAAAAGTTCGGTGCCGCATGCCACAATGCGCGCACCAAGAGAGGACGTGCCATGACCTCCATCAGAGAATTTCTAGACGCGAAGCTCTTCTCGATCGGTGACAGTCCGGTCACGACCACTACCCTAATCACGGGAATCGCGGTGGTCCTGGCCACGTTCCTGCTCTCCCGGGTCCTGCAAGTGGGCATCCGCCGCACCTTGCACGCGCGCGGCCTGAGCACCGAGGGGAGCGTCGGGGTGGCGACCCGGCTCTTGCACTACTTCCTGCTCGTCACGGGCATAGCGATTGCGCTCCAGACCGCGGGCATTCAGCTGACGGCACTCTTCGCCGCTGGCGCCGTGTTCGCGGTGGGCGTTGGGTTCGCAATGCAGAACATCGCCCAGAACTTCGTGTCGGGCCTGATTCTGCTCGTCGAGCAGTCGATCAAACCCGGCGACGTGATCGCCCTCGAAGGCGAGGTGGTCAAGGTCGACGCGATGGGCATTCGTGCAACCCGTGTCCGCACCCGGGATGGCGAGAAGGTCATCGTCCCCAACTCGCTCCTCGTCCAGTCGACGGTGAAGAACTTCACCCTGGTGGACGCGCTGTTCCGGGTGCGGGTCGTGGTGGGCGTGAGCTACTCCTCCGATCTGCGGCTCGTCCGGGAGACCCTGGAGCGGGTCGCCCACGCAGCTGACTTCCGGGACACATCCCGCGATCCACAGGTACTTCTGCTCGACTTCGGGAGCTCTTCGGTGGACTACGAGGTGGCAGTGTTCACGCACGACCCGTGGTTCTCCCGCGTCAACATGTCCAAGCTCCGCGAAGCCATCTGGTGGGCCTTCAAGGAACAGGACATCGTGATCGCGTTTCCCCAGGTGGACGTCCACTTCGACGCACCGATCGACGCCGCCATCCGGGAGCACTCCCGCGCGGCGTAGCGGCCCCCCAGGCAACACCACCCGGCAAGCCGATGAGGTGAACCGAACGGGCGCGAAGTCACGGGAACGGGGTCAAGGTGGGGTCACCCCACGGCCTGCCCACCGGTTACCAGGCCTGCGGCTGGGCCGCCCCCGGCCAAGGCTTCCCAAGCCCGCGGATAGATGCGGCAAATTGGGCCCTCGTGGAGATTCGCCGCATGCTACCATGATCGAGTTTGGTGATTTCTCGTCGAGCGCGGCCGGGGCGAAGCGCGCCGATGGAGCGGACATCGACGTGACCGGAGTGGCCCAATTCCCGTGACCCGTTTCTCTCGCATCGGCTCGTCGTTGGCGCTTCTGGTCCTGGTCGCCACGACCGCGGCCATGGGCGAGCCCGAGCCTCCGCTGGGCGACACCTCCGGCGCGCAGCCCGGCATGGAGCGCGTGGCGCTGCCGGGGGTTGAGAGCCCCCGCGTGAGCGTGGCCGCCACCGGGAGCTACGGATTCACGGAGGCCCAGGATGGCCAGGACGGCGGCAACCACCGTCTCGCAGGCACTTTGGCGGTCGGCGCGGCGCCACTGCCATGGCTCGAGGGCGCGCTCCGCTTCGATGGCCGGTACGACCGGCATCCCGACGATAGCGAGGGCCCGGACAGCGGGATGGTGGGCGAGCCACGGCTCTCGCTGCGCGCTGGCAGCAGGACCGGGGACTTCCGGATTGGCGCGGACGCGAGTGTCTGGCTGATCGGGAGCGAAGCTCCCTCGGTCGCGTGGGACGCGACCACCCTCGATCTCAAGGCGCTGGTCGGCTACGCCCCAGCCCACGGACCCACTCTCGCTCTGAACGTGGGCTGGCGACTGGATCAGAGCGCCAACAGCGAGCCAGAGCCAGAGACCTTGCGCATCGGCGATCGAATGGCGCTCGGCCTCAGCGACTCGCACGCCCTCCTCCTGGGTATCGGGTGGCGCCAGCCCGTCGGCTCGACCGAGCTGCTGGCCGAGCTCACGGGGGATCTCTTGATGGGGAGCAAGGCTCCCCCGATCGGCCAGTCCCCACTGCGGCTCACGGCGGGCGCACGGCACTGGCTCAGCCGGCGTTTGGCGTTCTCCGTCCTTGCCGAGGCCAGCCTCAGTGGCCGTCCGGACCTTGGGCCTGACGATCCGCTGGCGCCGATCGAACCGCGCTTCGGAGCACACCTGGGTCTGCGCTATCGACTGGGGCCGGAGCCGGAAGCCACCGTCGCTCCCCCCGACCAGCCACCCCCTGGGCATCCTTCCCCCGACCAGCCCCCCAAGCCCCCAACCGAGCCAGTGATCCCCGATCGGCCTCCTGCTCCACAGGAATTCACGGTCACTGGAACGGTCGTCGACGAGGGCGGCGAGCCCGTGCCTGACGCTGCAGTCACTTTCACGATGGGGAAGGAGGCCCTCGACTACCGGACCGCCGCCGACGGCAGCTACCGCTTCGTGGTGAAGATCGAGGGCGAAGGCAGGGTCACCGTCGAGTCGCCGGGCTTCGACAACGTGGAGCGGAAAGTGGCCGTCGCTGGCCAGGATGTGGCCATCGACGAGATCGTGCTGCGCCCGGCCGTGCCCGCAGGGCAGCTCAAGGGCCTGATCCGCGGCATGGACGGCCACGCAGTAGCGGCCACGGTAATCGTGGAAGGCACCGAGATCACACTGGAGACAGATGCCGAAGGGCAGTTCTCAGCTGACGTCCCGCCGGGCAGCTATGTGATACAAATCAAGGCTGACGGGTTCGTCGGCCAGCGTCGGCGAGTGCGCATCGAGAACCGTGGTGTGACGGTTCTCAACGTGGACCTTCGGAAGAAGCAATGATCTCGTTCTGGCGCCAGCTCGCATTCCTGCTCTTGCTGGTGTCCTGGCTTCCGGGCTGTCGCTGCTCCCGGGCAGACGTCATCGCAGAACTGGTGGCCAGCAAGGGGACAGTGGAGCGCGACTGGGCCAACCGGCTGCGTCAGTGGCAAGTCGCCGAGCTCGGCTCGAAGTACCGACTGGGAGACGGCATCCGCGCCGGCGGCGAGTCCACCGCAGAACTCAGCCTGCAGGGCGACGCACGACTGACCCTGACGCCCAACTCGATGGTGCGGTTTCTGCCCAACGGCGAAGAGGGATTCATCGCCCTCGACGTGGAGCTGGGGGAAGCACTGCTCGAAACCAGAACCCAAAGGATTCGCGTGCTGTCGAGCTTCGGCAGAGTGGTCATCGAGCCCGAAACCAAGATGGCGATGGTGAAGTCGGCCGAGGGAGTGCGTTTTGCCGTCGCGCTCGGCAAGGTCAGCTTCACCAACGACGAGGGGGAAGAGAAGCAAATCACGGCAGGCAAGGGCATCCAGGTGGCGGTAGGGGGGGCGATCATCGAGGAATTCGCCGCCATCGACGATGACCCACCCCCTGCCAAGCCACCCGAGCCCAACCCCATCGAGGAGGAATCGAAGAAGGACATCATCGCCAAGACCACGGGAGATGGCGCCCACCAGCGCGCCCCGGGGGCCAGCGAATGGCAGCACCTGCCCGAGGGACAGACGAAGCTGGAGGCAGGCACTGGCGTGAAGGTCGAGGCCGGCACCACCGTGGAACTGAACCGTGGGCAGCAGCAGGTAGTCCTGGGTGAGGGCGAGTTCGTGGTCGGGGCCCCGGGGGGATACCTGGTCCAGGCCGCAAAGGGACCGGTGAAGCTCTCGAGCCTGGGCGCTTCGGTGAAGGTGCCAGGCGGGACGATCATCGCCAAGGACGCGGACACGGCGGCGGACGTGTCGATCGGCAACGAGGAGTCCGAGGTCCGCGTTCATCTCGGTCGGGTGGAAATCCAGGGGCAGACCACCGAGGAAGTGAGGGGGGGAGAGACCGGCGTCGTGAAGCGCGACGGGAAGGTGACCGTGTCGGGGCGGGGCCCCTCCCCGGTTGATCTGGTGGTGGACGCCGGGGCGACGTTCACCGTGCACGACCCGCGGCCCCCCACGGCGATCGGGTTCACGCTGGGAGGCAAGTGTGAGCGTGGGGCCATCGTGCAGCTGGGCAAGCTGCGCTACTCCGGTGACGCCAGCCAGACCAGCGCGCCCTTCCCTCCCGGTACCTACCGCTATCAGATCCGTTGCCTGACGCGCACCGGCCCCGAAGATTCCCCGGCCGCCACCGGAACGGTCACCGTCGTCCACGACGCGGGGACGCGCCCGATCACGAAGACCGCGCCCGCGACCCACGTGAACACGGACGGGCGCCGCTACACGGTTCTCTACCAGAGCCGACTACCGCAGATCTCGGTGGGGTGGGCTACAGCGCCCGAGGCGTCGTCGTACACGCTGGTGGTCACGGGTGGGGCATCGAGAACGCTGAAGACATCGAGCCCCAGCTACTCGTTCGCATCGGGTGCGTTGACCGAAGGCACTCATCAGCTGTACTTCGAGGCGGCGAGCGATCCCCCCCGTCGTTCACGAACCACCACCGTGGCCATCCGCTTCGACAACGCGACCCCCACCGCCAGTATCGCCGGCCCGGTGGACCTGCCAGCTGGGGAAGAGGTCGGGCTCCGCGGCACCGCGCTCCCCGGGTGGAGCGTGTGGATTGGCAGTCGGGAGCTCCCCCTCGACACCCAGCAGCGGTTCGCAACGGAGATCACGATGCCCAAGGACGGCGCGCTCCCCGTTCGTTTCGAGCACCCCACTCGAGGCGTGCACTACTACCTGCGGCGCACCAAGCCATGAAGCTCCTGGCCGACCCCCTCCGCGGGCGAACCCTGCTTGGACGCTATCGCGTCGTGATGCCGATCGGACGCGGGGGAATGGGGACAGTCTACCTGGCCCGCACCGAAGGAGCCGCCGGCTTCGCCAAGCCGGTCGTCATCAAGTCGATTCATGCCGATCTGATGGGCGACGAGGGCATGGTGCAGATGTTTGCTCGCGAAGCCCGACTGCTGAGCAACATGCAGCACTCTGGCATCGTCAACGTCCTCGATTTCGGTGAGGAGGACGGCACGTACATCATGGTGCTGGAGTACGTGCACGGGTACGACCTGGGCGCCTGGTGCCGCTACCTCCAGGAGACCGACGACCCTCTACCCTTCGAGTTCGCGCTGCACATCGGCATCGAGGTCCTGGAGACGCTGCAGTACACCCACCACTACCGGCGCAGCGATGGCTCGGAGATGACGATCGTGCACCGCGACATCTCCCCCGGAAACATCCTCATCAGCCTGGACGGCGAGGTGAAGCTCGCCGACTTCGGTATCGCCCGAGCCACCGACGAAGCTGGAGAGTACCGGTCCCGAGTGGGGACCTTCAAGGGCAAGCTGGCCTACAGCGCCCCAGAGCTAGTCCAGGGGGACCAGCCCACGCCCCGCGCCGACCTGTACTCGCTGGGGATCGTGCTGCTGCAGATCTTGCTGGGCCGCAACCCGTTCAAGGGGGAGGCGATGGGCGACACTGTGCAGCGCGTCGTGACGATGAAGCCCCCGAAGGTCGGCGCGCTACGCGCCGATGTTCCCGCCGCATTCGATGACGTGCTGGCCCGGGCGCTCGCGAAGGACCCCAACGATCGCTTTCGCGACGCCGGCGAGTTTGCCGCTGCCATGAAGGCGCTGCGCCCCCGCGGCGCCGACGAGACTGCCGTGGACTTCGCCGAGCACGTGCGAGCGGATTTCGAGCTGGCCATGCCCACCGAGCTGGGTCTCGATCGGCTCCAGGACAGAGACGGCGCGTGGCGGCACGCGCAGAACGAAACCGAACCGGAACACTCCGTTGGCCTGAGCTCCACGCCCCCCCCGCCGATGGCACCAGCGGTGACCGCCCTGGGTAGCGAGTCCCCGACCGCCATCATCGGGAAGATGACACGCTCGCAGATGCCCACCGAGCGCGCCCCGGAGCGACCACTCTGGCCCTACGTCGTGTTGGGCATCGTGGCCTTCAGCATCGTCTCGGGCGGCATCGCCACGGCTGTGGTCTTGCTCCGACCAGCACCCAAGGCGCCGCCACAGTTCGTCGTGGTCCGGAATCCGGGAACCCCACAGCCGCCCGCGACCACGAGCACCGCAGCGCCCCAGCAGCCCAGCGCGTCGGCGACCCTGGACACCGCTACCCAGCTAACGCGCGCGCTGCATGCACGTCAGGGGCATATCCAGTCCTGCTTCGAGACGCATGTGAAACAGGTAGCAGGTGTGCCCGAGATCGCGCTGCGACTCCAGCTCGACGCCGACGGCTCGGTCTTGAAAGTCCGCCTCAACCCCGAATCTCTAGAGGCCACACCGCTCGGGGAGTGCTTACTGGGCGTCGCCCGGGAAACCCATTTCCCTCCGCCGGGGGAACGACTCACCTTGACGCTCCCGATCACGGCCCGCGTCGCGGAGTAGTCGGGCTCTCCGGCCCCCGCGCCCCGTCACGCCTGGGCGCGATCGAGCAGGTACCCGTTGACCAGCTCCAGCGAACGGCCACGAAGTCGTTCGAGGAGGGGACGGCTGTTGGTCGTGATGAGCAGTGTCACGTCGGGGTCGTCGCGCAGCTCGCCCAGCACATCGTAGACGATGGAGGCGGAAGTGGCGTCGAGCCCCAGGTCGGGATCGTCGCAGAACACGAAGTTGGGTTCGAGCACGAGGATCCGAGCGAGCGCCACCCGCTTCTGGGTGCCGAAGCTCAGGTGAGCCGGAAGGGCGTGCAGGTCAGCCTGGCTGATCCTGAGCCGCATCAGGGCCTGGCGGGCGCGACGGTCGATCTCGACCTCGTCAACCCCCAGGAGGTCGGCGTGGTAGCGAAGCGCCAGCGTTACGTTGCCGATCGCGCTGAGATTGTGGAGCAGACCTCCCTTCTCGAACACGTATCCCCGGCGCACTCCGCACCGGAAGAGGTCGCTGGGGCGAACGCCGTAGGCCTGATGTCCACCTAGCCTGACCGTGCCCGACGACGCCGGGATCAATCCCCCGCTGACCTGCAGGAAGGTGCTCTTGCCCACCCCACTCGCCCCCCCCACCACCAGCGACCGGCCCCGCTCGATCTCCAGGTCCACGGCGTTGAGCACCGTGAGGTCCCCGTAGCGAACGGTCACCTGGCTGAGCACGAGCCCCGACTGCACGACCGCGAGCATAGACAAAAATGCCAGGCTTGGCCGGTGTCCCCACCGCTCGTCGCGGAGACGCCAAGAAATGCGCCCATCCTCGACCGCCCCGAGGGGCTCAGAAGCCCGCTTGCTGGAGGGGGGCCGCGGACGGTCCCACGAACCAGTAGAACGCCGCCGTCACCAGAGTGTTCAGGAGCACGCATCCCAGTAGCGTCATCACGACGGCGCGGCTGGCCTGCTGGGGAACCTCGGTCGGCGAGCTCTGCACCCGCAAACCGAAATGGCAGCTGAGCCATCCCACGATGAGGCCGAGGCCCAGTCCTTTGGTCAGGAAGAGCGCGAGATCGGCGGGCACGAGCGCCACCGCGAACCCCACCCGCAGTGACTGCAGACTGGGCGAGGCAATGAGCAGGCTGACCACGTAGCCGCCACCGACCGCCACCGCACTGAAGTAGACGGTGAGCACCAGCACGCTCACCATCGAGGCCACGAGGCGCGGCCAGACTATGTAGCGGGGAGGATCAATCCCGAGGGACGCGAGGGCGTGCACCTCGTCGTTCACCTTCATGTTCCCGAGCTCCGTCGCGATCGCGGTCCCGGACCGACCAGCGACGATGATGGCGGTGACCAGGGGCGCGAGTTCCCGAATCACGATTGCGACCAGGATCCGACCTAGCACTTCCCCTCCGGCCCCCGGCGCCAGCAGGCTCGTCTGGATGATGATGGTGGCGCCGATCAGCAGGCCGATGATGCTGACCAGTGTCAGTGCCTCGAACCCCGTGAACAGAATCTGCTTGAGGGCTATCTCGCGAACCGCAATCCGGGCCGCTCGGCCGGGGGTACGGACACTGGCAAGGGCGTCGACGAGCGTGTGCAGCAGGTCCGAAGCGCTCGTGAAGATGGCCAGGGCGAAGTGCCCAACGGCCGCTACCCAGCCACGATCCGCACTGAACTGTCGTCGAGGGTCGTAGGGGAGCGTCGAGCGCACGGAGCCAGCATACCGCGCCCAGGGGCGCGGGCACAGCGACCCGTGGATCGCGGGAAGCCAGCCCGCCAGCGCTCCAAATGGGGTAATGAGCGAGCATGACGCGAGTCACGGTGCTCGGCGCCGGCATGATGGGCAGCGCCCTGTGCGTTCCGCTGACCGACTCGGGGCATGACGTGCACCTCGTCGGGACCCACCTCGACGGTCCCATCATCCGGGAGCTGCAGGCGAATCGTCCCCACCCGACCCTGCACGTCGAGCTACCCAGGACAATCCGCGCCTTCTTCGCCGAGCAGCTCGAGGAGGCGGCCGCCGACACCGAGCTGCTCGTCCTGGGGGTCAGCTCGGCTGGGATCCGATGGGCCGCGCAGCGGCTGTCCCGCCTCGCCCGGGCGGACCTGCCCGTGCTGATGGTGACCAAGGGCCTCGCGTGGGAAGGAGGTCAGCTCACCCTGCTGCCCGATCTGCTCGTCACGCAGCTCGCGCCCGAACTGCGTGGCACGATCCATCCCGTCGCGATCGCGGGGCCATGCATCGCGGGAGAACTCGCCCGCCGCGTGCCCACGTGCGTGGTGCTGACCGGTCGCGACCCGGAACTCTGTCGAGAACTCGCGACCCACCTGCAGACTGCGTACTATCGCCTCTGGACGAACCCCGACGTGGTCGGCGTCCAGGTCTGCGCCGCCCTCAAGAATGCATTTGCCATGGGGATGGGTTTTGGTGCTGGACAGCACGAGCGCGAGGGCGGTCACCCGGGTCCCGTCGCCCGGCACAACTACGAGGCCGCGGTCCTCGCCCAGGCGGTGCGCGAGATGCAGCAGCTAGTGCGAGCGCTGGACGGCGATCCACAGACGGTGGTCGGACTCGCGGGGATCGGCGACCTAGACGTGACCTGCAACGGCGGTCGGACGGGTCGGTTCGGCAGGCTCCTCGGGTCGGGGATAGGCCTCGCCGCTGCGCTGGGCCAAATGAGCGGGGAAACCCTGGAATGCAGGGAAATCCTGGCCGAGCTTCGCGCGGCCCTTCCAGCCCTGCAGGCGGAGCAGCGGCTGTCGTCCTGCTCGCTGCCGCTGCTCCACCACCTGGCAAGCGTGGCCCTCGACGGGGACCCCGTGGAAATGCCGTTCTCCCGCTTCTTCGGCCATTGAACTGAGGGTGGTAAAGAGACGGGACCCCGTGCCAAACTCGCCCCACTCACTCGAACCATGACCGCACCCGCCAAATTGCGTCGTTTCCGGTGCCCACCCCGCCTCTGGGAAGCCGTCGAGGAAATGGCACTCGAAGACGACTGTTCGCTCGACGTGGTCATCGCCACGGCTCTCGCCAGCACCGCACGCGGCCGAGGATACGACGTGGGGGACGTCGATCTGCCAAGACACTTCTCGGTCGACAGCACGCGCGACAGCAGCCGCGCCGAGCAGGTTGCCCCCAGATCAAGACGCCTTTCGAGCGGTCCGCCGCCGGCTCGCCGCCCCAGCCGCCCAGGCTCGGTGGCACCAGCAGCCACCCAGCCACCAGTGCGCGGGCCACTGCCACCGCCTCCGGCCCCCCCGCCAGCAACCAGCGCGCCGCCTGTTGGTCGAATCTCGGCCCCGCACCTCCAGACGCGGCCCCCAGTGCCGCCGCCCCCACCTCGCACGTCGGGAGGCCCGCCCCCGCCACCCCCTCGTGGGTCGGCAGGGCCGCCGCCACTTCCCCGCCCGATGACTGCCCCTCCTCCCCCGCCCAAGCCACCGGGACCGGCTCGGCCCGTCACCCCCCCCCCACTGCCAACACAGGCCGAAGAACCCACTCTCTGGCTGTTCTACGCGGGCGCGCGATTCCACGTCGACAAGGACCGGTTCATCATCGGCCGCGTGAAGACGACGAGCGATCTCGTCATCAAGGATCCGAACGTCTCACGACAGCATGCGGTCATCGAGAAGCACGGCGACGTCTACGTGATCGTGGACCTCGGGTCCACGAACGGAGTCATCTTCAACGGCAAGCGCGTCAAGCAGCACGTCATCGAAGACGGCAATAGCTTCTTCATCTGCGAGCACGAGCTGCGTTTCGCATTCAGCTGAGAACCGCTCTCCCGCGCGATGAGATCCGGCCAAGCCGTGGTACCCTGGCTGGCTGGCGGCCATGTTCGATGCGCCCACTCCCGACACCACGGTGCCACCGTCGAGTCGATATCGATCCGGCGACGTGATCGCGGAAAAGTATCGACTCCTGGACGAAGTGGGTCGCGGCGGGATGGGAACGGTCTGGCTGGCCCGGAACCGCTTGCTGGAGATCGATGTCGCAGTCAAGCTGATCGACATCGGCCGCAGCGGCGATCAGGACGTCCTAGTGCGCCGAGTGCTCCAGGAGGCGCGCACATCGGCCCGGCTCGCCCACCCCGCGATCGCGCGAGTCTTCGACTACGGGCAGACCACGCTCGGCGACCCGTTCATCGTCTCCGAGTTCCTGCGCGGCGAATCGCTGGAGGCGCGACTCGAGCGCTCCGGGGCGATGGACCCCATCGAGGCGGTGCGCATGCTACTACCGATCGCCGACGCACTGACCGCAGCGCACGCGGAGGACATCGTCCACCGCGACGTGAAGAGCGGCAACATCTTCCTGTCCCGGGACAACCACGGGAAGATACAACCCAAGCTGCTCGACTTCGGGGTCGCCAACTTCGTCAGCGACAAGGTCAAGATCACCCACGTGGGGGCACTGCTGGGCACTCCCGGGTACATGCCACCCGAGCAGGCCCGCGGCATCGAGGTCGACTTTCGTGCCGACGTCTGGGCGATCTGCGTCGTCCTCTACGAGATGCTCACCGGCCAGCTGCCGTTCTCCGGGACGAACTACAACGCGTTGCTGTACGCGATCATCAACCACCCGCCCCAGCCGCTCGCCGCCCACGGGGTGAACGACGCGGACCTGCAGCTATTGATCGATCATGGCTTGCGCAAGAACCCCGACCAACGCTGGTCCGCGATGCGCGAGCTCGGCGAGGCGCTGGCGCTGTGGCTCTACGAACGCGGGGTCCGCGTTGACATCTGCGGCGCTTCGCTGCGCAACACGTGGCTCGAGTCGGGGCTCAGCGAACTGCAGATGGACATCCCGGACTCGGAGCATCCCCCGGAGGAGCCAGCGTCGGCAGACCGCGGCCGGCCCATGGCGACCGCCGCGCCGAGCATTCCTCACCACTCCCGGCCCCCACGTGACCTCGATCACCCCGGTTTCTGTCGGCCTAGCCGGGACCCCGCAACCACGACCACGCCCCGCGAGACGCGCGAGCGCGTGACCGCCTTCCACGACGAGCCAAGTTTGTTCGCCAGCGCGCGATCGCGGTGGCTCGCGCTGGCCGCTGGAGGCCTGCTCGGCGCGATCGCCATCGTGGTTCTCCTGGTCCGTGGACCGCGCGTCGTGCAAACAAGCCCCGAGGGGTCGATGGCGACCACGTCCGCCGCCACCGTGGCACCCCCCGGAGAGACCCAGCCGACCCCACCCCCCCCGACGACCGCCCCCCCTTCTCCGAGTGCACCAACGGAAAGCCCGGACGAGGCTCGCGACAGCGGCCCCAGCGAGGACGCCGCCCGGCCCAGGCCACCCAGGGAGGAAGGAGCCCGGCCGGCCTCGAGCCCGGGAGCTGGGAAGTAGTAGCACAACTTCGGGTTCTGACCTCACCGAGGGGGCCCCCGCTCGACATTCGCGAACGCCCCCTTACGTTCCCGCGATGGACCCGGTGAGCCGCCGAACCTTGGTGCTGTTCGCGCACCCGTCGCTCGATCGCTCCGAGGTCAACAGCCCGCTCGCCCGCGCCGCAGCAGGGCTTCCAGCGACCAAAGTGGTCGACCTCTACGCCGAGTACCCCACCATGCACATCGACGTCGACCGTGAACAGTCACGCCTGGTCGCCGCGGACATCGTCGTCTTTCTCCACCCCCTGTACTGGTACTCGACCCCTGCAATCCTGAAGGAGTGGCAGGATCTTGTGCTGGAGTACGGCTTTGCCTACGGCGCGGAGGGGAACGCTCTACGGGGCAAGACGTTCTTCTCGGCGCTCTCAGCGGGCGGCGCTGAGTCCGCGTACCGCGCCGACGGGTACAACCACTTCACCATCCGCCAGCTGCTGGCCCCGCTAGAGCAGACTGCCAACCTTTGCGGCATGCTGTACCTACCTCCCTTCGCGCTATTTGGCGCGCGGAGCGCCGCGGAGCAGGGCCGGATCCCCGAGCACGTGGCCGAGTTCATCCGACTGCTCACCGCGCTACGCGAGGGACGGCTCGACATCGATCGCGCCCGCAACCTGCCACAACTGAACGGACACCTGGACGCACTGATTCGGGAGAGCGCTTAGGACATGGGCGGGTTTCTCTTTCAGGCCTTCGTCTACCTCTGCGCCGCGGTGGTCGCCGTGCCCCTCGCCAAGCGGCTCGGTCTCGGGTCCGTGCTCGGCTACTTGATCGCGGGAGTCGTCATCGGACCCGTGATCGGGCTAGTCGGAACCGAGACCCAGGACCTGCAACACTTCGCCGAGTTTGGCGTGGTGATGATGCTCTTCCTCGTCGGTCTGGAGCTCCAGCCGCGCATGCTGTGGGAGATGCGGCACCGTCTGGTCGGCCTCGGGGGACTCCAGGTTGCGCTCACGACCGCCGTCGTCGCGGCCGGTGCCCTGGCGCTCGGCGTGCAATGGAGCGTGGCGCTGGCGGTGGGGCTGATCTTCTCGCTGTCCTCGACGGCGATCGTCCTGCAGACGCTGAGCGAGAAGGGGCTATCGAAGACGGAAGGCGGGCGCGCGAGCTTCGCCGTCCTCTTGTTCCAGGACATCGCCGTGATCCCGATGCTCGCGCTGCTTCCGCTGCTCGCGCTCGCCGAGCTGACACCACACGGTGACCACGACAGCGGGCACCACGGAGCCTCCCTGAGCCTCGTCGACGGACTGTCACCCTGGGCCTACGGCCCGGTGGTGCTCGCGGCCATTGCCGTCGTGGTCGTCGGGGGACGGCTCTTCAGTCGCCCCCTCTTCCGCTTCATCGCCCAGTCGCGCCTCCGCGAGATCTTCACCGCCGCCGCGCTGTTGCTCGTCATCGGGATCGCGCTTCTGATGACCCTGGTCGGGCTGTCCCCCGCGCTGGGCACGTTCCTCGCAGGCGTCGTCCTCGCCGACAGCGAGTATCGGCACGAGCTCGAGTCGGACATCGAGCCCTTCAAGGGACTGCTGCTCGGACTGTTCTTCATCACCGTGGGAGCGGGCATCGACTTCGGCGTCCTCAGCGCCCACCTGGGCGTGGTGGCGGGGTTGACCACCGGCCTGATGGCGACCAAGGCCCTCGTGCTCTTCGGCCTGACGCGCCTGTTCCCCATGCCCAGCCGCGACCGCATGCTCTTCACGCTGGGTCTGGCGCAAGCAGGCGAGTTCGGCTTCGTACTGGTCGCTTTCTGCGTTCAGAACTCCGTCATTCCGCCCGAGCTCGCCAAAATGCTCTCGCTGGTCGTGGCCCTCTCGATGATCCTCACCCCAGCACTGTTCATCCTCTACGAGCGGATCGCCGCGCGCCAGCCCGCCACCGACCCCCGCAACGCTGACGAAATCCCCGAGCGCGGCACCGTGATCATCGCCGGTCACGGTCGCTTCGGCCAGATCGTCAACCGTCTCCTGCTCAGCAACGGGTACAAGACGGTCGTCCTCGACCACCGCAGCGAGCTCGTGGACGGGATGCGAAAGTTCGGCGTTCGCTCGTTCTACGGCGACGCGACGCGCCCCGACTTGCTGCACGCGGCGGGGCTCCACGAGGCGCGCGTCCTGGTCGTCGCCATCGATGACGAGGAACGCGCCGTCCAGCTCGTCGAGTACGTGCGCCGCGAGCGCGCCGACATCCACATCATCGCCCGCGCCCTGGACCGCCGCCACGTGTACGCGCTCTACTCGGCGGGCGCCAATGACATCGTGCGCGAGACCTTCGACTCCTCGGTCCGCGCGGGGCGATACGCCATGGTCGCCCTCGGAGAGCACCCCTTTCGGGTCGAGAAGGCGTCCCGGGTCTTCGTCGACCACGACCGAGAAACGATCGTGCGGCTGGCGCGCGCTTGGAACCCGGCGGTGAGCGTGTTCGAGAACCCCGAGTACATGGCCATCGCGAAGGAGCGCAACGCGACGATGGAAGAGGCGATGCGCGGTGCGCACACCGTCCTGCACGATCGCACGGAACGCGGCTGGACACCGCCCCCGAAGCAGCGCGGCGCGCGACCCGATACGCTGGAAAGCGAGGACCGGGGCGCGTCCCCCGCTGGCAGCGAGCCGATCCGCGATGGCCGGGCCTAGATGAGCGAGCGCAATTGTCGATCACTTCTCACCGAGCCCCCATTTGGGTGAGGGCTCGGTGGGAAGCTCCGTTCGTCAAGTTCGCTCGACACATTCAATGTCTGCTTCTGAGGGGGTCTGTCCCAGACCTCTCCCCCGCCGCTTCGCACCCCCACTCGCCCTCCCACCCGGTCATGACCGGGTGGGGCCCGCGGGCGGCGGGGCCCCGGGTCCCCCTCGCCAATCGTAAAATGACCTCACAATGAGGTGCTCGAGAATCGCGCTCGGCCATTTAGATTTCAGTCTTAGTAGAACTCAACTCGGGGCCGAGTGATCGGCTACACTGACCGCGACAGGTCCCCTTGTGCGGTGGGCCGAAAGGACTGGAACGATGACTCGGAAGGCGCAGCGACACGGTTGGTTCGGAGTATTCGCAGCGGCCACCATCGTGGGGCTTGTCTTTGCGGTCGCGTGTGGAGGCGACGACGACGACGACTCCAGCAACACAACCGAGACGAACACCGAGACTGGTACGGGCACCGGCACGGGCACCGGTACTGACACGAACACGGGAACTGGCACCGCGACGAGCACGGACACGGGAACTGGCACTGGGACTGGCACCGGGACCGGCTTCGGCGACACCAGCACCTACACCAACTTGATGACCGACACCGAGATGGCGACCTACACCAACCTGTTCACGGGAACCGACACGGCGACGTTCACCAACCTGTTCACGAGCATGGGTACCGCGACCGGTACCAACTGAGCCCACGCCAGGCCTGGCATCAGCTCCCGCACCGGGGTGATGGATTCCCCGAACGACGGTCGCCGTGTTCGCCCAGCCCTCGCCGAGCCCGGGGCCCTTCGGCGCCAGAGTCCGCGCCTGGGGAGCGCTCCCTTCGGTCGGGGCGCTTCCGTCTCGGCCTCCGTGGTCACCCAACACGACCTCGTGAGTGGGTATTGGCGTGGTCGTGCGACAACCAACATGTTGCAGAGACCACCCGTGGCGATGATTCTTCACGTCGCGAAAGCTTTCCTCGATTTGCAAGCGCAGCGCATAGAGCCGGGGTTGGTGAGGCGCTTCTTCGGATACACTCTGCGCCGACCCCTGGGGCACGAGACCGCGAATCCTCAGTGACGAGCGCTCTCTTGGCGGGGCTCCATCTCACCAACGCCACGCGCGTTGGCGCGGTTGCCCCTAGCGCTGATCATTTCGCGGGAGAAACACACTGCGGCCGCGATTGTTTCCAGCCTGCCGCATTCGACGCTTCCCTTCTGGTCGAGACGGCGCATTGCGGAGTTGCCACACCGCCAGTGCCACCCCAGGGAGAGCGAAGACTCAGATCAAGGTGTGTTGGCTCGGTTGCGCGCAGCATCGGCGGCGATCGGAGTCGCCGTGCAGCACGCGCCTCCCGCTTTCAGGAGAAGATGCTTCATGTCTCGTCACTTCGTGTTCACCGTGGTCCCGATTCTTTGTAGCGCTCCCGTGACGGCCCTGGCGCAGGGCTCCCCGCCAGGGGCGGCAGCTCCCGAAACGGAGGCGCGCCCCGCAGCAGAAGCGCCCCCTCCCTCGGAAGCGCCTGCCGCCGGAGCCGCTGCGAGCGGGGAGGCAACCGCCACGCCTGCCAGTGTTCCGGCGACCGTGGCCCCCGTGCCTGCACCCGACAGCGCCACCACGCGGGCGGCCGCTGCCGCCACGGCGACAGCAGCTACCGCCACCACCACGCCCCCCGTGCCTGCCCCAGCGGCGCCGCCCCCAGCTGTCACGCCTCCCTCCCCGCTGCCGCTGCATGTCACGGGCTCGTTCTTCAGCCGCTACGAGCAGCGTGATGGCTACGACCGCCTGGGGGTCTCGGGAGGGCGCTTCGTCGAGGGCGATGCGGTCGCCTACCGCGCGCGCCTGGGTCTGATGACCGCGCCGATCGACATCGGTCGCGGCAACTCTGTGGAACTCGCCTTCACTCCTCAGGCCAGTGGCTTCTGGGGACAGCTACCGAGCACTGTCGCGGACGCCGCGGTCGGACTGCACGAGGGATTCCTGCGACTGAAAACCCCCGCGTTCCACGTCGACGTCGGTCGCTTCGTGATGAACTACGGCGATTCCCTGGTCATCGGCAGCCTCGAATGGCACCAGACGGCGCGCTCGTTCGACGGAGGCCGCTTCCACGTTCCCTTCGGCTCAAGCGGCGCGTACGTAGACTTCTTTGGAACGCAACTGGCCGAGGGACGGGAGGGGCCCGACACGGGCCCGGCCGCCGGCGATGCGTACCTCACCGGTGCCTACTTCGGCCTCGGTCCGTTGCTGGACGAAGGATTCGAGCTCGACGCTTACCTCCTGGGCAGCATCGTTCCCCGCGCCGAGGACCAGCCCGTCGATCCCGACGACCCCACCCTGGGTACGGCGGACCAGGACACGGCCGCACAGGCCACGCTGGGAGCTCGCGTCAAGCATCAGGTGGGACGCCTCGACTACCGGATGGAGACGGGCATCCAAGCTGGCAAGCGCCCCGCACTGGGCGAGAACCCCAAGGCGCTGGCCGGGCACTTCGACCTCGAGTTGGGAGTCAAGCCCGTCGCCCCTCTGCGGGTGGCGCTCGAAGGGCTCTACGCGACCGGCGACGACCCGAGCACGACCGACGCCGAGGGCTGGGACCAGCTCTATCCGACCGCCCACAAGTGGCTCGGACTGGCGGACATCTTCGGGGCGCGGACCAACATCTACGGAGGCGTGCTGCACGCGAGCGTGACGGCAACGGAGTCGCTCACTTTCAAGGCGCAGGGGCACTCCTACTGGCGGCCTCGCAACGTTGATCGCAACAGCTACGCCGGTTCGGAGATCGACACCCACGCCATCTACGCCATCGGCACCGGTCTCAAGCTCCGCGGAATGTACGCGATCTTCATCCCGAGCGAGGATCACTACGCCGACGACACCGTCGCACACTACCTCGAGGTGGAGCTGCGGTACGACCTGAAGTAGGGACGGCAACGACGTCCTTGCTGGGTTCTCAGACAGAAGCTCAGCGTGGTGTCACACCCGTCCCACCACCGCGGACCGGGTCCCGGCCCGGCTGGAACCCGAAAAACGCGCGAAGCCCGCCGGTGGTGCCGGCGGGCTTCTTTGGGGGCGAAGCGAATCTCGCGCTCAACCTTGCCAGTTGACGGTCGCCCAGCCCTGGCCGGGGATATCGAACTGCAGGGTCTGACCGCCGACGCCCACTGACATCTGGGTCGCGCCGCCGGAGTTGTACACCATGGTGACGATGCTGCCGTCCGGGTTGCGGAAGGCGAGGGCGTCGCCGCCCTGGGTCCCGAGGCGAACCGCGCCAGGCTCCACGAACTGCGCCAGGTGGCGGAACACGTAGTAGGTCGGGGTGATGATCAGCTGGTTGCCGTTGACGGCGATCAACGCGTTCTGCGCCCAGGGACGGTTCTGGTCCAGGCTGAGACCGACGTTGTCGAGCACCATGTTCCACGCCATGTAGGAGTTGACGCCCTTGCCGATCCAGTTGGTGAAGAAGCCCCAGCTCTCGACGGCGTAGGCATGATCGTTCGGAGCCACCTGCTGGTAGGTGTCTGTCTGCCAGGGGTAGTTTCCACACTTGTGCTCGGACTGCATGATGTGCACGCCGTAGTTCTGAGCGTACTGAGTGGGCAGGTTGCCGTCGCCCATCTCCCACTGCAGACTGATGCCATCGACGAAGCTCCTGGCCGTTGTGTTGCCCATCACGGCGCTGACAATCGAAGAGCCGATATCGCCGTTCGACATCGTGCCGAGGTAGATCTCGACGTCGGGCAGACGCTGCTGGAAAAGGGGCCCCAGGTGGTTGGCCATGTAGGTCGTGTAGGTGGTCGGATCCCACGCGCAGGAGGGGTAGTCCTGCTCCCATCCCGGCTCGTTCTGCGGGTGGACGGCCTCGATGTTGATGCCCTCGGCGGCGTACTCCTCGACGAACCGCGCCAGGTAGAGCGCGTGGGCGCCCAGCGTCTGCGCGTCGCTCTTCATGTTGCCCTTGTCGAAGGCGTTGTTGTCCTTCATCCAGGTCGGCGGCGACCAGGGGCTCGCCCAGAACCGGATGTTCGGCTTCACCGCCAGCGCTGCCTTGATGTACGGAATCAGATCCCGCCGGTCGCGCTCGATCGAGAAGTTGTCCATCGCGTAGTCGTTCGCCGTCTCGTTGAGGCTGTAGCGATCCAGCGCGTAGTCGCTCGACCCGATAGGAATACGGCCGTAGGTGAAGTTGCAGCCGTCGACGCCGAAGAGCAGCTGGATCGCCAGCGCGCGGTCGGCTTCGCTGAGGCCAGCCAGAGCCGCCCAACCCTTCTCGTTGAAGGTGCCGCCGAAACCGGACCAGTCCTGCATGACCTGGGTCTCGTTGACCGTGACCGTGGCCGCGCCCGCCCCCACCGTGACCTCACCTACCTGCCAGTAGGCGCCCGGTCCGGAAGTGACGAGGCTCGGCTCGACAGGCGGGGCTCCGCCCGTCGCCGGCCCGACGCCGCCGGTGCTGCTCCCCGACACGCCGCCGGTGCTGCTCCCCGACACGCCACCGGTGCCGCCAGCACCACCGGTGCCCGGCCCAACACCGCCCGTCACCGGTCCGAGACCGCCCGTCACCGGTCCGAGACCCCCGGTCGGAACAGCGGCGGTTCCACCGGTATTCATCCCGGAGACACCACCCGTGGGCAGACCCGCACCGAGGCCACCCGTGGCCGCACCGCCCGTGCCACCCGTGACTGTTGTCGCCCCGACTCCGCCGGATGCTGATTGGTCATTTGGCGAGTCATCGCCGCAACCTGCGACAAGAAACACCAACGAAATTCCGGTGACCGCTACTCGTAGTCCATTCATTGCACTTCCCTCAGCCCCTCTATGAGCGCTCCAGGCGATGTTGATCACTGTTTCCGCCAGTTATTCCCAGGCTTGGGCGGAATTTTATTGGCCCACGAACCGAATAATGCCTTTGCTGGAACAATCCAGTAAGGTCGCGAGCCATCGTCGCCGCTCGAGAGCATACGCGGGCCACTCGCTCACGTGAAGGGGGCAGAACATGGAAACGTTACCGCATCGCCGCCCATCGAGCTGACGCCCCGCGGCATGAATGCCTGGGGCAGCCGGTTTCATCCGTCGTTACCGGCTGCCGACGGTCGCAGCCTTCGTTACTCTGCACACCATGGGTGGGGTCGATCCAAGAACCAACTCGCATACTTGGCGAATCGCGATCGTCGGCGCGGGACCCGCGGGGTTCTATGCCGCTGCGGCACTGCTTGGCCAGGACGATGTGCCACTCGAGGTGGACCTGATCGATCGCCTCCCAACCCCTTACGGTCTGGTGCGCGCCGGGGTCGCCCCCGACCATCAGAGCATCAAGAATGTGGTCCGGATCTACGAGCGCACCGCACGTCATCCGGGCTTCCGCTTCTTCGGCAACGTCGAGTTCGGGCGTGACGTGCAGAGCCACGAGCTACTCGAGCGCTACCACCAGGTCGTGTACGCGGTGGGGAACGAGAACGACCGCCGCTTGGGGATCCCTGGCGAACAAGCGTTCGGATGCACGCCGGCGACAGTCTTCGTCGGGTGGTTCAACGCGCATCCCGACTACCGTCAGGCCCGGTTCGATCTGGCGGCGCGGCGGGTGGCGATCATTGGCAACGGTAACGTGGCCGTCGACGTTGCCCGGATCCTCGGCCGCAGCGACACCGAGCTCGCGGGCACCGACATCGCTGACCACGCGCTGGCTGCGCTGCGCGAAAGCAGGGTCGAGCACATCTTCCTGCTCGGACGTCGGGGACCGCTACAGGCCGCGTTCACCCCGGCAGAGATTGGGGAGCTGACCCAGCTCGAGTCAACGGCCCTCACGGTGGCTCCGGAAGAGCTAGCTCTCGATGCAGCCAGTAGCGCGACGCTCGCCGCCGCCCGACCGAAGGATCCCCAGCGGCGCAACTACGAGATCCTGAGGTCCGTCAGCGCCCACCCCCGGACCGCATCGCGCCAGATCGAGTGCCGGTTCCTGGTCTCCCCGCGTGAGGTGCTGGTCGACGAGAACGGTCGGGTGCGGGGACTGCGCCTCGAGCGCAACGAGCTCTTGACCACCGCGTCGGGTCGACTGCGCGCGCACGGCACCGGCGTGTACGAGGAGCTGAGCGTCGGCTGGGTCTTCGTGTCGATCGGCTACGAGGGGCGCCCGCTCCCCGGCGTACCCTTCGATGCCGAGCGCGGCACCATCGCCAACATCGACGGACGCGTGGTCGACCCGCAGAACGGCACCCCCTTACCCCACCAGTTCTGCGTGGGATGGGCGCGCAGTGGAGCTCGGGGCTTGATCGCGTCGCACAAGGGCGCCTCCGCGGAGGTCGCACGGACAATGCTCGCGGACCTGTCCGCCGCCGGGGCCCCCTCGACGCACCACGATCGCGACGCGCTGACGCAGCTGCTCGAAGCGCGCCGGATCCGCTTCGTCACCTTCGAAGACTGGCGCCACATCGACGCCGCCGAGGTCGCCCGGGGTGCTTCGCGGGGCGCTCCGCGGGTGAAGTTCGCGGAAGTCGCGCCGATGATCGATCTCGTGGAGCTACAACGCCGCGGCTGGTAGTCCTCGACTTCGCGTCGATGCGAAGCTGCGCTACGACAGCGATCATGAAACGACGCCTGGCCGAGCGGGTCCTGCTGATCACCGGCGCCAGCGCGGGACTCGGGGCCTCCCTGGCCACGGAGGCGGTTCGCGCCGGCGCCCGCGTCACCCTGGTCGCCCGCCGCGAGCCCCAGCTGATCGAGCTTGCCCGGAAGCTGGGGCGCGACCAAGCCCTCGCGGTCCGGGGCGACGTGACTCGAGAAGATGAGCTGGCCCGCGCCGTCGAAGCAACACATCGGGCCTTCGGCGAGGTCGATTTCCTGATCGCCAACGCCGGCTTCAGCGTCGGCGGTCCGGTGGAGCGGCTCTGTCTGGCGGACTACCAGCGCCAGTTCGACACCAACGTTTTCGGCGTCCTCCGCAGCGTCCTGGCGGTACTGCCCGATCTGAGGCGAACGCGGGGCGCGATCGGGATCATGGGTTCGGCCAACGGCTTCCTCGCGCTTCCCGGCTGGTCCGCATACTGCTCGAGCAAGTTCGCCGTCCGCGCTCTGGCGGAGAGTCTGCGCGCCGAGCTGGCCCCCGACCGGATCGGGGTAACGCACTTCGTTCCCGGATTCATCGCGACCGACTTCCGACGTCGCAACGAGCAGGGACACGAACTCCGGGACGATCCGGTCCCACGCTGGCTCCAGGCCGCTCCCGATCGTGCAGCACGGCAGATGCTCCGCGCCCTGGTCCGCGATGAGCGAGAGCGGGTGGTGACCGGACACGCGCGGCTGGGTGTGGCGCTCTCCCGGTACGCGCCCGAGCTCACGGCTCGCGTCCTGCGACTCGCCAGCAGGCGCTTGGCGAGAATCAGCGCGCGCTGAACGCGCGGAGGTCGAAGTAGTCACTCCCAGCAACGGGACAGCACGGTGGGCGCAGCGCCGTCGGGCCCAGCGAGAACGGACGATTAGTCACACCGAGAGATCCCCCCTGACAGTATCCTCACCCCGTGCTCATTTCTCCCTGGTGGCGTCGACCGCCGCGAGCCGCGCTGGCCGCCGCCTGTCTCACCCTCGCCTGCGCTCCACGACCCGCGCCACTTTCCCCCCCTGTCGCCACGGTCGAGGTCCCGGAGCCCAATCCCGGGACCGACGCCGAATCGGACAGCGACGAGCTTCCGTATCGTCCCCCACGCCCCGCTTCGGATCCGACCCGCGCAGTCGTCGATGCGTCACGCTGGACTGCTTTCGACCGACGGTTCATCGGGGTCTGGCAGATCGAGGAGGACGCGGTGCGCTACCACCTGGCAATGGAGCACGGCTACCTGATCATCACCGGGGAGGACAGCACCGACGGGGAACCCTTCGAGGTCAGCAACGTCGTGTGGTCCCCGCCGGCGCTCGAGATCACGTTCCGGATGCCATCCACTGACCACTCGACCCGTAGCGTACTGACCGTGATCGACGATGATCACATCGACGATGTGTACACCGGTGACGCCAGTGGACACGCAATCTGGACCCGCGAGTGAACGTCGCTCGCCCCTGGTACACTCCTCCAACATCTCCCATGGCCAATCCGTGGTATCCTTCGCCCGACGACGCGGAGGGACGGCATGGCAAACGCGCAATGTCCGCTACACGGCTTGCCAACGGCTTCGGACGGCAAGTGCGCGCGCTGTCAGCGAACACCAAGTTCGTGGCCAGCGCCCGCGTCCTTGCCGCCCCCGCCTCCGAGGCACCAGGGGCTCGTCCCGCTCGCACTGGTACTCTCGGCCTGCGTCGCGGCACTGGGTTTCTGTGTCTGGGCGATGGTCGCCCGGTCCGTCAACGACGTCCCCGGGGACGCGCCCGCCCGCGAGGGGATCGCGCGATCGGCAACGAGCTTCCCCCCCGCGTCCGCCACGCTGTCGGCACGTCGCGCGGAGCGCGCCGTGCCTCGCCCACCGCGCCCACCTCGAATCGATCGTGACGTGACGACGCCCACCGCATCAGAGCCAGTACAAGAGGAGCTGGCGGACCCGGAGAGCCCGGAAGCCAGTCCGCCCACCGACGCGGAGGTCGCCCAGGCGTTTCGTCGCGTCTCGATGACGGTCTACGTGACCCAGACCTGCCCCGTGTGCCGGCGGGCGCAGACCTGGCTCAGCGCCAACAACATCCCCCACCGCGCGGTCGATGTCCGAATCGACCCCCGAGCGCGAGAGCAGATGGAGCGGCTGAATCCGCGAGGCAGCGTTCCCACCTTCGACATCGACGGCACGGTTCTGGTGGGCTTCGGGGAGCGCACGGTATCCCGCACCCTGGCCCGAGCCGCGGAGAAACACCTCCGGGAACTCACGGGGAAGAACGTGCAGCTCGAGGTGCAGTAGCCCCCACGGGTCGCCCCAGCGGAGCCGCGGCGCGACCAGCCATCAGGGAGGTGGCGGCTGGCTGGGTCGTCCGTTCACCGGAGCCGCCGGTGGCGACTGCGAGGGACGCGGCTCGGAGGCCTCGGCGGAGGCTTCCTCGGTGGGCACTTCCGATGCGGCGCTGTCGCTCGCGACGACCGGCTGATCGGCTTCCTCGACGTCGCCAAAGATGAGCTGCTTCTTGCCGCGCTTGCCGGTGATCTTCATCTCGATGGTGGCCGCCCGAATCACCGTGTTGTCCTTCACCGTACCCGACAGCTCGATGTGGTCGGCATCGAACTCCCCAGCCAGCTCACCTTCGCAATGGATGGTGCCCACTCGCGCCGTCCCCTCGACCACGCCGGTCGCGCTCACCGTCAGGGACGGCGCCTGAACGCTACCTTCCACGCGACCGTTCACCACCACCGGGCAGGCGGATTCCAGGTCCCCCTTGAGCTTAGTGCCCTCCTCCACGATGGTGCGCTTCTCTTGAACGGGCTGCTTGATACTCGCCATCTGGTCGTCCTTTCCTCGCGTGGCAGCTGATACCGTCGGCTCGGCAACGACATCGGTTGTGGGATCTTTCGGTGGATTGTCCGCCGGCGACTGCTCGGCGGACATGGGGGCGCTGGGGTCCCCCCGAGACTCGTTCGGACCCGGTGCAGACGCAGCAACCGGCGCAGATTCGCTGGCCGCGGCGGGCACCGCAGGCGGCGCGGGTTCGACGGCCGGCGCAACATCCCAGTCGTCAACGCCCATCGTCACCTCCGGACGCGCTGCACTCGACTCGATTCCCGGGTCCACCGCGTCGAGGACGAGCGGCTCCATCTGGTGGCTCTTCGCACCGCGGGCGGTGGTGCGCCGCTGGGTCGCGGCGCCATGCCTGGTCGTCGCCGGTTTGGGCTCGGCTTCGTCACCGATGGAGGCGCCGCAAGAAGTGCAGAAGCGAGCGTGTTCGAAGGCCAGTTGTCGTCCGCAGTTCGGACAGAGAAATTTCCCATCAGTCATGAGCGTCACTCACCCCAACGCAGGTCGCCGCGGCTCTGTTCCTCACATCCCAAGGGGCGAGGAACGTGTCCTAATGATGGCCCCCCAACCGGGTGGAGCGCCACCCATCAATTTGCGGAATCGACTGCGGCTCGGCGTGGGATCGTCTGCGCCACAGTGAGCGTCTGTGCGTGGTCGTGATCGCGGGGTCGTCGCGTACCGAGATGAACGGAAGGGTGGCGATTCTCACCACCTCGGAGCACCGTGCGTGCGCAGGTGGCGTTGCCCCCAACAGGTCGCAGTCGAAACCCGCAGCAGCATACTTCGACGCAGCATGGCCGACTGCCCGATGTCCGGGTCCGTGCCCGACCGATCGGTGGTTCCGGCCGTTCGATGGCAACCCGACCGGTCGGCGCCATGTCACGCGCTGAGTGGCCTGACGAGTCGCACAGGAGCACGCAGTCGCCCCGCCAACGCGACGACAGATCGGGCGGTCCGCACCAACCGTTCCGCTGGCGCTCCAGTCAGTGACATTCCGACGTATAACGCGCCCATGCAAGACGCCCCGCGACGGAATCGCATCATGAAGGCCCGCGACCCGCAATCCGTCAGTGGGCAGCGGTGGGGCACCGCCATCGTCGTCGCCTGGATCATGAGCTGCCAACCGCGACCCGAGACGGCAGCGCCACTGGTGATCGATCTACCACCACCGGCGCCGCTCACCGACACCACCGAGCCAAGCGAACCGACCCCGGAGGACTCCACGAGGGACCTCGCCGGCCCGGTCGGGTGTGACTGGTCGCTGGGCTTCGTCAGTCCCAACTGTTTCTTCTTCAGTGGCCCACTGGATCTCGGTCGCGATGACGCGCTGGGCGACCGGGCAGATTGGGAATCGCGTGGCCACCGGGTGCGACTTCGCTTCTCCGAAGACGTCGTCTTCGCAGGGTCCCAGCAAGGTTCGCGTGCGCGGCTCGAGCGTCGCAGTCGCCACGACCACGGAGGCCCCTGGGAGGTCCTCGAGGTCCTCGAGCTGGCACGCCACGGTTCCGCCATGGTCGGCTCGTACCACTACGAAGAGTGCCAGCTCGGCGAAGACATGAACTGCCCTGGGCATTGCACGATCTCCGCGCAGGTCACGGTACTTCCCGCCGAACGGGGCTTCGAATCCGCACGCGAGTCGGGCGGTGCGGCCGGAGCGGCGGGGGCCGGGGGACGGTAGCAGGTCCGGAGCGCAGTCAGGGCGCTTCGTAGGCCCAGACCCGCACGTAGTCGAAGCGGGTCGTGTCGGGAAGAGTAGCCCCCTCGATGGGTCCCGTCCCCCACTGATCCGGTCCGACACCATAGTGACCAATCTCCTCGGTCAGCTTGATGTACTGCGGGACCTGACTCACACCTCCCTCGCTGGTGCGCCAGGTCTCGATCCCGTCGACGTAAAAGACGTACTCGTCGGGGTACCACTCGAGGGTGAACGTGTGCCACTGCCCATCGTACACCCCGTATCCGCGAGCCTCCTCGCCGGCGCTCTGGTGGTTCGCGTCGTACCCGTCCCAGTGCAGCGCGTGGTTGACGCGGTCGCTCTCCACGTAGGCAAACTCGGCAATGTCGATCTCGGTACCGTCCCGCCCATCGCCGTTCACGTTGCCCACCTCCGGCGTGTAGAGCCAGAACGCGGCCCAGTGCCCCAACTGAGTGGGAGCTCGGATGCGCGCCTCGAAGCGACCGAAGACCTGCCCGAACTCCCACTGTTCCACGGGCACGTAGTAGCCCGTGCGAACGGCCCCAGTGGAAAAACTGCCGTCGCTCTCGCGCCGAGTGGTGAGGACCAGCGCCCCATCCTCGAGGGTGACGTTCCTCGGCATCCAGTTGCGACGGAAGGGGAGGTCCATGGACGGGTTCTCGTCCGCCACGCGCCATCTGGCCGCATCGACAGCAGAACCCTCGAACTCGTCGCGCCACACCGGAACGAACCAACTACCGTCCTTACCCGGCACCGGTCCGAACCCGTCGCCGAGTGGGAACCCGTCGCTCCCCCCAGCAGCGGCAGCGGCTCCGGTGCCGCTGCTGCCCCCCACACCAGGCAACCCGCCGGTTCCCTCCGCCCGCGGGCCCCCCGATTCGTCGGTTCCACAGCCGCTCCCCATCAGAAGAACGAGGGCGGTCAGCGTTCCTGTGCGCAACACCATGGCTCAGCCTCCAACGTGCGCGCAGAAGCCCCCATGTGGCAAGGACAGCCGCTGCCAGAAGAGACTTTTCCGCACACCTGCCGGAGCCGTTCCCGTTCCCAGCCGCCTCACGGCGGACCCAAGGAGACTGCGGATCCAATGAGACTGCGGAGCCAATGAGACTGGCCCGCCGCAGACCGCGGGGGTAGCGTCCAGCCGTGACGTTTGCCCAGCACCTCGCCTCCCTGCTGTTGCTCGGCGCCTGGGTCGCTGCCACGGGCTGCCGGTGCAGCCGGCAAGGAACCTCCGGCCGCCACCTAGACGAGCCCGAGCACGCCCAGTGTGCCACCACCGACGACTGCATCGACCTCGACCCCTGTCGCGGAATCGAGTGCATCGAGGGTCGCTGCCAGTCCCACGCCCTGCCGCCGGGCACCGAGTGTGGCGAGGCGACTCTCTGCGCGGACGCCCCTCGCTGCACCGCCGCCGGCAACTGCGTCGCCGGCGAGCCGATCGCCGTCGATGACCTCAATCCGTGCACCGAGGACAGCTGCGATCCCACGCGTGGCGTCGTGCACGCGCCGCTCGTCGTCGACGACGGCGACGCCTGCACCCTCGACGCCTGCGACCCGACCACGGGCACCGTGACCCACGAGCCCGTCGAGCTGGACGACGGTGACGAGTGCACCTTCGACACCTGCAACCCCGAGACGGGCGTCTCCCACGCGCGGGTGGAGCCGAAATACACCTGCGCCGCCAGCTGTGGCGCTGGATTCTACGCCGCGTCCAGGCGCCAAAACCCGAGCTGCCCGGACCTCCAGACCTTCTGCCAGCCCATCTGTGGACCCTCGCTCTACACCTGCGAGAACAGCTGCCCCCGCGGCTACCAGAGCGGCGCTCGTCACGTCACCAAGAACTGCGGCCCAGAGCAACCGCTCACCTTCTGCCACCGGACGGAGTAGCGGGCAGCGGCTGGTGGGGCGGGGCGCCCGACGGGCGCCCTCGTCTCTGGCACCCACCTCAGAAACACGGACGCCTCTCCCACTCCACCCGACATGGGGCACACGCTGGCCACTGCGACTCCGTTCGACGACTCGCAGATCCCGCCAGCACGCCACCCCAAACACCATGGCGGAGCCGGCGAAGCGGACTCCGGTGTGGCTCGTACCCCAAGCTGCCGATAGACTCGATGCTACCTTGGCGAGCGGTCACAATGCGCGGCCCGCATCCGCTCGCCCGATGCGTTGGGAGGTCGGGCCAATGACGCACCGGAGAACCGCACCCCTGAGCGCCATCGCTCTCCTCACCACCCTGGCGCCCACCTCGGCCCTGGGTGCCACCTACTACGCCTCCCCCAACGGAAACGGGGACGGCACCAGCGAAGACTCCCCCGCCTCGGTGAGCTCGGCCGTGAACAGTGCCCAGCCAGGAGACACAGTCTACTTCCGCGCCGGCCTCTACTCGGGCTGGTCTGGCACGATCCACCCGGTGCGGTCCGGCACCGCCGACGCCTGGATCACCTTCGAGGCCTACCCCGGTGAGCTGCCCATCTTCGACACCGGCGGGGTCGGATCGGGGACTCACGAGTACCTCCGCTACGTGGGCCTCGTCTCACGCAATGGCTCCTCCGGCGGCTTCGGCAATGGCTGGACCGACGGCAACTGCAGTCAGATGTCCAACAGCAACATCCAGTACATCAACTGCATCGCCGACAACAACGGCATCAACGGCATCGCCCACTACTGTGCATCGGGGGTACTGATCAAGCAGTCGATCATCGCCCACAACGGGAACCAGGATCCGTCCTGGTCGAGCGGAGTGAATCTCTTTGCGGTCCAGGGCTCCCCCGACTCGAACGTCGTCGAGCAGTGTGTTTCCTTCGAGAACCTCGACATCTCGACCCACAAGAGTGACGGCAGCGGCTTCATTCTCGATCAGAACAGCACGGGCGCCACCTTCGTCAACAACATCGGCTTCCGCAACGGAGGCTCCTGCATCCGCATCACCAACAGCCCCAACGCGCAGATCATCAACAACACCTGCGTGAACAATGGCGTCGACCCCAACGTCGACTACCACGACGAGATCTTCTTCTCGGATCAGACGTCGCGAACCGGCGCGCTGCTGCGCAACAACCTCTGCATCCCCACCGACGGGCAACGCGGGCTGGCGATGGGGGACGGGGTCCCCAGCGAGAACAACGAGTTCTCCGGTACGACGAGCATGTTGGTGAGCGCCACCGGTACGCTCGACTTTCACCTCGCGGACGGGGCCAGCCCCATCGATGCGGCCGCGTCCGGCCCGCCCACCCCCGTCGAAGACATCGGCTTCGACTGGCGCTGCATCAAGGAGGCGAGCGGCCAGGCCGTGTCCTGGTGGAGCTACGCGGTCGACTACGACTACATCGAGTCGATCGGGGGCGTGGCCGCGTGCTTCAACCCCGGCGCCCGTCCCAGCGCACCCGACATCGGCGCCTACGAGTTCGGTGCTACGACTCCCACCGGCGGCGCCGGGGGAACGCCGACGACCGGGGGCGCACCGGTCACCGGGGGCGGCGGATCCGTCACGGGGGGCGCCTTCACGACCGGTGGTGCGGCAACCGGACCAACCTGCCAGGCCCCGCTCGTGCTCTGCGGGGGCACCTGCGTCAATCCCCTGACGAATGCCCTGCACTGTGGCATCTGCGGTCAGGCCTGCCCCGATGGTTCCGTGTGTTCGGCCGGAGCCTGCGACAGCGTCTGCGCCGTTCCCCTGACGCGATGCGACCGCGCCTGCGTCGACACCCAGTCGGATATCCTCGCCTGCGGCGACTGCGGGGTGGTGTGCGGCGGTGGACAGAGCTGCGTCCAGGGACTGTGCACGGGCGAGAGTACCGGCGAAGATCCGACCGTCCCCGTCGATTTCGCCGTGCCCTCCGGCGCCGAGGATGAGTCGGGATGCGCCTGCGCGACCCGTCGGACACCGAACAACGGCGCGTGGCTGGGTCTCGGGCTGGCGCTCGCGCTGTTCGGTCGTCGGCGCCGCCGCTAGCCAGCTCACTCGTCGGTCGCGTCGATCCTGGCACTGGGGGATTGGGCTCCACCCCCCAGCGCTGCTATCTTGTGGAGCATGTCGCGCTGGTGGGGCTGGGTCGCAGCGCTCGTCTGGATCGCCTCCTGCGGTGGTAGGACGGGCACCAGCGGACTGCCCCACGCGGACACGGCTCCCACCGGTGGAGGGAGCCCCGGGTCACCAACGGGTGGGCTCGCGGGGAGCGCCACGGGGAGCGCCGCTGCAGGAGGGTCAGCAGGCGCGGTGGGCGTGGCAGCGCTGTGTGGCAACGGAGTCATCGATGGCATCGAGAAATGCGACGACGGCAATCAGATTTCTGGAGACGGTTGCGACAGCCGCTGCTGCCAAGAACTTCCCTTCATCTGCTACCCCATTCCCCCGTCACCGTGCTTCTGCGGGGACGGCAAGGTGGACCCTGGTGAGTCGTGCGACGACGGCAACACCGAGAACGGCGACGGCTGCGACTACGACTGCAGATGGGGTCCCCGCGGGACCTGCGGGAACGGCGTCCTCGACCCCGGCGAGCAGTGTGACGACGGCAACGAAGATCCGTCCGACGGCTGCTACCCGTGGTGTCGCCTGAACGCTTGTGTCGTCCCCGGCACGACGGTGCCCACCGGAATCGCGCTGTGCGGCAACGGCATCGTCGAACCAGGCGAGGAGTGCGACGACGGGAACAACGCTGGGGGTTACGGCTTGTGCGGCCCGGATTGCCGGTTCGGACCGTACTGTGGCGACGGGGTCGTCCAAGACGCCGAGGAGTGCGACGACGGCAATCGGTCGTGCTGTGACGGCTGTTCGAGCACCTGCCGGGTCGAGATGTGAGCAGGTAGCTCTCGGGTACGGGCAACACTCCAGAGCAGCTCCAGTCGGCTGCGAGGCGGCGTTCACCCACATCTGGCAGCAGAAATGCCTTCCGGCAAGGACCTCGTGATACTTTCGGCGGGTGACGGTCTCCACGGCAGGTTGGAGCCCGCGTCGGACGAAGACCGCGCACGGCGTCATTCGCTCGTCGGGGCTCAGCGATCCGCGGCCCCTCGGGCTCCGCCGAAGCGGGACCCTCCCGCGCCTCGCCGCGCTCCTACTCTCGCTCACTGGCACGACATCGCGAGCCGCGGCGCAGGGGGTGGAGACCGAGGTGGAGGTCTATGGGAGCCTCGTACCCCAGCTCGAGGCGGTGCGCACGGTCGGGGCGACAGTCGCAGGCGCCGGCTCGGACGCGACTCAGGTGCCCCCCAGCGCCTACACCGGTGTGAACGAACCGCTCCGACTGCGCCTCACCCAGGGCACCAGCGCCCTCGGATTCCGCGGGCGGTTTGGTCTGCACGAGAACCTGTCCGTGATCTGGCAGATCGAGAGCGGCGTCCCGATCGACGGGGATCTTCTGGGCAACACCATCGCCAGCCGCAACTCGCGGTTGGGGTTGACCGGAAACTGGGGGACGCTCTTCGCTGGGATCTGGGACTCCCCGTACAAGTGGGCGAACCTCCCCATCAACAACCCAGTCAAGGCAGGGATCGTTCCAGACTACACTTCGATCCTGGGCACACCAGGGTTCCTCGTTCCAGCGCTCAACCTCAGTCCCAGCTACGTGGCCGACGCCGTTCCGGGACCCAGCGCGATCCCACGCTCGAATGCCTCGTTCTACCGTCGCGACGCGGACGTGGTGCAGTACTGGAGCCCGGCCTTCCACGGCCTGTCGATGCGCGCGAGCTACGTCATCCCCGAGTCGACGCGAGCGGCCATGCCCGGCGCCCCCGAGATCCGTCCGAGCATCCTCTCCGGGCTCGTCAGCTTCGACCTCGGCACCCTGAGCCTGCGCTATGCCGCGGAATGGCACCGCGACTACTTCGGGCTATCGATCATCGGCGGCAGTCCCGGGGGAACCGAAACCAACCCGTCTTCCAGCGACGTGGGTCACGTGGGCGTGGCTTCATATCGGATCGACTGGTCCAGGTCTGTCGCGACGCGCGCCGTCGCGAACGTCGAACTCCTCTCGTACTCCGACGGCGACCGGATCGCAGGAGCCGTCAACTGGTATCGGCGCCCCGCCTTCTACGGCCTGGTCGACCAGAGCTATCGCGAGCACCATCTCTGGGCCACCTACGGGCGCGCATGGGAAGGAGACTGCGCCGTGGTGGGCGGAGGGTACTGCTCGACCGCAGGTCTCAGCGCCGAAGCCGTGACGGTGGGCTACCTCTATCGCGCGTCACGGGTCACCGATTTCTACGTGGCGTACTACACGATCGTCAATCATCGTGCCGCCAGCTACACCCCGTTCCCGCCCCTACCTCCGCTCCCCGCTCCAGGCGCCAACGTGCAGTCGGTGAGTATCGCCATGGTGCACCACTTCTCGGCGCAGCTGGCTCGGAACACCGCCGAGACGAAGCGGCCCGAACGCCCCGCCCGGCCAAGAAGAAGAGCCCGGCACGTCCAGAAACCGAGATCCTGAACCGTCGAACGAGGGCTCGAGCACCGTCCTGGAGCGTCGCCGCTGAACATTCCGTATCGTCACCACCCACCTGGTCGCCCAGGTCGAGACGAGCGCGAAGCGGTGGGCCGCGAGGAATCACCTTTCCCGCCCCAGGGTGTCCAAACGCCGCCAGACGAGGGTACTCTCCACCTCGGGAGCCGCCGCTGGACACGGGGCGGCGCAAGAGCATGACTGGCCCCGGCGATTTCCTCAGTTGGCGGCGCGGCGATCAGAGCATGGCCGAAGCGATGCTCGACGCCATCCAGGAGACGCTCTACGTCTTCGATGCCGACACGACAGAACCCCTCTACTGGAACCGCACCCTGGTCGACCGCCTTCAACTCGGGGACCAGGAGGTGGTGGCCCATTTGACCGAGTTCGAGTCCCACTACTCGCCGGAGGACGTCGAACGACTCGCCGTCGCCACCCAGGAGGTGATCAACAACGGACGCGCCACCGTCGAGGCCGAGCTGAAGGGACCCGATGGATCCCTGGTCCCCTTTGCCTACAGCGCCGTCCTCATCGAAGACGACGGCGGACGGCGAGTGGTGTGTGTCGTGGGGCGCGACGTCAGCGGGAGGCGGGAAGCCGAGCAAGCCCGCGCACGGAGCGAGGAGGAGAACCGCGCCATCCTGGAAGCGCTCCCCGACCTCCTGTTCTCGCTATCACGAGATGGCGAGCATCTCCGATTCTACGCTCCGAGGCGCGACTCCCTGTTCATCGAGCCCGAACGGATCCTGGGTCGCCGGGTGGACGAGCTCTTGCCATCGGACGTGGCCGCCGCCTACTTGCACCACATCCACGCCACGCTCGACACCCAGCTACTGCAGGAGTTCGAGTACGCTCTGGACTTCAGCGGGGAGGATCGGCGCCACTACGAGGCGCGCATGGTTCCAGAACGACCGAACGAGGTGCTCGTCCTGGTCCGAGAAGTCACGGAACGGCATCGCGCAATCCAGCAGCGGAGGCAGTTCGAAGCACAGCTGCACCAGACCCAGAAGATGGAGGCCCTAGGCACGCTGGCCGGGGGGGTGGCCCACGACATGAACAACATTCTGGGTGGCATTCTCATGTCCGCGCAGTTGCTCGCGGACGACCTGGCGGAAGGTGGCACCAACTGCGAGCTCGCCGATATCGTCGAGCTCTGTCATCGGGGCCGCAAGCTGACCAGCGACTTGCTGGGCTTCGCCCGCAAGGGCCAGCACTTCAGGGTGCCCGTGGAACCCGCCAGGCTCGCCGACAAGGTGGCCGGGTTGGTGAAAAGGACGGTGCCCCGAACGATCGAGATCGAAGTGCAACCCGCACCGTGCAGGTCTCCGGTGCTCGGCGATCCCGATCAGCTTCTCTCGGCGCTGATGAACCTGTGCCTCAACGCGGTCGACGCGATGCAGGCCGAGGGAACACTCACCATCGCGTGCCACGACGAAACCCTCGACTCAGCCGCCGTGGCGACCGCGCCCGGTGTCGAGCCCGGTCCCTTCGTGTGCATCGAGGTTCGCGATACGGGTGTTGGCATGGACCCGACAACCCAGCGCCGAGCGCTCGAACCGTTCTTCACCACCAAGCCACCCGGCAAGGGAACCGGGCTCGGACTCTCCATGGCCTATGGCACCGCGCTCAACCATGGGGGCCTGCTGACGATCGAGAGCTGCCTCGGTCACGGCACTACCGTTCGCTTGTTCCTGCCCCAGGCCGGCATCGCCGCTGGGGAAGCACCAGAATCGTTCCCCGCCGCTGCCACTACCGTGCCGACGGCTGGAGGGCGAGTCCTGGTGGTCGACGATGAGCGGACCATTCGCCATGCGGCAGAGCGAGCACTCCAGAGGGCCGGCTACGAGGTACTGACGGCGGAGAATGGGCAGCAGGCCATCGATCTGTGCCGGCAGCAGCAGGGACAGATCGACCTCGTCATCCTCGATCTGACGATGCCAGTTCTGGATGGAACGCGAGTGTTCCAGGCGCTCCGCGCCGAGTTCCCGGATCTCGGGATCCTCCTGGCGTCTGGGCACAGCCGGGAGCAGAAGGCTCAGGGGCTGGTCGATGCTGGTGCCGTCGGCTACGTCGAGAAACCCTACGAGCTCGCCGAACTCAGACGCTTGGTGGCGAAAGTCATCAAGCGTCGCTGATCACCGGGAGCGGCGGCGCGCTAGCCCCAGCGCCGCCAGCAGAGCCAGCCAGTGCGCCACAGTGGGCGCAGGCCCCGTCGCGCGGCAGCCGCACCCCCCATCGTCGCCAGCGCCGCGTGCAACGGTTGGCCCATCACCGGCCGAGGCGCCCCCAGTACCCACACTGCCCGCTCCCCCCAGCCCGCCGGTGCTGGGGAGACCTCCGGAGCCGACGAAGACAAGGGTGGTGATCGTCTGTGGTGGGAAGACGACATCAGCGGCGCCCACTTCCCCGAGCTCCGTGAAGCCCACGGCCTCTCCGGCGCGAAAGCCCTGATACGCAGTCGGGACGGCGCCGCCGCTCACTTGCAGCGACGCCGTCTTCTCCGCGCTCCCGTCGTTCATCACGACGACCGTCAGGTGGTCGTCGCCACGAAACGCGGTAACGAGCAACTCGGCGTCGTCTGCGGCGCTCCCCACCTGAACGAAGCCCGGACGCACGTTGCGGTACCAGCCCTTGAACAGATGGTAGAGCGGAAGCCCCTGGTCGTCCTCGACGATGTTGCCAGCAAAGTACCAGTACACCCAGGCGTTGATCCGACCATACTTGAGCGCGGCGTGGAGGTGCTTGGCCATTGCCCAGGCACCAGACCAGGTAGTCTCGTTGCCCCCGTCCGAAGTCTCCGTCATCCACAGCTGCTTGCCCGCGGTGCTCACACGCTCGTGCATGGCCTCCCAGCCCGCGGGGTCGTAGTCGTCGGCGTTGACACCGTCGAGGTACCCATGCACGGCGTAGGCGTCGAGGTACTGCGCCGCGTCAGGGTCGTCGAGGATCTCGCTGAACAGGCTGGTGCTCGTGTTCCAGTCGAAGCTACCCATGTGCTCGGGCCCGAAGAGGCGGGTGGACAACCCTTCGCTGGCGAAGCGCGCCCCCACCACCTTGAGAACCTCCGCATACTGGTCGGCGTCGTAAACACAGGACTCGAAGGGATTGGCGAAGATGAGCTCGTTCTGGATGCTCAGCGCCCAGAGGTCGACCCCGGTCCGTTCCTTCATCGTGATCACGTACGCCGCCAGATACTCGGCGAACTCGTCGTGCAACGTCGCGTTCAGGTTGCCACCACATTGCCCACGACAGAAGACCGCCAGACTATCGTCGGAGTTTTGCTTCATCCAGATGGGCGGAGTCCAGACACTCGCGATCAGCTTCACGTCCCCTCGGGCATCGAGATCGCGGACGAAATCGAACTGCTTGCCGTTGTCCGACTCGGGACCGAAGTCGAATCCCTCCCAGTTGAAGGTTCGCGGATCGTCGTCGTCATTGCTCGGCTCGCCATCCCAGTAGAGCTGGGTACGCACGATGGTCGATCCCAGATCATCGACGATGAGGTCGAGGTAGGCCGCGTCGTGCCAGGGACCGGCGTCCCACCACACCTTCGCGGGCCCGAACCCACCGAACCCCTCGATGGTCTGGAGCTCGACCCCCAAGTCGACGGAGATCGTCTGTGCAGTCGCGGTCCCGGCCGCCAGCATTGCGACCATCACCGTCGCCAGACCCGTGCTCCAGCTCGTCGTCCGCATCGCTACCTCCTGCACCGCACGGTAGGCGGATCCCACCCCTCTGAAGAAGTGCCAGATCTGGCACCACTCAACGCGATGTCCACCTGGCCGCAAGCTACTCGAACTGCTGGCTCGAGACGATCAGCTCTCCCGGCTCGAAACCCCGGAAGGTCTCCGTCAACACCTGACCATCCATCGCGGTCAGCCGGAGAGTGAACTCCCCCTCCCCGAACCCGCTGGCATCGGTCAAGGTGCCATCGGTGCCACGCGAGAGCTCGACGAAGTTCGCGTGGTTCGCGCTCTTCACCTCGACGCTGACCAGGGGTACGCGCGGGTTGCGCACCCACAGGCTGGTCCACCACACGTTCGCTCCCGTCTGGAACTCGTAGACCAGCGGCCCCACGTCGGGGCAGGCCGCAAACCGCCAACTCATCGATCGCGGGTACTCGCCGGTGTTCAGCTCGTCGTAGACGCTGGGACTGACATCAATGTCCCCTTCTTCGTTCGTGGCTCCGTAGGTGACCACCCGCGCGACGATCGTGCGCCCGGTCTCGGTCGTGATCTCGATGCACGCGTCACAGACCCCGCCCCGGTCAGCGCGCTGCGAGCTGACGCCCGCCAGGAACTCGCCGCCGAGCCCGGTCGCCTCGCGTAGCGACGCCCGGTATCCGCCCTCGGGAGCGCAGGCGTTGTGCCAATCCGACTCGGCGAAATCGACGGGGCCGAGGTGGTACTGCCCGCTGACCTCCTCACCGTAGCGCTGGTCGGCGGTGACCGTGGGATCCCCGGATCCCCCGGACCCATCGGCGGTGCCACCGGTCGCGCTGCCGCCGCCGGAGCCAGTCGTGCCACCGCTCTCCTCGGCAGCGTCGCCACCATCACCGCCACCACAACTCACGAGCCAGCACAGACCAGCCATGCCCAGCAGGTTCCGCCACGCCATGCACTACCTCCGCGAGCAGTCTACCGCACCTGCTGCCGCGACGCGCCGTCCGTGGCGGTCGCCGCTGTGAGTAGCGACCGGAAAGCTGGTACTAGCCGCCCAGAGCCCCCGCATGGCCTCCAGGCATGGAGACCTCCGCGCCCGCGGCTCCGGCCGTCTCCGCGCCACCGGCGGACGTCCCACCAGCGCCGGCCTCGCTCGGCGCGCCCGCCGAGCTCATCCCCGCCGCGCCCGCAACACCCGCCGAGCTCATCCCCGCGATGCCCGCGGCTCCCGCCGAGCTCGTCCCCGCCGTTCCCGCGGCTCCGGCCGCGGGGGCACCGGCACTGGGCGCCCCCCCCGTGATCGATCCGCTCCCCGCAGTCCCCGCACCGCCGGCGCCAGTCCCCCCGGTCGAGGTGTTCTCGACGCACGCCCAGACGGACTCGTCGCAGGAGCAGTCAGCGGTCGGGAAGCCGCAGTCGAGGCCCTCGTCGTAGCAGGCACTGCCATTCGCCGGGAGGATTGGCGGACACGACGCCCCCGCCGCCCCTCCGGTCGCATCGTCATCGCCCCCGCCACTCGAGCCATCGCCTCCGCAGGCCACCACCGCTCCGATCGCAGCCATCACACACCACCCCAGGTACTTTCGTGCTCGACTCATGCTCTACTCCTCGTCAGCCTCACGACCGCACATGCCAGTCGGATACGCACCACCGGCGCATCGCCCGTCATTCCGCTGGCGGGCCCTCCCATTATCGGCGACGGAGCGCCGTCCGGCCATCGTCAAGCAGCACCGGCGGATCCCGCCAGCGGGTCCCGCACCGTGAACCGACGCCACGTGCCGCACCATCGCAAGACCCCCGTATGTGGGGGGCCGACTCGCTACATCGAGTACTCGACGGTGTTCAGCGACTTGACCTTGTCGCGCCAGCGGATCTGCTTGATCTGCTCGATCAGGCAGGCCTTCTTCTTGGCGTCCTTCATCTCGAGGTCAATGCCAACGGCGCGCCCCTCCCAAACCGCAACGCGCAGATCGAAGTGGTCGCCGGCGTTGAGCTTGCACGGCTCGTAGAGCTCGGGTCGGGTCAACGGCGAGCCGAGCGCTTCCTGCTCGATGTTCAGTCGTTCGGTGCCGCGCGCGGCGTCCATCGCCTGCTCGACGCTCATGCCCTCCTCGAACACCGGCTCCCCCTTCGGCGCCGCGTCCTGCTCCACCTCGTCGTCGTCCTCCATCCCGGCCTGGTCGACGTCACCCTGCTCGCTGTAGTCGGCCTGGTCGAGCGGCTCCAGGTGGTCAGGGTCGTTGAAGCCCTCGGGTGGCGGGAGCGCGCCCCGATCGCCTTGTTTCGCGCAGCCGACGGCCAGCGTCATCATCGCGCCCAGGGAGAGCATTCCCAGCATCATTGCCCGCATGACCTCTCGGTAGGCCCGTCGGCTGCCGAGAGCAAGCCAGAAACGCCCTAAAAGCACCCAGAGCGGGTTCTCAGTGGAGCCGTGCCGCACTAGTTTCCGGCCCGAGGGGTGCGCTGCCCGACTACGAGCAGCCAGGAGAACGCGGAGGCGCGAAAGATGCAGTGGATCGAGAAACTGGGCACGGACACGGTGGCACTCGCCGCGGACTACGGAGTGCGCGTCGTGGGGGTGCTCGTCGCCTTGCTCCTGGCATGGGTGATGGCGGGCTGGTTGCGCCGGATGATGATGCGCGGCTTCGAGAAGGCGAAGTTCGACCCCACCCTGAGCCGCTTCTTCTCCGCGATGGCGCGCTACACCGTGATCACCCTCTCGGTGGTCGGGTGTCTGGGTGTGTTCGGCGTGGAGACCGCCAGCTTTGCCGCGGTCATTGCCGCCATGGGCCTGGCCATCGGCCTCGCCTTCCAGAACACGCTCTCCAACTTCGCCGCTGGCGTGATGCTCCTCGTCTTCCGGCCCTTCAGGGTGGGCGACTGGATCATCGTCTCGGGGATCGTCGGAGGCGTCGAGGAGATCGAGCTCTTCTTCACCGAGCTCACCACCCTCGACAATCGCAAGATCGTCATCCCCAACAGCATCATCTTCTCCAACCCGATCGAGAACATCACCGGGCGCGAGACGCGGCGCTGTGACGTCAACGTGGGCACCGTCTACGCGGCAGACATCGACGAAACGAGACGGGTCCTCGAGGGCGCGCTGGCCACCATCGACTGGAAGCTCGAGGAGCCCACGAGCGTGGTCTTCCTCAAGGGGTTTGGCGACTCTTCGGTAGACTGGCAGCTGCGCATTTGGTGCAAGGCCGAGGACTACTGGAAGACCCACGAGGCCGGCGTCCGCGCCGCCAAGTACGCGCTCGACCAAGCCGGGATCGGCATCCCCTTCCCACAGATGGACGTGCACCTCGACGCGCCCGTCGTCAAAGCCATCGGCGGCGGCAAGGCCGCCTGAGAACAATTTCTGCGCCTCACCTTGACTTGGTCCCCACCCCATGACGGAATTCCGCCGCGCTCCCTGCGAGCGCTACGCGCCCGTAGCTCAGCTGGATAGAGCGACGGCCTTCTAAGCCGTTGGTCGAAGGTTCGAATCCTTCCGGGCGTGCAGGAAAGATGCGGGTCCTTTCCGGCGTGTGGGAGCCGACATCCGGGCAGTGCTATATTGCGCTGTCCTCGGCGCTCCTTCCTTCCCGTTGGAGTGAGTGGGCCCCCGCGGTTCGCTACCGTACTCCCCTGCGACGACCCATGAAGACCTTCACGACAATCCTCCTCGCTTTCCTGGCAACGATTGGGGCCGCGGCCTGCTCGCCGTCGTCTGACAGCTCGGATCCCGATGCGACAGGCGCTGTGGCGGGATCTGGCGGCTCGGCCACAGGAGGGGCGGCAAGCACCGGAGGGAGTGCCTCTGGAGGGTACTGGGGCGTGGGAGGCAGCAGTGGCAGCGGAGGCCTCGTGAGCACAGGAGGCACTGCGCCTACCGGAGGAAGCACCGCCAGCGGGGGAGCCCCTCCAACAGGGGGCAGTAACCCGAGTGGAGGTATGGACAACACCGGCGGCGCTGCCACTGGAGGCACCAGCACCGGCGGTACCGACACCGGCGGCACCAGCACCGGCGGCACCAGCACCGGCGGCGCTCCGGCCTTTGACCCGTGCCCAACTGCTGAGCCCTGCAAGATCATGCCCCTCGGGGATTCGATCACGGACGGGACCGGGTTTTCCGGCGGCTACCGCGTCGAGCTCTTCGCGCAAGCCATCGCCGACAACAAGGACATCACCTTCGTGGGCAGTCTCGCAAATGGCCCAGACACCGTCTCGGGCGTCAGTTTCCCCAAGTCCCACGAAGGGCACTTCGCCTGGACGATCAGCCAAGTCGACGAGATCGTCCCCGATCCAACCCTGAACCCGGCCCCCCACATCATTCTCCTGCACCTCGGCACCAACGACATCAATCAGGGCCAGGTTGACGCCGCTCCGGACCGACTCGCCTCTCTCATCGATCAGATCGTGGAGAGGCTCCCAGATTCGCTGCTCGTGGTGGCGCAGATCATCCCGGAGCCTAGCCAGGCCAGCGCGATCGATGCCTACAACGCGTCCATCCCAGGCATCGTCCAGGCGCGCGTCAACGAGGGCAAGCACCTCCTCTTGGTCGATCAATTCACCGACTTCCCTAGCTCCGAACTGGGCGATGGGGTGCACCCCAACGAGGCGGGCTACGCCCGCATGGCCGGCGTCTGGTACGACGCCATCCAGCCGTACCTGCACTGAGGCCTGAAGCCCGCAGCCCGGCCCCGCTCTCGGCACCAGGGGCTTCGTCGGGGGTGTCGTGGAGAAGCGCGGCTTCTTGATTCGGCACGGATCTGAGTGGCACCGGTCTGACGGTTGCCAGCTTCACACGGGCCGACCTGGCAACCGCGTGACGCGCACAGTGCGACCGCGAACGGTAGCAGCAGCGCAAACGCTTCGTCTTCTGGCAACAGCGCTCTTCACCACGCAGCGCCAGATCTCGCAGCACACTCTCGCCGTCTTTTTCTTCCGACGTCGGACAAGCGTCAACGGGACCGCGGTTCCCGGTCGAGTGCGGCATCATCGCTTCTCGGCACGACTCTACTTCCGGGCGCAACTCTCGTCCGCCACCGATCCCCCAGTTCGGGTGTGTTGAACCGAACTGGGGCAATGGATGATGATCCCGCGACCAGATCGACCCGAAGATAGGAGCCCTGCGGGGCTCGCGCCCTGGGTGAGCACCGCAGGGTGACGAGCTCAACACAAGTGAGCTCTGGGACAACCGCGCAGCTGGACCCTTCTGCAAATCCCTCATTGCGACTCTCGTCCACCAAATGACGTCGCAATCGGACCGTTCTGCAGACAATCACCAACGTGGGGAACTCGAATCTGGCACCCGCTACAACACCAGGAGAATCGTCCATGAGGTCCACTCTCTCCCCTCTCGCCCTCTTGCTGGCCGTTTCAACGTGCACGCTCGTCGGGTGCGGCTCGCCCGACGAAGCGGGCGACGATGCTTCACCGGGGGTGGGAGGGTCGACCGGCGGAAGCCCAAGCGGAGGCGCCCCCGGCGACGGCGGCACCACGGCGCCTGGCGGAACACCGGGTACCGGCGGACTCGGCTTGGGCGGTGGGTTCGGAACGGGCGGCGACCCGGCCACCGGTGGCGCTGCGGTCACGGGTGGCGCGCCCAGCACTGGCGGCCAAGTCGCCACCGGCGGGGCCAGCGTCACCGGCGGCGCACCGAGCACGGGCGGCGCCACCACGGGCGGTCTGTCCGCCACCGGAGGGGCGACGACGGGTGGTGAAACGGGGACCGGCGGGGTCACGGTCATTGCGGCCTGTAGTACTGGCACGGCGCAGGGGGAGGACGTGACGGTGAGCGTCTCCAGTCTGCAGCAGAAGATTTCTGGTTTCGGTGTCTCCTCCGCGTGGGCGGGTAACTTTCGAGATCCCGAGAACGACCCGGATATGCTGTGGTCGACGACGACGGGGGCCGGACTGACACTGCACCGCATCCGGATCGGTGGGAGCACCACTTCGGAGACCAGGATTGCCCAGAAAGCAGTCGAGTATGGGGTCAAGGTGTGGGCCACACCTTGGGAGGTCGATGAAGCGGTCACCGATCGGCCCATGTGTCCCACGAACGACACCTGCGATCCGCCGCCAAAGCTCATCGATCCCGAGGGTTGGGCGAGCCGGCTCGTGAACTTCGTGGCGACGATGGAGGAAGCGGGGGTCCCGATCTACGCCATCTCTGCCGAAAACGAGCCGGACAGCGACGGTCTGAACCACACCGTCTCGTTCACGGCTAACGAGCTGGCCGACTGGATCGGCAACTACATGGGTCCGGCCCTCGCCAATACGAACACGAAGGTGATGGCCCCCGAAACCATGAACTGGTGGGGGTTCCCCGAGTACTTCCGCGCCATCCAAGACAACCAGGCCGCCTGGGATCATGTCAGCATCTTCGCCAGCCACGCCTATGGTCTGGGGCCGAGCGAGCCCGAGCCGGCGATCTCGGACGCGGGCAAGGAGTACTGGCAGACCGAGGTCGACACGGGGCGCGCTTCCGATGATCCAACGGGCGACAACATGCCCACGGCGCTCAAGATGGCGACGACGATTCACGAGCACTTGACTCGCGGCAATCTCAACGCCTGGCACTACTGGTGGCTCTGGGCCGGCGGCACCAGTGGAGTCTTCAACACCGACACGAACGTGTGGACCAAGCGCCTCTGGGTGCTGGGCAACTTCTCGCGCTTCGTCCGCCCGGGCTACATGCGGGTTTCCACCTCCGGGACCGAACCGTCGGGCGTGCTGATCTCGGCGTACACGAACCCGGCGGACGGAACCGTCGTCGTGGTCGCCATCAACGAGAACTCGAGCGCCACGCCGGTCTCGCTATTCATCTCCGACGTCGCGCCGTGCACCGTCACGCCCTGGGTGACGTCAGACGCCGACAGCCTCGCTGAGAGGCCCCCGATCACCGTCACCGACGCCCGCTTCACGGCCTCGCTCGACGCCGGCAGCGTGACGACATTCGTGGGGCGACCATGAAGAGCGTCGTCGTGCAACGCGGAGGTTCGCTCCCAATCTCCGTTCGAGGCACTCCGTAGCCGCGCTCACCCATCCAGCTCTCCACCCGCTCCTCGAGAAGATGCGGTGGGCGTCGGGTCGTACGCACCCACGACCGCGACCGCGCGGTCACTGGCACCCAGCTCGTGGCCAGTCACGCCCCAACACAGGCCACTTCCCTGTTCCGTCTCGACGCGCAACCTGCGGAAGGTCCGTGACGACCGGGTAGGTCCGGATCGTGGGCGCTCGCCCGCGCGCCCACGCCACAACGCTCCCGTCGTCGACCAGTGCGGAGCGAAGTGGAATTGTCCAGCGAGGTAGCCGCGCTGCTGGGCAGCTCTGTGGGGTAGCTGAGTACTCCGGTCCCGCTGTGTCGGCGGCGGCGTCAGCACGTTACTCCTGCTGGGAGGGCTAGCTAGTCCTCGGACATCGGAGTGCTCGCGCGAGAGGCTGATACGAACCATCGCACGAACTGCAGGGCGGGTGGCGAACGGCCGGCGACCACGGCTCCGCCGCCCCGCGCAGCGAAGAACAGGGAGCGTTGCGAGCATCTCGCACCGGCACGGCAGATGCAGAAGACTCGACGGTCCGCCTGCTCGCGGGCGGGCCAGACAGCTGAGCGAAACGTGCTACCCTCGGGAGGCAATGGTGACGACCGCCGAACTGCGGACAGTGCTCAGAAGCGAGCTCGAACACTTTGGTCGCGAGCTCGAAGAGCGACTCGAGCGCCGGCTCGAGCAGAAGCTCGAGCAGAAGCTCGAACAGAAGCTCGAACAGAAGCTCGAACAGAAGCTCGAACAGAAGCTCCAGCCGCTGTGGCGCGCCATCAATAACCTGCGCGCGTCGATGGATGAGCGCCTCGATCGAATGGAGCGCTTCGTCATCGAGCAGATCGCCTCGACGCGCGGTGCCATCGCGGCCCTGAAGGAGTCGATCGAAACGCGGGACTTCCGTCTCGACGAGCATGGTCGCCGACTCAATCGCCTCGAGCAGGACCTGCGCGAGGTCAGGGAGGACATCGCCGACCTCTCGGGTGAGCATCCCGACGAACGGCCCCCACGATAGAGCACTGCCGCTCGCTGCTCGTCTCCGGGAGGTCCTCCCTAGAACAAAAAACAGGTTGTTTGTTGTTCCAAATCAACGACCCAGAACACCGACAGGGCACCAGCGCCAGCGGGAAGCACCTGTCTCCGGGTGCCTCGCCCCTACTACAGCGGGCAACGCTTGTGTTGACCGCAAGTGTAGAGGAGTGCCCACTTGAGATCTGTGGTTTTCTTCGGAGTTCTTGCCCCTCACCCCTGGGGGGCAAGA
>JBNLDK010000136.1:0-40110 GCA_050304295.1 Polyangiaceae bacterium
GAGGTGACGGCTCGGGAGGTGACGGCTCGGGAGGTGACGGCTCGGGAGGTGACGGCTCGGGAGGTGACGGCTCGGGAGGTGACGGCTCGGGAGGTGACGGCTCGGGAGGTGGCGGCTCGGGAGGCGGTCCGGTGGGTGGAATGACAGCGGGCGGTGCCGGCGGGGGCGCAACGGGCGGTGCCGTGGCGACGGGTGGCGCGGGCGGCTCCGCGGTTGGTGGTGCGCCACCGACCGGGATCTGTGGTGCTGTGGAGGGGCAGCTGTTCGGGAGCGATCATCCGTGGAATCAGCGCGCGGATGTCATGACTCTGGACGCAGAATCGGACGCGATCATCGAGTACCTGCAGGCGAACCACACTTCGGGGTCGAGGTTCCGGATCGACGGACCCAGCGATCAGGTCGACAGTCTCTACGGTATCACCATCCTCCACGCGGACGAGTCGACCCCCCACGAGGAGTTCAACGCGACCGGTGCCTTCTACAGTCCAGACTGTGATCCGGCGGCGCCCCCCATTCCGGCGGGAGGGGCCATCGAGGGGGAGACGAGCTATGCGTGTGACAATGATGGTGACTGCCACCTGATCGTGATCGACACCGACGAGTGCCGCCTCTTCGAGATGTGGCGCGCGAATCGGGCCGGCGCCGGATCGTTCGACGGAGGGTGCCTGGCGGTGTGGGACCTGACCGCACCGTACGTCGAGACGTTGCGCGGCGATTGCTGCACGAGCGCCGACGCGGCGGGGCTACCGATCGCCGCTCACATGTTCACGGCGGACGAGGTTGCGGCGGGGGAGATCCGTCACGCGATTCGTTTCATCTTGCCGAATGCGCTGATGCGCGAGCGCATCTACGTGCGGCCGGCGACGCACTCGACGGGCGCCACGTCGGGACCTGGCAGCGCGCCGCCCTACGGGGCGCGGATGCGCTTGCGGGCGAGCTACGACGACGGCGATCTCAACCCGGCGGCGCGGGTCGTGGCGCGAGCGCTGAAGGAGTACGGGATGATTCTCTCGGACGGTGGCAACATCACCTTCACCGCGGCCAACGATCGTTTCACGACGGCGAAGTGGGCGGAGGTGGGCCTCGGTCCCAACGATCTGACGAGCCTGGAGTGGACGGACTTCGAGGTCGTGGAGCTGGGCACTCGCTACACGTGGGACGACACGTGCGATTGCCAGCGAAACCCCGTGACCAACTAGCCGCACCCAAGCCTCGAGACTCCGGTCCGCTGTTGTCGGAACAGCCGACCCCGCTCGCGCTCAAAGACGAGACGCCACCGCTTGGCCGAATTTTGCCGGCAGCCGGCTTGGGGCTTGCGCTGGGCAAGCCGAAGGCGCAAGTTTATCGATGGTCCTCTTTCGCCCGCCGGCCGCAATTGCGCCTATCGAACCCTTGATCCCGCGTTACCTTCTCGCCTCCTTCGTAGCCTGGCTCCCGCTGCTCGTAGCCTGCAGCGGGCAGCGGACCGCGGAGCAAGCGGCGCCTGGCGCCTCCGCCGGCGCTCCGGTGCCGGCGGGTCAGCGCCCCCCCGTGGTAGCCCCGAGGGAGGCGGCGCCACGTTCGCGGGCTGCAGAGCGCAAGGTGTCTGCTTCTGAGGGGACGCCCAGCACTCGCATCCTGTTCATCGGGAACAGCTTCACCCTGCAGGGTCCGGTGCCCGATCTCGTGGCGCGGTTTGCCCGGGATTCGGGCTTCGTCAACGTGGTGGTGGACTTTCGTGCGGTCAGCGGACAGTCACTGGCGTGGCATCGCGGCGATCCCAGCCCCGCGGGGGCGCCCGCGCGACTTCGCGAGGGGTGGGACGTGGTGGTTCTCCAGGACTTCTCCACGCGGCCCACCGACGCGCTGGGTGAGCCTGCCGCGTTCAAAGATGACGTTTCCTGGTTCTATGAGCGGGCGAAGGAAGCGAATCCGGCGGTGCGTGTGGTCCTCTACGAGACCTGGGCTCGCCGCGCCGGGCATCCGCTCTACGGGGTGGCGTTCGCGAGTCCCGCGCAAATGCAGGCTCAGCTCCGTCGTCACTACACGGATGCGGCCGAACACTACATTCCGCGGTTTGCGACGGTGGCGCCAGGCGAGTCGGTCGGGGTGGCACCCGTGGGCGACGCCTGGGAGCTACAGCTCGGGCGCAACGCGGACCTGCGGCTCCATGCCCCGGACGACTACCACGCCAGTGTGGCGGGTCAGTATCTGAGTGCTGCGGTGCTCTTCAGCACCATCTTCGACCGACCGGCGGCAGGACTGCCAGCGCTTCACGTGGCGCCGCCCGTGGCCGCCGCGCTCCAGGCTACAGCCGATCAAGTCACAGGCCACGGGGAAAAGACCGCGCCGGCGGAGGACGCTCCGGACCAGTCCTCGTTCAACGCGGTGTGATCGACATCCCCAGCGCTCGCGGGTAGCTTCGCTGCCCGAGGTCTTGGAGGGAGAACGACGCTCTGCGACCAGATTGCGCTCGAGCGCAACACCAGTGATCCTCTCGCTGGCTGTGCGGGCACCGCATTGGGGGCGCAGTGCCGGAACCGTGCCGGGATCGCGGCGCGCCTGCTAAAGTGGCGCCGCGATGCAGTTCCGGTGGATTGGAACCTTGATCATGGGCAGTCTCGGCGTGGGGGCGTGCTACACGTTTCCCTCTGGAACGGCGGTGCAGCCGCCTCCGCAGACGGCGGAGGCCCCTGAGCCTGAACCCGATCCGGAGCCCCCGGCGCTTCCGCCCGCTGCTTCGTCAGCAGCGTCGGACCGCGCCGCTGCTCCGGCGGAAGCCGAGCGGGAGGTGGCGGACCCTGCGCCCAGTGAGCCGGTGCCTGCAGGACCCACGGTGGCGAGCGTCTGCGAGTCGCTGTGTCAGGTCGTGGATGGTCGCTGCGAGCCCGCGGCCGCGCGGCGCTGTCGCGGCCAGTGTGACGTCTACGTGAAGAAGGCCGAGGGTTGTGAAGCCGAGTACCGCGCTGCACTCGAGTGTCAGGCTGGAGCGCCGGAGCGTGAGCTGTGCGGCAACGTGGCTGCCGCGCAGTGCCTCTCGCAGTTCCGCGAGATCAAGCGCTGCGAGCGTGGTGAGAAGCCAGCCCAGTCGGCACCGCCGGCGGCGCGAGGACTGCCCGATGGGTGGGTGCCCATCACCGACGACGAGCTGCACTTCACGATCGGGATGCCTCCCGGCGCGGCGCTCGATGCAGAGGCGAAGCGCCGCACCTGGCGCGCGTCGGTGGGCGCGGTCGAGTACGTCGTCGCCGAGCTTCCCGCGCCCGGCAAGGCGGTCACGTCCCAGGACCTGATCAAGCTCGCGATCGAGTTCGCGGGGTACCGGTGCCAGAAGAACCTCAAGCTCCACGGCCAGTTCGAGATCGCGGACGAGGTCGCCATCCGCTTCGATACGATGTGCCACGACGGCACGGAGTGGCATGGCATGCTGCGCGTTCGCCCCGATCAGGCTCTGGCCACGGCCCATCACTCCGCCCGGAGCGACGACGCCGTGCTGGACCCGTTCATCTACAGCTATCGGCGACTCCAGGCGGCCCCGTAGACGGTCCATGGACCCGGCCAGAGTATCGAAAATGGCGACAATCTGGCCCGGTTGGTGCAGCGACGTCGGTCGTGCTCGGTGGTTGCAGGTCGGGGGGTGGTCCTTCATACTCGGGCGCCTCGTCGGCGCTCGCTGACGCTCGGATGGACGTCAACGTGCTGGCCCCTGTTCTGACCATCGTCGTCTCCGTGGGGCTCGGGTGTCTGCTGGCGCTCTTCCCCGGCGGCAGCCGGCGACTGGGGGGGCTGATTCGCACCTTTGCCGTCGCGGCCGCGCTGAGCGTGGTGGTCCTGCATCTGGTGCCCCACGCGCTCCACCGCGTGGGGCTCGCCGGACTCGCGGTCGTGGTTGCGGGCTACCTGGCCACCCCTTTGATCGAGAGGGCAGTGGCGCGCAGCGTCCGGACCGGGCAGCTCCGGGGGGCGAACGTGCGGCTCGAGGCGGCGTTCGCGGCCCTGCTCGTGCATCGCCTCGGAGACGGGGCCGCGATGGCGGTGGGTCAGCGACACGGTATCAGTCTGCTGCTCGCCCTCGGGGCGCACTCGATTCCGGTGGTTACCTTCGTCGTCATCGCCTTCGGGAAGTCGCGGGGGATGAGGCACGGACTCCTGCGCGCGCTGGGGATGGCGGTCGCCAGTCTGGTCGGAGTGGGAGTGATCGAGGTGTTCCCCTCGCTGACCCTGGGCGCGGCTGGGGGCTACGTGGACGCGGTTGTCGCCGGGACTCTCCTCCACGTCGTGGCGCACGAGCTGCGTACAGATCCTCCCGAGGGAGCTGGCACCAAGCTCGTCGACTTTGCAGCGGCGGTTCTGGGCGTGGCCACCTGCGTGTTGCCCGAGCTGGCGATGCACTCGGGACAGGAACACGTCGTTCACACACACGGCGCGGTCGGCTCCGCCGAGCTGGCGGCGACCGCCCTCGAGCTAGGTCTCGAGATGGCTCCACTGCTGCTACTCGGGCTGTTGCTGGCCGCGCTGCTGCAGGGTCTGGCGGTTCACTTCCCGCGAGGGGCGCTCCGCGATCGCGGCGTACTGGGCGGCGCGCTCCGCGGCAGCGTGCTGTCGATGCTGACACCGCTGTGCTCGTGCAGTGTGATCTCCATCTCGCGCTCCTTGGGGGCTGGTGGAGTCGCTCCGGCGCTGGTGGCGGCGTTCCTGGTGGCCACGCCCGAGCTCGGGCTCGAGACCCTGCTGGTGACGGGGCAGCTGCTGGGTTGGCCGCTGGCCGCGGCTCGTCTCGGTGGCGCGCTGCTGCTCGCGGTGGGAGCGGGCCTCGTTGTCGGCGTGGTTGTGACCCGCGCGCGGCGGCGGGCACCTCTATCCGCCGGTCCGGAGCCTGGGGCGCGATCCACGGGGGGGGGCGCCAGGCTCGATGCGGCGGGGGACCACGACCACGATGCTCCACCTCGGCTCACTGCCGGGGTGATCGCCCAGCTGGCCCACGTGGCATCCGAGGAGAAGCTCGCGCGACGCTTCGTCCACGCCCTCGACGAGCTCGTGGTTCACGTCGGCGGCTGGCTGGCGGTGGGCGTCGCCGTGGCGACCTACCTGCGGTGCCTGGTTCCCGAGTCAGGGCTTGTCTTCCTCAACGGATCGGTCTCACAGCTTGGGGTACTGACGGTGGTGGCGCTGCCGGCCTATGTCTGTGCTCCAGCGGCGACACCGGTGGCGGCAGTACTGATCGAGAAGGGCCTCGGTCCCGGTCCCGTGCTCGCCGGGGTGCTGCTCGGTTCCACCCTGAACCTCGTGGGGTTGCGCTTGCTGCGCGAGATGTACGGTGGGCGCGCGGCGCTCGGCGTGGCGGTGCTGGCAGTCGCCGTCACCTGGAGCCTGGGGCTGGGGCTGGACGGAATTGCGGGCTCCCTCCCGTGGGTGGCGCCGGGTGTCCAGGACCCTGCTGGTCTGGCTGGCATCGCGCACGACCACCTCGCGCACGCGGCCGACCACCTCGCGCACGCGGCCGACGAGACGCTGCTGCCACCGCTTGCGGAACGGCCGCTCGCGTGGGGTGCGCTGGGGGTGCTGCTCGTGCTGGGGCTCCGGACGAGCTGGCAGGTGGGGATCCGAGCGTGGCTCGCCAACGTCTTCGAGCCCCGGCACGAGGGGCATGCCCACGTGCACGTGCACGCGCACTGCGCGGATTCCCCCTCGCATGAGCACGAGTGGGAGCAGTGGCACGCGCACGAGCACTCCGATGCTGGTGACTCCGCGTAGTTCCGTGGTGCTCTGCCTGGCCGGCGTCGGGCCAGCCTGATCGCGTATCGCCGGGTAGTGCTCTCAATGTACAGGGGTGTGCATTGTGCGTACAGATGGCCGTGCGATGGCCCGGAGGGGGGATGCCGGCGGCGGGCCCGAGGGCAGATCTGTCGACCGATCTGGTGCTTGCGCGGCACGGGGAGAGCCGGCACGTACCTTGCTACCATCCCTCGCGAATGAGCTCGACGACATCGATCGACCAGCAGGTGAAGGCGGCGCGACTTCCGTTTGCAGCGATGACCGGCTGCTACAGCGCAGGCGTCTTCAACGACAACTTCTTCAAGCAGTCCAGCATGCTCATCGCCGTGGGGTTGGGTCTCACGCACCTGCAAGGCTGGCTGGCGGCCTCGTTCATCCTGCCGTACCTCCTCCTGGCGGCTCCGGCGGGATGGCTCGCGGATCGGTTCTCCAAGCGGCACGTGGTCGTGGGTGCGAAGAGCCTCGAGCTCGTTGCCATGCTGCTCGGGGCGGCGGGGATCTACTGGCTGTCCTGGCCCCTCGTGCTGGCGATGGCGTTCGTGATGGGGCTGCAGTCCTGCATCTTCAGTCCCGCGATGAACGGATCGATCCCTGAGCTGTATCCGGAAAGCCATGTTACCGGGGCCAACTCGGTGCTCAAGGCGACGATGATCGCCGCGGTGCTGGCTGGGATCGCGCTGGCGGGAGTGGTGTTGGAGAGCGGAGGCGCGGCCGTCGGAAATCTGATCCAGGTGGAGCCAGAGCTCGGGCGTCGAGTGGCGGTGGCGGTGGGTATCGTGCTGGTGGCGGTGGTCGGCCTGGTCGCTAGCTTTGGCACCCCGGAGCGCCCAGCGGCGGACCCTCGGGCGCGCTTGCCCTGGGCAGGCCCGGTCGACACACTTCGCGAGATCGGCCAGATGGGGCAGGATCGGGCGCTGCTCGTGGCGGCGTTGCTCGGCACCTTCGTCTGGTCGGTGGGATCGCTCCAGGCGATGCTCATCAACCCCCTGGGCAGCCTCCAGTTCGGCTTCGGTGAGACCAGAACGGCGGGACTGCTCGCGGTCGAGATGGTGGGCGTCGCTGTTGGCGGGGGGCTCGCGGGGGTTCTGGCTCGTGGTCCGCGCTGGCAGCGCCTCTTGGTACCGACGCTGGTCGTGATGGCTCTGCTGTTGACGGCTCTCGTCGCGTTGCCCTTCCTGCCCCCGTCGTGGCGCTACGGAGTGGCCGCGGCGCTGCTCGGCGCGGGGGGCGTTGCGGGTGGTCTCGTGCTCATCCCCTGTGAGGCGTTCGTCCAGGTGCGGCCCAGTGAGGACCGTCGAGGGGCAGTGCTGGGTGCATACGGGTTTCTGTTCGGCGGAGGCGTGCTCGCCTCGGCACTGCTCGCCAACCTGCTCAACTGGCTGGTCGAGCCCACGTGGGGTTTCGCCATCACCGGCGGGCTGACGCTGGTGCTGGCGCTGGTGGTCGCGGCGGTCCTGCCGCGTCAGACGGAGGAAGGGTAAGACATGGACGGGTTGCTATCGCTGGCAGGCAAGGACCTCTTGGGACTGCGCTACACGGTCCAGGTTGACGGGCTCGCGGACGTTGTCGCGCGGGGGACCGAGCGCATTCTCCTCTTGCCGAATCACCCCGCGCTGGTGGATCCGCTGATCCTGGCCGTCCACCTGCTCAAGGATCTGCACCCGGTCTTTCTCGCGGACAGCCAGCAGATCGACCGCCCGGTGTTGCGGTGGCTCGCGAAGCGCTACGGCGTGCGGGCTCTCCCCGACGTGAAGGAGTTTGGCTCGGCAGCGCGAACCGAGGTGGAACGCGCGCTCGAGGACCTCGCAACGCAGCTGCAGGCGGGGCGCAACGTCGTGCTCTATCCGTCGGGGCACATCTATCGTACTCGCTACGAGGACCTGCGTGGCAACTCGGCCGCCCACACTCTGATCGAAAAGGTGCCCGGGCTCCGGGTCGTCCTCGTGCGGCAGACCGGTCTCTGGGGGAGCTCGTTCGGCTGGGGTAATGGGACCGAACCGGACGTCGCTCAGGCACTGCGCCAGGGCGTGGGTGGCATCCTCGCCAGCGGCGTGCTGCTCACGCCGCGGCGACCCGTGAAGATCGAGCTCTTCGAGCCCGTGGATCTGCCCCGCGACTCGCGCGACGAGCTGAACGAATACCTGGAGCGCTTCTACAACGAGAGCGCCGAGCGCAACACCTACGTTCCGCGCAGCTTCTGGGAGCGAGGGGGCGTTCAGGTGCGCCCGGAGCCGGTGCCGGAGGATCGGCAGCGTGACGCTTCTTCCGTGCCTCCGGGGGTCCGCCAGATCGTTCGCGATCACCTCACCGACCTCACCGGTCGTCGTCAGCTTGCCGACCACGACGATCTGGGGCGCGATCTCGGGCTGGACAGTCTGGCACGTGCCGAGTTGCTCGCCTGGATCGAGCAGCAGTTCGGGCTCGCGGTGTCGAGCGCGACGACGCTCGAGACGGTGGCAGACGTACTCCTCACGGCCTGCGGTGAAGCCACTTCGCACCTGCCGCGGAGGGTCGAGCCGCCGCCTCAGAAGTGGTTCCAGGGACGGTCGGAACAGCGCATCACCTTCCGACCCGACGTGGCGACCGTCACCGACGCGTTCCTCGACGTCGCCGATCGAGGGCTCGATCGGGCACTGATCGCGGATCAGAGCTCCGGGGTCCGCACCGTCGGCGACGTGGTGACCGGGGTCTTCGTGCTCAAGGACGTACTCGCAGCGTTGCCCGGTGACTACCTCGGCATCCTGCTTCCGGCCAGTGTGGGGGCGACGGTGAGCTACCTGTCGGCGCTCTTTGCAGGAAAGACTCCGGTGATGGTCAACTGGACCGTGGGCGAGCGGGCGGTCTGCCACGGACTGGACTCGCTCGGGGTCGAGAAGGTCCTCACTTCCAAGCAGTTGGTGGATCGTCTCGCAGAGCGCGGAACCGAGCTGGGCGCCGTGGCGGACCGCTTCGTGTTCATCGAAGACCTCGTGGGCGAGGTCTCGACGGCTACCAAGCTGCGTGCCTGGTGGCGCAGTCGGTTCGACCGCGGCGCGCTGCGCCGGATCGTGGTGCGTGAGGAGGCCGTCGTCCTGTTCACGAGCGGTTCAGAGTCGCTGCCGAAGGCAGTCCCCCTCACTCATGCCAACGTCATCACCAACCTCAAGGATGCCGCCTCTGTGCTCACGGTGCGGGATGACGACGTCGTGCTGGGGATGCTGCCTCCGTTCCACTCCTTCGGCTTGACCGTGTGTATCGGTCTTGCCATCGGCGGCGGCGTCCGGGTGGCGTTCCACCCTGACCCCACCGACGCGGGGATGCTCGCCCGACTCGTCGAGACCTACCGTGCTACGTGGATGATCGGGACGCCGACGTTCGTCTCCGGGATCGTGCGCGCCGGCACGGTGGATCAGCTCGCCACTGTTCGCCGGGTAGTGACTGGTGCCGAAGCCTGTCCGCCGCGCGTCTACGAGGCGATCCGCGAGCGCTGCCCGCAGGCGACGATCATCGAGGGATACGGGATCACCGAGTGCTCGCCGATCGTGTCGATCAACGACGAACTGGACCCGCAGCCGTTCACCATTGGCAAGCCTCTGCCGTCGGTGCAGCACGTGGTCGTTCATCCCGAAACGGGCGAGGGGGTCGTGCCGGGGGAGCGTGGGCTCCTGCTCGTGCGGGGGCCGAGTATCTTCGGTGGCTATCTGCGGTACGATGGCCCGTCCCCCTTCGTCGAGTACGCCGGAGAGCGCTGGTACCGAACCGGTGATCTGGTGACGGAGGACGAGGCCGGCGTCCTGACCTTCGCGGGGCGTCTCAAGCGGTTCGTCAAGCTCGGGGGCGAGATGATCAGTCTGCCCGCCGTCGAGAGTGTTCTGGCTCCCCACTACCCGCCGAGCGACGATCACTCAGGACCGGCACTCGCGGTCGTCGCGACGGGTGGTGACGAGCACCCCGAGTTGGTACTGTTCGTTACCCGGGAAGCGGATCGGGTGATGGTCAACGAGCAAATTCGCGCGGGTGGGCTTTCGCCGCTGCATCACGTCCGACGAGTGGTCCAGGTGGACCAGATCCCGGTGCTGGGCACGGGCAAGACCGACTACCGCGCGCTCGAAGGACAGCTGACCACTGCTGGCTAGAACAACAAACAGGTTGTTTGTTGTTCCAAATCAACGACCTAGGACACCGACAGGGCAGCAGCGCCAGCGGGAAGCACCTGTCTCCGGGTGCCTCGCCCCTGCTGGGCGCCCGGAGACAGGTGTTTTCCGCGTCGGGCAAACTGGTCGGTGTTCTAGCGGTTGTCGAGCGGCCGTGTATCCTCGGCGTGTGCCCTCGGATGCCAGCGCGCGACTGCCCCGGCCCTCGTCGCAGGATCTGCGCTTCAAGATGTATCCGCGCTTCGCCGCGCCCGAGTGGAAGAGGTTTGCCAATCTCCGCCACCGCTACCTGGGAGCGCCGGAGGAGCCGTTCCCCGGGGACGGGTTGTTCGACCGGCTGGGGCGGGCCCTGGTCACACGCAAGGCGATCGTGCTCAAGGAGATCCTCGAGTCGGCCGAGATGTTTGCGCGCGTGCGACGTCGTATCCGGCGGCCCGTGGTCGTCGATCTGTGCTGCGGGCACGGTCTGACCGGGCTCGTCTTCGCGCTCTGCGAGCGGGACGTGGAGCGGGTCCTGCTGATCGACGAGAAGCGTCCGGACTCCTACGATCTGGTCCTCGAGGCGGCGTGTGAAGTTGGCCCGTGGGTGGCCGACAAGGTCGAGTTTCTCGAACGCCCACTCGATCTGCTCGAGGAGGCGAACGTGGTGCCGTCCGGTGCGGCGGTGGTCGTGGTCCACGGTTGCGGAGCGCTCACCGATCTCGGGCTCGGGGTGGGGATTGCCGCGGGCGGACCGATCGCGGCCATGCCCTGCTGCTATCGGATCGCCCCCCCGATCGCGCACCGGGGCTTGAAGGACGCGCTCGGCAAGGCGCTGGCGACCGATGTGGCGCGCACCTACCGCCTCGCATCGGCGGGCTATCATGTGGACTGGTCCTGGATCCCCACCGCCATCACGCCCATGAACCGGATCCTCGTTGCCTGGAATCCCCCTTGAAGAAGTCACACCATGCGCTTTCTATTTCTCGATATCGACGGAGTGCTGACGACCACGCTCTCCCCCTACGAGATGGTGCCTGCCTGCGTCCAGCGTCTCGACAACGTGCTGGCTCACACGGGCGCACGACTCGTCATCTCGTCCACCTGGCGCATTGAAGGGATCGGTGTGGCGTCGGAGTTTCAGATCCAGCTCAAGCGGATCTGTCGCGAGATGGACGGCCACGTGCGCCGGTTCGAGCGGTTCGTCGAGCACCTGCACGGAGCCACCGAAAGTCTCCCGGAGCGCCTTCGTCAGGACGAGATCGAGGAATACGTGGCGCGCTTCTCGCCGAGGCGCTTCGCGGCGGTGGATGACTGGATCGCTGACTTCACGGTTCCGCCGCCGCCGTGGCTGGTACTGACCGACCCCGTGCGTGGGCTCGACGAGGAGGCGGAGCAGGAGCTCTGCCGGCTACTGGTGGACTGAGACCGCGAGCGCGAGCGTGCTCTACTCGGTGGTGCCAGCAGAGGTGCTGAGGAGCCGGTCGACGATGCGACGGACCTCATTGGGCTGGAAAGGCTTTGCCAGTACGGGGGCGCCCGTACGGTCGAGCTCTTCGTCGATGGCGGGGGTGAAGGTGCCTCCCGTCACGAACACGACACGCTGCGCGAGCGCGGGGTCGCGTGCGCGCAGTCGACCGTAGAACTCTAGGCCCCCCGTGACGGGCATCATCACATCGCAGAGGATCACCTCGAACCGGCGCTCGTTCAGTCGATCGAGCGCCTCCTCGGCGGAGGTGGCGTGGTGGATCTCGAAGTCGTCGTCGAGCGTGGCTTGCAGTGCCGGCCCCAGTGCGGGTTCATCGTCGACCAGCAGCAGCCGGATCCGCCCGGCAGTGGGCGGACGGATCGACTCCGGCGGGAGCGGGGTGGGGGCCCGCTGGCTCGTGGCGCGGGGCAGGGTGACGACGAACTGCGTGCCCGCTTCGCGGGTGCTGGCGACGGCGATGGTTCCGCCGTGCCACTCGACGATGGACCGACACGTGGGCAGCCCCAATCCGGTCCCGACGCCCGGGGGCTTGGTCGTGAAGAAGGGGTCGAAGATCTGGGTCAGGATCTCGGCCGGGATCCCCGGTCCACTGTCCGCGACCACGATTTCGGCATGGTCCTCGCCGCTGGTGCGGACGGTGATCGTGTTGGTCCGCGCGGCGGTGCGGTTCATGGCTTGCGCCGCGTTGACCAGCAGATTGAGGACCGCTTGCTCGAGACGCAGGGGGCTACCCTCGACCGGACAGCGGCATTCGAGCTCGGTCGTGACCTCCGCGTGGTGGCGGAGCTCGTTGTGGGCGACTCGAAGCGCGGAGCGCACCACGTCGTTCACGCTGAAGATGACGCGGTTCGTGTCTGTGGGTCGCGCGAAGGTCTTCAGGTCGCGCACGATGGTGGCGACCCGGTTGGTTCCGTGCAGTGCATCCCCCAGTTGCTGGTCCAAGCGTTTTCGCGTCTGCTCGGGCAGGTCCGCGCGCGCGATCTCCAGGCGCGCGGCCTGCAGGCTCAACATCGAGTAGGCGAGGGGGTTGTTGATCTCGTGGGCGACACCAGCGGCCAGCGTGCCGACGGCGGCGAGTCGATCGGCCTGGAGCAGGCGCTCCTGGATGGCTCGGCGTTCGGTCACGTCACGAGCAAATCCGAGCACTGCGGGCGCCCCTTCGTAGTCGATGGGGATGGACGCGATCTCGATGTGCAAGGTCCGGCCGTCCGGGCTTCGGCTGATGTATTCAGTGGGCGCGTCGTGGCGGCCGCCTTGCAGCATCGCGCTGATGCGCGACTGGGCGCGGGTGGCCTCGGTGGGTTCGAGCAGGTCGCCGAGAGCGAGACCGACCACCTGCTCGGGCGCCTCGCGTCCGAGCATCCGCGCTGCTGGTCGGTTGACATACAGGAACCGGCCGTCGCGGAGGATGGCCACCCCGTCGGGTGCCGACTCGACGAGGTTGCGGAAGCGAGCCTCGCTGGCGGCGAGGGCGGCGGTTGCCTGGGTGCGGACGCTCACGTCGAGCGCGCAGACGATGGTCGCTGGGCGACCATCGACCACTGCCGGGGTGGTCGAGACCTCCGTCGGCACGCGCTGGCCCCCCGCGTCGACGAGCATGATCTGGACGCGGTCGGGCACCGGTTGTCCGCTCCGTCGCCGGGTGATCCGCTCGGCGAGACGGACGCGCTCCTCGGGTGCCACGCAGTCCCACACACCACGTTGCCCATCCCGGAGCAGCCGTTGGGCGGTGGCGTTGAGCGGAAGAACCGTCGGCGGGTCGACATCGACGAACACCACGTACCAGCCAATGCTCGCCACATCAGCGGCGTGCCCCAACGCCGTCAGCAGAGTCCGAGCATCGATCTCTGGCACCGAGTCGAGATCACCCACCAGAACACTATCCGGCAACTCGCACCGCCCCGCAAGCACCGTCCATGCCTTCGCCAGTTGACCTGCCCCGTTGGTCACGGCGGCCCGCGGGTGGGGAGCGTCTCCTTGCTCCAGCCCCCACCGCTGGCTCGTGGCTCGGCGACGCTCGGCGACGGTCGCCGGCGCGAGGACGTTCATGAGTTGCCATGGGTTGGCAGACGCTACAGGCGCGAGGACGTGAGGGAGCGGTTTTCCGGGTCGGTGAGGGGAAGATGCAAGCCACACTCACGTTTGACGCCGAGCAGGCGCCCCGCGCGTTCGTCTTCGTCTGGAGCCACGGGTTCCGTGGAATGCCAGTCGCCGATGCTGCGGTAGCCCTCCCGGTACAGAGGGTGGTGGGGCAGTCCGTGGATGGAAAGATACTCGTCGATCTGCGCGGAGGTCCAGTCGAGGATCGGGTGGATCTTGACGCGGCCGTCCTGGACCGCGACCTGTCGCAGTGCCCGCCGATGCTCCGTCTGCGAGGCACGGAGGCCCGCCATCCAGGCACCGATGCCCAGGGTGCTCAGCGCGCGCTGCATCGGTTCGACCTTGTTGATGGCGAGGTACTCGCGCACGCCGTCGTCGCCCTGCTCCCAGAGCTTGCCGTGGATCGCTTCTTGCCGGGCGGCCGTCACGATGGGAGAGAAGACGTGAAGGTTGAGGGCGAAGCGATCCGCGAGGTCGGCCGCGAAGCGGTAGGTCTCGGCGAACAGATACCCGGTATCGATGAAGATGACCGGGATGTTGGGGACGACCCGTGTGACCAGGTGGAGCATCGCCGCCGAGTGCGCGCCAAAGCTCGACGAGACGGCGAGCTGGTCGCCGAAGTGCTCGGCAGCCCAGCGCACGACGGCTTCGGGGCTCTGCCCACGCAGGTGGTCGTTCGCAGCCTCTACGTCGAGGCCCCGGCTAGCGGTCGCGCGGGTGCCGGAGGGGCGATGATTGAAGTCGGGGCCGTGGAGCGCAGCTGCTTCGGGATCCATGTTCTTGATTCCCTACCAAATGCATAGGAATTGGTGGGATTGTGCTGCAGAAGTGGTCAGCCTGCAAGCTCCGCGTTTGAATCCTGCAAGTTTCCGATAGCTTGGAGGCTTGCGGGGGCTCCGAGAGCGGCACCATCGCTCTGGCCCTCGGCACCGGGGCCTCTGACGCTCAGGAGCCAGTCGAGGCCGTCAGCGTGACGCGGCGCGTGAGGACGAAGGCGGTCTGCGGGTAGTACGCGGCCTCGTTGATGAAGACCGGGCAGAGGCCGTCCCACTCCGCTGAACACCGCTTCACCGTGCCATCGTGGCCCACGAACAGGGGTTGCCCCGACTGGAGCGGCTGCCAGTCACGGTCCTGGAGCTCGCGGTGGATCACCATCGGCTGTCCCGTGGCATCGGTGGGATAGGGCACGTTCTCGACTGCTTCGAAGCCGTCGACGCTGACGGGGGAATGCGCCAGCGAGGCAGTGGATGAGCCCATCTCCAGGAAGTCCAGTGCGGCTTCCAGCGCGGCTCGCGTGTCGGACAGGATATCGTGTCGGACCACTCCCTGCGGGATCGGGCCCACCTCGATGGCGAGGGAGTGTGGAGCGAGAGTCTTCAGGTAGGGGAGCTCGTCGTTCCACAGGGTGCCAAGCGCGAGAACCCGACTCGGGACGCGGGCGGAGATGGCGGTGCAGAGGGCGATCTCCAGCGGGTGGAGGGTGGCGAGCAGCAGTGACACCCCCATGTTGCTGGTGGTGGTGTGCAGGTCGATGATGAAGTCGACGGCCGGCGTGCCCCCGGGGCGCAGCAAGGCGGCCACCTCGCGCGCCCGCTTCCCCTCGTGGTCGGTGGGCGTGGCGCCGGCGAGCTCGCTTGGGCGAAAGGCGCGATTCAGGTCGCGGTCGATGTAGCGGCGGCACTCCGCGACGGCGGCGGGATTGCCGATCAAGGTGCGAACCTCGAGGCTGTCCCAGCGTTGCGGGTGGAGCTCGAGCTCACGGACGAGGGCGATCCCCGTCAGCTCGTTGCCGTGCGTGCCTCCGACGATGGCGACCCGTCGCATCGCTCGGCTACTGACCCTGCGCGTCGGCGGTCGGTGCGGCGGCCCGGTTCTGGGCCAGCTTGGCAATCTCCTTGTCGAGGAAGTAGATGCCCTTGCCGTCGAGACCGATGATCTCGATCTTGTCGACGATCCCCTGGAAGAGCGCCTCTTCCTCGTGCTGCTCGGCGACGTACCACTGCAGGAACTGGAACGACGAGAAGTCCTTCTCCTCGAACGCCGCTGCGACGACGTCGTTGATCTTGCCGGTGATGAAGCGCTCGTGCTCGAGCGTCTTCCGGAAGACATCGCCCAGGTCCGCGAACTCGGCGGGGGGGGCCTCCACCGCTCCGACCAGGGGCAGTCCGCCCGTCTCCGACACGTACCCGAAGAGCTTCTGCATGTGCATCATCTCCTCGGCGGCGTGCTGCTTGAGGAAGCCGGCGCAGCCCGCGTAGCCCTTGTGGTCGCACCAGGCGGCCATCTGCAGGTACAGGTTAGACGAGTAGAACTCGAGGTTGATCTGGCGGTTGAGTCGGTCCGTCATCGTCTGGCTGAGCATGGGAACTCCACTACCATGCCGAGCCGACCAGGGGCAGGGTGGTCTCGTGGGTCAGGGGAGCGCGGCGTCCGGGTCACCGCCCAGCTGCTGGATGTATCGGTCGTATTGCGGTAGGCGCGGCGCCGTCGCGGCCGCCTCGCGCCAGGAGCGAACGGCGGGGAGCGCGGCCAGCGCCGCCGCGTAGCCCGCGAGCTCTGCGGGCAGCGGCACCGCGTAGGTCTGGAAACGGGTCACCACGGGAAAGTACATCGCGTCTGCAACGCCAAAGGCACCAAACAGAAACGGTCCTCCCGAGCGTTCCAGGCAGCCGCCCCAGATCTCGAACACCCGCTCGATCTCCGCGTGTGTTGCCGGGTCAGGGGTGAAAGTCGGCACTCGCGCGAACACGTGACAGGACAGGTGGGTGCGCAGGTTCGGAAGGCCTGCCGCCATCTCGCAGGAAATGGCACGAGCGCGAGCGCGGGCGAGTGGGTCGGTGGGCCAGAGTCCCGCCTCGGGGTAGGTCTCGGCAGTCCACTCGGCGATCGCCAGCGCTTCGTGGATCGCTTCGCCGGCGACGCGAAGCACTGGAAAGAAGCCCGCTACACTCCCCAGTGCCCGTCGCGCTTTCCGGAGCTGGGTGCCACTGGCCGTCCCCATGTCGTCCAGCACGATCGTGCGCGTCTCGAAGTCAGCGCCCGCGTGTTTCAGCGCGAGCCAGGCCCGAATCGACCACGAAGAGTAGCGGAGACTGAGTACCGAGAGCGAAAGCGACTGGGGCAACGCGGACATGTGCGGCCAGGCTAGCAGCGGTCGCCTGCCGTGCATCCTCCCACGCCGCCCGCGTCGCTCTTCCCAGCCCGGGGGCCAGCGAGCCAAAAAATCAGTTACCGTCGAGCATTTGGGGGCTTGAGCAGAGGGCCCTCTGTGCTAATAACCCCCTCCCACCGCTTCAGGGGCGGTAGTTAAGTTGGTTATAACGCCGGCCTGTCACGCCGGAGGCCGCGGGTTCGAGTCCCGTCCGCCCCGCAATCAAAGCCCCCGTAACCCGGGGGCTTTCTTGTTCCATCCGGACAACTCGCCAATTGGGTTTTGGCTATGCAGCTAGCCAAGACCCCGTCGAACTCCGTGCAACTTCGTTCACTTGCGGTTCTGGCGGACGTGGCAGAGCCCTCTTCGGGTGCTTCGTCGTTCTGGTCATAACCAGGTGGCATCACGCCGAGGTCGATGCCCTCGGGGATGGGCATCGGGCGGCCCTGCTTCTGGTAGAGCGTGTGGACGCTAACGGACTTGTGGCTCGTCAGCTTGAGGCGTTCCTCTTCAGGCACCTGACGGTTCCAGTGGTGAGGGGCCAGGGCCTGAGCTGCGCCAGGAACCCGAGCGCCTGGGCGTCCAGCCACGGATCGCGCCTGGGCTCGTCTGCTTGCGCCCGTGGTAGGCTCATGCGGTGGCTGGCGCGAGAAGGAGGTCCTCCCAAGCGGCGCGACGACACGCGACACCGCTCGGGGCTCTACTCCTCGGGGCAACCCTCACGGTGGGGACCGCTGGCTGCCAGCGACGACCGACGCCATGTGGCAGCGCGTCCGTGACGACGATCACCTCCCACGAGCGAGCGATCGCCTCTGCGTCGCCTTCGCCTTCGGTATCCACCTCGGACTCGACTCCTGAAGCGACGCCGCCCGCGTCGAACCCCGCCATCCGCTGCAAGGCCACCGCCAACTTCGTCGCGGCCAACCGCCTCGGCGGACCGAATGCATCCGTCCCCCCGGGATTCGACCACGACAACTCGCGTTGCCATCCCGACAACGAGCCCGCTCTGCCCCCGGGCTCCGCCATCCTCTCGGAGTGCGCCTACGAGTACTCCGGGGATCTGGTGTACGGGGCAGCGTGGGGACCGGCAGGGGCGAGCTTCTCGAAGGGGGCGCGCTGGCTCGTGAGCGCCGAAGATCCGCTATCGCTCGCCGATCCCATCTGGAAGACGAAGTCCACCGTGCTCGGAGATCCCGAACTGCCGAAGCGGCTATTCACCCCGGGAACCTTCGGCTGGTTCGCCCGCTTCACGCCCGACCACCGAGGCGCCATCGTCTGGCTGCACGATCTCGACGAGACGCTGGGAGAGGTCTTCCTCGCAGCAAAGGATCAGCCGCTAGTATGGCTCAAGGACGTCGAACGCTGGTTGCCCGAGTCGCTGCGCAAAGAACGGTATCCGGGGTTCACGGCAGTAGCGTACGAGAACCAATGGTATCTGGCCGTTCCCAGCAAGCACGCGATGCGCGTTCTTGGGGTTCGAGGTGGACGGATGGATCTACTCGCGACCCTATCCACCTCGTCCGAGGATCCCTTCGGGACGTTTGAGCTTCACACTCGTGGTCTCGTGCCCCGACTGGTCGTCAACGGGTGGGACCAAGCTCGCATCTATCCCCGCGCTGTCTTCGGCGACGTCAGCGAGTACGAGACGCGCACCGGTGTCGCCACGAGTCTGCTCGATCCCCCGTGTCCGCCCGACGCTGACGGATGGATATCGCGGTATCCCCTCCAAGAGGCGACCGCGAAGCTCGTCGACGTTCAGGACACCGCCCTCAGCAACCTCCACGTGGAGGTCGTGAGCACCCCAGCGGGGTCCTGCACCCGTAGACTCGCGGCAGACTGCGGCAGCCACATGGTGTCGTTCTCCGGCGACCCGACCGAGCCTTCATCCGCGGCCGACCCTCTGCCCGCGAACCTGCCGGTCGTGCCGATGGTGGTCCGCGTCCCCATCGTCCGTCCGCGTCCTCGCGCCGAGGATTCCTACGAGATCCGCCGCGAAGCGTTCTGTGTCCTCAACGGGCTCTGATCGACGGGAACGTCCCGCTCATGATGCAGGCCACCGAGCACCAGATGCCATCTGCGACTACATCCTGCACCGAATCCACAAGCTCAAGCTGTTTGGGCCTCCCGGCGCGAGGAGACCGCCACCCAGAACTGACAACTCACTATCCAGCGTCGCTTCGCTTCTATGAGGAGGCCCATCGCTGTCAAGTGAAAGTGCTTCCAGTTCTCTCGGAGTGGCCCGCTTCAGTTCTGGAGTCGCCGACGCTTGTCTCCTGCAGCGGTCTACCCGTTCATCAGCAACGTCCACGCCACGACTCCCCCGAGCGAGCCCAATCGACCCTTCGAGGCTCACCCACGAAGACCTCGACGACACCACAGTCTCGGCACACCATCGCGTCGTAGTAGCCACGAAACCCGGAGCTCTGGAGAACCGCGGTTGCGCCATGGCCCACGTCCGACACTCCCGCCTGACGGCCGCCGCAGTTCCGACAGCCGCCTCCCAGACTGCGCAGTCCCGTCAGCTGGTTCCAGGGGACGGAGGCGGGCTCGCTCACCCGCAAACGCACCAGTCCGCAGTCAAGACACACCCTACTGGGAGCGCGGATCCAGCTTCCTCTCGACGTCGGTCCGCTCACTTCCGAGGACATGGAGACGGCGATCGTCGATGGCGCGCTGCTCAGCGCCGGCGCCACTTGCTTGGGTCGCACTTCGCATGAAAGACCGCGATGACGACGACCCGCGCGGGCTCATCGCGGTACAGAATGGAGTAGGGGAACCGCTTGACGAGCAGCCGCCGGATCTCGCCTTCGACCCGCGGATGCACGTGCGGCTCGGCCTGGACGCGAGCAATGGCGGCACGCACCTCGACGAGGTACTCGTCTCCGAGCCCCTCGCGCTGGCTCTCGTACCAGGCGTGTGCCTCGGCTACGTCGATCTCGGCCTCCTCGATGAGAATGAGCGGCCTCACGAACGACTGCGCCAGCTACCGAGCCCCGCGAATGCGGCGCTCGACTTCGTCCCAGCTTCGCCCACTGACGCCCTCCCGATCGAGTCGGTCAAGGCGGCGCTGCAACTCCGCGCTCTGAGCAGGAGTGAGCGGCACCTCGTCAGGCGTCAGGCTGTCCCAGAGCTGCTCGATCAGCTCGAGTCGCTGCTGCGGTGTGAGGTCGGTGATGTCGACGGCTGGGTCGCCCATGAGGGGAGTCTGACTCAATCCGGCAGGCGCTTCCAGTGCGACGTGAGCGACTCGGCGCACCCTGGTCAGCCCGGTGCCACCACCCAGCTCCGCTGCAACCGCACCCGCCACTGCTTCCCAAGCCGCTTCGCGTGGATCCCATCGAACACCACCTCATCCCGCCCCGCAGCCGCCGCACGGATCTTCCCCCGCAGCGCATGATCCGTGTCCCCGATCACCGCGCCGGCCTGCCCGGTGCTCATCCACCGCGTCCACTCCTGGTCGTCCGTCATGGGCAGGGCAGGGGCCCGCACCTTGGGCGCCGCCTTCGCGCGAGACCGCGTGCGCCGCGTCACGACGCACCCCGCTCGTCCTCGGCGTCGTCCTCGACCCCCAGGGCCGCAATTGCCCCCGCGAGCTGCACCGCCCGCATGACGGCGTGCTCGCTGCCCGCTTCGACGTCGTGCGCCAACCGCACCAGCTCCGCACCCAGCACCGCGTCTGCCAGCAGCTCGACCTCGCCCCACGGCACCGCGCGCCCCGCTGCCACCTCGAGCAGCACCCGCCGTGCCGCCTCGATGACCCCTTGTGAGGCCACAGTAAGGCCAATCTCGGCGCAACCCCTCGTAACCCCAGCAGATTCCTCGCCCCTGTCACGCCGGAGGCCGCGGGTTCGAGTCCCGTCCGCCCCGCTGAGAGAAAGGCCACCCGCGAGGGTGGCCTTTCTTGTTTTGTGGGTGCGGCGGGGCGTGGGGCGGGCGTCTCACTCGCTGGCCTTGCCCCACAGCGCGTCGAACGTTCGAAGCAGCGCTTGCAGGTCGAAGCGAGGGGTCCCTGCGCGCAGAACGCTCACGAGCTCGGTCTCGATGCTGCTCTCGAGGAGCGCCACGTCGGCCGGGCCCTTGCCGAAGCGAGGGCCTTGCTTGGCCAGTGGTGGAGCATCGAGCTCGGCAAGCTTGCGGTTCACGAGCGCGACGAACGCCTTGGAGGTGAAGTCCTCACCCTGGGCGACGAGCTCGCCTAGGTCGAAGAAGTCGCGGATCTCCGAGCGAGTGAATGCCGCCCGGACTTTCTCTGCCCGTGCCTCCGTGGCATCCAGCGCCCAGCAGCTCGCCTCGCGCAGATCGTCAGTTGGCAGGAGTTGTTGCAACATCACTCGACGGGGCTCGTGCAGTACTGGGCGAATCGACGCTTCCACGAGGATTCGCTGGGGGCCGAAGCTCGACTCGTAGGGCAGCTCCCACCGCGCGTGTGCATCACGCTCGGAGCGTTCGCCATCGGGGAAAGGGAGCTTCACACCGGCGGCTTTCGCGCACCGCTTCAAAGCATCCCGGACCCGATTCATCTGCAGGGCGTTGCTGCGCTTGTGGTGGCTTGCCGTGCCGGGCAGCACCAGGTCGACGTCCTCCGACATCCGCAGGAAACCGAGGTCGACCTTGCTGAGTAGTGTTCCCCCCTTCAAGAGGGCCGCATCCGAGAGCTCCTGGCCGATGGCCCACAGGAGGCGGGTGAGATAGTAGTCCTTTTCGATCGCGAACGGCTCCACGCGCTCGACTGCGGCGGTCTCCCGACAGCGATCAGCCAGGAGCCGCACGGGGATCGGCGTTGGGAGCTCAGGCCTCTGCTGCGGCATCGTTTTCCACTACGCGCCAGTCGGGGTGGATGCGCCCTTCGCGCCGTCGGTTGGGCCACAGGGAGGTGGTCGACGGCGCCTCGCGTACGTGACTTCGAAGGGGTCGAAGCGTCGAGCTGCTGGTGCCGAGGCGCTCCAGCAGCAGACCGACCCGCTGGCATGTGCTCATTCGCGAACCTTGCACGGCGTGCGCCACCAGGCGCGTTTTCGTGGCGGACGGTAGCTGGGTGATCACCAGCTGCAATGCACGAGGCAAGGCGCCGATCAGTGGGGGATGGTCGAGCGCGTCGAGGAGGCTCCGCTCTCGGTCACTCATCTGGATCGCGACGCCTTCGATCGTCGTCGTGACCAGGCCCCACTCGAGCTTTTCGGGCGCGACACGATGGAAGCGCAGGGTGGCCGGGCCAAGTTGCTTTTCGGGTCGCCACCGGGTGACGAAGGCGTCCAGTCGCGTGGCATGGGTCTGGCTGGTCAGGTGGTGAACGGTCCACGCCCACCAACCGCCCAGGTAGTGCGGTTGCCCTGCGATCATGTGGGTTGCTGCGACCACCGCGGACGTTGCCCACGGACGACCGTGCTGGCGAAAGGGCCTCACCTCGTAGACACCTCGCGCGATCCTCGTGAGTGTTCCCTTGGCGACCAAGCTGCGCACCGTCGCGTAGGCGGCTGGCTTGCCCAGGGTCTGCGCGAGCTCTGCAAGGGTGACGACGGTGTGCTCGTTGCGCTCGAGATCGGCCAGTACGGTCGCCTCTCTGGAGGACAACGGTGGCGTGTTTTTAGATCCCATGTTTTATTCGAAATACTACTAAAAGTAGCTATACGGTTACAACAACCGGGAGAGGCGGTTCTGGCTTCGCAGGTTTTGCCTCATCCTCGTTGGACTCCGACGAGCCAGGTTCGGCATCCGGGTCCGTCCAAACCACTGAAATCACAGGGTCGGTGCCCGGTCACGCCGGAGGCCGCGGGTTCGAGTCCCGTCCGCCCCGCAATCAAAGCCCCCGTAACCCGGGGGCTTTCTTGTTCCATCCGGACAACTCGCCAATGGCCGGATCGGACGGAGCATCAGCGGGATCTCGAGTCGTTGGGGTAGGCGGGTCTTCTGGCGCGGTGCCCAACCCCAGCGGCGTAGAGACCTGCGGTACGTGCAGCGCGGACTGCGGCGCGTGCGACCCCGGATTTAACAATGGTCAGTGCGCCGGGCAGGAGAGCTGTGCCACCTATCCCGACGACTGCGGACAGTGTGGTCCACAATGTGGTGACGGAATCTGCGGTGCCGGCGAAGACTGCGTTTCCTGCGCTGAAGACTGCGGCGACTGCACCGCGAGCTGCGGAGACGCCCTCTGTTCATTGGGTGAGCACTGTGTCAATTGCCCTACGGATTGCGGTTTGTGCGCGACACTCTGCGGTGATGGATCCTGCCAGCCCGGGGAGGATTGCGCTGAATGTCCGGACGACTGCGGATCATGTGCCCGGAGTTGCGGGAACGGTTCCTGCGGAGGAAACGAGGCCTGCATCAACTGCCCGCTCGACTGCGGAGCCTGCGGATGAATGGCGAAGGCGCCAGCGTCGTGCGTCCGATGTCGATCCTCGAGCCACGCATCGGACACCGCAGGGTCAGTCAACACGCGAAGACGCGCTCGCCCCAACGGGGAGGTTACTTCGACTTCCCGGCCGGCTGAAACCCCATGCTTGCCAGCTCGACCTTCGACTTGAGGCCCAGCTTCCCCCGGTGCAGGCTTTGAGAGAGCGTGTCGATGGGGCCGAGGCTTTCGTGATCGCCGGGCCCGAGTACGCGGGAGGCTTGGCAGGAAGCCTGAAGAATGCGCTTGATTGGTGCGTGGGGGCGGAGCGTGGGGTGTACCGAAAGCCAGCGATCGTGCTCAGTGCAAGCGCGAGCGGGGGCGTTCACGCCCTACGTCAGTTGGCCCGAACGCTCCTGTGGCAGGGGGCATTCGTAGTGGGGCAACTTGGTGTGGCAGCCCCGAGGTCGAAGGCCGATGCCGAAGGGCGCATCGTAGACAACGCCATCAAGGGAGAGCTCGTAATGCTTGGCGATGACCTCATCCAGGCGCTGGCCATGAAGGCTCATCAGCTTGAGGTGGCAACGGAAGAGATCGCAAACAAGCTGGGCATCAACGAGTATCCGCACAAGAGCGCACTGCGGGGCTGACGAGCAGGGCATCGCCTGGCTGTGGACTCACCTGCTCCTGACCGCCGAATGCCCTGTCGTCGGCGACTGCGTACGCCAGCGCACTCAAGCCCAGGCCTGCCGGGCGCGTGCTCGCGCGCGGGCGATGCACACGCGACCGTCGTCGAGGGGGGGTACGGGGCTGGTTGCGGAGCTTCGCACGGGCCGCGACTTTGGGGGTCTCACGCGCACGTGCGCCCGTCTCAGTGCCTCGGATGATCGCCAAGGGCAAGCCGGCGAGCGACACGCCGACCCAGCCCGTCGCTGGTGTCACTCACCGAAGTTGTGAACTCGTCGCGAACCGCACCGGTCAGCGCGTGCAGGGTTTGCTGGTGGCGTCCGGACCGATCGAAGCGATAGATGAGCTGTCCGGCCTCAGAGGGGAATGGCTCGGGTGACGGTGGATCTGCGGCTCGTTCGTCACCGAACCGTGATGGTAACGCTCGCGCACGCGGTCATCGAGGGGGAGCACGCGGCGACCGATCCTCCCTCCACCAGGTAAGGTGGCGTATCATTGGTGACCCACGCCGTCGCCGTGAACGTCCCGGGATCGGAGTAGACGGCGTGGTAGACCGTGGCGTCGAGCCCGGTCACGTCGATGAAGTCGTCCCCGTCGAGGTCCCAGCTGAAGGACTCGATCGGGATGCGGTCGTTGCAGCAGCCACTGCACCCGGGCTCGACGTCGCTTCGAGGACCACCTCGAGCCGCGCAGAGCTCGATTCGGGAGTCGCGCTGACCGCCGTGACCGATGGCGGAACCTCCACCGCAGGGCAGACCTCGTCAGAGGGGGAACACCCCACGAGTGGCGCCGCGAGCAGCCCTGCTCCAACAATCACACCCAGCGCCTTCATCACATCGCCCCGCCACGGGCCCTCCCGTGTGACCACGCTCAACTCCGCGAACAACCCCCACGCACGACGCATCTTGCCTCCGCGAATCGACGCGGGCAACGCTTCGAGGTTCCCGTGCGTGCCCGCGCCGCTACCCGTTGGCGAGGTCGTTCTCGACCAGTGCCGCCACCTCCAGGGTCGGGGACGATCCAGGAACCCGAATCCGTCGGCCCGACCACCGCGCACCTTCGTGCTATCCCATTGCCCGGTGCGAAGTGACGATGACTAGCACGTGGGGCTTGGGAGCCGTCGGGCTGGTGGGGCTTTTGGCGGTCGCCTGCGGGAGCAGCTCGACCGAGAGCGGCGGGGCGGGCGGAGCTCGGGCCAGCGGGGGCAATGCGTCTGACGCGACCGGTAGCAACGCGAGCGATACGGGCGGGCAGTCGAGCGGCGGCGACGGACCGTCGACTGGCACGACGGGAGCCACCGGCGGTGTGGACGACATCGGCGGAACCGCCACGGGCGGGCTCGGCCCCAACGGTGGCACTGCGATCGACGGTGGAACGGGCGGTGCCACGGGCGGAGCGCCGCCTCTGGGTGGGCTCGGCGGTGTCGGTGGCGAGGCCCCAACGGGGGGCATGGGGGGTGAGCCCGTGGTCCACAACCCTGGAGATGACTGCACGGGGGATGTGGATTGCCAGCCGTCCGCGATGGTTTGCTACTCTCCCTATCAGCGCGTGCCGTCGGGAACGGGCGGCAGTCCGCCGCAGTTCGAGTGCGCGGCTGATGACGATTGCTCCGACGAGCTCATCTGCGTGTACGTGGAACAAAGCCGGCTGTGCCGGGCGCCGTGTCCAACCACTCGCTGCGACCCCGCGCAGGGACAAGAGTGCGGTCCGGACGGGCGCTGTCGCACCGTTCCCTGCTCGATCGACAGCGATTGCCCCACGAACTTCGCGTGCGACGTCGACGGCGGCTTCTGCGAACGGGCGTCGTGCAGCGCCGGCCCGGACTGTCCGGACACTTCGTTCTGCGTCAATGGGTTCTGCTACGAATCACCTGGTCGCTGCAACTACACGACGGCCGCGTGAGCCCGACGAGGGATCGGGCCTGGCTTCCGGCCTGCGGTGCCGGAGCCGCGGCACGGATGCTTGGTTCCCGTCTGGACCGAGATGCCCTACCGCCCGCCCCATGTGGTAGGTTCCCCACAGTGGACGCCTCGACTGTGTGCGGCGGGCGCCCCGAGAGGCAGCGCGTGAAGGTCACCCACCATCGAGGAGCGCCTCCCCGTCGCCTGCGGGATCGGATCGCGCTGCGAGTTTCGAGCTGGATGGTGGGGTGTGTGCTCGTCTTCGGCAGTCGCGCTGCGGGGCGTCAGCCTGGCGTGGGGGTATTGGGGGGAGCGGAGTGGCCTCACTCGCGATCTGGACGACGCCATTATCGCCGAATGGCCCGCAACGGCGTACTGCCAATGAAGTCAGAAGCATTCTCCCACGCCGAGATCGCAAGCAAACGAGAGCTTCCGCGATGAGCCACCGCGCCCCACCTCATGTCGCCCTGGAGGGGCTGTTTCCACCATCAGTGGAGCTGGAATGGGCCGACCCCGCTCGCCCGGGTATCGCTCTCCCCGAGGTGGAAGCGGCGGCGGTCGCGCAAGCGGTGGCGAAGCGGCAGTTGGAGTTTGCCAACGGTCGCGATTGTGCGCGGCGGGCCCTACGGCGACTCGGACTGGAGGGTGCGGTCATTCCGATGGGACCGGACCGGGCGCCACGGTGGCCCGCCGGCTTCGTGGGGACGATTACGCATACACACGGCTTCTGTGCTGCAGCTGTCGCGCGCTCGAAGGATCACGTGTCCCTCGGCGTCGACGCCGAGCCCGACGCACCGCTGCCTGCAGAGGTGGTCGACGAGGTGTTTTCGCCCGGCGAGCGAGCGCGAGCGCTGGCTGTGCTCGGCCGGACGGGAACGGACCGAGTGCTGTTTTGCGCGAAGGAAGCAACGTATAAGCTGCTCTACCCGCTGACGCGGCAGTTTCTCGATTTCCGGGAAGTTGTCATCTCTCTCGGCGCCTCCGAGTTCGTCGCCCGCCTGGCGGTCCGCGCAGGGCACTTTGCGGCAGGGACAGAGTTCGTCGGTCGCTGGCGTCGCGGGGAAGGTATCCTCGTCGCAGCCGCTTGGCTCTGACTGTGGGACGATTTCTGGAGCGCATCGACCACGTCAGGGTGCGTTCGCGATTCTTGGAGGCGCCGTGCCAAAACGGTGGGACCTCCGCCGTCGGTGCAAACCTGGTCGCGTTGCCCGTGCTTGGTGGTCTCCATCACGAATGCCGGCGGGCAGCGTGACGCTCCGGATGCACCAGGCAGCCAGGACAGCGGTGGGGCGCTGAGGAGCACGGCCCGGGCCCCGACCTGCCGGAGGCAGGTTGGGTGGGTTGTCCGCGGCAGCAGGCGGCGCTGGGGTGCGCGCCGAGGTCGTGGTCAGGCCCGAGCAGCGGGCGAACCGGCGGGTCGGGGGCGGGTGGGGGAGGTTTAGGGGCGGGGAGGGGGGTCGGCGCGTGCGCCGCGGGCCGTTCAGGTTGCCGATTCTCCCCAGTTCGATTTTCTTAGGCGCGCGAAGGGCGCGAAGGCCTCGCTGACCACATGGACGCAATCGGTTTTGGGCGCGTTCGTCGATCGACCTCCTGATCCTCAACCGCAGGTTGCGGCCTTCGAGTTCGAGTTGCCATGGTCAATTCTTCGGTCTCCGCCCGGACCTCCCCGTTCGCACGACGTTGAACAATTGACTATGGCGGGGCCCCCACAGCGTTGATACCCGTCGTTTTCCCGTGCGTGCGTTGCGGGGAAGGGAGCGGAAGATGGCCAGATTGGGTGGGCATACGGCGATCGGTTCGATGGGGCTGCTGGTGCTGGCGTTGACCGCCGGCTGCGATCACCAGTCGTCCGTCGACGCTGCGGAGGCGCCCGTGAACATCGCTGGCGTCGTGGTCCTTCAGGAGACGTCGGAACTCCCGAACTGCAACCCTGCCCACCGCGGCACGGTGTACTACGTGCAGGCGGGGGAGGACTTCTACTACTGCGATGGCGCTGACTACCAGCCGCTCGACCTCCGCGGGCTGGACGGTGCGGATGGGGTGGCGTGGGTCGTCGAGGTGACGGCGGACCCGGAGGAGTGCGCGGACGGCGGGGCGCTCATCACGGCGGGCCCCGATCTGGATGGGGACGGGACGATGGACGCGGTCGCCTCCGAGCAGTTCGTGTGCGATGGCGGGCCGGGCCCCGTCGGCCCCGCCGGTGCGGATGGCATCGACTGGCAGGTGACGACCGAGCCCGCCGACGCCGCAACGTGCGTGGCCGGCGGGGTCGTGGTGCATGTGGGGCCCGATCTGGACGGTGATGGCGTGCTGTCCGCGACGGAGATCGTCTCGAGCCAGTCGCTCTGCAACGGCAGTGACGGCGAGGACGGCGAGGACGGCGTCAACGGCGACCCCGGTCCCGCCGGCACCGACTGGTTGATCGCGACCGAGGCCGCCGACGAGGCTGCGTGCGCCAACGGAGGTATCCTCGTGCGCGTCGGCCCGGACACGAACCAGGACGGGGTGCTCGCCGAAGAAGAGACGGTCACGACGAGTCCGGTCTGCAACGGGCTCGACGCTCCTGTTGAGGGAGGCGGCGAAGGGGGAGCCGGAGGCGCTGGGGGAGCCGGGGGCGAGCCGCAGCCGGGACAATTGGGCGACGCCGACGGCGACTGGCTTCCCGACGCCGCGGAGGATAGCAACAGCAACGGCATCGTTGACCCAGGGGAGACCGATCCCGGCAATCCGGACACCGACGGCGATGGCGCCACCGACCTCGTCGAGGTGACTCTCGGAACCGATCCGAACGATCCTGCGTCCAACCCCGCGGCGAGCGGCGACCTGGCATTCGTCGTTCCCTACCAGGCGGCCCCCACCCCGGCCACGCAATCGGTTCGGCGGGTTTCGATGCAGCCGCCAGCTGTCGACGTGTACCTGCTCGTCGATGTGTCGGGCTCGATGGACCAAGAAGCAGCGTCGATCGCCTGGATCGTTCCCACGCTCGCGGACGAGCTCGCCTGTTCCTCTGGTGATGAGGCGGACGGTGGCGGTTGCGTTCCCGACGTCTGGTGGGGACTCGGCACCGTCGGATACACCGGCGGTGATCCCTACGTCCAACGGCTCGACGTGGGGCCGGACCCGATCGCCGTTATGTCGGCGCTCATCGACGTCGCGTCGCCGACCTCTGGAGGTGCCGACGAGCCACTCCTGCTGGCGCTCCACTCCACTGTCACCGGCCTGGGATCGGGCGAGAGCGGGTGTGAGATCCCGACCCCCTATTCGTCGCGGCCGACGTGTTCGGGATCACCAGCCGGGGTGGAGGGGCGCGGGTTCCCTTGTTTCCGACAAGACGCCATACCGGTCGTGGTGCTCGCGACGGACGAGTCCCCCTCGCAGACGTTCGACTGTCCGTCGCAGGCTGCCACCATCGCCGCTGCTCAAGCAGCGGGGGCGCTCGTCATCGGCCTCGATACGGGGGGGACTCGTACGGCGACGGCCGATCTCCGCGCGCTCGCTTTGGCGACCGGGGCGGTCGACGCTGACGGCGAGCCCGTCGTCGCCAGTGGCGACCAAGCCCAGGCCGGCCCGGGTTTGCTGCGTGTTCTGCAGAGCTTCCTGCCGACCTTGACGGAGAGCGCGTTCCTGGATCTCGGTGTCCGGATCGCGGGCGGCTCCGAGGTGGCGACCCGGTTCGTCGACCGAGTCCAGACCGAGCAGCTGGGTACGCCGGAATGCGCGGACGGTCTCGTCGAGACCGACACCGACGGGGACGGCCTGCCGGACGCGTTCGTCCAGGTTGCATCCTCGGCGTCGGTGTGCTGGCAGCTTGCGCCGAAGGCGAACGTCGACGTCCCCCAGACGGGCGCGCCTCAGGTCTTTTCGACGACGCTCCAGGTCGTGGCCGATGGCGCTGCGGTGGTCGAGGAACGAGGGGTGCACTTCATCGTGCCCCAGGCCATTTGTCAGGCAGGGGGGGCCGGGTGCCAGCCCGCCATCAGCGTGACCTATCCGCCGCGTGGCGCGACCATCCAAGCGGAAGAGCCGGTTGTCCAAGTCTCCGGGCAGGTGAGCGGCGTTTCTGGGGCTCTGGCCTCCTTCACGGTGAACGACATCGCGGTCGAGCTGGATTCGACCGGTGCCTTCTCCGTGCCCGTTCCCGTGGCCGTCGGCGGCAACGTGCTGACCCTCCAGGCAACGGACGAGTCCGGGGCGAGCGTGTCTCGCTCGCAGAGTCTGCTCTGGTCCAGCGCGTACCTGTCGCCGTCGCCGGGGCAACCGATGGACGAGACCGTTCCCCAGGGACTGGCGACCTGGCTCGATCAGGAGCTGGTCGACGATGGCGATCGAACGAGTCCGCCCGACGATCTGGCGACAGTCGTCGAAGCCGAGTTGGGCGAGCGGCTCTCGTTCGAGTCCCTCCACGACCCCACTGCGCTGGTGGTCACCGGACAGGGCTACGACGTCTACCTCGAGTCGCTCGACTACGCGGACGCTTCGGTGTCGTTGTTCGTCACGGCGAGCGGTCTGTCGGCGCACCTGGAGGTGTCCGAGATCCAAGGGAGCTTCTTCTTCGACTGCACGAACGTCATGTGTCTGGCTCTCGGTGGGGACAGCACGGGCGGAGTGAGCGTCGAGTCCGTGGTCGTGGACGTGCCGTTGGGTGTCACGGTGGGTTCGGACCACTCGCTCGACGTTGCCATGGGGGAGACGGTTGCCGTCGTCGGCGCGACGGACGTCTGGTCGAACGGCTCCCTCACCAACTTCCTCATCACAGTGGTCGAACAGTTCGTCGTGGGCACCCTCGTGCCCGAGGTCGAGGCGGAGATCGAACAGGTCGTCACCGCCAGCTTGTCCGGCGTTGTCGAGCCCGCGCTCGCGACCCTTGCGGGGACCACCTCCCTGCCCATCCCGGCGCTTGACGCCGGCGGTGCGCCCGTATCGGTCGCGTTCACCACCGACTTCGCGAGCAGCGAGCCCTTTGCCGGCTCCGGCGTCGAGCTCGGGCTGCGTGCGGCAGCGATGGCAGATCGCGCGACTCCCTATCAAAACCTCGGAGTGCCGCTGCGTGTCGGCTGCGGAGCGTCGCCCGGTACGCTGGAGGTGTCTCGCACCAGTCGCTTCGAGACGGCGCTGGCGCTCGACACGCTGAACCAGGCGCTGTACGCGGCCTGGCAGGGGGGACTGCTCGAGTACTCCCTGCCGTCGGGCGCCGTTGGCGCGTCCTTGACGAGTGACCTGTCGCTCACGAGTGCCACGGTGTCTGGCACGCTCGCACCGACGCTGAGCGACTGCGATCCGGCCGGACTCTCGTTGCTCGTGGGCGACGTCCGTCTGGAAGCGTCGCTGGAGCGCGGCGGCCAGGCGTTCTGGGCGGTGCTCCAGGCGTCCGCAGATCTGCAGCCGGCACTGACGCTGGCGGAGGGAGTCATCACGGTGCAGGGAGCCGCCTCTCACCCGGTCGCGGCCGATATCGCGACCGTCCCGGACGGCGTGCTGAACGTGGCGGAGCTCGAACAGTTGCGGGCGGCGCTGGTCGCCGCGCTCCTCGATTCGCTAGTGGGACGGGATCTTGTAGCGGTCCCCCTCCCAAAGCTCGACGCGAGCGCGGTCCGCGGACTTCCTCCCGGCTCGCTCGTCCTCGGCGAAGCCACCGAGATGGAGATTGCCGCGGGACAGGTTCTAGCCCGGTAGCAGCGGCTGTTCGTGCGCCAGGGCACGCCTTGGCGAAGAGCTACTCGTGAAGCGTGCGCCGGCACCGTGCCAAACGGACTCTTCGACGACCCATGGCAGAGCGATCAAGCAGTGGAACGGTTGGGTTCCGAGCTGTCTGGAGCGGGGTGGCCATCTCCGTCGCGTTGCTGAGGGGGCTAGCTCGCCACCCCTGAAGAATTGACCATAGTTTGCCGGGCCTCCAGCGGCTATCGGTGGCGAGCCCGCAAGTCCGCGGGAGAAAGACAATCCGGTGGAAGACGATGGCGGGACGTGGTCGGGGCATTGGGGGAGAGACACGGCGGGGATGCCAGCGTCAAGACACGCCGACACTGGCGGAGGGAGCCGCGGTGGCGATCGCGCTCGCGGCGTTCGTCGCGCCGGGGCTCGCCAGCGCTCAGTCGCTGCTACCCCGCACCCGCATGAAGGAGTTGCTGCAGGTTACCTGTCCGTACGGCCAGGGCAGTGTTGGATTGGTGTGTCCGACTGCTGACGGTGGTGGCACTGTGGGCGAGTCGGTGGGGGGGGACGACCACGCCTTCGAGCGGGTCTCCATCGACCTGGAGGGGACCAACATCAACGGCCCCACCTTCTATCAGGGCTTCGCCGAGACTCGAGGACCGAGCTCTCTGGGGCTGCAGCTCGGCGGTAGCTTCTCGAACCTCACCGACTGCGCTCTCTGCTCTCGCGATCCCGATGGGAACCCCGTCACTGAGCGACCGCCGAGCGCCCGAGCCGAACTCGAGATGTTCTTCGAAGTCCAGGGCCCATCCCACCCAGCAGGCGTCCCCATCCGGGTCACCTTCGACGGGTCCACCAGCGTCGTGGGGCTTCCCGCGACGGGGAACATCAACTCGGGGATCCTTGCTCAGCTGTCCGCGGCGAGCAAGGACGCCGACTTCTCGCTTGGAGTTGGCTCGTGGGCGAACGGGCGCGACGACTTCATGTTGAACACCTGTGGCGGACCGTGCGCCGGGATCGGCTCCGATGCCGATGCCGATGCCGAGTCTGACGCCGAGTCTTTCGCCGACCCCATCACCTTGTTGGGGAGCGACGTTGCCTACTCCTTCGCTGACGAGGTTCTCGTGGGCAGAATTGTTCCCGAATCCCAGTTCGGCTTTGTCCGGTTCTGGATCGAGGCTGGAGGGTCGGGCAGCGCGACCTTCTCGGTGCTCGTGGACTCGATCCGGATCGAGATCGATCCTGGCTTCGCCAATGCTTCCGACTACACTCTGCGATTCAGTCCTGGCGTCGAGCCCGGGCGTTGTGGTGATGGCGTGGTCGACGCCGACGAAGAATGCGACGACGGTAACCGTGACGCCAGCGACGGGTGTTCCGCCAACTGCGTGGTGGAGCCAGGGTACGGGTGCACCGGCGTGCTGAGCGAATGCTCGGCTTGCGAGCTCGGGAACCTCTGCTTCAGCGACGCCGATTGTGGGGCTGGAGCGTGCATTGCCGGGCCTCTCGGGTGTGTCCCCGATCCGGCACGGGCACCGACGGACTGTTCGCTGGCGCCCGCCAGGACCTGGGAGCTGTCCAGTGGAGCGATCTGCGCGAACATGCCGTTCGGATACTGCGACACCGCCTGGTATCGTGACGCTGACGGTCGTGCGTCGTCCTGCTTCTGGGATGCCGGCGGGTGCTCCCCCTGCGATGCCGACGCGATGCGCGGAGGCCTCTGCCAGAACGCTTGCGTGGAGGATCTCTGCACCGGCATCGATGTCGATCTCTGCGACGCGAGTATTTGCCTCGTCCGGCAGACCGCCGGAGAGTGCGACTGTGGTGTCTCGGAGCTAGCGAGTTCGACCTACGTGGAACGCGTCGAGGTGTCGGGCTGCGTGGGACTGGACGGTCTGGAGCTGGGGGCCGATGACGGCCGCCCGGAGTCGATCTCGATGGCAGCGGCGGGTACGAACGAGCTGGGTGACACCGCCTTCAGTGCTGACGCGATGCTGGTGGGTGGGCCGATCCCCTCGGCGAGTGTCCTCGGTTCCTTCGACAACCTCATTGGTTGCACCGCGACGACCGCGAGTGCGGACGCGATCTACGAGTTCGAGGTGGTCCCCAGCGGTAGTGTTCCGGTGCCGCTGCTGGTGGCCGCGAGTGGTGCGGTGAGCGCGGAAGGGGTCGCCGCCGCCCGCAGTTCGTTCGCACTCGACGTGGTGAATACCGCGGACGGTTCCATCGCGTCGACCCACGCCGCTGACGCGGACTTCCTCGGGGCTCCGGGGTTCTCCACCACCGTTCCTTTCAGCATCGTTCCGAACGCGCAGATTGGCCGCATTCAACTCCAGGCGCTTGCCCGAGTCGTCGGTGGCTCGGGAACCTTCGACGTTCTGGTAGACCCCGAGGTCTGGATCGATCCCGACGTCCTGGTGGACACCGATGGCGATGGCGTGCCCGACACGTCAGCGGCGGAGGTGTACCAGGTGGTGTTCGGTCCTGGCTTCATCGATACGACGGACTGCAGCGAGACGTCGTGCAACGGTGGGGGCGGCGGTGCCACTGGCGTCGGTGGACTGGGACGAGGGGCTGCCGCCGGTGCGGCCGGGCAGCTCGCCTACGTTGCGGGTTCGCCTCCTCTCGATACCGCTGGGCCCGGTGGACGAGGCGGCGCCGGCGGAGATCCCGCGACGGGGCCGGGCGGCAAGGCTGGGGCGGGTGGCCCGGTTGCCGGGGGCGAAGGTGGCGCTGGAGGAGACGACGAGTCGCCTGTCTTCGTCTGGTCGTGTCAGCTGAGCGCCCGCGCCAATGGCTCATGGCCAGCGCTCTGGACGGGTCTGCTGCTGGGTGCGCTGGGGTGCCGGCGCCGTAGACGAGGGTGCCGACCATCTCCTGCAGACCGCACCACCCGGCGATGACCCGCGTGAGCCGAGGTCAGACAGGCGCGTCCGACATTGGGCCTCCCTAGTTCGGGACTACCGGAGCAGATCGCTGCAGCTGAGCCCGGGCGGGACAGGCCTGCGAGAGCCACGGCTGGCAGAGTCGCGGGCAGCTTGGCCCTCCGCCCCCGTCAGCGGCCTCCGTCGTCAACGCCACGCAAGCCGAAGAACCGGGCTGCGGTTTGCGTTGTCGCAGCTGCCACCTCCGCGGGGGAGCTGCGTGTCACCTCGGCGACGGCGTGCAAGACCAGAGGCAAGTAGGCAGGTTCGTTTCGGCGCCGTGCGTCGGTGGGAGCACCTCTGGGCGTGAGGAACGGCGCGTCGGTCTCGAGCATCAAGCGATCGGGGGGGACGCGAGGAGTGGACTCGCGGAGCGCGTGGCCTCGACGCTCGTCGGTGATCCAGCCCGTGACGCCGACGTGACAGTCGAGCTCGAGGTAGCTCTCGAGGACGGCGGGTCCGTCGGTGAAGCAGTGCACCACGGCAGCCCGCAGCGATGGTCGGTGCTCGCGCAGAATCGCGGCGAAGTCCTCGTGCGCGGCGCGCTGGTGGAGGAATACCGGTAGGCCCAGCTCCGCGGCGAGCGCTAGCTGTGCCGCGAAGCAGGCGCGCTGGATGGCACGAGGCGAAAAGTCGCGGTCGTAGTCGAGACCGCACTCCCCGATCGCGACGGCCGCCGAGCCACGCTCGGTCCGGGTGTTCGCGAGCTCACGCAGGGTTCGAATCGACCCGGCGTCGAACTGGGACGCATGGTGCGGGTGGATGCCGGTGGTCGCTGTCAGTCGATCCGGGTGAGCCCGCGCCAGACTCAGCGCGGCGCGGCTGCCCTCGATACTCGTCCCCGTCACGACCAGGTGCACGACTCCCGCCGCCTCGGCGCGTGCGAGCACGTCGGGAAGGTCCGAGGCGAAGCGTCGGTGCGTCAGGTTGACCCCGATGTCTACCAGCTCGAGTAGAGTATTCGACCGAGTCATGTTCTGGCGCTACTGACAGACGCCGCTCGTCGGCCGGCGACTCGTGGTGCCATCGCCAGTAGCCAACCGCTCAACGCCACCCCCGAACCGACCCGCGACCCTCTCATCAGTCCCTGACAGTTTGCAGCTTGCAGAACGAAGGGGGCCGCGAAGTGGCTTTCGCCTCCTGTCGTCCATCAATGTGATTGCCTGGCGGCGAGGGCATCGCAGGTCTCGCCAAGGTATGGGCCTTCAAGGGGGGATAGGCACGCCACGTGCATGAACCGGCATCGATGTCTCTCATCTCCCTCGTCGCGACGGTCATCGTCGTCGGTGTGCTGCTCTGGTTGGTCAACTCGTACATTCCGATGGACCGCAAGATCAAGCACATCTTGAACGGCGTCGTAGTGGTCTTCCTCGTGCTTTGGTTGCTCAATGTCTTCGGCGTGCTGGCTGCCATGGACATTCGGTTACCGCGGATGGGCCGCTGAGCTGCGCCGCACCGCGCGACGACCCGGTGCGGCACGAGAAACGTGTGCTCCGAAATGGATCAACGCGAACGGACGGCCTCGAATCATGCGACCCGGGGAAGGAGACGGAGCGCGTCGTTCAGAGGAGTGTCGAAGTGGACGTCCACCTGGGGGAAAGCAATCACGATTTCTTGCTCCTGGAAGGCCCACCAAATCGCTTCGCGGAGCTTCGAGCTGTTTACCCGAGCGAACCAGGGGTCGTTGGTGAAGACCGCAACCTCGTAGTCGACCGAGGAACTGCCGAACTCGGCCAACAGCACCTGTGGGGTCATCGAAGCGTCGCGGAAGTCGACCTCCTCGGCAATCCGCTCGAGGGTTTGGCGAACGCGTCGAAGATCCGACGAGTAGCTGACCCCCACGACGACCCGGACACGGAAGAGCGCATCTACCAACGTGAAGTTCTTGACGGTGCTCTGAACGAGGAGCGAATTCGGGACAATTAGCCTCTCACCGTCTCGGGTGCGGACCCGGGTCGCCCGGATGCCCATCGCATCGACTCGCACCACTTCACCTTCCAGCGCAATCACGTCCCCGGGCTTGATGGATTGCTCGACGAGCAGGATGACCCCCGAGACGAAATTCTGAGCGGTGTTCTGCATCGCAAAGCCGAGCCCGACGGCGAAGATGGCACCTGCGGCGAAGAGCGCGGTGAGTTTGATCCCCGCGGTTTGCAGGGCGACGGCGATGCCAATCACCAAGAGCAGGTAGTGAAGCAGTCGAGTCGCGACTCCCACACTCCCTTCGGTGCTGAGGCCGCGCGCCTGCAAGGTTCGCCGAACTGCGAGCTGGATCCCATGCGAGAGCAGGTAGGCGGCCAAGACGACGGCAAGTCCCGTCACCAACGTCGCGGTTGTGACCGGGCTGTCGCCGATAGTGAAGAGATTGGTGTCGAGAAAATCTCCAACTGTGCTCATCTGCATTCCCCTTGTTGGCCGCATGGGCGACCACCTGCGCGCCTACGCAAGAATGCATCGCTTGCTCGGCGGGCGTGGTTGAGCGCGGGTGGGCTGCGAACGCGCAGCGGCCGACCACGCAGCGGCCTCCGGAGCCCACGGCTCACCCTCCGTGCATCGCGCTTCCCCCTCCTGCGTCCGACACGCTGCGGGACTTGACGAGATTTCTCAGCGCTTTTCCCGGGCGAGACGCCATGATCGCGACGCAGAGGTTCTGCGCGCGACCAGAGAGGCGGCGAGGGGGGCGGCCGATCACTTGCCCTTCAGTCTTCGGTATCTATGCGAAATGGGGCGGTCCCCGTCACTTGCCGACCGCAGAGACCTTGGTCGCGCTGGAAGGCGCGTCGTGCCCAGGCTTCGAGGCTGTGTCGACGTGCTCGCTCAGCCACCACATCATTTGTGTCGCCTCGTGATCGGTGAGCTTTCCATCATGGTTGGAGTCTGCTGCCGCGAATGCCCGCTTCAACGGCGCGTCCAGCGCAGCCTGGAACTCGTCGAGGCTCATGGTTCCGTCGCTGTCCGCGTCCGCCTTCGTGAACGCAGCACGCCCCAAGGACGCCGCAGCGGCGTGGAAGCTTCGATTGGCCTCACTCTCGCTTATCGCATCGTCAGCGTTCTCGTCGACGGAATCGAAGATCGCGTTCACGGCTTCTCGAATCGTCGAACGAGCTTGCTTGAGCTCAATCGTCTGGTCGAAGTCCATGTCCAAGCTGGTCATCAACGCCTTGACGGCGGAGTTCTTGGAGAACGACGTCAGTAGGTTGTCGACCTCGGGATGGTCTTTCGCGAAGTCGGCCCGCGCCTCCTTACGCTCTTGGGGAGTGATCTTGCCATCTGCGTCAGCGTCGGCCCGAAAGAAGAAACCGCCGATGACGAAGTTGAGCGCGCCGTTGGCTTCGTCTCGCGTGATCTTTCCGTCGCCATCCGAGTCCGTGACCGCCATCGCCCAAGAGACTACCTTGTGGAGCTCTGGCGGCACCGGCACGCGGCCAGCCTTGTCGCCTTCGACGCTTGCTGGTGCCGCGGTCTTGCGGTCCGGCGAGTCCCCGCGCGACCGCGCGGTCAAACCGTGCCCGCTTTGGACAACGGGGGGTGCTCCGACCGTCGGAGATGACTCTGCCTTGGTAGCCCTATCTTCGACCTTCGGTTTGGGATCCGATAGGCCTTGGCAAGCGACGCCCAGCGTTCCGACGAACAGAATGGCAGCAGTAGTTCTCATCTTGTGGTCCTTGGTTTGGGTGTCTCCCAGGAGGCTTTCGCGTCGGGAGCTCGCTCAGCTGGCTAGCCGGGAACTGGCCCCATCGGTCCAACTCGTCACTTTCGGCGCTGCACCGTTGCCATCCGCACATCTTGGGGGTTGGTAGTGACACGTGGTCCGTGCGACCGACGTGAGCGCCGCTCGCCCTGCACGGTGAAGCTCTCGTCTCCCGAGACCTCCCGAAGCATCTCTCGTGCCAGAGCGCGTATTGGCGCCGGAGTACCGGCTCCCGCCGCGGCCCCCCACCGTTGACTCAGAATGATAGGCCGGGCCAGTCAAAGTGACGAGCTCTTCAGCGGATCCGTCGCGCACAGTCTTCGCGCGGTCGCTCGCAAGCGACGGCACAGCCGTTGCACTCCGCTCCTCCATGCAACGACGACATCCTGTCGGGGAGTCCCGCGATGGCGGCGCTCACCCATCGGGGCCTCGACCAGGTTGCCTGGAGGCGCGAGGCCACGCACCACATGTCGCAATCGGCGCTTCGATACCAGAAATCCGTGCGGTAGCAACAGCTTGCAGCGGGGGTGGGTGATGAGCGGGTTCATGCGAAGAGTGAAGGCCGAGCTGCCGAAGCGGCAAGACCTGGGGCTGCTGTTTCTCAGGGTGGGCGTCGGCATCATTCTGATGGCGCACGGCACGACGAAGCTGGCGGACCCGTTCGGAACGGCTGCACATTTCGCGAACCTCGGGATCCCAATGCCGTGGGTCGCCACGCCCCTAGCCATCGCTGCAGAGTTCGTCGGTGGTCTGGGCCTGGTTCTGGGTGCCTGGGCGCGCCTGTCGGCGCTTGGTCCGCTCGTCGCGATGCTCGTGGCCATTGCCACGGTGCATCTCGGCAATGGTCTGTTTGCCAAGAACGGCGGGTGGGAGTACCCGCTCACGCTCTTCCTGGTCTCGTTGCTGTTCGTGGTCCGTGGCGGTGGCGTCCACAGCTTGGACGCCTGGCTCGCGCGCGTCAGGGCTGGTCGTACCGCGGGAGACGCTCCAGTGAGTTCGCCCGTTGCATCCGTCGATGCCGAAGTCGTGCGCCGATCCGCGTCGAGGGGCAGTGCTCGACCCGAGCCGGAAGGCAGCCTCTGATCGTGCTTGACTGTGCGCAAGCGCTTTGACCACGAGTGCCGGCGAGCAACGACGACGGGTCGGGCGTCCCGCTCCTCGACCGACCTCCGTCAGAAGGGCAGGGCGCGTGAGACGTGCGATGAGCAAGTGGACACCACGAGGTCCCGTCGGCGCCGCAGTGTGCCACAATGGCGAGGCGGAGTTCTCGGTCGTCGTCCTGGAGCCAGACGCATGCATTCCCTGCTGTTCCATTCGCTAGGTATCGCGTGCTCCACCACGTTGCTCGTCGTTGCCGTTCCCGCGCGCGGCCAGGAGCCGCGTGGCGCGCCACACACAGGCGTCGCGCTCGAAACGCCGAACCCCCTCGCGGTCGATGCGACGAGACAGCGGCTCGACGAGATCGAACGTGCTCTCCGCGCCGAGGCCCCACCCGCCCGACGCTGGCATCGGGGTTGGCCGGTGGTCTTCGGTGTGCTGGCACTGGGTCAGGGCGCCGCAGCGCTGCTCTGGGAGGACAAGCGTGAGATGCTCGCTGTGGGCGCGGTCGTCTCGGCGGCGGGAGGCATCGGTCGTCTCGTGATCCCCTTCGCCCCGGCACGGGCCAGTCGACGGTTGGAACGGCTGCCGGAAACGACCGAGCTTCAGCGCGCGGCCAAGCTCCGTTTTGCAGAGGGGCTGCTGGTACGATCCGCCAAGGCTGAAGCGATGGGGCGCACGGCACTGCCCATTGCTGGTGCCGCCGTTGTGTCGGGCGTGGGAGCGACGGTTCTGTGGCTGGGGTACGACGAGCCCGAACCCGCCCTGACGATGTTCTCCGGAGGGATCCTGATCGCCGAGGTCGTGCGCGAAACCCAGCCGCACTCGCTCCCGGCGGCCCGCATCCGGTACGAAACCCGGTGGGAGATCGCGGCTGCACCCGGCGGGCTGTGGCTGAACGTGACCTTCTGAATTCGCTAGGCACCGGCTATGCCGATGCTGGACCGGCGGCCGTGGAACCGGTCCCTTTCCAGCGCACGCTCAGAAAGGGGTCGAGAATCGCGTCACCGCGCTTCGTGTGCGGACCACAGTGACTGTCTCCGACCTCGGCGACGACCTCGGCTGCTTCCTGACGGATCAGGACTCGTGGGTCGCGCTTCCGCTCGGCTGGCGATCCGTACCAATCAGAACGACCGAGGGTGGATCGCCAAAACGATTGTCCGCGGGCGTTGAGAGCTGGCTCCGCGAGCGTCTGCCGCCGGTTCGACGCGCGGCGGGCACATCCC
>JBNLDK010000137.1:0-197279 GCA_050304295.1 Polyangiaceae bacterium
CGAAGTTCACGGACAACCACCGGTGGGGCCGCAACACGCCGAAGCCGCAGTGGACGCCCGCGCCGTTCCGCGCGACGGACACGCCATCGCGAGTGCGGTGCTGGCGGTTCCGCTCTGGCCGCTCTGGGCGCCGATCGCGCTCACCGCGCGACGACCGCCACCTGCCTTCATGCTGGAGGGGGTCCCCCGACAGATCGAGACCGCGCTGGCCGAGGCACTCGAGGCCGTAGCAGGCAGTCCGCTCGAGAAGCTGCTGCCGAGAAACGCCGTCACTGACATCCTCGCCGAGGTCGAACGGGCAGCGGCGCGCTGCTCCGAGCTCGATGCGCTGCTGGCGCGCCCCGAGCTCGACCGGAACCTCGCTGCTCAGCGCCTGGCCGCGCTCGAGCGCGAAGGTGCGGCCCCGCGTACGCTCGCATCGGCCCGGCTGCACCACGAGAACGTCCGACGCCTGGTCAACCTTCGCGCTCGGGACCGGCAGGCGCTCGAGGAGCTGACCGATCTGGTGGCGGCTCTGCGCACCCAGCTGGTGCTCGCGCGCTACGCGGGATCGTCCGCCGAGGGGGTTGGTGGTATCGTCTCCGAGATGTGGGCGCGGGTCGAAGGCCTCGGCGCCGCCATCGAGTGTGACGAGATGGGAGAGCTAGCGGGTGCCGAAGCGAATCCTGGTGGTTGATGACGAGGCGCGGATTCGCGAGGTCGTGCAGTACGGGCTCGAGAAGAGCGGGTTCGCCGTGCAGCTGGCCGCCGACGGTCGCAGCGCCCTCGAGGCGCTGGCCGGAGGCGGCTTTGACCTCGTCGTGCTCGATATCATGCTGCCCGACATCGATGGCTACGAGCTCTGTCGGCGGATCCGTGCGTCGGGACACCTGCCGATCCTGTTCCTGTCGGCGCGGAGCGAGGAGATCGATCGTGTCGTGGGTCTCGAGCTGGGGGCTGACGACTACCTGGTCAAGCCATTCTCGCCGCGTGAGCTGGTGGCGCGGGTTCGAGCGGTGTTGCGGCGCGTGAACGCCGCGGACGGTCCAGACGCCAGGCCGATGGTGCTCGAGCACGGTCGCCTGCGGATCGATGTGGAGCGACACGAGGTCCGCTTTGCGGAGCAGGTGGTGCGACTCAGCGCCACGGAGCTGGCGGTCCTGGCCGCGCTGATCGAGCGCCCGGGGATCGTGCTCAGTCGCGCCCAGCTGGTCGAGCGCGCATACCAGCATGGCACGCACGTTACAGAACGCACGATGGACACCCACGTGCGTCGGATCCGAGCCAAATTTCGCGCTGTCGGTGGGGATCCGATCACCACCGTGCATGGAGTGGGCTACAAGGCGGCTGAAGCGTGAGCTTCTGGGGCCGAGTGGTTCACGAGCTGGGACGCATCCGGGTTCGCCTGCTCGTCGTCAATCTCGTCGTCGTGTTGGTGCCCGTCGCTGGGCTCGTGCTCGGGCGACTGGTGGAACGCCAGCTCCTGGGTGCTCTGCAGCGCGACATGACCAACCAGGCGGCGCTGACGCGCAGCTGGGTGCAGGGCGAGCTGGCCCGGGGGATCGCTCTCGGCTCGGGTCATCAGGCGCAGGCGCTGGAGCGGGCGGCGAAAAGGACCCGAACCCGGATCCGCCTCATCGATCGGGTTCGGGGTGTCGTCGCCGACTCCCACGCGAACGGCCCCCCCGAGGGGGAAGAACCCGCGCCTCCCCTGCTGGTACGGGTCGGTGACGCATCGTCGCGACGGGGACGGCTCGTGCCCCGCACCCCCCCCCCGCCTCCCGAGCGCCCCGAGGTGCTCGAGGCGCTTGCTGGACATCCCAGCGCGAACACCCGCGTCGCCCTGCGCCCCCCCACGGTGTTCCTCTTCGTCGCCGAGCCGATTCGCCACCAGGGGGGTGTGGTCGGGGTCGTGTATGTGGTGCGCTCGACGACGCCCGTGCTTCAGGAGCTGCACCGGATCCGCCGAGGACTGCTCTTCGTGCTGGGCGTCGCCGTCGCCTTCACGGCGCTGAGCACGCTGGTGCTGGCCTGGACCATCTCCCGACCGCTGGGGCGCCTGTCGGCGGCAGCCAAGCGGATCGCGGCCGGCGAGCGCCAGGTGCAGCTCCCCAGGGGAGGGGGCGGGGAGATCACCGAGCTGGCGGAATCGTTCCAGACAATGACCGAGCGCCTCGATGCGCGTCTCCAGTACATCTCCGAGTTCTCGGCGGATGTGGCCCACGAGTTCAAGTCGCCCTTGACATCGATTCGGGGAGCGGCCGAGCTCCTCGGCGAGGGAGCGGTGGATGATCAGGAGGCCCGGGGTCGCTTTCTGGGCAACATCGAGCTCGACGTGACGCGCCTCGATCGACTGGTTTCGCGGTTGCTCGAGCTGAGCCGGATCGAGGCGGCGACCGGTGCGGTCGCTCCGGTCGAGTTGCGGGGGCTTGTCGCGCGCGCCGTCGAGCGGGCCCAGACGCCCGATGGCGTGGTACAGCTCGACCACGAGGCGCCTGCCGCTCTCGTCCAGGGACGCGAGGCGGATCTCGAAGCGGCGCTCCACAATCTGATCGACAATGCATTGCGCTTCTCCCCCGACGGCGTGCCAGTGGCGGTCCGCGTGCGCGATATCGGGCACCGCCGCGTGGCCATCGAGGTCAGCGATCGTGGTCCGGGGATCGATCCGGCAAACCTGCCCAAGGTCTTCGACCGCTTCTTCACCACCGAGGCAGATCGCGATGGAACCGGTCTGGGGCTGGCCATCGTCAAGAGCGTCGCGCTCGCCCATGGGGGCACCGTGACCGTCGCGTCCACTCCTGGTGAGGGGTCAACATTTCGCCTCGAGCTGCCCAAGCTCTGAGACCTGATCGCGTGATGATTCCCGGGCTTTTCCTCTCCTTGGCGCTCCCGTTCGATCGGCCGCCCACGCTGTTGTCGCCCGACCCGGTCAGGCGGGCCCCGGAACTTCGTCAGTTCGGTGTAGGCTTGACCGCTCCGGACGACGATCCTGCGAAGGAGCACGAGGCATGAACCAGTACCCCCCTGGTGGCCCGCCAGGGCAGGGCGGCTACCCGCCCGGTCAGGGCTATCCGCCACCAGGCTATCCCCCTGGCTATCCGGGAGCTGGACCGCCGTTGCCACCGCTGGGTGCGCCCCCGGGGACCGGCGCTCGGACCGACATGCTAGCGGTCTTGGCGGTCCTGGTCGGCGGTGGGGGATCTCTGGTGACCTTCGCGGGGCTCCTGTCGATCTCCATGGTCTGCTGCAGTGGCTGGTTCGGGTCGGCGACGATGCTCGTGTGCGGGGGCACCGGGGCGCTCGGGTCCGCCGCGGGCATGTTGCTCGGCCTGCAGTCGCACAAGCGCCAGAGCCTCGACCCGACCTTGGTGGGGCGAGGATGGGCAAACACCGGAGTGGTGCTTGGGATCGTCTCGCTGCTTTTCTCGGTGGTCGTGATCGTGCTGGGAGCGATGGCGCTGTTCTTGGCGGCGGCCAGCGCGGCGGGTGGATGATGACTATCCCTGGAGGCGCGAGGCGGCGGCGGCCTCTCGATCGCGGTGAATGGTGCGCCATGATGGCGTTGGCTGCCGTCGTTCTGATCGGGAGCCTGACCGTGCTCAGTGTGGCGATCGTGGTCACGCCGGAGGCGATCGAGGCCGGACGCTTCAGTTTGGGGGGGCCTTGCCCGTACCGGGCTCGTCACGGGAAAGGTTGCTACGGCTGCGGGATGACTCGGGGGTTGGCTGCTGCCGGAAGCGGTCGGTGGGCGCTCGCGTATCGCTACCACCCGGCTGCACCGCTGCTGCTAGTGGGCATCGGGGTGGTGGCTGGCGCCTCGCTGAGCGCGCTGATCGCCGGGGCGTGCCGCGTGTCGCGAGCTCGACCAGGTCCGGCGAGGCGCTGGGTCTCTGGCGACCGGTCATCGCCCGAGAGTTCGCTGTCGGTCGTGGCACTGGACGGCATTCGCTGAACGCCCTACCTTCACCGCCCATGGAGTTGCTCGAACAGCTCGAGAAGGAACACGGACCCTTGACCGATCGGGTGGGGGAGCTGCAGGCGCTGTTTGCCTCAGTGGCTGCCGGGCAGCGGCGAGTCTCGACGGTCCAGTCCGAGGTGCGGGGACACCTCGAATGGTTGCGGGATGAGCTACTCGATCATTTTGGGCGCGAGGAGGAGTGCTATTTCCCCTACTTGCGCAACACCTTGCCCGAGGTGGCCATCCAGGTCGACCGGCTCGAGTCAGCACACGACCAGATCTGTGGGGCGCTCTCCCGCATGCAGTACCTCACTGCGCGGGGTGGCCGCCGGTTCGAGGAAGGATTCGAGCACTTGGCGCATGTCTTCGCGCGCTTCGCCGAAACATATGGGGAGCACGCCGCGAGTGAGCGCGACGTACTCCGCGCCGCAGCGAGTCGTCTCACCGAGGCGCAGCGAGCCGAGTTGGTCGAGGTCGCGTCGGGCGTCGGGTGAGGCGCAAGGATCCGCGGGCGAGTGGCGGCGGACCCAACGTGTCTAGGACAGCACCTGGCCGTTGATGGCCAGTCGAGCGTAGGTGCGCTCGACCTCGACCAGGAAGCCGTACTGCTTGAGCGTGTAGCAGCGACGGTCCTGGTGGTCGACCCGGCCGTCTCGAAGGGCCGCGAGCACTTCGCTGATGCCGTCGTCGATCGAGACGGTGGGGCGGAAGTCCAGCTCGCTGTTCAGTCGTTCGAAGGACACATTGTAGTCGCGCAGATCAGGGTCGGTGGGAGCCATGATGATCTCTGTGCCTGGCACCAGATCGCGCACTCGGTAGGCGAGGTTGAGGATGCGGAGGTTGTTGTCGTCGGAGCCGACGTTGTAGACGCGACCGCCCACCCGCTGCGGGTCCGCCTCGAGCACCCTTAGCACACAGGCGGCGACATCCCGGACATGGACGAAGGGGCGCCACTGACGACCACCCCCCTCGACGGTAATCTTCCGGTCCACATAGGCGTTCTTCGTCATCACGTTGACCGCCACGTCGAAACGAGTGCGTCCGGAGACGCCGAAGAGCGTCGCGAAGCGCAGTGCCGTGGCGGTCCAGGAGTGCTCCTGGGCCAGGGCGAAGATGCGGCGCTCGGCCTCGGCCTTGCACTTGGCGTAGAGTGATACGGGATGCAGCGGTGAGTCCTCGTGGAGATGCTGAGTCTCTCCGTGCCCGTACACGCTGCAGGAGGAGGCGAAGACGAAGCGTGAAACGCCCGCCGCCTGGGCCGCAGTGGCGACCCGGACACTGCCCTCGAGATTGATGTTGCGGGTCAATTCGGGATCGAGCTCGCACGACGGATCGTTGGAAATGCCGGCCAGATCGACGACCGCGTCGACTCCGGCGAAGTCGTCGGCGCTGACGTGGCGCACGTCGCCCTGCTTGAGGGTCAGTCGGTCACCGTGCTGCGCTACGGCAACATCCAGCGTCTGCGGACCGAAGTAGAACCGGTCGAGGGCCGTGACTTCATGTCCGGCGTCGAGCAGGTGGGGGACCAGGGTCGAGCCGATGTACCCGCCGCCGCCGGTGACCAGGATATGCATGAGCGCGCGTATAGCCGTTGCGGGACCTTCTTGCCACCGCTTCGACCTAGCTACCGTTGCGAGAGGTCGTAGATCCCGGGCTCCGGGTCGGACCCCGTTTCCTGGTAGCGGAGGGTCGTGCCGTCCGTGCAAAAGTCGAAGGTGCGCCCGCTGTCGAGCGTCAGCGTGCTGCCGCTCACGGTGTACGTGTCGGCGCCCCAGTCCGCGGCGTTGGTCCCGGTCGTGCAGAGACAGTTCGTGCCCTCCTGCGCACACACCGCGCCCGGCAGGTAGGATTGAATGGCGATCGCGAGCGTGGGGCAGGTGAGCAGCCCCTGTCCAAGCTCCTGGATGCACGAGTCCGGGATGGTGATACTTGCCGTTGTGGTTACGGTCGCGTCGCGCCTGACGGTCCCATTGGCGAAGGTCACGGTGCCCGTCACCGTGCCGGTGCTCTCCCAGGTGGCTGCTGGGCACAGCGCTTCGAGCTGGCTCGGATCGACGCCGATCTGGTCCCAGTCAGCGCAGGCCCCGTCGTACTCCCAGGTGCCTTCGAGATCGCCGCCACAGGGCACCAGCGGATCGCAGTTCTCCCCGATCTGGATGTTGCCGCCGGTTGCGCCCGACCCTGGCGCTCCACCCTCGGTCCCGGGGGCACCCCCGCGGCTTGACCCGGCGCCCCCGGTGGCCGTCCCGCCGCCGCGGCCGCCCATGTCTGGGTCGTCATCCGAGCTCTCCTTGCCGCCGCAAGCCAGCGCGCTCAGTGCTGCGACCAGACCCAACCACGTTGTCCACTTCATTGCTGCCTCCCGGCGGCGGAGCGACGCGCTCCCACCGGGGCGGATGAAAGCACGGTCCACTCCGCTGGGCCAGCCCCGGTCAGGGCTCGCCGACCCCACGGACGCGGAGTCCAGGGCGGGAGATGGTGCGCACTGCCGTCTGTTCCCAGCCGTCGAAGGGTCGTGCCGATTCGTGGTCACCGGGCTCGTCGGGAAAGCGGCTCTGGGCGACCCGGTTGCGTCCAGCGGCCTTCGCCTCATAGAGCACACGGTCGGCAGCCTTTAGGAGGTCGCGGCCCGCATGGGCGAGGTAGTCGGGGTCGGCGGTCACTGCACCCACACTGATCGTGACGTGGTCCTCGACGGCGGACGCAGGATTGGGGATGTTCAGTGCTTCGACACTCGCGCGAAAGCGTTCGGCGACAGTGCCGGCGCCGTCGTGGCTGGTCTCGGGGAGGAGCGCGACGAACTCTTCGCCCCCGTAGCGGGCGACCAGATCGCCTGCTCGCGGCAGTGCTTCGGATAGCGCCTGGGCGACCCGCCGCAGGCAGTCGTCACCGGCGGCATGCCCGAAGGTGTCGTTGAAGCGCTTGAAGTAGTCGACGTCGACGAAGAGCAGGCTCAGCGGCGCCCCCACCCGTGAGCACCGACGACACTCCTCGGTGAGGGATTCGTCGAAGCGGCGACGGTTGGGCAGCTCCGTCAACGGGTCGCGACGGACGAGGTCGGTCAGCATGCTGTTGCGGCGGTGTACCCGGAGATGCAAGCGAACGCGCGCGCGGATCGTCAGCGGATTGATCGGCTTGACGATGTAGTCGACCGCGCCCAACTCGAGAGCGCGCGCCTCCGCGGAAGGGCTGCGGTCCCCCGTCACGAAGATGATCGGGACGTCTTCGGTGGGACGACGGCTCTGGAGCTCGCGGCAAGTCTCGTAGCCATCCATGCCGGGCATGTCGACGTCGAGCAGCACCAGGTCCGGAGCATTGCCCGAACAGACCTGCTGGATCGCGCCGTGACCATCGTGCTCCACGATGATGTTGAAATCTGGAGCGAGGATCCGGGCGAGGGCCGCCGCGGCTAGCGGATCGTCATCGACGATGAGCAACGTGGCGATACTGGTTCCGGATTGCACGAACGTCCCCTCTTGGTTTTCGAGCCAATCACTGAGCTTTCCGTCTCGTGGGGTTTCGGTCAAGCCCAGACGAATGCTCCGCACGATTCCACCGGTGTGGCGAAAACCGCCCATGCGTGACGGGATCCGCCAGGCTCTTCGCCGCGACGATCGCGCTGCGTTTCCGCTTCTCGGGTGGCGTCTCGTTTCGGTCCGATCCGCGCGAACTGTCGAGCCGGCAGGGCAGGGCTCTTCAGCAGGGCAGGGCTCTTCAGCGGGGCAGGGCTTCCAGGGCACGCCGGTACCGCTCGCGGCGCACCTGGTCCCGAAGGATGTCGAACGCCTCCTCCAGGACCTCGACGATGGTCTCGACCTCGTCGCGCAGGTCGACGGTGCTGGAAGTCAACGCGCGGCTTGGCTCGAAGTCCTGCCGGAGCTCGGTGTAGGCGCGTCGGATGTCGTAGCCGGTGGCTTCGCGACCCACACCCAGGATTGCGAAGTAGTCCCCGTCCTCGACCAGCGCGAGGCGTGCCAGGATCCTCGCCCGCCACGCTTCCTCGTCCAGATCGTCGACGGGTGCTGGCGCCTCCGGGGTGGGATGTCGCGCAGCCTCACCGCGGCGGCGATCGAGCACCCCGAGTTCGACCAATGCGTAGAGCACCGCAGCGAAGTCCGGCGAGTTGGCGGAGTCGAGCGCTTCGCCGAGCGAGGATGCGCGCGCCCGGTTCGCATGGGCCATCTCGTGCTCGGGGAGGGCGCACTCCCCGAGCAGAGCGGGCACCGGGCCCTCCGCGAAGCGAGTCTGTCTGCCCCCGAGTCGCTCGATGGCCTCACGGGCATCCAGCGATCGGCGCACCAACTCCACGAAGACTTCTGCCCCGGTGGCTCCGCCGAACACGGCAGGTTCGGACTTGAGTCGCGCCGGGATCTCGGGCTCCAAGCTTGCCGCGCCGCTATCGATCAGCAGTGTGCGCCCGACGAGCCACTCGGCGTGGGCGCGCAGGACGGGCCACAGCTCGTCCTGGCGTAGGTGTCCGTGCGCTACCAGGGCCGCGCCCGCGTGGCGGCCGAACTGGGGTATGCGGCGGCTGAGGCTTTCGGCCATCTTCGGGGCGAGCGCGCCGCGCCGCACCAGGAAGGCGACGAGCGAGTGCGAGTCGATACCTGACGCCGCGGTGACGAAGTCTCCATCACGCAGCACCACACGGTGGATGCCTTCGCTCGTCTCGAAGGCGACGGCACCGGTGTAGCGCGTGCGCACCAGCAGCGCCATCGCCCGGACAGCATCGCCGCGACCCAGGTGTGTCGGGATGTCGGGGCCCGGCGGTGGCGGTGGCGCGGAGTCGGGCCGATCGTTGGGGTCGAATGGTTCGTCGAGCAGCTCCTGTCCGGGCACCGGCATCGCGACGGATGGCGGGGTGAAGCTCGGTGCGCGTGACGGCACGCGTGAAGGGGGCGCCGTGAACATCGGATTGGTGGGCAGCGGTGGCCGTGACGAGGGCAGCACCGAGGGGCTGCTGTCCCGACGCCCGGGGATCAATTCGGGTCGCACGGAAGCGAGGAATCCGGGCCGTGGCAGGGGGGCGTCCGAGTCCGGTCGGGGGTGAGGCGTCACGGCCGCGTGGTCGGCTGGGGATGGCGTGTGCTCCGGGGCCGAGTCCGAGGGAGGACGATGGGAGGCTCGTGCCGGGGGCATGCTGCTGGTGTGGCGAGAATCCTGGAAGCTCCGCGTGCCAGGGCGGTGTGTTTCGCGATAGCTGCCCGGGATCGGGGTGGGAGGGGGCTGCGAATCCTCTTGGGGAGTCAGCGACGCCCGCGGGGGCGGGTTGGTGCTGGACTCCCGGTCGCTGGGGGTTCCCGGTGGTAGTGAGCTTCCGCGCCACACTGGCACGTTGGGCCGGCTGGGGGGGGTGACACTTGCTGGTGCCATGCTTGGTGGTGCAGCGGTTCCCGTCGTGGGTCCCAGCGAGCTAGGTGGAGGATCGCTGGGGGGGCGCTTACCCCTTGCACTCGTGGCGCTGGTCATCTCGGCGCGGGTCTCGCCAGGCGCGTGCGAGGCGACGAATGGTTCGGCGCCCGTATCTGCGTCAAGTCGCAACGAGTCGGGAATTCGACTGCCGGGGCTGGTGATGCCGCGTGCGTCGGTGCGGCGGTCTCGTCGTTGTCCCTCGCTGGCGACCTGGCTCCCGGTTCCCGTCCGGCCGCGGGGGCTCGGTGCGCCGGTGCGCAAGCGACTGCTCTCTGACCCGGTGCCCGAGCGCGGCTCCAGATCCAATTCGTCGTCGACGTCGTCGAGCGGCTCTTCCAATGCGGCGAGGATGTCAGTGGGCAGCACCGCGTCCACCTCGGCTTCGGGGCTGAGGCGATCTGGCGGGCGGCTCGATGCACTGACGTCGCGCACCCGCAGCTCGGCGCTGGCCAGCAGGCTCTGCAGCTCCGAGCTCATCTGGGACTGGGGGATCTGCCGTTCACCGTCGTTCGTCTCCAGACCGAGCCCGAGCGGCATCGCGGGTGGCACCGAGGGGGGGACCGAGGGGGGGACCGACAGAGGAGGCTGTGGGCCATGCGCGGGAACTGGGTCAGCCAGCGGTGGCTCGGGCGTGGGCGAACGAGCGGAGAGCGGGTCGCTGTCTCGCGGCGGGTCAGATGGTGGGGCGGGACGGTCCGGAAGCGGCGGGAGGGAATGAGCGGGCGCGCTGGGATGCGAGGTAAAAGGGTCGCTGTCTCTCGGGGGGGCCGGGGATGGGCGGCTCGACGGGAGCGGAGGCAGCGAATGCGCGGGCGCGCTCGATGGAAGGGACGGTTCGGGCTGGGGTGCGTTCGAGGAGATGGGACCGGGCGCGCTGGAGCGTGCCGACGGGGGCATCAGCGATCCGCCTGGCAGCGCGCTGGGGGCGCCCAGGACGGTCTCCACCCTGCGCAGTACGGCGTAGGTGTCGACGGGTCTCGGGAAGCCCTCCGCGCCCAGCGCGGTGAGGGGCAGGATCTGCTCGCTATTCAGGCTTCCCGCTTCACCCAGTGCGATCAGAGCGGGCGGTGCTTCCATCCCCTGCACGGCGGAGGCGATGGACGCGACCGTTTCGGGAGCGTCCGCGTCGCACACGATGAGCGACGGTGGTGAACCGACGGATCGTTCGGCCAGAACCTGGGGGCGCACATCCGCCACCGAATAGCCACGGGTGCGCAGCACCGTCCCGAGACGAACCCCGTCGTCGGTTTCATCGCTCACGAAGATGAGCGGTCCGTTGTCGGTCGGGCTCGAGGGGTCCGGCCGGGAAGGATCAGCCACGAGGCCGCAGTGTAGGCCAGCCCGAGCCGATATCGCTACTCGTCGGCCTTACTTTCGGGTAACCGAGACCCTTCTCGCGGGTCGTCCTCCGGCCCTGCCAGCCAGCCACCGATGGCGGCTCCCAGCCGCCACCACCAGCGAGCAGACACTACCGCGACGCCGATGAAGCAGACGAGGAACAGCTCTCCGCCGGTCATCCCGAACATCGACCAGCCGCATAGCATGGATTGCGTCATCGGGATGGGGGCGAACCTCGGCGACCGGTGGCGAGCGCTCCGTCTTGCAGTGCTGGGACTCGGGGATCTGGGGACGATTACCGCAATTTCTGCAGTCTACGAGACGGATCCCGTGGGTGGACCACCCCAGCCGAGCTATCTCAATGCGGCGGTGGGTCTTCGTACCCGGAGGGGTCCGGTCGAGCTGCTGGTCGCTTTGCTGGAGATCGAACGCGCGGCAGGTCGCGAGCGCCGCGTGCGGTGGGGGCCGCGCACGCTCGACCTCGATCTGCTGTGGATTCGCGACCTCGCGGTGCGGGCCCCGGGCCTCGAGGTTCCTCACCCGCGCCTGGCCGCACGGGCCTTCGCTCTCGTCCCACTCCTGGATGTTGCACCAGTGGCCCTCGACCCCTGGACCGGAGTCACGTATCGGGAGGTGCTCCGTTCTTTGCCTAGGGTTCGCATGACCGAGCAGGGCCGCCGTTTGGCCGGGGGCGTGACCGACGGCTGATTTCCCCCGTGGCTGTAGACACTTGGGGGGTGAGGTGGTACTCGCCGCCGAGGCGCCATGACGACTCTCTCGGTCCTCGTCGATGCCGGTTTCGCGGCGGCTCACCTGGCGGCCGTTCGTGTCGATTTCGACAAGACGGTCATCTACGCAGCAGTGATCTTCCTCGCCCTGGCGTTCCTCCTCCAACCGTTGCTCTTCGAGCCACTCCTGAAGATCTTCGAGTTGCGGGAGAAGCGCACCGATGGGGCTCGCGCTGAGGCCCGGGAGATGCAGGAGCAAGCGGGGGAACTGCTGCAGAAGGTGGATCGCGAGCTGGATCGCATTCGACGAACCGCGGCTGAGGAGCGGGAGCGGATCCGGGTCGAGACGGCGAAGCTCGAGGCGCAAATCCTGGAGGAAGCGCGGCAGACGACGAGTCACATCGTTGCGGAAGGACGTGAGCGCATTGCGCAGGAAGTGGAGCGCATGCGGGGTGAGCTCGACGAGCAAACCGCGCAGATGGCCCGGGAGATGGCCTCCGCCGTGCTGGGGCGGGAGGTGGGCTGATGGCGGGCAGGATGACGCGGTGGTGGTTGTCGCTAGCCGTTGGCTACGGAGCCCTGATGGGCGCAGCGGTCGCGGCGGCTCAGCCGTCGGACGATCCCTACGGCCCAACACCTGCGCCTCCAGCTGCGACCCCCACCGTCGCGCCACCGGTGGCTCCCGTGCCTCCCGCGACCAGGCCGCCGGCACGTCAGCCGGAGCCCCCCGCCGCAGCCCCCGCTCCGACCTCTCGGGGTCTGGCCCCACTTCCTCCTCACTCCGTACCCGACCCGCAGCCGGCTGCCCGTGTTGACGAGCACGGTACCCCTGCGAACGCGGAGCCGCTCCCGCACGAGTCCGAAGACGAGACGGAGGCGGGCGCTGGGGTCGAGGACGTGGCGCCCACGAACGGTGCCCGGTCTGGGCACGGCGAGACGGGCGAGGTCCACGAAGGCACCGGCCACGAAGGCACCGGCCACGAAGGTACCGGCCACGATGCCGCCGCGGGTCATGGTGAGGGGGATGAGGCCCACGGTGGCGGGCATCACGAGGCTCCCGGGGAGATCAACTGGGCGCAGGGGTTCTGGGCCGAGCGCGATCACGGGCCCTACGGGCTGCTTTTCCGACCGGAGGGCACTCCACCGCCGCTGCTGGCGCTGTTGCTGAACACTGCGATCGTGTTCATCGTGCTTTACGTCTTCGGGCGAGGGCCGATTCAGCAGGCGCTGCAGCAGCGACGTGCGACCATCCTGAAGGGGATGCAAGAAGCCGCCAAGATGAAGGCCGAGGCGGAGGTTCGCCTGCGGGTCTACGAGCAGCGGCTCGAGCGTCTCGACGACGAGCTGGAAACGCTCAAGCAGCAGATGCGCGAACAGGCCGAAATCGAGCGTCAGCGCGTGCTGGGCGAGGCACGGACCAGGCGCGAGCGGATGGAGCAGGAGGCGCGTCGCATGGTCGAGCTCGAGCTGAAGGCGGCCCGCGAGGAGCTGCACGCCGCGTCCGTCCGCCAGGCAATCGCGGCGGCGCGGGAGGTCCTGACACGAGAGCTGGGGGCCGGTGACGAGCGGCGCCTAGTGCAGCTCCACGTCGCCGATCTGGCGACTGCTGAGTTGGGAGGTGCGCGGTGAGTGTGACGGCCGTCGGTGACCGATATGCGCGGGCTCTCTTCGAGTTGGGCGAGGAAACGGGGCAGCTCGAGGTACTCGCCCAGGAAGTGGCGGCCATCGCCGAGGTCTTCGCAGCCAGCGGCGATCTGCGGGCCGTGCTCGACAATCCCCTGATCGAGGAGCCCCAGCGCGATGGTGTGCTCGCGGCGCTGGCTCGGCGACTGCGTCTAGGTCCGCTGGTCGTCAACCTTCTCCGCCTGATGGCTCGTCGCCACCGAATGGCTGCGCTGCCTGACGTCGCCCGCACACTCCAGTCTCTGGTCGACCAGAAGTCTGGGGTGCTGCGCGCGACCATCACCAGTGCTGTCCCGCTCGACGAGACCGCGCTGCGGGCGCTTACCGCGCAGCTCGAGGCCAAGACCCGGCGCCGGGTGCTGGTCGAGAAGAAGCACGATCCGGACCTCATTGCCGGGCTCGTGACCCGCATCGGAGACAAAACGATCGATGGCAGCTTGAAGGGTCGGCTCGACGCACTCGAGCGACGCCTCCTCCAATCCTGATCCCCACCGGCTTAGCCGGGCCGACGCGCGCAGCGCGCCCCCCCGTCCCGAGGACCCCATGCAGCTCAACGCCGACGAGATTTCCCAGATCATCAAGCAGCAGATCAAGGACTTCGACCGTTCTGCCCTGGTCAGCGAAACCGGCACGGTTCTCGCCACTGGCGATGGCATCGCCCGTGTGTATGGACTCGGCGGCGTGATGGCCGGCGAGCTGGTCGAGTTCAGCGGGGACCTGTACGGCCTCGTGCTCAATCTCGAGCAGGACAACGTCGGAGTCGCGATTCTCGGGTCTGCGACGACTGTCAAGGAGGGCGACACCGTCAAGCGTACCAAGCGCATCGCTGACGTTCCAGTTGGGGAGGGGGTCATCGGGCGGGTGGTGAACGCGCTGGGGCAGCCGATCGATGGCAAGGGTTCCCTCGAGAATCCGGCGCGGCGTCGGATCGAGGTCAAGGCGCCCGGGATCATCGGACGCCAGCCTGTACGTGAGCCACTGCAGACAGGCATCAAGGCGATCGACTCCATGATTCCCATTGGGCGGGGGCAGCGCGAGCTGATCATTGGCGACCGCCAGACGGGCAAGACGGCGATCGCGGTCGACACGATCATCAACCAGAAGAACACCGACGTCTTCTGCATCTACGTTGCCATCGGGCAGAAGGCGTCGACGGTGGCCCAGGTGGTGGAGACGCTGCGGCAGCACGGCGCGATGGAGTACACGACGGTCGTCGTGGCGACTGCCACCGAGACCGCACCGCTGCAGTTCCTCGCGCCGTACACCGGCTGTACCATGGGCGAGTACCTCCGCGACACGGGCCGCCACGCGTTGTGCATCTACGACGACCTCTCGAAGCAGGCGGTTGCGTATCGACAGATGTCGCTGCTGCTGCGGCGTCCCCCCGGGCGCGAAGCGTACCCGGGCGATGTGTTCTACATCCACTCGCGTCTGCTGGAGCGGGCAGCGAAGATGGGTAACCGCTACTTCATCGTCAAGAAGGGCACCGAGGTTCCCGCGGGGGATCACTCGTTCCGTGGCGTGGACGGGGCGGTGCACATCGGCGAGATGGGGGAAGCTGAGGCCAAGGAGCGGCTCGCTGGTCGCGACGACAAGGACGAGCTTGAGCTGGTTCGCGATCCGCACTCGGGCGGATCGCTCACGTCGCTGCCGATCATCGAGACCCAGGCTGGTGACGTTTCTGCCTACATTCCGACCAACGTCATCTCGATCACCGACGGACAGATCTTCCTCGAGAGTGACCTCTTCTATTCGGGGGTTCGCCCCGCCATCAATGTCGGCATCTCGGTCAGCCGGGTGGGGGGCAACGCGCAGGTCAAGGCGATGAAGAAGACCGCCGGCACGCTACGGCTCGAGCTCGCCCAGTTCCGGGAGATGGCGGCCTTCGCGCAGTTCGCCAGCGACCTGGACGCCGCCACCCGGGCTCAGCTCGAACGCGGCGAGCGATTGACGGAGTTGCTCAAGCAAGGACAGTACGTGCCCATGCCCGTCGAGGAGCAGATCATCAGTATCTACGCGGGAACGAACGGCTACGTGGATGCTCTCCCCGTCAGCGCTGTGCGCGAGTACGAGGTGGGATTGCTCAAGTACATGCGCGACAAGCACGCTGCGGTGCTCGAGGAGCTCCGTGAGAAGCAGGCGGTCGACGCCGATCTGAAGAAGAAGATCGACAAGGCACTGAAGCGCTTCGCAAAGAAGTTCGCTCCGGGCGAGAGCTGAGATGCCGAGCCTGAAGGACATTCGCAAGCGGATAACGAGCGTCAAGTCGACGCAGAAGATCACTCGCGCGATGAAGATGGTCGCCGGGGCGCGACTGAACAAGGCTCAGCAGCGAATCACCGCGCTGCGCCCCTATGCCGTGAAGACCCAACGGGTGCTGAGCGAGATCACCGCGACGCTGCCCTCGCCGGACGTCCCTGAAGTGGGAGCCGTCGTGGATCCGATCGAGGCCGAGCAGCCGCTCCTCGCTCGCCGCCCCGCCCAGCGCATCCTCTACGTGGTCATTACCAGCGATCGTGGGCTGTGCGGTGCTTTCAACGTCAACATTGGCAAGACGGCACTCGCCGCGTGGCAAGACGCCGAAGCCGCGGGTCAGAAGGTCAGCATGGCCGTCATTGGACGGAAGGGCCGCGACTTCCTCCGTCGTCGGGAGGCTCCGGTGGTGAAGGAATTCCCAGGGATCTGGGACGATCTCGGGATCGAAGCGGCGCGCGAGGTGGCTCACGGGCTCTTGATGCCGTTTCTCGCCGGTGAGGTGGACTGCCTGCGTCTCGTCTACAACGAGTTCAAGAGTGCCATGACCCAGCGTGTCGTGGACGAGCAACTGCTGCCGGTTCCGCCCCCCCCGCCGGAGCCCGACGCCGAGGTGGTGGTCAGCTTGACGGACCGAGAGTTCATCTTCGAACCGAATCGCGAGGCGCTGCTCGAGCGCCTGGCGCCGATGTATGTTGAGATCTCGATTCTCCGCGCGCTGTACGAGTCGATGGCCTCGGAACTGGGAGCGCGCATGACCGCGATGGACGCTGCGACCAAGAATGCCGAGGAGATGATCGACAAGCTGACGCTCCAGTACAACCGTGCTCGCCAGGCGGCCATCACCACCGAGCTGATGGAGATCATCGGTGGTGCCAACGCGCTGCAGGAGGGGTAGATGGCCAAGCAACGCAGCGGCAAGCCCACTCGCAAGCAGCGTCGGGTCCAGCGCGAGCGCAGCGAGCGGGCGAAGCAGCACGGGCTGCCTGCGAAGGAACCGGAGAAGCCGACCAAGGTTCGCAAGTCCGAACGGGAGGAGACGACCAGCCCGAGTATGCGCAAGCTCCGGGAGCGCGCCGACGGTGCGGACGCCTCGGCGATCGAGTCGGAGCTGGTGAGCGCTGGAGGCGGCGGGACTCCGAAGCTGACGCTGCGTGATCGGATCCGGAAAGTGCCGCCAACGGCTCAGCTTGCCATCGTGGCCGGGGTGGTGCTCGTGGCCATCTTCGTTGCCTCGCAACTGAGGAGCATTGGCACGTCTCGCGAGTCGTTGCCTGCACCGGTGCCGAGCCGCGCGGTGCCGATGGACGAGCTGGCGGCGCCCGTGGCGTCCGTCCTTGGCGAGGCAGTGGATGCGGCGCCGGGTACCCAGCCTGGCCCCGAGCCCGCGGGGCCGAGCGCGGAGGCCGAGGAGCAGACGCCCCCGGCGGAGGGCGCGCCTTCCGCGGCGCCGGCTAGTCTCGTGACGGCGCCAGTGCCGGCTCCAGTGGGGAATTCGCTGGCCTCTCCCGTGGCGAAGCCCGTTGCACCCCAGCCAGCCGTTCCGCCCTCCAACCCTCAACGGGTCAGCCCCACGGCTCCGGCACCGACGGTTGCAGCGCCCGCTACAGCGCCGCCCATACCGGCTCCCGCCGCACCGGTGCCCGTGGCACCTCCCGCGCAGGACAATCCGTACTGAGCGCGATCTTGACAGGGCACCGCCGAAGGTCCTTGACTGGGGGCCATGCGTAGCTCTGTCCTCTGCCTGGCGCTGGGTGGTTCGTTAATCATGTCGTGCGGCGGTGCGCCGGCACCGGCACAGTCTCCCGATGGTGCGGCCTCGTCGGCTGACGGCGACGAAGGCGCCATGTCCGCCCCAGCAGACCCTGAAGAAGGCGCTGCAGATGAGGAGGAGGTCAGCGGTGTGCCCACCCGGTGCGTGAATCAGCATGGCACCTGCGTGCCCAGTCAGAAGTGGGTGGAACGACTGTGCCAGGACTCGTTTCCGGGCGTCACGATGGTGATGTTCGAGAAGAGCTCGCCATGGACCCGGGGCTACATGCGGGCGAGGACCGAGGCACGCAACGCGTCGGGGGGGCTCAGCGGTGAAGGATTCCTTGTGCCGGGCGAGGAGGTGATCATCCTTCGGGTGCGGCAGCTGCCGGAGGGTGGGATGCAGGTGAGTGGTGCTGGGGGCTGGGATGTCCTGCGCTGGGATGGGACCTGCGCCACCGTGTCGTCCGGCGAGATGGGCCTCGAGCCGTTTGGCGAGATGAAGGCAGCGAAGGTGACCTACCGCTACATCGACACGGCAATTCGCGAGGCGCTCCGCGCCAACGAGGGCGTGAGCGAGGCGTACCGGAATCGCCGCCAGCACTGCAAGGGTGCAACGATGGGTGAGGTGTCCAAGCAGTGTGAGGTGTGGGACGCCAAGCTGGCTGCCGCGGTGGTCAGCGCAGTGCGCGAGGGCATCGCGCTGCCGGTTCCGGAGAAGCTCCCGTAGTACAAACTGAGACGGCCGGGAGGTTGCCCCCCCGGCCGTGCTCTCGCGTGCGCTCTCGTTCAGGTCAAGAGCGCGAGGAAGGCCCCTGCGGCTACGGCCGAACCGATGACGCCGGCCACGTTGGGCCCCATCGCATTCATGAGCGGATTCACCCGCCCTTCCGTGTCATCGCTGACCGTCTTCTGCACCACACGGGCCGCCATTGGGACCGCGGAAACGCCTGCGGCACCGATGCAGGGGTTCAGCTTCTTCCCTTCTGGGAGGAAGACGTTCAACAGCTTGGCGAAGACGACGCCGCCGAAGGTGCTGAACGAGAACGCCACGGCGCCCATCGCCAGGATCATCAGCGTCTGTCCCGTCAGGAACGTTTCCGCCGGCATCGTCGCCCCGACACACAGGCCAAGGAAGATGGTCACGATGTCGATCAGGGCGCTGCCCGCGGTCTTCTTCAGGCGCTCGGTCACGCCGCATTCACGTAGCAGGTTGCCGAACATCAACATGCCCATCAGTGGTGCCGAGGACGGGATTGTCAGCGACGCGATCGCTCCCGTGACGATGGGGAAGAGCACCACCGCGGTCTTCGAGACCGGCTTGGTCATCGGCATGTCGATCTCGCGCTCCTTCTGCGTGGTCAGGGCTCGCATGATCGGCGGCTGGATGATCGGCACCAGCGACATGTAGCTGTACGCCGCAACTGCGATTGGGCCCAACAGGTCAGGCGCGAGGCGGCTAGCGAGGTAGATCGAGGTCGGGCCGTCCGCGCCGCCAATGATACCGATGGCAGCGGACTGACCGATGCTGAACATCTCCTGCCCGAAGAGCAAGGGTGGTAGGTAGAACGCCCCCAGCGCAGCGGCGAAGATTCCGAGCTGGGCCGCGGCTCCGAGCAGGAACGTGATCGGTCTGCCGAGCAGTGGTCGGAAGTCGGTGAGCACCCCGACACCCATGAAGATGATGGGTGGCAAGAGCCCCGACTGCTTGATGCTGTAGTAGTAGATCCAGTGGAGGATCCCGCTATCTGCGGTTGGGTGCGACTTCAGCGACACCATCGCCGCGGCGGGGAAGTTGGCGAGCAGGATCCCGAAGCCGATCGGGATCAGAAGGAGCGGTTCGTACTCCTTGACAATCGCCAGGTAGATGAGGACGCCAGCGACCACGAACATGATCGCATTGCCCGCCCCGAGTCCGGCCCAGCCGGACTCGGTGACGAGCTTCATGCCTCCCGAGTCGTTCAGGAATTGGATGAATCCGTCCATCGGAGACCACTCAAATCGTCATGATCGGCTTCGAGGAGTCGACCTCATCGCCGATACGGGCGTGAATGGCCTGCACCTTGCCATCGCAGGGGGCCTTGACGTCGTGGGTGGCCTTCATCGCTTCGATCTGGGCGACGGCCTGACCCTTCTTCACGCTGTCCCCGACCTTGACGAGGATGTCGACGAGCTCGACGGCACCACCGAAGGTCTGGAAAACGTCCGTTCCTGCGCTCGTCGCCGGGGCGGCTGCGGCTGAGGCCGCTGCCAGAGCCGGTGCGGCGCCGTTACCACCGCCAGGAGCGACCGTGACGACGAAGGTTCGTGACGACCCCCCTTCCTGCACCACGACCTGGTTGGTGACCGGGCCAGTGAGCGCGCCACCAGCCGGGGTCGGAGGGGCGGCGAGTGGTGCGGCCTTGGGGGCGTCCTCTTTCTTGAGCGGGAGGTCGATCTTGCAACGCCCTTCGAGCAGCTTGATCCCCTCGTTCAGCTCCATCTTCTTGCCGGGCACGATCGCCCCGAGCACCATGAAGACGTTCTCGTCCGTGATCTCGAGGCCACGCTCCTTGAGAGCCTGCTTTGCAGTCTCGAGATTCTTCGGGGCGGCCTGCAGCGGGTCACCACTGAATGGCTCCATCTTGAGCTGCTCGGCGGCGATCTTCACGACCTTTGGGTCCGGGGGCAGCGGGGTCTTGCCGAAGTAGCCGAGGACGCTCTTGCCGTAGCCCGGATCGATCTTCTTCCAGCGACCGTACATCACGTTGTTGAACGCTTGCAGCCAGTACTGCTGACTGCCCGGGGTCACGCTGGTCCAAGCGCCGCCGGCCTCGACGACCACCGGGAACTCGGCCAGCACTTCGCCGTACTTCTCGAGGATGCCGGCCTTGACCATCATGTGCACGTTGGGGCCGATCGCTCCACCGGGCATCGGGAAGCCAACGACGCGGGCGTCCGCTGTCGTCGTGGTCGGATTGAAGTGGTAGTCCTTCATGCTCTCGTTGAGCATGTCCTCGATCATGCCCAGCTTCGCGACATCGATGTCGAGGTCGTAGCCGGTGCCCTTCAGTGCGTGTGCGAGGGAGCGGGCGTCGGGCTGGACGGTCCCACTGGCCATCGGACGAACGCTCAGGTCCACGCCATCGGCTCCGCCGGCGATGCTCGCCATGTACTGCGCCACCGCGATGCTCGCCGTGTCGTGGGTGTGATGCCAGAGGGGCATGTCGTTCGGCATGATCTTCTTCAGACCGACGGCAGTGTCATAGATCGTCTTGGGATCAGTCGTGCCGCTCGCATCCTTGAGACAGATGCTGTCGACCTTCATCCCGCTGTCGAGGATCTTCTTGCCAATGCCGATGTAGAACTCGGACGTGTGCACCTTGTCCGAGTGGAAGGGAAGGCCCATCATCGCGATGCAGACCTGGTGATGCATGCCGCTATCGATGATCGGCTTGCCCGTGTTGACCAGGTTGCGAACGTCGTTCATGAAGTCGAAGTTGCGGTCGTACGTCGTGCCATGCTTCTGCATCAGCTTCGCCTGCAAGCGCAGTCCCTCGATGGACTGCGTCGTCAGGGTGACGCCGGACACGGAGCGAGTGAGGATCTGGTAGTCGTTGTCCTTGCCGACTGCGTCCCGGATCTTCGACATCGTCTCGAAGGGGTTCTCGCCGAGGTAGAACAGTGGGGCCTGGTAGCGAGCCCCGCCGCCAAACTCGAAGTGGCGGATCTTCACCTCAGTGGCTGCCGCTTCCATTGCGGGAAGAAAATCGTCCAGCCGGACCTTGCCACCGAACGAGCTCTGTAGCCCGTCGCGGAATGTGGTCAGCATGACGCGGATCTTCTTCTTGGTCTTGGTGAAGATCATTTTACCTCCTCAATCTGGGTGACGCTCGCACCGGGGTAGAGCTGATTCATGGTGGTGGTGATCGCTGCCAGCAGGGCAGCGTCAGTGTCGGTTGGGGGTGCAGCGCGCAGCACCGGTGGCGCTGCGCGACCTGGGAAGATCGCTGTGAGTGCGGACATCAACACCGACAGCACGGTGAGCAGCAAGAAGACCGCGGTGAAGGCGATCGCACACATCAACAGCAGTCCGAGATCCATGTAGCGCTCCTGCTTCGCTTCTTCTTTTTGTGGCGCTCGGAAGTCAACTCGCGGGAACGCGAGGCCCGAGCGGGGGGCATATTAGGCAAAAGCCCTGACGGTGCCTACGGATTTCGCCCGATGTGCGTGAACTCTTCCTCCGGTGTTACCAGGAGACGTCCGCGCGTGACGGGCGCCGACCGCCCGTCCAACACGAGCTCGAGATCGTTGCCAACATGCTTCACGCGTCCGGCCACGGTTTCGCCCTCACCCGTGGCGTCGGGATGGATTTCTACATGCCGTCCCAACACGAGGGAGCGCTCGCGATACGCTGTGAGAAGCGGCTCGGCCCCGACCGCAAGGCTGGCAGCGTAGCGGGTCTCCATCTCGTGGAGGAGCGCCTTCAGAACCTGATGTTGCGTCACCTTTGGATCGGACTGGCGTAGCGCGCCCGCACGCGGGACGTAGGGGGATCGCACGATTTCGGGTACCGCTTCCACGTTGAGCCCGATTCCCAGCACGGCCTGATCGACGCGTGATCCGGAACTGCGCGTGTGCGCGATGACTCCCGCGATCTTCGCGCCATCGACAATCACGTCATTGACCCACTTGATGCCGACGGGTCGGGTGTGAGGAACGACCGTCTCGATGGCGCTGGCCGCAGCCACTGCCGGCAGCGCCATGAAGATGGCACCAAAGTGGCGCAACTCGCGCCGGGGGGCAAGAGCGGCACTGAGGTGGAGGTTGCCGGGCATCGCGGTCCAATGGCGGCCCTTGTGACCGTGGAAGTCGTTGCCCGACTCGGCCAGGCAGAGGATGTTTCCGGTGGGTAACCGGTCGGCGCTGGCACGATCGCGAAGTACGTCGAACTGTGAGCGCGGCGATCGTTTCACCAAGATGGCCAGATCGAACCCGCCGATGTCGAGCTCTCGCGCCGTCCATCCGGCGTCGGGGGAGAGCTCAATCAGGAGTTCACGGACGGTGGGATCGAGGCCGTGCAGGTCGCAGCGCTGCGCGCAGCCTGCGTCGGGGAAGAGCCGAGCTGCGTAGTCGTCGTGATCGGTGAGGATGAGCATGGACGTTGCGTAGCGTTACTTGTCCTGCCCGCTGCTCAGTGGGGCGGAGGAGAGATCGTGTTGCGTGGCCAGTGCTGTGTGTCGCCCAGTCGCTCGACGATTCGATAGAGCCCTCGATGAGGGAGCCGCTTGAAACCGGCCCAGGCGGTGGCCGCTAGCGTCCCGTCGGACAGCCACTCGTTGAGCCACTCGGCGGCGAAGCGAGGCTGGCGCTGCGTGAGCCCAGCACCGTTTTCGAGTGCCCAACGCAGGTTGTACGTTTCGTGGCGACCGACGGGAGGGCTGAAGAGCAGCGGCAAGCCCAACCCGCCAAAGAAGGTGAGTTCGCTGGGCTTCGTCCACAAGAGGTCAGTCCCGGCGAGGAGCTCGTTGAACCGATCGAAGTAGTCGTACACGTCCGGTTCGTGGAGAATATCGATCGACCGCCCGACGAGGTGGCCGAGGTGTTGGGTGTCCAGCTGTTGCTCGAACAGTCGCGCGATGTCCTGCTTCACGCCAGCCACCAGGGTCAGACGCAGCCGTTCGTCGCGCAATAGAGGGGCCAGGCTCGGGAGAAAGCGACCGGGCAGGTCAGCCTGTGCTCCAGCACCTCCCACTGCGAACGTGACTCGCGGCGGAGCCGGGTCGCCGGGAAGGCTTCCCAGCGGTTCGAGCTCGCGCGCGTACTGCTTGCGGAACACGCTGCGCGGATCGAGGCGTTGCAGGCGCGCCAGCAGGTTGCGGTGAAGGATGTCGAAGCTGGGCCCGCCAAGCAGCGAGTGGGGAAGGGGGAATCCAGTGAAGTCGATCTGGTCCTTGTTGACGCCATAGGCGCGCAAGCGTCGAACGACGCGGCCGCTCGGGGCGAAGTAGTGGATCTTGCTTTGCCGCGGGGTGGTCGAAGTCCAGACCCGCTGCACGTCCGAGTCAGTCACCACGCAGTAGATGCGATCGTAGCCGTGGTAGTCGGCGAAGACCGCCGGTGAGTAGAACGTGGTGAGGAGCGACGAGTCGTGCTCCTCGAGGTAGGCGACCATCGTCCGGCCGAGACCCTGGCGTGCGGTGTAGGTCAACAGATGCGCTGGCAGGCTCGGGTGGGAGAGGTCGCGGAACGGATAGAGCGGTGGGATGGCCGTGACGGAGTCGAGGAGGAGCTTGAACGGGGTCCCGAGCAGCGGGGTGGCGCTGACTCGCGACACCAGGTCGTAGACGTGTCGGGTCTGTTCCCAGCGGCGTTGTTCGTCTGCGTCGGCGAGGGGAGGGCGATCAGCGTTGAGGACATCGAGCCCCAGGTAGCTCGCGATCGCATGGGCTGGGCGCAGGTGGCCGTAGCCCATGGCGATGGCCACGATGGTGGGGGCGCGATCACCATCTAGTTGATACCCAGGTCGCGACCCAGAATTCATGGCGCTGACCCACAGCGGTTAGTCGCCGCGTTGAGTTGGCCCGCCCTGCGCCCGCTCGGTGGAGGAGAGGGGGATTGGCTCTGTTTCGGCGGCAGGCTTGCTTTCGATGGTCTCCGCATGGGTACCGTTGACGGTATGGAGCTCTAGACCCGTTGCCAGCAGGCGGCAAGGAGACCAACCCCAACGCTGCTCCGTACCCACGGCCGGGTTGGAGCCGTGCTGGGGGCCGGGCTTGAAGGTATAGTGGGCGCTGTGAGTCTCGATGCTCCGACCAATCACGCGCGCCTCGCCGATGCTTCGCCGGCGGCCCCCGACGGCCCGTCGGCTCTGGCGGAACTGCGTCGGCGATTGCGGAGCGACGCGGTGCAACGAATGCTTTCGTTCGGCGTGCTCCTGCTGCCCGTGGCGGGCTCGTTGGTGGTGTCGTTCGTGGTCACGCCGGAGGCGATCGAGGGTGGCCTGATGCTGTCCCCGCCCTGCACCTTCAAGACGATGCTCGGGTTGCCGTGCCTGTCGTGTGGGATGACCCGCGCGTTTGCTGCGCTGAGCCATGGCCAGCTAGCCCTCGCCTGGTCCTACAACAAGCTCTCCCCACTGGTGTACCTTGGTTTCTGGGGCTTGGCCTGGTGGGGCACTTGGCACGCGGGGCGGGCCCTGCGCGACTGGGTACGACTTGGCAGGGAGCCGTGAGTCAGCGTCCAGCAGGACCGCCTGGTGGCTACGGGATCGATCTGCCGACGGGAGTGCTGCCCCCCGAAGTAGAGGCTCACACCACCGACCCGCTGGCGGCGGTCTCGCTGGCGTTCGGTTCCGGGACGCTCCTCTTTGGACTGTGCTGTTTTCCCTTTCTGGGGGGATTGCTCGGCCTGACTGGGATCGTTCTGGGTGTCGTTTCGCTGACGCGGATTGCTGCCCAGCCTCGGCGCTACACCGGGAAGGGACTGGCGATCACGGGGATTGTGGTCAGCGTCGTCGGTCCCCTCGTCTACGCTGTCGCCTTCTACCTGATGACGCTTTGACGTTGGCAGGGCTCAGGCTTGCTGATGGATGGCACCGAGATCCCAGCGTTCCAGCTCTCGAAAGGCCGGCACGCAAGCGCCGCGCACGTGCAGTTCCCCGACCACCCCGAGGGGAAGCGTGCGGGCTACCTCGCGTGCGGTGGATGCGACATGGCGTGGCGGTCGGCGAGCCAGAGCTGGGTCGACCGCTGTCAGGAGCGAGAGCAGAGCGTTCTGTGGGCCAGCACCGACGCGGCGCACGAAGTCCACCATCAAGACGTAGTCACCGGATCGTTTGCGGCGAGTGAGCTCGGGCGCTGGCCGACCGCGGGCGGCGAGGGCGTGATCGGGTGTCGTGAGGAGTGACGCCAGCGCACGGGCGACTTGAGCGAGGTGGGGAGCGTCGCTGGGGAAGAGCAGCTCGGAGGGCTCGCCGCCCCACTTCTGCCCGCCCCGCGCGGCCGGGATGCCTTGGAGTCCGAGATGTTGCAGGGGGGCCGGTCCGATCCCGTCGAGCAGGCCCTGCGCGACGCCAGGTGCACCCCAGGCTCTCGCTTGGTTGCCACTGCGCATGACGACCCACCCGAACTGTGGCCCGCTGAATGGAATCGCACCCAGTCGGGGGCGGTGCAGCCCGTTGCCCAACCATCCCACGTCCACCTCCTCGGCCTCGAACGCGCGCAGCGCGTCAGCGAGATCGCTGGCTTGCGTTGCCTCGATCTGCCACAGGTAGGCCGCGCCGCGGGCCGCGTCAGCGTTGCGTTCGAGCACGAGTCGGTCCCGGGTGAGCCGGGCGCGGAACGCGCCGGTCCCATCCGGCGAGAGCCGGTTGAAACCCCGCGGGAGGAGGGCCGTTGCGGGGTTGGCGAGCGCGGTGGCAACGTCGACGGGGTCGGCGTCCGGGACAATGATGGCGAGGCCGTCCTCTCGGTCGTGGAAGGGCTCTGCAAAGCGACCCAGCAGTCCAGCCCCGGCCTGGTCTCGGGAGCGGTGCCAGCTGAACAGCAGGTCTCGCGCATCGAGGGCCCGCCCGCGGGCTGTCTTCAGGTGGGGGCGGAGGCGCACGCGAACCCCTTTGGTGATGCGTGTGGGCATGGAATCGGCGACGGTCGGATACGGTCGTCCGAGCGAGTCGAGGGCAAAGAGCGGATCTGCGATCGCGGGACCAAAGAGCGCTGCGCTAGCGCTGTCGATGGCGTGCGGGTCGAGGGAAGCGAGCGGCCAGGGGATACGGAGGTCGAGCTTTCCGCCGTAGGGGGTTCGACCCAGCGCGACCGCCGAGGTGGCGCTGGACATCGCGACCAGCCACGTGCGCCGACTCAGGTGGAGGGGGGCGATCCGCCGCGTCATCGGACGACCCAGATCTCACGACCCGCGGCGATGGCGATGGGAGCCAGGCTTGCGCTCGGCTGCGGGCAGATGGCGATGGCGTGGACCCCAGGGGGGACCGGTATTCGCAACCGCTCGACGATCTGTCCGATTGCCGTCCAGCTTCGCACGACGATCGCATCCTGGCTCGCGTCCATCGTGTTGGTGCCCGCGATCAGCTCGGGCCGACCGTCGCCATCGAGGTCACCCAGGGCCAGCTGAGCGCCCACGGCTAGCACTTGCGCCTGCTCACCGTTGTCGCTGATGAGACGCGCTTCGCCCTTGTTCGCGATCCGGCCCGCCAAGTAGTGGTGGAGCTGGCCGTCGCTCCCGAGGATCGCCGCGCTGGCAAGCGCGTCCGTGCCCCAGCCGAATGTTTCTCGCAGCGGCGGGTCGTCGGCTTCGCCACAGCGATGGAGTTGTGGGCCGATGACCAGCCCGACGATTCGCGAGCACCCCTCTCCTCCGGGCCAGGGTAGACGCCGGCCCATCTTCGCGATGGGAGTGAGTTGGGGATCGAATCGGATGGCATGGGCACGGTCGCTGATGCCCACGTCGATGTGGTTCCCCGAGTGAACGGAAATGCTCGCGACGGGCTCCCGGAGCGGTGCCGAAGCGACGGACGCCAAATCAGTCCACTGGCGTGACACGAGGGGCCGCACCGTACCCTCGCGAATCCTCGCCAGATGGATGCCGCGCCTGCCCGCGACAACGAGCTCTGTAGCCCCATCTGCGTCCACGTCGGCGCAGGCGAGGGCCACCGGTTGGTGCTCGGGCGACTTGGCCTTCACGGTCTCGCGCGCCACGAGCGGAACTGCGGGTAGGTAGGTTCGCAGCTCGGGATCCAGCGCGCGCTCAGCGAAGGCGTGGAACACTGGGCTTGGGAGTGGGTCACGTACCCGCTCCCAGAACTTGGCGGGCACAGGATAGACGTCGCCCTCGACGCGGACCCGGCCCTCGGCAATTTCGATCCGCAGATGCAGCAACGTGCCGTTGCCGCTGGCTAGACTCCGCGCGACGGCGAGGTTGGCCGCTTCCGGGGCCGCCCGCGCACCGTGTCGCAGACGACCTGCGACGACGGCGGCCATGCGTGCTTCGAGGCGCCCTGGCTGGCGGAGCGGGACGGTTGTGCTCGCGGGGGCTGCGACCACCAAGGTGCCGGCTGGAATCGCGGCTAGGGCGTTCGCGAACTCGCAGGCGATCTCACTGAGGGCGCTCGTTTGACCTTGGGGGCACGTCTGCTGGATCTCGATCGCGCGGGCGGAGGTGCTAGCGGGGTCTTGCGCGTGCGCAGAGCCCGCCCCCGCGAAAACTACAATTCCTGCGGCGACACGGAGCCAACTCATCGACGACATCATAACTCCCGAACTCACCAGGGGATTCGGTCTCGCGCCAGGCGCGCGACCGGTCGCCGAGAATTGCGGCGCTTTCCCGGATTTTTACTGAACCGGCAGGTAGCGTGTTTCCTGTTGCAGGAAAGATTTCCGAATCGTTGGCCTGTCTCAGGTTCCGGTGTACGTGAAACGCACGCCACGTACTGATGATGGCGATCAATCTTTCACAAATGCAGTAAGGTTTTCTTCTTGGTGGCCTCACTCAAGCGTCGCAGTTCAGCGCCTGAGCTGCAGCCGGGATCGCACACCCGCACTGGCGGTCAGCAGGTCCTGGGTGATCTTCCTAGCCCATCCCTCGCCTCGCTGCTGAGCTTCCTCGATTGCCCTGCAGAGATCAGTACCCTCGAGGGCAGGGTCGTCTTTGCCAATGAGCAGCTGGAGCGATTCGCTGGTCGCCGCCTGGGCGAGCTGCTGACGGGTACGGCGCTTTGGCAGGGTGACGAGCGTGTCGTGCAGAAGGGACTCGAGTCCGTTCGTGCTGGTGTTCCGTGGCGAGGTACCCTTTCCGTTTCGGGAGGGGACGCCTACCCGGTCTTGCTGGTGCCGCTCTTCGACGCCGAGGGAGCCGTCTCCTCGTGTCTGACGCTGCTCAAGGTGGGAGACGTGCCGGCGGGGCCTCCCGTGTCTTCACGACGGGGCGCGGCGGTGGAGCGTGGCCATCGGCTCGATACCCTCGGGCGAATGGCGGGAGGGATTGCCCACGACTTCAACAACATGCTGGGCGTCATCGGCAACTATGCCGAACTCGCGCTGCGCCGCACGGAGCCCGGTGATCCGGTGCGTGCGGCGGTGCTGCGGATCCACGAAGCTGCTCAGCGGTCTTCCCGCCTGACTCGCCAGTTGCTCGTGCTCAGTCGTGGTGACGAAGCGGACGTTGAGCTGCTGGACCTGAACTCGGTCGTGTTCGGCCTCGAGGACCTGCTGAAGACCACCGCCGGTGAGGCTGTCACGGTGCGCAGCGAGTTGCTTGCTGCTCCGGCGACGGTTCGCATCTCACGGGCGCAGCTCGAGCAGGTGCTGTTCAACCTGACTGCCAATGCTCGCGACGCGATGCCCGGCGGGGGAACCCTGACCCTGCGCACTCGCAACGAGGTGCTCGACGACGATGACGCTGCCGCGCTCGACGACGTTCCTGCCGGGAGCTACGTGGTGCTCGAGCTGGATGATAGTGGCACCGGCATGAGCGACGAAGTGGCCAACCAGGTCTTCGAACCGTTCTTCACCACCAAGGGTTCCGGGAGGGGACGCGGACTGGGGCTGTCGATTATCTATAGCATCGTCAAGGGTGCCGACGGACACATCGTTCTGCGTAGCGAACCGGGGCACGGGACCACGTTTGTCATCTATCTGCCCAGTCGCAGCACGGTGACGTCGACCAGGCCCTCGCCGCCGTTTCATCGCGCAGTCCGGGTTCTCGTGGTCGATGACGAGGCGCCAGTGCGGCGCGCCGTTTCGAAGCTCGTGGGCGGTGCTGGTTTCGACGTGCTGGTGGCCCGCGACGCGGGCGAAGCCCTTCAGATCTTGGCGGAGGAGTCCGTGCATCTGCTGTTGACTGACGTCGTGATGCCCGGCATGTCGGGCATCGCGCTGGCCGAGATCGTCAGCGACCAGTACCCGGAGGTGGGCGTCGTCTACATGTCCGGATACGCCCACGACGCTATCACCGAGCGCGGACTCGACCCGACCCAGATGCTGTACCTGCAGAAGCCGTTCACGCGGCTCGAGCTGCTGCGGACGGTCGGGCGGGCATTGGGCCGCGCCGGGGACGCAGAAGGCTGAGGGCGCTCGCGCTCGATCCGCTCTCGAGCGAAATCTATCATTGGGTCGCGGGGCCGATCCCGACGCGGCCCAGACTGTGCTATCCACACCCGCCCCAGGGCTCCGGCTCTGGTGACCCGCTTCCGGAGGCTTCGCTGTGCTCGACAAGAACCCCTCGTTTCCCGGCTTCGATGGTCCTCTAGTCACGATCGTCCTCGATGGATTTGGTCTCAATCCGAGCGACGTCGGCAACGCCGTGAAGAAAGCTCACACGCCCTTCATCGACCGGCTCTTCGCCGAGTATCCGATGACCTCGCTGAAGGCGCATGGAACTGCCGTGGGCATGCCGTCGGATGCGGACATGGGCAACTCCGAAGTCGGTCACAACGCGATCGGTGCGGGCAAGGTCTACGAGCAGGGCGCTGCGCTCGTCGTTGACGCGATCCGGAGCGGGCGCCTCTTCGAGAACCGGGGCTGGCAGGAAATCAGCCAGAACGTGCGGGAGACCAAGGGGACCCTCCACTTCATTGGACTGTTCTCGGATGGCAACGTTCACTCCCACGTCGACCACCTGCGGGCGCTGATCGTTCGGGCGAAGGAGGAAGGACTGCGCCGGGTGCGCGTCCATATCCTGCTTGACGGCCGTGACGTCCCCGAGACGTCGGCGCTCGAGTACGTGCGACCCTTCGAGGGTTTCCTCTCGGAGGTGTCCGACTCCGACTTCGACGCGCGGATCGCCAGCGGTGGCGGCCGGATGAAGGTCACCATGGACCGCTACGAGGCCAACTGGGGGATCGTCGAGCTGGGCTGGAAGACCCATGTGCTGGGTGAAGGGCGCACCTTCGCTTCGGCGGAAGAGGCGATCGCGACGCTGCGGGACGAAACCAAGGCGATCGATCAGGACCTCCCGGCGTTCGTGATCGCAGATCAGGGGCGACCAGTGGGACCCATCCATGACGGCGACAGCGTCGTTCTCTTCAACTTCCGCGGCGATCGTTCCATCGAGATCTCTCGCGCCTTCACGGAGGACGACTTCGACAAGTTCGACCGGCAGCGACTGCCCCGGGTTTGTTATGCGGGAATGCTCGAGTACGACGGTGATCTGCACATCCCGAGCCGCTTCCTCGTTTCGCCTCCGGCGATCAGCAACACGCTGGGGGAGAACCTGGTTGCAACGGGGATCACGCAGCTGGCGATGAGCGAGACCCAGAAGTACGGGCACGTGACCTACTTCTGGAATGGGAATCGCAGCGGCAAGTTTAGCAACGAGCTGGAGACCTACATCGAGATCCCGTCGGATATCATACCCTTCGAGCAGCGCCCCTGGATGAAGGCGGCCGAGATCACCGATCGAATGATCGCGGAGCTGCAGACGGGCAAGTATCGCTTCGCACGGTGCAACTACGCCAACGGCGACATGGTCGGGCACACGGGGATCTACGAGGCGGCACTGATCGCGGTACAGACGCTCGACCTCTGTCTCAAGCGCCTGCTGCCAGTCGTGGACGCGTTGGGGGGGATGGCGATCATCACCGCGGATCACGGCAACTGCGACGAGATGTACGAACTCGACAAGAAGACCAAGCAGCCCATGCCTTCCGGAGACGGCTTCAAGGCCAAGACTGCCCACACGCTGAATCCGGTGCCGTGTGTTCTCTACGACAACACGTCGCGGAAGGGCGCCTACGAGATCGTTCCAGGGCAGAGTTTCGGGCTCAGCAACCTCGCTGCCACGATCACTTCGCTGCTGGGACTGAATCCGGCAGAAGGTTGGGATCCGAGCATCGTTCGATTTCGGTAGCGATCCGGTTCGGTCGTGCTCGATCTGACCCGGCCATGCGTCAGTTTCTCTACATCACACCGTATTTCCCCCCGCAGAGTCGCGTGGGTGCACTGCGGCCACTCAAGTTCGTGCGGCACCTGCACCGGCTCGGGTGGCGGGCGGTGGTTTTGTGCGATCTCGGGGCCGGGGACGCCGTCGATGGGGCACTCCTCGAGGCCCTGCCCGATTCCACCGTGGTGATTCGCGACTACGGGTGGCGCTCGCAAGCCGCGAGCCGAGCATACTTCGCGGGACGATCACGGGGTGCGAATCCGGAACACCGCTCGGCGCTACCGATCCCACGCGCAGCGCGACGCCTGGCGGTTCGTGTGGACGAGCTCTTGGGGCGCAATCCCGAGCTCGTCCCGCTCGGCGAACACTCCGTCGACATGCCGCACGCCACGGCGGCGGCTCGCCGGACGCTGGCGCGGCATCCATGCGAGGCGGTCGTCGTCAACGCGGATCCCTACGCGGCGCTGCTCGTTGGACGATCCGTGGCTCGTGAGCATGGCCTGCCGTTGATCGCCGACCTACGGGACCCCTGGGCCCTCTGCGAGCTGCGTCGACCGCTCCGGCCCCGTCTCCAATCGTACCTCGTCGATCGTCTGGAGCGACAGGTGGTGTCGGCTGCGCGAGCCGTGGTCCTCAACACCGAGACGACGCGCGCCCACTACGTGGAACACTACCGCGACCTCGACGAGGAGCGCTTCGTCACGATTCGCAATCATGCTGACGCGGACCTCATCGATGCCGAGGCCGAGCCACCTCGACCCTATTTCACGCTGCTCTTTCTTGGTCATCTGCGCCGGTTCGTCGAGGGACAAACGCTCCTCACCATGCTGGCGGACCTCCGGAGTCGCGGGTATGGGCCGGAGTCCGTATGCCTCCGCGTGGTGGGGACGGTTCCGGCAGCGACCCGGGACGCAGCCCAACAGCTGGGGGTGAGCGACCAGCTTGTCCACGATCCTGCCGTCCCCTATCGGCGGATCGGTGGGGTCATGAAGAGCGCCGATCTGCTGGTGGCGGTCAGCCACGCGGGGCAGCAGCGCATTCCGGCAAAGATTTACGACTACCTGACGGTCCCGCGACCGCTGCTGGTGCTCAGTGACAACGTCGAGCTGGCCCAGTTGCTTGACCGGGCCGGCGGCGCTCACGTGTGTGGCTTGGGCGATGCCTCGGGTGCGGCCGACCGGGTGTTGTCCGCGATGGCCGCGGGGCGCCGCTCGGTCGTTGATCGACGTGATATCGGGACCGACAGCGCTACTGCTGCCGCGCGACTCGACGAGCTGATGCGGCGTTCGGGTAGCGCGTCGTTCTGAGGCGATGGGCCTCGCAACCGCGTTCCGACCGGAAGCGGAATGCGTCAGTCGGTGGGTGCCGGGGAGTTACTGGGTGGACGGCGGCGCAGCGCGTGGAGCGCCGCTGGCATGACGAGCAAAGCGGTGAGGATGCACGCGATCTCGCCAGCGATCGCGTACTTGCCAAATGACTGCAGGGCCCGGTTGTCAGCCATCAGGAGCGAGCCGTATCCGAGGATCGTGGTGAGGCTGCACAGGAACACGGGCCCCCCGGCAGAGCGGATCCCCGCGGCGACGTCACCGCCGTGGACGCGCATGCGCTCGTAGAGATTGACCGCATATTCCACACAGATCCCGAAGGTGAGTGGGATGGCGACGAAGTTCAGGAAGTTGAGCCGTACTCCGAGCCAGGCAGCGCCACCAACCGTCAGCAGGATCCCAGCGAGCAGCGAGCCAATCACCGCGCTGGCTGGGACTACCTGCCGAGTGACGGCTAGCGTAATGACGAGGACGAGCGCGAGGGCGGCGAGAATCGCGCGTGGTGCGTCGCGCTCGAGACTGCGGATGATGGCCGTGAATACCGTGGTGCTGCTGGCATTGGGGGCGATGCGACCGTCCGGGAGCTTCACCGACTCCAGGATGCTGGTGATCGCGTACATGTTCTCCGCCTTGCTGCGCGAGACCCCCGGGGACAGGTAGGCGTAGACCCGCGTCCCTTGCCGACCGTCCTCTTCGGTGAAAAGCTCCGCCAGCATGGGGGGCAGATCGCTGGGCTGGAGCGGGCGCAGCGACTCCGGCGGTCGCCACTCCTTGGCGATCCGGGCGTCGTCGCCCTTGAGGTGCTTCTGGATTGCGTCGATGTGACCGCGGATCTTGCCCAGGATGGCCAGCTTGGCCTTCACCTGCTCTTCGGTCCCACCCAGGTAGTCGAAGATCGTCTGCGTGCGCTCGACGTAGCGGTTGTTGCCTAGCTTCTGGTCGGCCTCTTCGACTTGACGCGCCAGCTCGAGCGCCTGGCTCATGTCGTCTGCGAGGAACATCACCGGTGAGCCGCGCACCTTGGTGATCTTGGTGGCCTTGCTGCTTGCTTGACCGGCTCCCGCCGTTTGGCTGGACTTGCTACTCAGTCTGGAGAAGTCGTACTCCCAGGGATCGCTCAGGTAGCTGGGTAGCGGAATGATGGCCACCAGGGTGAGGACAGCCGCGATCCCCAGTACGAGCCAAGGCGCCTTCTGGCTGGCGGCGGCGGCCCAGTCCGCTCCATAGCGGCGGGGGAGGCGTGTCGGGGCGGCGGTCCCGGCGCGACCGCGACCGAGGCGATCGACCGCGGAGACGCTTGCTGGCAAGATCGTGAAGGTGGCGATCCAGCAGGCGATCATCCCCACTCCGCCGATGAGCCCGAATTCACTGAAGCCGCGAAAGCTGGTCAGGAGCAGGCACATGAAGGCTCCCGCGGCGGCCAGCGCTGCCAGCCACGTTCCCTTGCGAATGGCCATTGCTGACTCAACCAGCGCTTCTTCCAGACCATCGCCCGCGGCCCGTCGTTCGCGATACCGGGCGAGGTACACGATGCCGTGGTTGATGCCGTTTCCAGCGACAATCGCGACCAGGAAGCTGGTAGCGGCGTTGAGGTGCTGATAGGCGATCATTGCCGCGGCAAATGCGATGGCGGTACCGGTCCCCATGCACAGGCCGATGTGGAGGAGCACGACCGGCGATCGAAAGAAGATGACGATCGAGAGCAGGATCAGTCCGACGGCGAGCGCTGACACCCAGAGGATGTCGTTGACCAGAGCGTTCCGTTCCGCGATCCCTTGCGGGATGCTCCCGCCCAGGCTGACGTGCATCTGGGGGTGGAACCCGGCGGGATTCAGCTCGTCAACGATGCGACGCAGATCGTTCAGCAGCGTGTCGCTGCTGAACTCGCCCATGCCGCCCTGCGACGAGTAGAGAATCAGGAGATACTGGCTCCCATCGTCGTTGCGATAGTAGCCGGTGGGAAACCTGTCGATGCGCTCGACTCGACTTCGCATCTTGCGCTCGAATTCGCGCAGCGGGTGCTCGTCGTCGGTCTCGGGCGATGGGGACTCCTCCCCGGAACCGTCCGCCCCGTCGTTGGCCGCTGGGGTAGGCTGGTCACCGTACTCTTCCGCGACTTGCTCGCTGCAGGGATCTTCCAGATCCACGTAGCCGGGGGTGGCCTTCTCGCGCTCCTTGTTCAGCTCACAGGCCACCAGTGCCAGATCGCGCACATCTGCGAAGAGCCACTTGTGACTCAGGTAGAAAGCACGTTCTTCCTCGGGTCCGTGGTCGATCCGGGTGATGCCGTCGAGGCCCTGGACTCGACTCTCGAGAGCGTCGACAAAGGCGCGGTTCTGGTCGGCGTCGGGGGACTCGACGACGATCTTCACATCCGACCGGCTGCCTCCCTTGCGCGCGATCGCATGGTTGTAGCGCTGGGCGGTTTCGTCCCACGTGGGCAGCAGATGCACGGCGCCGGCGAGGACTTCCAAGCGTGACGCGATGGCGCAGCTGGTGGCGAAGACGAGCAACGCTGTCGCCAGGAAGACCCACGGGTGGTTCACGGCGCGGCGAGTCAGTGCGGCGATCCAGGCGTCGATGCGGTTGTTGGCGTTGTTCTTCATCGTGCTCTCAGCCACCGAGGCAGAGTTCGTGCCATCCAGTGTCACTGCAATCGACCCACACCAGGCGTGGCAATCGAGTCACACCTAACGGAGGGGTGTTGTCGCCTTGCAACACCACACCCAGGCCGATCCAATCAAGCGCGTTTCGTCTCGACCAGCTGCTCATACAGCTGAAAGAGCTCGTCGAAGTGCTCCTCGGCCGTCGGGTGCTGGGCGGCGGCCAGAACTGCCGCCCGCTCCAGCTCGGGCGCCGGTCGGCTCAGCAGACGGTCGATTGCAGAGGCGATTTCTGCCGCATTCGCGAACGCCGGATACTTTTCTGAGCAGCTGAGCGGTGCCATCGCGCTTGCGCCGCCTGCGTCGGGCACCACGATGGGGGTACCCGAAGCCAGGGTCTCGGCCAGCACGAAGCCGAAGGTCTCGCAGCGCGATCCGTGGATCAGCGCATCTGCACTCGCGAGCACTGCGGCATATTTTGCCCGATCTTGGGTGAAGCGCAGGAATCTTGTCGCTGGCATGCCACGTGCTTCCCGCTCCATGCGTTCCCGTTCCGGGCCGTCCCCCAGCACCGTCAGGGCTAGGGGCCGGCGTCGGGCCAGATGTTTCACCGCCGCCAGCAGCAGTCGCTGCCGCTTCTCGACCGCCAGCCGTCCCGAAATCAACAGTAACCGCGCCTCGGGGTCGTCCGCCAGTGGACCCATCAACTCTCGGCGCAAGCCCGCGTCTCGCAGGCCTGGCCCAAAGTCGGAGTGAGAGATACCGAACCGAACGGTGGTGACCCGCTCGCAGCGCCGGGCACGAAGGACCTTCTCCAGCCAATGACTCGCCACGATCGTCACGTCGCACGACCGGCACACGGTCCGCATCCAGCGCCAAGCCGGCGCCATGGCGAGGTCGGCGATGTGGCGCGGCAGGTAGCGGCGGGCGCCATACTCGAGGTAGCAGCCAATCGGGTCGGAGTGATGGACGTACGCGCGCACCGGGACCTCGCGCAAGGTCCTCGCCACGGCTGCGGCCACGAACGGGCTCGAGACCTGCAGCACCTCCGGCTGCTCCGTCTTGACCAGCGCGCGCATCCGGTCGACTCGCCACGGCCAGTGGTACGTAGGGTCGTAGGGCATGCGAGGCGCGGCGTAGCGCACGACTCGCGTTCCGCCCTCCTCGGTCGTCTCGTTGTGCGGTCCCGGCGCGACGATCACTACCTGATGACCCCGCGGGCCAGCCGCCGCGGCCAACTTGGACAAGTAGGAGCGAACTCCACCCCCTCGCTCCGAGTAGAACTCGCACAAATCGAGGATCTTCATGTCGGTTCCTGTTACTGAGAAGCGCGGCGAGAGTCGCACATGGCCCCGTCGCGTGGGGCTGCTGAACGACTACCTGCGCATTCCCTACGCCAACGGGTCATCGTTTGCGAGTCAGTTCATCTACCGCGAGCTGACCGCACGCGGACAGGACGTTACGGTTCTGGGTCCTCGGGAGGCGGGTGCCACACCGGCGGATCTACCCCGTCAGTACATCCAGTTTCCGGCGTTGCCGCTTCGCAACCACCCCGGAGTATACCTGCCGCTGCCCGGACGCGCGGCGTTGCGCGAGGTGGCCGCGAAGAAGCTCGACGTGACTCTGGCCCAGACGTGCAGCGCGTTTCTGGACTTGGGAACCTGGTTGCGAATCGCGCACGACGTCCCGTCGCTCGTGGTCAACACCGTGCACCTGCCGAGCGCGGCCAACGTGATCTTGCCGGACGGACTAGTGCACAACCGCACCGTGCAGAGCGTCTACTACGACCGCTTCATTCCCTGGGTCGAGTCGCTCTACGTGCAGAACTACAACCTGACCGACGGACTCATCGTGCTCAGCGACAGCTTCAAGGAGTACTGGCGTCAGCGAGGGGTCACGGTGCCGATTCATGTCATCCCCCGCGCCGTCGAACCGAAGATCTTCGACATCGTTGAGGACCAGGATCCCTTCCCGGAGGAAGCTCGACGCGGCGCCCGGTTGCTCGTCGTTTGTCGCCACACGCGCGAGAAGGAGGTCGAGCGCTTGCTCGAGATCTTCGCGCGCTGGATCGCCCCCTCGGTGCCCGACGCCACGCTCACGCTGGTGGGTGACGGTCCCGACCACGAAACCTTCAAGGACAAGGCACGCGAGCTCGGGGTGGCAGAGCGCACGTTCTTCCCCGGCGAGTTTCCGGTCACTCAGATCCCCACCTTCTACGCTCACGCCGATTTGTTCGTCTACACCTCGCTCAGCGAGACGTACGGACAGGTGGTGAGTGAGGCTTTGTGGTGCGGGTTGCCTGTCGTTGCCTTGCACGACGACATGGGGGTTTCGAGTCAGGTTCGGGATGGGGAGACCGGCGTGCTCGTCCGTCCGGGGCCCGACAGCGACTTCACTGACTGGCGATTCGGCAGCGAGGTGGTGGCGCTCCTGCGCAATCGGTCGCGGCGTCTGGCCATGGCCGAGACCGCGCGTGACTCTCGCCGAGATGAAGTGGCGCCGAGTCGCATTATCGATCGCTACTTCGAGGCGTTCGACTCGGCGCGGCGCCACTGTGCCGAGACGAAGCAGGAGCGCAAGAAGACCAGCGCCGCCAGTCAGCTGACCCACTGGAGCTGGATCAACCTCACGACTGCGGGTTTTGGGATGCTTCGTGCGCCTGCCGTCGTGAACCGGCATGGACGCAGGCAGCCCGTCTGGGAGGCCTTCGAGCAAGAACTCGGCGATCGCAGCAGCGGGTTGCACAGTACGCTCGACGCGACCGTGGATGACGGGGCGGGCGTCGGCACCTGAGATGGCCAATGGTTGGGTGCGATGGCCGATGCCGGCCGTCGCGCCTTGCGTGACCAGATGGGGGAGATGGCCCACCCCGCCGTTGCAGAGCCTCAGCGCTTGGCGAGTCGCTGAGAGTGATCCCGGATGCGGCGGATCGCTGTGTCGGACGCAGAGGCCGCCTCTTGCTCGATGTAGGACTTGGGTGCGAGCAGTCGCGGTAGCTTCGGGTCCATGAGCAGGGTCAGGTTCAGCTGGGTGCCTTCGTCGTCGACCTGCTTTAAGTGGTAGGTCACGCGGAAGTCACGGAAATCGCCGTCGAGCATCCGTCCCCTGATGACCAACTCGTCGGGAGCGATCTGCTGCGGCGGGTCAAACCGGACCACGGTCGACAGATGGGACTTCCCACCGAGAATCGGCATCTTCAGGTAGACGTCAGTCTGGTCGCCATTGCGTCCCACTACTTTGGCGTCCTCGAACTGTGAGATCATGTCGTCGTAGTGCTCGAAGTCGGTCACTATCGTTCGGGTGGCGGCGAGTGGGGCCTTGACATAGACGCGGGCTCCGCCCGCCTTGAGACTACTGTCCGGTAGCTGCTCCAGGTACTTCTCGGTTCGTGGGTGCTTGGCCTTCAGTCGCTTCCAAATGGGAGATGAGCCCGAGGCGGTCATCGGGACTGCCGAGGTGGAGATGGCGGCGAGGACGAGAAGAGCGAGCAGGGGACGACGCTTCACGGTGGCTACCTGGTTCTGAGTTAAGTCGCGGTTGGCGGGGTGCAACGGACTGGAGGGCATTCGACCTCTCGTGTCCGGAGAGATAAACAGCAAGACGTGTGCCGCCGAGAAGGGGCGGGCGATTTCGCTCGGTTGCTCGACCTGCCCCTTGCTTCTTGGGGGGGGCCCTGATCTCGCTGTCGCAGACGGGTGCGAGTGTGGTCCACGCGGCACGGTGTCCGGGCCTCGCTCCCGTGAACTTCAGGTGACGGTCGCTCCGACGTCAAGCGTTGCGCCAGACCCATCATCGCGCAATGGGTCTGGCGCGGCCGGGGGCTTCGCCGTAAGGTTCCGCCCCGTCCGGCCAGTTAGCCTGTTGCCGTGGCTGAAGCTGACACCGGGGGACTCTCGTTCGCCGCTCCGCGACGCCCGAGACAGAGGACCGGGCGAGGTCACGTTGCATGGATCACGAATTCCACAGAAACCGCGTCGCACTCTTCTCGACCCGGTTTCTGCCGTACAGCCAGACCTTTGTCTTCGACGAGCTCCGGCACCACGATCGCTACGAGGCGGACGTCTTCTGTCTCGAACGCCAGCATGCGGACCGCTTTCCATTCCCGCGGATTCACGCGCTCCGTCCCGCGGCGACGTGGCTCGAACGACTCGAAGCCGCAGTCTACCAGCGGTGCCTCTATTCGCCCCGTTTCGCGGCCCGCATCGGGACCGGCGGCTACGACCTGGTGCACGCTCACTTTGGGACGGGCGCTCAGTACGCGCTGCCCTACGCGGCCCACGCCGATCTCCCGTTGGTCGTCACCCTGCACGGCTTCGACGTGACGGCGCTAGCGACCCGGCGCCGCTACCACCCCAAGCACTGGCGCTACGCACTCCTCTCGCCGTGGTTGTTGCAGCGGACCACGCGCTTCTTGGCAGCTTCGGAGGAGATGGCCGAGCTGATCGAGTGGGTGGGCGCGTCGCCGAGCAAGGTTCACGTGTGGCGCCTCGGGGTCGAGCTGCCCCCGCTCGCAGCGCGGGTCGCCGCCAGCGAGGTGCTGATGGTGGGGCGGTTCGTCGAGAAGAAGGGCTTCGAGTACGGTCTGCGCGCCTTCGCCACCATCGCCGAACGGTTCCCGACGACGCGGCTGACCATTGTGGGGGACGGAGAGCTGGGGCCGCACTTGCGCGCGCTCGTTGCCGAGCTCGGCATCGAGGCCCGCGTGGATTTCGTGGGAGCGCTGCCTCACGCCGAGGTTCTGGACCGCATGGCGCGCTGCGCGGTGCTCCTCGCTCCGAGTGTTGTGGCGGCGAGTGGCGATCGCGAATCGGGGCTCATCGTGGTCAAGGAGGCGGCTGCGCGGGCCGTGCCTGCGGTGGCGACTCGCCACGGTGGGATCCCCGAGATCATCGTCGACGGGGAAACGGGGTTCCTGGTGGCGGAGCGAGATGCCGATGCGATCGCTGACCGCCTGGTTCGTCTGCTCGACTCGGAGTTGCTGCGGGACCGGATGGGGAGGGCCGCGCGTCAGCGCATGGAAACCGAATACGAGATCGGTGCTCGAGTGCAGGAACTGGAACGCCACTACGACGCGGCTCGTCGAGAGCACGTGCGGCGCTGAGTCATCAGGCGCGTGGGGGCGGGGTCACGGTGGGCATCGCTCGACGCCCGCTAATCGGCCATCTGGGTCACCAGCTCACTGATGACCTCCGAGGCGGGACGCAAGGCATCCCCCAGCGCGACGCGCGCAAACTCTCGGGCCTCGACTCGAAAGGCGAATCGCTCGACGAACTCGGCGTCGACGCGAGTGAAGGTGGTGCACATCGCGACCTGGGCGGCCGTGGCCAGCTGGGCGTTGAGCTCTTGCTCCACATCGCCGGCTGGGTAGAGCGCCAGCATGGGCTTGCCATACAGCACGCATTCGGCCAGCAGCTGGCTTTCTGCCGAGCCCACGACGCCGGCCGCGCTGCGCAGCTCACGGCGGAAGTGCTCGCGGTCCACGATCTCGCGGCTGGCACCATTTGCCGGTGTGGCGCCGGGCCCGAACCAGCGGACTTCGTGCCCTTGCGCGCGCAGCCACTCGACGACGCGGCCCCCCCCGGCATCGCGGAAATAGGCGACGTAGTGCCCGGAGTTGCTCGTTGCGGCGCTGGCGTCGCCATCCGGTCGGGCTACCCAGGTGTTGTCGCGTGCCGCCTCGACGGGCAAAAAGTGAACCGCGACCCGGTGTTCTGCCAGGTGCGTTGGGATGAGTCCCCGGCGCTGCTGCGCACGGCGGGCCGTCGCGTTCACCGCGTCCGGGAGGGCGCAGGAGGAGAAGACCAGATCGTGGCCGATCGCGAGACTGCGCAGGCCACGCGTGCGCGCTGCTGCGAGGGCGGCCTGATCGCCGTCGCTGACGACGAGGTCGGGTCGCTCGCGGCCCAGGTTGGCGACGTCTTGCGCGATGCGCCACGGTAGCCGGAGGAGGGCCGTGGCGTTGGCCTCGAGAGTCGGGCGTGGCAGCCAAGCGTCGAGATCGGCGAGCAGAGGGATCGCGTCGCCGCCACCGTGCACGGTGACTCCATGGCCATCAGCGCGGAGGCGTTGCGCGACGGGAATCGAGCGGGCGGCGTGCTCGAGGCCGCGACCGTGAATGAAATAGGCGACTTGCAGGGGGGAAGACATCGACGTGGCGGGTGCGGGGCCGATCCTGGGGCCGAATGGTCGGCGCGCAGCATGGCACAACTGACCTCGTTCGCGGAGGGGCGTCGCGTTGACATACTGGCCGGATCTGCCATTTTCGCCCGGCCGCGACCGAGATGCGGCAAGGAGCCGCGCCCATGGCACTGAACCTGACGCAGCTGCGCCGCAAGTTCGAGAAGGTCCGACAGGGGCTGCCTCGGCACATTCCGCTCACCCAGGAGACCTTCTGCCCGCGGCTGTGGACGGACGCCTTCGTCAACGATCGCGGTGAAGTCTACGCCTGCTGTCACCAGCAGCCGGCCTCGCTCGGGAGCCTCCATCAGGCTCCGCTGGAGCAGCTGTGGAACAACTTCAAGACGCGGCAGATGCGGCGCCTGGCGCTGACGCGAACGCTCTACTGCTACGATCGCTGTCGACTGCTCGACGAGCAGGAGTTCGCCGCGCGACCGGGACCGGAGACGCGGGTGCTGGCTCCCTACACCGGTCTGAGACGCATCAAGCTTCTGGTCGGCGAGCTGTGCAACATCCAGTGCATCATGTGTGACCAGGATCACCGCTCCCCGCGACAGCTGCCCCTGGAGCTGCTGCAGCAGCCGATCGACTGGACGCACATCGAGGACATCGAGCTACAGGGAGGCGAGCCTCTGGCGATGAAGAACGCCAAGGAGCTCTACGTGTGGCTGACCGAGGAGCTCGGCAAGAAGGTCAACTTCCTCACCAACGGTACCCTGATGCCCGGGGACTGGGCGGAGCGTATCTGTCGTGGTTCCAGCTGGCTCTACTTCTCGATCAACGGGGTTTCCCCCGAGACCTTCGAGAAGGTGAACCGGGGGGCCAGGTTCGACAAGGTCCGACGCAACATCGCCCGCGTCCTGGAAGCGCGTGAGCGCACGGGATCGAAGATCGAGCTGGTGGGGCACTTCACGATGGTGACGGAGAACATCGCCGAGCTGGATCGTTTCCCGGCGCTCGCCCGGGAGCTGGGTCTCGACCGCGTCGACTTCGGGTACGACATGGCGGCGGTGCCCCTCTGGCTCGAGCAGCACCCTGCCGAGAAGGAGCGGTTGGTGCAAAGCTTCGCCGCTCAGCTCGCCGAGCCGGTCATTCCAATGCGCACGCACCGTCTGGCGATGCTCGGACTCGTCTCGCCATCGCCATGAGGGCGCTGGTCACCATCCTTCAGTGCCGGCGCGTCGTTCTCCCCTACGTCTTCGTGCGGTATGCATTGCCGCGGATGCGGGCGGTGTTCCCTGGCCACCTCGACGTGGTCCTGATCCAGCACCAGGCGCTCGGTCAGGGGCCCACGCGGTTGCGCTCCCAGCGACTGGGTAGGGAGCGCGAGCAGCTGGTCGAGCAGTGGAATGCCGAGGGGCGCTACGCGGGTGCGGAGATCCTCCGGCACGACACCTGGCACGCTCCCTACCCATCGATCCCGAGCTACCACCTCGCCTGTCGAGCCGCACTCCAGCGCCAGGTGGATTTCCACCTCTACCTGGAAGACGACGCGCTCGTGCTCGATCCGGACTGTGGGCGCTGGGACGAGCTCTTGGGGTCGGCCGAGGTGGGGGTGTACCGACCGCGCACCCACATCATCAACTCGTCGTGGTTCGTTGCGCGACCCAGCTTCGATCAACGTATCCGTGCGGGGCTGGCCCGCTACTGGTGGTGGCGGCGCTCCAGCCGGATCGAACGCTGGTTCCGTCGCCAGCTGCGGGGCAAACCCGCCATCTTCGAACAGAGCTACGCGGTCAAGAACCACTACAACGAGCACCCCTTCACCGGGATGCGCTACGTGGTCGAGCGACTCAGCGAGCTGTGTTCAGACGAGCTCGACCTGCTGGAGGTCGATTTCGGCGAGGAGGCCCGACAGGCGATCGACGCGCACCGGGGCACACCGGCGAAGGCTCCCTGACGGCGCCATTTTTCTCTCCCACGAAGCGTCACAGAACGGGGGCTCGCTCCGACCTCGGATCATGGCGCGGGTACTCTGTGCAGTTCTGATCGGATTGTTGGGGGGGGCTTGCGCCCCGCGGCAGGGTTACGGTGAGGCGGTGACCTCGTCCCGTGGTCCCGCGCTCGCCCCCGATGGGGATGACGCTCTGCTCGCAGCATCGCGCCTCCCGTGGGGCCCGGCGGGGCCGATGGCGCCCCCGCCGGCCCCGGTGACGAGCCGCGAATCGGCGCCGTCTCCCGGGCCCGCGTATCCCGGCCGGGACGTCGTGACGGTTGCCGAGCTACTGGCCGCCCTCGAGGCGGGGGCCGAGAGCCTGCGGGAGGCTCCCGCCGTTCGTGAGGAGTATGACCAGCTACTGGCGACGCACGGTGTCAGTGAGGACGTCGTCCCGTACCGCGACTACACGATCGTTCGCGTCGTGTTCGAGGCCACTCGGGACGGAGGTCTGTGGGGGCTCGTGTGGGACGTCACGAATCGCGAGGGCCATTCCGACGTCATCTGGCAAAAGTGGCAGTCCGCGGTGGTGCCACCGCCGGGCCAGTGGGGGGTGACGGCGGTGGCCGAGTGCGACGAACTGTCGGCCCTCTTCGCGTTCCTCGTGCGCCAGCTCGGCATCCGACACGCGGGCTTCCTCGGCGGCGGACCGATGCACGTCGTGGCCCACTGGACGCTGCGGGCCCCCGAGCGCGAGGTGCGGATCGTCGTTCCCACTTCGCAGGTCTTTCTCACCCGAGGTGCCACGCTGGGCACTCGCGAGATCAACGCCTACTCGGCGTCCACCGTGTGGGACTACTGGCGCCGCGACGTTCCCCTCGACGCGACCATTCCGGCGCCCCTGGCGCGGTACTTCGTGGCACAGCTCCCGCTGGCTGCCCTGCCCCAGCACGAGCTTCAGCGGCGCCGCAATCGGCACGGCGGATCTTGACGACCTACGTCACTTCCGCGAATCGAGATCGACCCCGCGCTTCTTGACCTGAATCGCCGAGAAGTAGATTCGTGCCCCTGCCAGCAGCCACATGTGCTGGGCGCGCTTCTCGATGTCGCACCGGGCGCCGGGTGATCCGTTGATCGTGTCCTTGCAGTCGGTGAATCGATCGACGGAGAAGCTCACGAAGGGCCCGATACCGAGCTCCTCTTTCGGCTTGATGTCGAGCCCCGCTTGCACGTTGATGAGCTCGGGGCCGCGGTACAGGCGCTTTCGGGTCGTGTCGCCCTCCTTGACCTTCCTCCACGCGAATTCATAGGCGACGCCGAGTCCCACCCAGGGGTTGAGCGCGGACTTGGGCCCGAACTGCCAGTGGATCTGCGGTCCCCCGCGGAACGCGTGTCCGAAGCAGGTGGCAGTTCGCGGACACCCGCCTGGCTCGGGGTCGTTGGGGTCTGCGTCTGCCACGACGATCGGTCCCCACTGGCCGTAGCCGCCGAGCACCAGGTTGGGTAGCGGCTCGTAGCCGATGTCGAGCCAGACCGGAATCTGGCCGACGTAGATGTCGCCGATCGGCACTCCGTCGGCGTCGCGCTGATCCTTACCAAACGGTAGAGCATAGCCCGATCGGAATCCCATCGTCAGCTCGCCGAGGTAGCCCTGATCGCGCTTCTCGTTGTCCTCGTCAGCGACCAGACCCTCTTCGACATTGCTGCCAAACTCGGCGACACCTTCGTCGCCTTCCTCTTCTTGGGCGATGGCGCTCGTCGTCAGCAGCAGGAAGGCAAGGGCGGTTGCCCCGATGATCAGCTCGCGCATGGTTTCTTCCCCGGTGATTTTGCGAGACGGGGCCGACCGGCCCACTCCCAGTCTCTCCGCACGTTCCACCACAGTCCTTGACCATACTACTTTCGAGGGGGGGCTGACGAGCGATCTCACTGGTGTTGAGGGCTTAAAGTTCCTGAATTGATTGGACAATATTTGCTCGTGGTGGGGGTTTTCAGGGCTTCGGTGTCTCGCCCGAGGACAGCAGGCGCCGAAGGCGGACAAAACACTAGCCAAGGGGCAGACCGCTCGTTGGTCTCAACAGCAAGCCCGACGCCGCGCCGCTGGCGAGCTCGTGGGGCGATGGGAGATCAGCATCCATGGCAGAAGGTAGGGAGAGCTCCGTCCTGTTTTCGCTCAAGTCGTTGATGGACATCGAGAGTGATCGGGTCCAGGCGGAGGAGCGAGCACGGAACGCGAGGGAGAAGGCAGAACGGGCCGCACAGGAGCGACAGCGACAGCTCGAGCTGGAAGCGGAGCGGCAGCGCATCATCCTGGAGGAACAGCGGCGAGCCCGGGAACAGGCAGCTCGCGACGAGGCAGCAGCTCGGGAGGCGATCATCAGGGAAGCTGCGATCACCCGAGCGCGGATCGAGGCGCAGGCGCTTGCCCAACGGGAAGCCACGGAGCGAGAGCGCGAGCACGAGGCAAGGATGGCTGCCATCCGGGAGGTCCATCGCCGGCGCCGTGACCGCGTGCTGTGGATTGGCAGCAATGGCGTGCTGGCGGCGATTCTGGCGGTCGGTCTCGGTGTCTACTTTGGCAAGGTCGGCCCCGACACGGCACAGCGCGAAGCCCAACTGAACCGCTTGATCTCGGCCGAGGGAGAGCGTGCCGACACCGCGGAACGACTCGCGCGACAGTCCGAGGAGAAGGTGAGCACGCTGGAGACGCGGCTGGCTCGCACCCAGAGCGAGCTGCGCGAGGCGCGAGATCGATTGGCGCGCCCCTCCGCGGTGCCGCCGACGCAACGCCGGCGAGGTTCCCACGGTGGGCCGCAGCCGACCCCCGCTGCCGCGCCGACCCCCTGTTCCGACGGCGATCCGCTCTGTCCCAACCTCACGCTGCCGAGATAGGTGTGCTGGGGGCTCAGCCCAAGCCCCGAGCATGGCGGAGATCCCGCTCGATCTCCGCCAGCAGTCCGTAGGCATCGGAGAACTCCGGTGCGCGTACTGCGACGCGGGACCAGAGCCAGTCGCGGAGTGCCTCGAGAGCGGGATCCGACAGCGCATCGCGCGGGACCTTGCTGAGCTGCTCCACGATGCTGCCGGTGGCGGACATTGGAGCGGCTTCGAGCAAGGGACCGAGATCAACCCGAGGCGCGATGGCGGGAAGGAGCGGCAAGAGCTCTGCGGTGAAGCGTGCCCAGAGGACGCTGGCAGCGGCGGCATGGGTGTTCCGCAGCTGGGCTAGAGCCGCCACGAGGTGGCTCGAGGGAAGGGTTTCCCACAGCGAGGTGTGGGCTGCTGTCGGCAGCTGGTGGCAGTTAGCGACGAGGTGGGCGAGCTGGTCGTCATCGAGCGGACTTGCGCAGACGACGTCGAGGCGTGGCAGAGTGTCGTCGTTCAGGAGTTCCAGGGGCAAGAACGGCCAGAGCCCCCCGGCGGAGTCCTCCAGATCGAGCCACGGCAGCTCCGATACCGGGGCCGATGAAGCGGCCCACGCCCCCCAGATATTGGCCGCGATGTGCGGCCACGCTTGGCGGCGGCGACGCGCCAGCTCGCGGACCGCCTCCGTTCCCCAGGGCAGCTGCTTCACGGCGGCGACGAGCTCCCAGGAGAGGACGCCCAGCTCTGCCGCATCGAGCAGCGCTGCGGGAGCCTCGAGCGGATGAGCGGGGGAGCGCAGTTCCCCCAGCGCTTGCCGCAGTCGGTCCACGAGCGCGTAGCAATCGCACGCGAGCGCCGTCGAGTAGCTGGCCAGCTCGGCGTGCACTGCATCGAGCCATGTTTCCAGCTGTGGTGGTGGGCCACCCAGCCTCCAGGGCGCGAACCACGGGTCAGCAGTCGCGGTGTCGAGGACTTCCGTGATCGCGAGGAGTGACGAGTGCCACAAGGTCTCGTGCAGCAAGCTCCCCGTCGGAGCGTGGTGGGCAATGCGTCGGGCAGGGCGCGCATCCCCGCGTCGCACGAGCAGCCGCGCCTGTTCGTGCCACAGCGCCTCCAGGGGTTCCGCCGACAGGTCGCAGCCGGCCAGCAGCGCGCGGCCGGCGCAGCACACGAGCGCCTCCAGGGCTGCCACATGCGCTGGGTTGGCCTCGGCATCGAGTTCGGTCACTTCCTCGAGTGGGCTGGTGTCGCCGCCCCGGATTCGCGCGTACAGTGCATCGATGATCCCGGGAGCGGATTGAGGCGCGAGCAGCGCTTCGCCGTACTCGAAGGGCGAACCGCTGACGAGCTGGCGCTGAGCCTCGTCGACGACCACGCGCCCCAACCAGAGCGGGCGCAGCGCGAAACGGTCGTTGGCGACGGAGTGAAGGACGCCGGCAGCGCGCAGGCCGCGCACGATCCGGTATGCGCCGGGGGGGAGGCGGCGAGCGGCGCGCTGCACATCTTGATCGCGAAAGCCGCTCTCACCTCCACCGAGCGTGGTGCGGAGCCAATCGAGATCGACCTCTCGCTGGTGTTCCGGTGGGACGAGCGCCAGCCAGTTCTCGAGTGGTCGGGCGGCGTTCCATGCGTCCGTGGTGTCTGTCAGCAGACGGCGACCGAGCCCGACGAGCACCTCGAAGCCGTTGCGGCGGAGCCATGCGGCGTCGGGCACGTCCCGGGCGGTGAGTTCGGTGATTCGCCGGGCGAAGGCGCGCGTGGCGAGGATGCGTGGGGTGGAGTTGGCGGAGAACCCTTCTTCGTCGAGGGCTCCACACAGGCCCAGCGCCACGCCAAGGGAATCGACAACTCCGCTGTCCAGCGGTCCACCGCGGAACCAGTGTCGCGCTCGCTCTGCATCGAAGTGACCGCCACCAGGAAGTCGTTCCGCGACCCAGTCGATCAGATCGTCGATGAACGTCGAGACAGGTGGTGTCTCCACCAGGCTCCAGTTGGTGGGATCGGCGGGCGGTCCGGGCGCTGCGACACAGATCGGTACCGTGATCTCGTGGCGCGGCACCCACTGGTGGGTGCTGTCGAACTCGATGAACAGCGGGCGTCGGGCGGAGAGCGCGGGGCCGAGGCTCTCCGCTCGCTCCCCCACGATGTGGAGCGCCAGGTTCCGCGCACGAAGCCAGCGTCCAGCGAAGGTCTTGCCAGCTCCGGGCGGTGCGATCCACCAGAGGGCGTCGTGGCGTTCGATCTCCAGCACGGGTGGGGGGATGCCCGGGCACGGTCGCTCGTTTTCCAGATCTACCGGGCGGGCGTAGCGCAGATCATCGAGTCGGAGCGTCCCGAGCGCCTGCGGCTGTTCGGGACGTTCGGCCTCCAGCGCTTCGCGAACGTCGCTCACCGGACAACGCAGGACGTCGGCCAGCGCCAGCTGCACGTGGGGTCGCTCGGCGAGCCAGTCCAGCTCGATCCGTCGGTCGAGCTTGCTGAACAGGGCTGCCAGGGAGCGGGACTGTGGCCGCTGGGCGTCACCCCAGGCGTTCGATGCCAGGGTCGCCCGAGCCAGAGCTCCGAAAGACCGCAGGCCGGGTTCGCCAGTCGACATGAGGTCACGGAGCCAGCCCATTTTTCTTTGCCGTCCACTCAACTATGTGCGCCCACGCCCACGCCACTCGGGTATGGTCCCGTTGAGTGGGGGGGGCGGCCAAAAGGCCGGCGCGCGATCGGGGCAGATGGATGGTGCATCAAGAATGCATTATGCGTCAATCATTCAGCGTGCTTCAGGTTGGGAGCTGAATTCTAAGCTGAGCTCGGTATCTGGATCCGGGGCGCTCCGCGCCGCGGGATGGCGGCATGCCTCCTTCCCCAGGGCGCGGATGGATGCGACCCAAAGAGTGGCGCGGTTCTCATGGGTGTGAAGAGCGGCCCCACCTCTGGTATTCAGGGGCCGTCGATGGGGAAGAGATCTCCGCCAACTGCGCCCAATTCCCGCCAGGCTCCCGAGCTGGATGCGGCCATGCAGCGCTATGCGCGCGGAGACAACTCTGCATTCGCGGAACTGTATTCAGGAATGGCTCCCCGTCTGGCGACGTTCCTGCGTCGGGTTTGCGGCCGGCAAGAGCTCGCCGAGGATCTGGCCCAGGAGACAATGCTGCGGATTCATCGTGCTCGGGGATCCTTTGCCGCGAACGCGGCTGTCGTTCCGTGGGCCTACGCCATTGCTCGCAACTGCTACATCGATCACATGCGGGCGGCCAAGGCTCGGATCCAAGTCACGATGCCCACCGACCAGGACGGTGACGCGTTCGTCCCCGAACCAACGGTGGGTACCGAGTCGAGCGCGGAAGCCGAGCAGATCGCGCGCCAGACGGCAGAGACCATCGAGCGCGAGCTGAACCGGATGACCATGGCCCGGCGAGAGGCTTTCGTCTTGCTGCGCTACGAAGGCATGAGTGTTGCGGAGGCGGCCGAAGTGTTGGGCGTCACCCAGTCCGCAGTGAAGCTGCGCGCGTTCCACGCGTACGAGGCGATCCGCAAGGCTCTGGCGGAAACGGAGGAGACGTCCTGATGAGAGACCTTTCGTCGCGGGGGGGCCCCCCGTTTTTCGAGCTGGTGGAGCAACCGCGGTGGATTTTGGCCGTACCGTACTTCGACGGGTTGCCTTCGGGTGGCCCACTGGATTGAACCGTGCCGAGTGGAATTGCCCCTGACTTCGACCTGGAGCGGCTGGGAGAGATCCCCGACCCGTTGCATGGACGCGTCCAGCGATCCGCCAGCCCTCCGTCGCCCCCCAGTGTGTCGCCCAGTCGGGCGGAGGTGCGTGGCCGTCGCGGGGCTGCCCTGGGCCTGTCGATGGCTTGGGTGATGGGCAATCTTGCGGTCTATGGACTGCGTCCCGATCTCGCCGCTCTCCCACTGGGCTACTTGGCGGTGCAGGTCGTGGCCCCGTTCCTGCTCGCGTTGACCGCGCTGGTGGGCGCGTTGCACCCGGGGCGGTTCGGGTTGGGCTTCGAACGCCGGATCGTGCTGGGCCTCACCCTTTCCGGTCCGGCGGCGTTCGCTCTGCTCGCCTTCGCGGGGCCACCGCTGTACCCGGCGGGATTCCGCTACGGTGGACTGGATGGCTGCCTCATGTGCTTCAACACGACGCTGATCTGGGCAGCTGTTCCGCTTGGACTGATCGCGCTCGCGTTGCGGCGAGCATTCGTCTCCGGGGTTCCCTGGCGAGCTGCGTTGGTTGGGGTGAGCTGTGGCTTGCTCGCCGGGGGCACGATCAACCTGTTCTGCCCCAACGCCGATCCGGTGCACGTCATGGTTGGCCACGGCGTTCCCATGCTCGTTACCACCCTCGTCGGGATGGTCTTGATGGCGCGCTGGGCTCGCGCGTAGAGCAGGCCTTCCCGCTCGGGCCCACAAAGCCATTCGGGCCACCCGAAGGTGACCCGAATCCGTCGATCAACGTTGGCTTGTTACTGGACCGAGATGTCCTCGATGCAGAGCGTACCGGTGATTGCGGTGCCACTCTCGTTGCTGGGCTTCTGGGCAATGATCTGCTGGATAGGTCCCCCTGCGAAGAAGTCGCCGGAGTCATCCCAGCAGGCAGTGTTGAACGTGCTCGCCGTGATGCAGGGCGCCGCGTCAGCGCACCACCAGTTGCCGCCCGAGTCCTGGATCTGGACGCGCTCGAATCCGCTGCCCGAGACGCAGATCTGGTCGGTGGCGGCGATCGTGACCTCGGCGGCGGGAGGATCGACCGCGCCGGACGTGTCCTGGGCGATGTTGCATCCCGCCATGGCGAAGTCGTCGTAGCTTGTGCCCGGCAGGTTGTAGGCGAACTCGAGACCGTCCGTCTCAGCGTTGCCTTCCGTCTGCACTTTGCCGACCTCTTGCAGCATGAAGCAGTAGCCCTCCAGCGTGCCGCTCGAGAGCACGTTGCTCATGCAGTTGCCCGTCGGCGTCGAACCGCCGGTGCCCGGAGCGGCACCGCCAGTGCCCGGAGCTGCGCCGCCAGTGCCCGGAGCCGCACCGCCAGTGCCCGGAGCCGCGCCGCCGGTCGCCGGGGGCATGCCGCCGGTGGGCATCATGCCGCCGGTGGGCATCATGCCGCCCGTGGGCATCGTGCCACCCGTGGGCATCATCGCGCCCATGCCGCCCGTTGGACCCATACCCACACCGCCCGTCGCGTAATACAAGCCGCCCGTCTGCACGTAGTAGCCGCCGCCGGTCCCGGTGCCGGGAATGGCGGGAGGGGTCTCGGCGCAACCGGCTGCCACCAAGAATCCTCCACCTGCTACTGCTGCCAAGATCAGTCCATTAATCGCGTTGTGACGCATCTCCCTAACCTCATTCCTGCCTGACGTCGTTCCAAGCCTAGCGCGGACCAGGCCAGCGGTAGATCAGATACGAAGTTCCGAAAAGCAGATTCCGGCCCGGATGATTCACAAATTGACCGTGGTTGGATTCCATGCGCAACCGCAGAACAAGCTTTTGATAGCCCCGGAATCACTTCGCACCAGCGTCCGCAAGCGAATGGCGCAATACGGGATGCCCACTGATACTCTCATGCACGATCACGAAGCCCGCGCCTTCGAAAGCCCGAAACGGCCCCATCTGCAGTAGCTGCGGATCTTCCGTGTTCGTGCGGGGGAGTGCCTCGATGGAGGTCGCTCCCCAGTGCGGTGCTACTGCGACTGCCTCCCGAATCATCGCTCGGGCGATGCCTTGGCGGCGCCACTCCCGATCCACGAGCACGCAGGCGACCGTGTAGACCGTGCTTCGGTCACCGCCGAAACAGGGCATCTTCGCGTAGGGCCGTCTTGCGTACAGCTTCTGGAGGCTGGACGCGGGGGCCAGCTTCAGCCAACCGACGACTCGATCGGCGACGAGTGCGACCAGACCCCGAGTATCGACGGCCGTCGTCTCCAGGCCGCGCTCCAGTTCGTCCCGATTTCGATCGGGCTGGGTGCACCGTTCCATCCACTCGATTTCCCACCCAGGGGAACTCCAGAATCGGCAATAGCAGCCCACCGTGTTGGCTTCGAAGAACCTGACCAGCCCCGGCGCGTGCCGGCGGTGGCTCGTCTCGATGCGAAGGTCAGCTCGGGGGGTCATGAGTCCACGTCGAGCGGCGGAATGGTCACCCCCGAGACGCGACCGCTCACGGTCGCGCTGGCATCACACCGAACCTGCGGACCGATGCGGCGGCAGCGGCAGGCACGGCCCTTGCTGTTGTACTCGGTGGGTCCCATTGTACTCGCCGAGGGTACCATGCCGAAGCGAACAAGACGGTTCTGGTTGATGAAGAGCGAACCCGAAACATTCGGCATCGAAGATCTCGGCCGCCTAAAGAAGACACCGTGGGATGGCGTGCGCAACTATCGCGCACGCAATTTCATGCGCGATGACATGGCGGTGGGCGACCTCGTGCTGTTCTATCACTCCAACGCCAATCCCCCTGGTGTTGCCGGAGTCGCGCGGATCGCCAGCCCCGCCTACCCCGACCCCACCCAGTTCGATCCCAATAGTCAGTACCACGATTCCAAAGCCACCGAGTCCGAACCGCGCTGGTGGCTGGTCGACGTAGAGTTTGTCGAACGAATGCCCCGGTTCGTCTCGCTCGACGAGTTGCGGGAGGACCCTCAGCTGGACGGCATGTGGGTTGCTAGACAGGGCCAGCGCCTCAGCGTCCAACCAGTCGAGAAGGACCATTTTCGCCGCGTGTTGCGCTGCGGCGGAGCCAAGACGGTGGTGCGTTGATTCGTCGATTGCGGGCCGGTCAGCCTGATGACAGTCAATCGATTTCTCGCGTTCGGGAAGGGGCGAATGTCAAAGTCTCGCCTTCCCATCGCCTTCGCGGTACTTCGGCGGCATGACGGCGCGCGAGGCGGGGACAGTGAGCGGGATCGGAACCGCGGTTGGTCTCTCCTCGTCAACCAACGAGCTAGCGCGTCTCGAGCAAGCGCTCACCGATCTGAAGGACTGCGAGGCTGCAGAGGTGGCCCTCATCCGCTGTGACGTTCCCGCCCAGGAGCACTACCTGGCGCAGCGTCTGGTGCAGCGGGCCCGTCGCGTTGGGTACGTGACCGCGATCCTGTCGGTGAAGGAGCGTGGAATCGAAGCACTGGATCGCGTTGTGGGGCAGCTGGTGCGGTGCATCGAAGCGCCGGGACGGTCCAGTGAGGCGGGTCTACTGGGTCTGCTAGCGGGCTTCGCTCGGCGGCACGGAACCGCCTCGGTGCGGCAGTTCGACCACCGCGTGCGACGCTGGGGGGCTGCCGGAGATCTGACGGCGCTCTCACAGAGCTTTCTGCAACGACGGCCAGAAACGGAGCGCGCGCTCGAGGCCTGGCTCAACGGGACCGAGCTCGGTCGCGCGGCAGGCTGTCCTGGAGTCCGTGGCGCGCTTACCGAGCGAGCGGCGCGGCGGGTGCTCGTTGAGCTCACTCGGCTCGTTCGCGCTCTGGGGCACTCGGGCTGCCTGTTCTGCCTCGTCGACGGCGATCTCCTGGGACGCCGGACCCCCCGCCAGTGTCAGCGTGGCTACACGGTCTTGCGCGAGCTGATCGACAACTTCGACAGTGGTCGGGGCATGGTTTCGACGCGGCTGGTGCTGACCGGTGGCGATCGGTTGTTCGAGGGCCCGCGCTCGTTGCGCTCGCTGCCGGCGCTCGCGAGTCGGCTGGTCCTGCCCAGTCCCGCGGAGCCGCCGCCGCCCCACCGCAGCTGGACTCGTTTGCGCGCGGGGCAGCGCGAGCTGGTGGAGCCGCGCATCACCCGCACCGCGGCAGTTCGCCGGGATGCGCTCCGTACTTTGATCCGGATCGCCCAGGGATTGCCGCCGACCGATGCCATCGCCGAGCTCAGCGTTGGACACGAGCAGATCGACGGTTCGATCTCGCGGCTCCTCGAGCACGCGCGCATCGCTGGCAGTGTGTTCGCCGTCTTGCATGGTGACTACGGGAGCGGCAAGACCCACCTGCTGCTGCACCTGGCGGACCGCGCACGCCGGCAGGGGCACCCGGTCTTCCGCCTGGACCTGGAGCGGCTCAATTTCGATCTGGGCAATCCGGCGCGGCATCTGCACCGCCTGCTGGACGAGTCCGAGTTGCCCGCTCCCCGGCGTCCGAGTGCGCTCGAGTGGCTGGCGGCTGTGACGCGTGACGAGCGGCGCTTGAAGCGCCTAGTGGCGGAGATCCGCCGGATCGGCTCCGCTTCCTCCGAGGCAGCCGCGGCGGCGCAGCGGGCTGCACGGAGCTGGGATCGTTCGTCCGACCCGCCGCGCGCCATCGAGGCCTTTCTGGGGGCGCGAGATCTCATGGAGAAGACCGGCACTGCGACTCACCGTCGCGACGCCTACGGGCGTCTGCTGCTGTGGATCGAGCTCCTCCAGCAGCTCGAGGGTTGGTGCGGCCCGGTGCTCCTCATCGATGAAGCGGAGAACCTCTACGCGCCGGGCGTGACCCGTGCTGCACGGCGGACAGCGTTGCGTTCGCTGGCCTTCTACTGTGGCGGGGCGCTGCCTTCCACTTGCGTGGTGATGACGAGCACCCCGCGAGCGTTCGGCAAGCTCAAGTACGAGGCCCGAGGGCTGCTCCACGACGTCAGCGTGCAGGATTCGGCGCTCGACTGGGAAGATGCGAACATGCTGCAACATCGCCTCTTGCGGCTTGAACCGCAGCGCGTTCCGGCTCTGACCCGCGAGCAGCGTGTCGAGCTGGCGCAGCGGGTGATCGAAACGCATCGCCAGGTGCGAGGTTCTGCCGTCGCCGTCGACTTGGCGGAGCTCGCCTCGCGCGCGGACGCCCCGCGGCAGATGATTCGTCGTCTGGTGGACGAACTCGAAGCCGAGTGGTGGGCGAGCGCTCGGGGCAGGATGGAGGACGCCAGTGGTGCTCAGCGCTTGCCCGAGCCTGAGCCGACTCGCGAAGATCTTCTCGAGTCGCCACGGATGAGGCGGACGGTGGAGCCCGGCTGAACACTCTCACGGTTGCGGTCGCCGAGTGCCAGGTTCACCGCGTCCAGCAGCTGCTCGAGGGGAGTGCCGTGGCGAATGATCGGGGCCGAATCGCTAGGGGGGCGCTGACTCGGCATTGGGCGCTCTCCCGTGTAGAAGATGCGGCTGCGCACCCTTCCGAATCCGCTCAACCGCGCCGCCAGATGGGTGCCGCTTCCATCGGGAAGCCGCAACTCGAAGATGCCGACGTCGAATTGATGGCGGATGGCGTCTGCCTCGCGGCACGACGTGGCGATTCGTACGGCATGACCCCGCCCCTTGAGGAGCCGCGCGAGCCCTTCCGCCAACCGACGGTCGCGTTGCACCACCAGTATCTCTGACACCACGCCCCCTAGACAGCCCTCACTCTAGCACGCACCAACCCATCGCAATTGACAATCGATGTCCCCCGATGGAATACCGGCATCGCCGAGCTGGGGTTTAGAGCTCCACTCGAGTTCTTCATCCTTCGTGCATCAGCCAGGCCAATGATGGATCGCGGGTGAGCGGGTCCGGGCCCTCGAAGCGAAGCCCACGATGGCATTGGGTTTTGGGACTGGAGTCGACCGTCAATTGTCTCCGTGGAAGCGACTGGCCTGCGCCACCGGGGGAAGCATCCCGCTGGGGGCACAGCTGCGAGCCCACCCAGCGTGGCCGAAGTCGCTTCCTGCTGGTCTACCGTGCGAGTGAAGAAGCCTCGCAGTGCCTTGGGCGTCCGCCGAGGGCTCGAGGCCCTTGCGGCCCTCCGCGCACCCGCGGATGGGCATGCACAAGGACGCTCGCCAGCGCCGCGGTGACTCCCTGGTTCGGCCTGTTCCGCTCGCCCGGTGGTCGTCTCGCTTCGGGAACGCTGATAGGACCCCGGGACCACGCTGCCCTGGCTTTGCGGTGGCGAGTCAGGGGAACCCGGCGGAGGCTCGTTCGGGTAGCTCCCCAAGAGGGGGGAGCGGCGACTCGAATGGTTCTGGACCTGTGGTCGGGTGCAGAAACCGGCGGGCTGCGAGTCACCGACACCGGCCCCGCTGTCGGTGACTCGCAGATCGCGTGCGACAGTGGGGTTGCATCTTGTCCGTGCCGACTTAGCTTGCGCGCCGTGCTCGGTTCCTACCTCGTCTACCTGTGCCTCGCGGCTGTCGTGCTGTTCCAGAGCTACGTGACGTATCGCGTCTGGAGAAGTAAGGCCTTCGAGCCTGACCAGAAGAACCGCCAGTCGCGGCTGGTGTGGTTGGTACCTTTGTTAGGTGCGGCGATTGTGTTCTCGGTCCTAGTTGAAGAGGAGTCCTTCCTCTCCGGCAAGAAGGACGACACCGAGCGTCGCGGGTAACGCTGCGGCCAATCACCGCGGAGTCACGACGCGAGTGTACCGCGTCGTGCTCGCGGAGGGGGGCAATCGGGTGGTCCACGTCTGGCGATGGTGTGTCACCCGCTGTCGGGCATCGTGCCGGAAGGGCTTGGTGTCATCGCCGCGACCGAAGTGCGGCAAAGAGAGTCAATCTCCGCCGTTGTGGTCGGTCGTTGCGCGGCCAGCGAGCGGTGGGACAGAGTGACCTGGACCACCTGTCGCTGGCCATCATGAGCAGCGAGAGCGCGGCCCACGGCTTCTGATGGTTCAGACCTTCTCGGCTTCGGCTGTGCATTCAGGGGCGCTGTGCCCACGTTTCGATACGCTCCACTCTGGAATGCTGACCGGATTCTGTGCTGCCCTCGACGTGTCTGGGTGTGTGTGCCGCTGGTGATCGTCGCAAGCCAGCAGCGTGGGCGGAGTCCTCCCTGTCTTCCCGTAGGAATGGCTTCCCTCTTCGCGGTCGGTCGGTACAGTCTTCCGCGTGGTCCTGCATTCTCGGCGCCCCCGATTGCACTGCCCCGCGGGTTGGGGATGACGCCCCGTGGTGCCCGCCGAGTCGGCGGGGGGGTGGGCGTGCTAGTGGCTGCCGGCGTGGTGCTGTGGCAAGCGACGCGCCGGCCACCTTGTTCTGGGGCCGTGTTCGTGGAGTTCCGACCGCCACTGGCCGCACCCGGCCCCTATCGTTTCTCGCTTTCGGTAGACCAGAGAGGCCCATGCGTCTTCGAGGTACCGGTGCCGATGGTCGAGCCGGTGAACACCAGTTCGTGCCATCTGGCACTCGATCTCGCCATGCGTGGAGCGGGTGAGTCGGCCGTGCTTACAGAGCTCATCGTGGGGGCTGCACCTCGTACTCTGCAGGTGCGCGTGGAGTCTGCGGACGAGGTCGTGTACGACGTGACGGCTCGCCCGCGGTACGCGGAGTATCCAGTGCCACGCGAGGACGGTCAGCGCTTCTGTGGCGCGCGTGCGCACCTGGCGCCCACCTGTCGTCGTGGCAGTTCCCAATGTGCTCCCTTTGCCCCGGTCTGCCGTTCGCAGGCTGAGTGCCCGGGACGTCAGGTGTGCTGTGTGGACCCCCTTCAGGCGCGCGAGCACGGTGTTCGGGCGGCAAGCCGCTGCACTTCACGATCCACCTGCGAGTCCAGCTACGGCCTGATGGCTTGCCAGGCCGACGGGGACTGTCCACGAGCAGGAACCTGCGATGATCAGCGTTTTCTCCTGGAGTTCGACCCTCCGATCACCGTCTGCAGCTTGCCGTGACGGTCCCCGGTGGGGGCTACACTCTCGATGACTTGCCCCGTTGGGAACGACCGGGCAACATCTGTGGGGTTACGATGTCCCGGCACTCCGATGACTTCTTCGAGCTGGCGGTGCGCGAAGCCGGGTTGGGCGTTTGGGATTGGGATGTCGTGGCCAACCGCGTTACCTGGTCCAGGGAAACGTATGAGCTTCTGGGGGTGACCCCGGAGTCCTTCGGAGGTACCTACGAGGCCTATCTGGCGCTGCTGTCCGACATAGACCGCGAGAGAGTTAGCGCTGCGGTCGATGCGGCGCTGACCAGTGGCGACCGCTACCAAATCGAGCACGGGATCCAGCGCCCGGATGGCCGCGTGGGGTGGCTTGCCGTGGTTGGCAAGGTCGTGCGTGACGAAGCCGGGGAGCCGAAGCGGATGCTCGGCGTACTCAAGGACATCACGGAGCGCCAGCTTGCCGAGCAACGGTTGCGGGAGAGCGAGGAGCGATTTCGTAGTCTGGCAGAGGCGTCCGTCGAGGCGATTGTCTTCGGCGCCCAGGGCCGGGTGCTGGATGTTAATTCCGCTGCGGTGCGGATGTTGCGTTGTGACAGCCCCGCCGACCTCGTTGGTCGTTCGATTGGTGAATTCGTCCACCCGGATGACCTCCAGCTTGTCCAGAAGCACCTCCAGGCTGGGAGAAAGGACAGCTACGTTCACCGCGCGCTCTGCAAGGACGGTTCGGTGGTCTACGTCGAGGCTACTGGTCGGCAGGTGACCTACCGGGGAGCGCAGGTGCGGATGACGGCGCTCCGCGATGTGACGGTTCGCGTGGAAGCCGAGGCGAAGCTGCGCCAGCGCGACGAGTTCATTCGCTCGATCGTGGAGACCTCCCGTGACTGGATCTGGGCGGTGGACGATGCGGGGCAAAACACGTACTCAAATCCTGCCGGGGAGTCGATCCTGGGCTACGCGCTCGCGGACCTGCGGCGCGGTTCGGCGTTTCGACTGATGCACCCTGCGGACCAGGAGCGGGTGCAGACCATGATGCGCGACTGTGTGGCGCAGCGTCGTGGCTGGGATCGAGTGCTGATTCGCTGGCGCCATGCAGACGGTGCCTACCGAACTCTCGAGAGTTCGGCAGTGCCCATCCTCGATGAGGATGGGGCAATTGTCGGATTCCGGGGTGTGGATCGCGACATCACTGACCGCCTCGACATGGAGGCAGCGCAGCAGCGACTCGAGGAGCAGTTGCGCCACGCGCAGAAGATGGAGGCCGTGGGGCAGCTTGCTGGCGGGATCGCCCACGACTTCAACAACCTGCTGAGTGTCATCTCTGGCAACTTGCAGATTCTGCGTGACTTGTTGGGTGAACATGTCGGCGAAGAAGCCGCGGAGGAGCTCGCCGAGATCGAGCAGGCTGCGGAACGCGCGGTGACTCTGACGAGCCAGCTCCTTGCCTTCAGCCGGCGGCAGGTGTCGCAACCCGCTGCGCTCGACCTCAACCAGGTACTGGGCCGTCTCCGCGGACTGTTGGTGCGGCTCCTGAGCGAAAAGATCCGCCTGCGGATGCGCACGGACGCGATGCTTCCCAACGTGTTTGCCGATGCGGGACAGCTGGAGCAGGTGATCGTCAACCTGGCTGTGAACGCCAGAGACGCGATGCCCGAGGGGGGAACGCTGACTCTGCAGACATGCACTCGGGAGGTCAGTCCCGAGGACGCTGCGGCATTCGTCGAGGCCGTTCCCGGCCGGTTTGTCGTCCTTCTGGTGACGGACACCGGCACCGGCATGGCGCCAGAGATGGCCAGACGCATCTTCGAGCCCTTCTTCACCACCAAAGCGGTCGGGCAGGGCACCGGGCTCGGGCTCTCGACCGCATACGGGATCGTCCGCCAAGCGGGCGGCTTCATCACGGTGGATGGCGAGTTTGGTCGTGGGTCCACCTTTGCTGTCTACCTTCCGGTGTCGGACCTCGCTCCCACCTTGTCACTCCGTCCGGTTGCTCGTGCAGATCGGCTCCAGGGACAGGAGACGGTTCTCGTGTGTGAGGACGATCCTGCGGTGCGGCGACTCGCGGTGAGGATGCTTTCCCGCGCCGGATACCATGTTCTTGAGGCGAGCGACGGTGAGGAGGCGTTGCGGGCGGAAGCGGCCCACTCCGGCCCCATCGCTGTGCTGCTGACTGACGTCATCATGCCGAAGATGAACGGCCGAGAGCTCTCCACCGCGCTGGTTGCCCGGCGACCCGAGGTCAAGACCATCTACTTTTCGGGGTACCCGGCCGATGTCATCTCCGATCAGGGCGTCCTTGACGAGGATGTCGAGTTTCTGCAGAAGCCGTTTGTTCGCCAGGAGTTGTTGGCGCGGCTGCGACAGGTCATCGACGACCAGCGCTGAGGCATCGACTCGGACAGCGCTGGGTGGGTTCGATCAGCCCGCAGGGTCGCCTCTCCCGAACTCTGGTGTAGGGTAGGCGACGTGTTCCGCTTGGTGTTGACCGTCGCCCTCTTGCTGCTCCTCTTCTGGGTCTTGAAGATCATGCTTCCCCGGTCGCCGCGGCGGCGACGTGTCTCGCCGCGACGCGGACGGGCCGCGAGGTTGCGGGAAATTGGCACCGAACGGGATCCGCGCTCCTTGGCCCGGGTTGTCAAGAATACTCCTGATCCGGCCCTCCGACTCGCCGCGCTCGACCGGATCGAGGACCAAGAAGTCCTGGCGGAGCTAGCCATGACGGCCTGGACGCGCGACTCGCGGCTCGATGCGGTCGATCGGGTCACGGGATCCGAGCTCTTGGCTCGCGTTGCCATACATGGTGAAGACGATGAGGTCGGTCGTGTGGCGCTGGCGCGCTGTGAAGCTGTGGAGCACCTGCGTCAGGTTGCGGAGCAGGCAACCAGTCGGGAGCTCGCAGCCTTGAGCGTGGACCGGATTGGCCGCCACCTCGACGCTCACTCCGATGCGGAGTTGTGCCGCCAGCTGGCGCGGGAGAGCCCGTCGAGTGAGCTCCGGTGCGCGGCTGTCGAGCGTATCGCGGACTCGCAGCTGCTCGAGGAGTTGGCCCGCTACGACTCCGACTTCACGGTAAGAGTTGCGGCGGTGCGGCGGATTGATGATCGTTCCCTGCTAACCCAGTTGGCTGCTGAAGACTGGTCGGAGGACGTTCGTCACTGCGCTCGGAAACGACTCGAGGCTGGCGACTGAAGACCGAAGGTCGACCATTGGGCGCGATTTGCGTCCTGCGCCACCGCGATACGGTCTGCGTGTGGTGACCCACGTGGGGACCGGCGCGGCGGAGTTCGCGGCAAATCAGCGCAAGGATTGGTCCCGCAGCGGTTCTGTTGGTGGTGGAGCGACACAGTGGCAACGGATGTGTGTCGCTGTCCCTTGTGCAAACGCACCAACGGTTGATCAATGCCCAGGTGATTGGGAATTGTCTGCCGAGAATCCAGACGGGAGAGCCTGCTGTGCGAAGTCCCCTAGTTTTTGCCTCGCTGCTGGGTCTGTCCACAGTCGCTTCGAGCGCGAGCGCCGCCACCTTCTACGCTGCGCCGGGCGGTACCGGGACGACGTGCAGCGAGGGAAGTCCTTGCCCCGCCAGTACTGCCGCCGGTCGTGCTCAGGCAGGGGATACCGTGTATCTGCGCGGTGGCACCTACAGCGGAACTCTGCGCCCCGCGCACTCGGGAACCTCGAGCGCTTGGATCACGTTCGCCGCCTACCCGGGCGAATTGCCTGTCTTCGACGGAGGTGGGTCGGGTGGCACAGCGGTCGGAAGCGACTCGCAGCAGTACCTGCGCTTCATCGGCCTGGTGGCTCGCAACTACTCCGCCACCGGATTCGGCAACGGGTGGACCAACGGTGATTGCAACCCCGCTTCCAATGGAAATATCCAGTTCGTCAACTGCATCGCCGACGGAAACGGCATCAATGGGGTAGCGTTCTACTGTGCTTCCGGGGTCCTGCTGGAGCAGTCCATCGTGGCTCACAACGGCAACCGCCAGCCATCCTGGTCGAGTGGGGTGAACCTCTTCGGGGTCACCGGAGGAGCGGCGGCAAACATTGTCCGACAGACCGTGTCGTTCGAGAATGTCGACATCTCCGGCGCGGCGAGCGATGGCAGCGGCTTCATCCTCGATCAGAATTCGACGGGGGCGACGTTCGTCAACAATGTCGGTTTCGGTAACGGGGGGTCTTGCATCCGTCTGACGAACAGTTCGGGCGCGCAGATCATCAACAATACCTGCGTGCGCAACGGGCTGGATCCCAACGTGCAGTACCATGACGAGATCTTCTTCTCTGACGGTATGTCGCGCACCAACGCGCTGTTGCGGAACAATCTGGCGATCCCGACCACGGGGCAACGCGGGTTGGCGAACGGAGGGACCGTGCTCGATGAGAACAACATCTGGTCAGGTACGGATTCCCTGGTTGCCAGTGCCTCGGGAGTGCTCGACTTTCACCTGGCGGTTGGCGCGACGGGCGCCATCGACCAGGGGACCGCCGTCGGGACTCCCAGCGAAGACATTGGCTTCGACTGGCGGTGCATTCGCGCCCAGAGTGGGCAGTCGCTTGCTTGGTGGCAACATGGAATCGACTACGGCTACATCGAGGCGATCGGTGGTGTCGCGGCGTGCTTCAATCCGGGCGCTCGACAGGGCGCTCCGGATATTGGAGCTCACGAATTCGGTCACGGGTCGAGCGAGTGCGCGGAGGATGCGGAGTGCGACGATGCCAATGCCTGCACCTCGGATCGTTGCGTCGCTGGTCACTGCACGAGTACCACCCAGTCTGACTGCTGCACCCCGACGACGTATCAGGCTGAAGCGATGTATCAGAGCACTGGCAACGCCAGTGCGGATGGCTGGAACCTGTTCGCGAATGGGTATATCTCCACCGAACACCCATTCAATGGTGGTCCCTCACGGCTCCGCGTGGTGGCGCGGGGGGAGGTGGCAGACGGCATCTGGCCGCACATGGTCGTGAGCGTGGATGGTGCGGTGGTGGGTGAGGTATCGGTCGCTTCATCGGTGTTTGCCGAATACATCTTCGAGTTCGGTGCTCCGTTGGGGATTCGAGAGGTGTCGATCGCGTTCGACAATGATCTTCTGACTGATACCGAGGATCGGAATCTCCACGTGGACCAGGTCACGGTGGATTGCGTTGACGACTGCGTCGATACCATCGATTGCGATGACGGGAATGCTTGCACCAGCGACGTTTGTGCCGCGAACGGGGCGTGTCAACACGACGCCATCCCCGGTTGCTGCGTTGCCAGTAGCGACTGCAACGACGGCGACGCCTGTACCCAGGAGTCCTGCACGGCGGGCGTGTGCGTGGTGACTCCGGTGGGCGACTGCTGCCTTGATTCTGCGGATTGTGCCGACGACGATCCCTGTACCGACGATGCCTGCGATCTCGTGACGCACTCCTGCGCTGCGTGGCCTGTTTCGGGCTGCTGTTCCAGTCATGCCGACTGCGCCGACGACACACAGTGTACCGACGACACCTGCGATCTGACGACCCACGCCTGTCGTCACGTCGCGGTTGCGGGGTGCTGCTCGGTGGACGACGACTGCAATGACGGCGACGCCTGCACGGTCGATGCCTGTGACGTCCCGTCGCAAACGTGCGCATTTGAGGCCATCGCACAGTGCTGCCTCGTCGACGGGGATTGTGGCGATGGGAACGTCTGTACCTCGGATGCCTGTGACTCCAGTACTCAACGCTGTGGCGTCACACCCGTGGTGGGCTGTTGCCTCAGTGGCGCTGATTGTGTTGATGGGGATGCCTGCACCGCGGATGTGTGCGACCTCGCGAGTCACACCTGTCTGAACGATGTGATTGCAGGTTGCTGTGCGGACGACACGGACTGTGATGATGGCAATTCGTGCACCGTGGATACGTGTGCTGGTGGCGCCTGCCGTCACGCGGGGGTGGACGGCTGCTGCCGCGGTGATGCCGACTGCGACGATGGCAACGCCTGCACGATCGATACGTGTGGGGGGGGGACTTGCTCGAGCGCGACGGTGGCCAACTGCTGCGTGGGCAACTCCGAGTGCGACGATGGTGACCCATGTACGTTGGATCAGTGCCATCAGGGCAGTCATCGCTGTACCAGTTCGGAGATCGGCGGGTGCTGTCGCGGCGACGATGACTGCGACGATGGCGACTCGTGTACGGTGGACACGTGCAACCTGACGAGTCATCAGTGCGACACGGTGGAGTTGCCAGGGTGCTGCACGCGGGACGCCGAGTGCGACGATGGAAACGACTGCACGGTCAACACCTGCGTTCCGGCCACTGGCCGCTGTGCCACTGCGGCAGTGACCGGGTGCTGTGCCACTGCGGTTGACTGCAACGACGGCGATCCCTGCACCAGTGACACCTGCAACGCCGCGAACGGCGAGTGCCAGTTCGCTGAGGTTTCCGCTTGCTGCCGGGGTGACGGGGACTGCCACGACGGCGACGCCTGCACGACCGACAGCTGCGGACCGTTGGCTCTTTGTTCCAACGTTGCGGTGCTCGACTGCTGCCTGGACGATGGCGACTGCAACGACGCTGATCCCTGCACGACCGACGTGTGCGATCGGGGCGTCAATGTGTGCCGCTTCCTCCCGACCACCTGCGGGCGCGGTGGTTCAGGCGCGACCGGTGGCGGTTCCGCAGGCGAGGCAACGGCGGGCGAGGGTGGGCGCGAGAGTGGGGGAAATGATGAAGCTGGCGGAGACGCGACGGGAAGCGGAGGGGTGCGCGCTGAGGCCGGGACACCTGCGGTCGGAGCTGCTACGGGGGCGCAGGCATCGGGCGGGTGGGCGACTGGGGGCGTGGCGACTGGGGGAGCCATCACAGTTGGCGACGTCACGGGGGGCGTGGCGACCGGGGGAGCACCGCCGGCGGTGGCCCCTGCCAGTGGCGGCGACGATGCGGGTGAGGACACCGCGAGCGCCGGCGGAGACGATCCCGGATGTGCCTGCGCATCTGCAGGAAGTGGTTCGCACTTCCCCACGGGCTGGCTGCTTGCGCTCGGCCTGGTGCTGAGCGTGGGCGGGCGTCGCGGCCGTTCCTGCCGATCGCCCTGGGGTCGCGCGCGACGCCGAGATGCGCACCCACCGACGGCCTGAGTGGCAAAGGATCGGCCGGGTGGCCAGGCTCCGATCTGGCGGTTGGCGCGAGCCGCCGCCGCCGCCGGGTAGACGCGTCGGCCGCGCCGCCCTAGCGTGGTGATATCGTTCGCCGTGGAGCGTTCGGGAGACCGCGATGTCGGAGAAACAAAGGTACAAGATCGTCGAGCGACTTGCCGCGGGGGGCATGGCGGAAGTCTATGTAGGCGAGAGCGCGGGCATCGAGGGATTTCGCAAGAAGGTAGCCATCAAACGGGTGCTGCCGAAGCTCTCCGCGAACACCGAGTTCATCAACATGTTCCTCGACGAGGCGCGACTGTGCGCCTACCTCACGCACTCGAAGTGCGTCCAGGTGTTCGACATTGGTGAATCCGCGGGGTCCCACTTCATCGTGATGGAGTTCGTCGATGGAGCCGACCTGAAGGAGGTCTTGGATCAACTGGGCGAGCAACGACAGGTCCTGCCTGTCGCCACTGCCTGCTTCATCGCATTGCAGGTCTGTGAAGGGTTGGCCTATGCACATGGCGCCGTTGATCACACCGGGGCGCCCCTGTCCATCGTGCATCGCGACATCTCGCCACACAACGTCCTGATGACTCGCCATGGCGAGGTCAAGCTGGTTGACTTCGGACTGGCCAAAGCGAGTTCGCACCTGACGAAGGAAGACGAGGACATCGTCAAGGGGAAGTTCGGATACCTCGCGCCGGAGGTCACCATTGGGCAGGGTGCCGATCATCGCGTCGATATCTTCGCCGCGGGCATCCTGCTCTGGGAAATGCTGGTCGGGCGTCGGCTCTTCCGTGGGGAGACGGACGTTGAGACGTTCAAGCAGGTCCAGGCCGCCCGCGTCCCCGACGTGCGGCAGATTCGCGGCGACGTCAACGATGACGTTGCCTACGTGCTTGCCAAGGCGCTCGCCAGAGATCGCGAGCAGCGCTACCAGGCTGCGGGTGATATGGCACGGGACCTCGGGGTGACATTGAGTCGCCTGGGTCAGCCGGTGACGTACCTGGACGTGGCGGGGTACGTGCAGTCGGCGGCTGACGAGCGTTTGCGCCGAAAGCGAGGTTCGCGCAAGCAAGCCGAGGAGATCATCGGCGACATCATTCTCGATACGCTTCACGAGTTCTCCGACGATCTCGACGCGCTCGTCAACGACGAGGAGACCTCCCGCCTCGGCTCATCTGGAGTCGAGGTGACCGGCGGCGATTTCGTGGACCCCGCGTCCTGGGGACTGGACGACGAGTTCGGGGACTTGTTTGACCGACAGCAGGCCGCGCCGGTGGTCGAGGTCGAGGAGGTCGAGGAGGTGCGCTCCCATGGGCCGCCACCACGCCGAACGGCGGCGGAACGAGCACGCGCGGCTCACCGCGACGAGCCAGAGGAAGACCGAGAGAGTCGCAATGCTCCTTTCTGGCGTCGATGGTTCGGCTGACCGAGCAAGCGAGCCCCCAGCCTTTCACGTCACCGACCATCGACGACAGTCCCCTGAACCGGTGCGGACCACTGCATCATGTGTCGCCTCCTCTCCGGCGAATGAGGGACGGGCTTGACGCGCGGTCGCAGTCGTTCTCTCCCGTTGTCGCGAAATGGGAGCCCGAGCTGGTTGCGGACGTTCAGTCTTCGTCGTTCCGCATCCGCCAAGGCTACGCGGTGCGCTCCGACCGCCCGGCCCTCGTCCGCGCCGTATCCATCGGTACTTGTCGCCATTGTCACGTGGATGCCACCGCAAGTCCGGCGGGCAACAATCGTGGATGATTGGGGGGTCGAGCGTTTCCCGCAGTGGACTCGCTGGCGTACCATCAGTCATGGCCGATCCCATGCTGCTCCTCGGGCGGGTTCGCTCCTTCATGTCGGCGCGCGTGCTCCTCACCGCTGCGGAGCTTGACCTCTTCTCCGCCTTGGCCGACAAGCCGCAGACCGCGGCCTCTCTGGCCACGGAGCGTGGTCTTCACGAACGACCACTGCGCATGGTGCTGGATGCACTCGTAGGATTGGAAGTCCTCAGCAAGCGGCATGGTGTCTACGCTTGCCTCCCTGACGCCGAGCAGTACCTGACCCGCGACGCCCCCGAGTCGGTGCTTCCCATGTTGTTGCACAACGCGCGATTGTGGGATGCCTGGAGTGGTTTGACGGACCGCGTCCAGAGGACGGCGCGCGAAGCATCTGACTCGAGGGAGGACTTCATTGGGGCCATGCACGTCATCGCGCGGGGCCAAGCCTCCGCTCTAGTGGACGCCATCGAGCCAGGACCGGCGCGGCACCTTCTGGACGTGGGTGGAGCGTCCGGCACCTACACGGAGGCGTTCCTCCGGGCGGTTCCCGAGCTGCGCGCTACTCTCTTCGACCAACCTCCTGTCATCGAACTGGCTCGGCAGCGACTGGCGCCCGGGCTGTTGGATAGGGTCGAGCTTGCGGCTGGGGATCTTCGCGTGGATCCCTTGCCACCGGGTCACGATCTCGCGCTCGTGTCGGCGATCATCCACATGCTTGGATTGGAGGAGCTGACTCCCTTCTTCTCCAAGGTCAGGGCTGCCTTGGTTCCGGGGGGGAGGATTGTGGTGCGCGATTTCGTCATGTCCGCCGACCGAACCGAGCCGGCGGCGGGGGCGCTCTTTGCGCTCAACATGCTGGTCAACACTCCCGCCGGCGACACCTACACCATGCGCGAGATTCGGGAGGCGCTCGAGGCGGCCGGATTTGAACGCATCCGGCTCTTCGCTCCCGCCGACACGATGAACGCTCTGGTCGAGGGCTACGTGCCCCAGTAGCGGCGACGTGGCGAGTCGGTGCCTGCGCGTCCTCGGTGTTCACCCCTTGGTGTCGGCGCGTCGAGAATGTGGTTGATCGGGTTGCCAGTCGCCCGCCTGCTCCGGGGTGGCGGGTTCGATGTGGGCGATGACCTCGATGACTTGTGGTTGGTCCTCGCGAACGGCGGTCTGGAACCGATGCGATGTCTCGTGCGCGACCACGACGGGGGTGGCCGGATCGAGCAGCATGTGCAGATCGACGAAGAATGCCCCGCCAACACGCCGGCAGCGGATCCGGTGCACGGAGGCGATCTCTGGGAACTGCTCTGCCAGTTCGGCGACCCGGGCAGCCAGTCGCGGATCCTGGTGGGTTTCCGTGAGCTCATGGACGCTGGGGAGGGCAATCTGCCACGCTGCTCGAACCAGCATGGCGGCTACCAAGACGGCGGCCACCTGGTCCACGAACAGCAGGTTGGGGACGAACCAGCTGGTCACGACGGCGATCAGGACCGGCACCGAACTCAGCGCGTCGGAGCGGTGATGCCAGGCGTTGGAGACGAGCGCACTCGAGCCGACCTGTCGCCCCAAGCGTGCGGTCCAGCGGAACAGCCACTCCTTGGTCGCGACGGAAATCCCCGCGACTACCAGCGCCGGCCAGTCGAGGTGGCTGACCTCTCCCGAGGTCATGGACACGAGCCCCTTCCACACGATCCCGGCAGCTGTCAGTGCCAAGGCCGCGCCAATGAACAAGTTGACGAGCGTCTCCAGGCGGCCGTGCCCGTAGGGGTGGTCGGCGTCGGGCGGTCGCGTCCACCAGGCCGCGCCGAGTAGCACGACGCCGTCGGTGATCAAGTCGGACAGGCTGTGGATTCCGTCAGCGACGAGTGCCTGGCTGCGGGCTGTAAAGCCAATCGTGACCTTGGCAGCCGCGAGGACGAGATTCACCAACGCTCCCACGGCGGTGACGAAGACAATCGCGCGGTGCTGGCGCTCGTGAAGTGGGGGATTCATGGCCGATTGAGCACCGTTCGGACGCCCAAGCCAGGTTGGCGAAGAGTCGCCTGCGCGTCAACGGTCACGGTGTCGCAGGGGAGGCGTTCGAGTGCCGTCGTGGGCCGGTGGTCCACTCCGGGCCTTGCCGTGCGGATGGGGCAATCCGGCTTGCCACTAACGACTTGGGCCTTCCCTTGATTCCGTCCTGGAAGGGCGAGATGATGCTCGGTGGGTGCGTCGAACGCAGAAAGACACCGAGGTGCGGCGAGTCGCGATCGCGACGAGTTTCATCGAGAGCCGGTACTGGACCACCGTGATCGAGGGGATCGTGGCTCGGTTGCGGCTCGAGGGGGTCGTGGCGGTCTGCTTCACGCTGGGCGACCGAGCCAACCAGCCCCCCCTCACCCCGGATCGCCACCCGCTCTACCAGCTAGTTCGGCCCGGGAATGTGCATGGCTTGATCGTGTTGGCGCCAGCGACCTTTCCCGAGGGCGCGGCACGCTTCTGTCGGCGCCATCGAGACATCCCCATCGTCAGTGTGGGTCAGCGGCTGGCCGACGTACCCAGCGTCTGGCTCCACAACTCCGCCGGCATCAGAGTGGGGATGGAGCATCTCGTGGAGCGTTGCGGTCGTCGCCGCGTTGCTTTCCTGCGTGGCCCGGCCAGCAACGCCGAGGCAGAAGCGCGGTTTCGGGCATACGAGGACCTGTGTGTCGAGCTCTCTCTGGGTACTGGGCCCGAGCTCGTGGTGCAAGGGGACTTCACCGAAGCATCGGGGTACGCCGCTGCGCGCTTGCTATTGCAGCGGCACTCGGGGGCGGTGGACGCGGTCTTCGCGGCGAACGATCTGATGGCCCTGGGAGCTCTCCGGGCGGCTCGCGAGACTGGCGTTGCGGTTCCCGAGGAGCTAGCGATCATGGGGTTCGACGACCTCGAGGCTCGTTTTGGTGATCCCCCGCTGTCCACCGTCCGTCAGCCCACTCGCGAACTCGGTGAGCGAGCCGCCGAGTTCATGGTTCGTCAACTGCGCGGTGAGGACGTGCCGCTGCAATCACTCTTCCCGCCAGAGGTGGTCGTGCGGGCGACGTGCGGGGCGCCGTCGTCGCTGCGTCGAGCTGCGCTCGAGTCGCGCGAATCGTCCTTGCATCAAGAGCCGGTCTTCGTTGCGTTGGGGGAGGCAGCGGTTCCGCGACCTGCCGATCGAACCGAGGTAGTGGCCGCGGCGCGGGGCCGGATTCTGGACTCACTCAAGCGACGTCGCGGTCTGCGCGAAGAGGTCGGGGAGGTGCTGGATCTCCTTGACGAGATCAGCGCTGACCTACAGGCGCGGGCCGAGCTTGCCGAGGCGATGCTTCGCGCCGTGCGCGAGCAGGCTCTCGTCGGACTGACGAGAGCGCTCGCCGTCATCGAACACTTGCATCAGGTCCAGGATGCGGTGGAGCCCGTGCTGCCGGCCCTGAGCGTCGATGGGCTCTATCTGGTCGGACAGTCGCGCGGTGCTCCCGACCGGTCAGGTACCCTGGTGGTCGGCGTGCGCGACGGCGCCGTCGCTGCCGGGGTGGGCTGTGACGTGGACCCGGGTCGAGTCTTCTCCACCATCGCCCATCCCGCCCGCGAACCCGAGCTGTGGGTGGTGCTGCCGGTGGACGACGAGCGAGGCACCCTCGGGTTTCTCGCTGTGCATGGCGAGATCTTCGATGTCCCAGTTCTGTCTCGACTGGGTGCCTTGCTCGCTCCGGCGCTGCGCCGGGTACTCTAGACCTGGCGCGCAGGCGATGGACTACCAGCGCGTCACTCGTTCAAACGCAACGGCCATCCTCGCAGACTTCCCCAGGCGCGCAGGGCTCTCCGCAACTGCCGCAGTGCGCATGGGTCGTAAGTAGGTTGGTCTCGCAACCGTTGTTCTGCACCTCATCACAGTTGCCCCAGCCGCGGTCGCAGAGACGCACGACGCAGTTTGCTCCGCCGCAGGTGACCTCGGCATGGGGCATGGGCGGACAGAGTTCGCCGCACTGCCCGCAGTTGTCGACGTCTTCGTTGAGGTTTGCCTCGCAGCCGTCTTCTGCATCCCGGTTGCAGTCCCCTCGTCGTCCAATGCACGCGCCGACCGCGCACTCGCCGTCGATGTCGCAGGAAGCGGTCGCGTCGGGGAGGATGCAGGGATCACAGCGAACCCTTCCGCAGCCGTAGAGGGGATTCGAAGTGCTCACGCACACTCCGTCGCAGACCTTGAACCCCTTCTGGCACGTGCGTGCGGTGCACGCCCCGTTGGCAGCGCAGGTGGCAGTGCCGTGGGTGATGTCGCACGGTTCGCAGGATTCTGCGGCGCAGCCGAAGTTGGGGTTGTCCCGCTCGACGCACGTTTCGTCGCACGCCTTGAGATCTGCGGGACAGCCGTCCTGGAGTTCGGTGAAGTCGATGGTTGCGGTGCACCCGATGCCGACGAGCAGGACCAGTACAGAGGCTGCGCGGCGTGATTTCACTCGAAGCCTCCGGTTAGGGTCACGTAGCCGCCTTGTGGCATGGGGACGACCCGAAGCCGCGCCATCGCGATCTGGCGCTGACGGGTGGGCCTGGTGAAGAAGAAGTATCCGGCACCCGCGGCTGCCGCGATCGCGATGCCGGTGGACACGTCGGAGCCAATGGCTCGGGCGCGGATGTCGGCGACCTCAGCGTCGGAGCAGAGGGGAGCGCAGTCGGATCGTGCGTTGTCGTGGGCGTTGTGCGCGCTGACAGCGAGGATTGCCGCTGTGGCTCCGCCCGCGATGGCGACGCCGCCGAGAATCAGGGCCACGGGGGGGACGGGGCGGTATTCCTCGACGGCCGGCGTTGCGGGGAGCGCCGGGGCGGGGGCGGGGGCCGGGGCGGGGGGCTGCGCTTCTGGTCGCAGGGCGAGTTGCACCGAGACCAGACGGTTCTTCTCTCCCTCTCGCAGGATCACTTGTCTGACGACGGGCTTGGCTGGTGGTCGTTCGAAGCGGAACTCGTACACTCCCGGGTTGAGCTCGATGGGTCGCCCATCGAGCTTCTCGGTGATGAGCTTGTCGCCGACGAAGACGCGTACATCGCTTTCGTCCCCGTCTTCCGAGCTGGCAGCGAGGCTGACGGTTGGGATTGCCTCGTGTACTTCGTCGAGCCACTGGACACAGTCGCCTCGGACGAACGCTGGGCAGGAGGCCTCCGAGCAGGCTCGGAGCAGGGAGGAGGCTGCCAGAAGATCGGCGTCCATGCGCTTGACCTGCGCCTGTTCGTGGGCGGCCAGGCATGCTGGAGTGCTTTCCGCCTCGTTCTGAGCCCAGGCTGAGGACGCGGCCGTCAGTGTTACTACCGCGAGTCCTGCGATCCCAGGCGACCCAAAGCGGTGGGCCGCGCGCGGCGTCGAGGAGGACGGACGGAGTTCACTCACTGGTTTCGAAGTATCACTGCTGGCGCAGCGTAACGGCCAGAAATCCTCGACATTGGTCGGTCGATTGGTCTGAATGGACCCGTGAGACGGGGTCATTTCCTCGTGGCGTCTCCAATTGGCGGAGAATTCGGTCGTCTCGGCTGCCACCACGCGGGTCGCTCACGACAAGAAATTCCAGAATTGGTAGATTCAACGTCTACAGTATTGCGCCGCTGTCGAACACCCGGAAGGGATCAGGCGATGGGAGTCGGGAGAGCACAGCTGATGGCACTTGGGACCCTAGGACCGGTTCTGTCGCTGATTTCGGCCTGCTCGAACGAGGGAGACGGGGCCCGCCGCGATGCCTTTGGACCTGGTGGCGCGCCGCAGACTGAGGACACCGCCGTGGAGATCTTCAGCTGGTGGACTGATGGCGGCGAGCAGGACGCCCTCGACGCGGTGCTGGAAGTGCACGAGGCAGAGCATGCTGGGGTGACGGTCATCAATGCCGCGGTCGAATACGCGGACGCGGCCCGCGCCACACTCGAGACGCGGATGAGCGAGGGCGCCCCTCCTGACACCTTCCAGGCCAACATTGGCGCCGACCTGCTCCGGTGGGTGGGGAGAACCGAGGGGGATACGGCTCTGGTGGAGCTCGACGAGCTCGCCGACGAGGAGGGGTGGCTCGACGCATTTCCGCCAGCGATCCTGGCCGCGGCGAGCAAGCGCGGCTCGCTGTACGGAGTGCCGCTCAACATCCATCGGATCAACTCGCTGTTCTACAGAAAGGCGCTGTTCGACGACTTCGATCTCAGTCCGCCGAGGAACCTCAGCGAACTGAACCAGCTCGTCGAGACCATCAAGACCGACCCGGCCATTCAGGCCACGAGCCCGACTGGCGTCGCGCCGTTGGCTCTTGGCAACCAATGGAACTGGACGATGTCTCTGTTGACCTTCGAGGCTATCCTGCCAGCGATCGGCGGGGCTCGATACTACGAGCGCTTCTGGGCTGGCGAGGCCAGTCCCGACGACTCGGAGATCGTGGAGACTCTCGGCGAGATCCTGTTCCTCTACTGCGGTCCACACCTGGAGATCAGGGACCCCTCAACCTGTGACGGCTACTTCAACTCCGACGTGGACACCATCACCTGGTCGGAAGGAGTTCAGAAACTAGTCGACGGCGAGGCGGCGATGGCTGTCATGGGAGACTGGGCCAAGGGTTACCTCGAAGGCGAGGGTTTGGTGGCGGACGACGACTTCGGCGTCGTGCCGTTTCCTGGGAAGAAAGGCGTCGAAGTGCCCTTCGTGTACACGGCCGACACTTTCCCGCTGCCGAAAGGCGCTCCCTCACCGCAGGCCGCGCGCGCCTTGCTGGTGACGTTCGGCTCGATCGAGGGACAGGTCGCATTCAACAAGGTCAAGGGATCGATCCCGGCTCGGAGCGATATCGTTCCAGCCGAGCACCCGGAAGACTTCGACAGTATGCATCAAGCCACCTACGAAGATTTCACGACGAGTCGGCTCACCCTTGCCCTGTCTGGCATCTTGGCTCGTGGCCAACTCGAGAACCTAGCGCCCGAGCTGAAGGTCTCGATGCAGGCCGGGACCACCGAGGCGATCGTCAACTATCTTCGCAGCAACTACGACACCTTGCGACCGTAAGGGCGGCGAGCAGCCCCGGTGCAGTTTGCCGCTTGCGCCAATGGCGCCGAGTCGGTGGACCGCCTGACAACCTGGGCGAGTGTCTTCGAGGGTGCAGTCAGACCGACCTGAGCCCGTCAAGCCAGCACATCGGGATCGGGGCCCGACGACACGAGCTCTCGTGCCTCGCGGCGTGCCGCTTCGGTCCGCTGCTACAGACACTCTCGCTTGTACTTTTTGACCCCTCGCGAGTCGATGAAATAAGGGGGCTGGCAATCGTCGGTTGGTAGTGCCCGCCGTGGTTCTGCCGGACGAAGCCGAGGTCCTCCGGGCGGCTGCTTCGTCGATGGGGAGGGCTTGGGGGCAGCCTTGAGGGCCAACACGAGGTCGATGTCGGAAGAGAGTCGCACCGAACGCTCGATGCCGACGTGGTCGGGTGCCTCCACGCGGATCGTGTGGAGCCGATCATCCGGGATGAACAGTTCGGTGCAGGGGTTTCCGGTGAGTTCCCTCCCGTCCAGTTGGATGCGAGCCGACGACGGAAACGCCGTTACACGGAGCGACACCCGCTCGGGTCCGGGAAGGTCCGACGCGAGGGGCGGAAGCGTGGCTGTCGATGCGGGGGGCGCGGCGCGATCTCCCCAGAGCCTGGGTCCGGTGACGAGGCCGAGCGCCAGCGCGGCCACCCCGATTCCTGCTCCCACTAGGTAGCTGGGGAGACTCCGACGCGGAGGTGGCAGGTTGGTGATCGTCTTGGTCGCAGCGGCGAAGACTCCGCGGGTGGATCGGGTCTCGTTTCCCGCGAGGAACCGGATCGTGCTCGACCCGGCTCCTGGGTCTTCGTTGAGTTTCTCCTCGACCACCCGCCGCATCGACTGGCGGAGCTCGCCGAACTCGCGGCGCATGAACTGCGTGAGCCCGCGATGATCTGTGATACTGTCCAACTCGGTGAGGATGGCTTCCAGCTCATCTCCCATCGCGGCGGCTGATGGGAAGCGCGCCTCTCTGTCGTGCGCCAGCGCGCGCATGCAGGCGCGCTCGAGTCGGGGTGGGAGGTCGGCTCGCACCGAAGCGGGGGAGGGGATGTCCCCCGACAGTACTCGGTTCATGACGACGGGGCCACTGACGTCGGCCCACAGGCGCTGTCCCGCCGCTGCCTCCCAGAGCATGACACCCACCGCGTAGATGTCAGCGCGACGGTCGAGATTGCGTTCTGCGGCCAGTTGCTCGGGTGCCATGTAGTGAAGCTTCCCGCGCACGGTGCCGGATTGGGTGTCGGTCTCCGATCCGACCTTCGCGAGACCGAAGTCGAGCATCTTCACGGATCCATCGTAGGTAACGAAGACATTGTGCGGAGAAACGTCTCGGTGAACTACGTTGAGCGGGGTCCCGTCGTAGTCACAGAGCTCGTGCGAGTAGTGCAGTCCGCGCAGGGCATCGGCGAGGATCCGCAAGTGCTGCCGCAGCGGGAGGCGGTCCCATACGTGGCGCAGGATTTGTGACAGCGCGCGCCCCTCCAGATACTCCATCACGATGACGGGCACCCCGTCCTGCTCGAGCACCTCGTTGACCTGCACCACGTTCGGGTGGTTGAGCCGCGCCGAGAGCCGCGCCTCGGCCAGGAACATGCGACGGCTGGCGCGATCCTCGGCGATGTTGCGCTTTAGTGCCTTCAGCACGACCAGCTTGTTGAACCCAGCAGTTCCGTGCGCCACCGCCAGATAGACGTCCGAGGTCCCACCGTGCCCCAGTTCGACGAGAATTCGGTATCGCCGATCCGTCGGAGGAGGGGGGGACGAGGAGGTTGTCATTGGCGCCGCCGAGAGCCCACGGGCGCGGCTGTGCTGCCTAGCGGGACGATGATGGAGGATAGCCCCCATGCGTACGCTTGAGTCGATCCCAGCAAGCCGGGCATCGCCACTCCAGAATGCGGCGCCCGGATCCGTCGACGCGCTGGTGCAGGCGCCATCCGTGCGACGAGCTGATCAGCGTGTAGCTAGTTTCGGTGGGCGGCGCCATCGCTCCGCAGGCAATACACTTGCGCTCGGTTCCGTGAGCTAGAAATTCTGAGCTCATTACAATAGATCGATGTTAGCAGATCCTGGATTCTCGCAAAACTAAGAAATGCTTGGCCAATTTCATCGTGCCCCACCAGAATATACGAGGCCTGCTCGCTCCGCCACGAGTGGTGAGTTGCCGAAGGTTCGACCCATCCGTAGGCTGATAGTCTGGTGACGATCTCCTCGCAGCCGCCGCCAGGCGATCCGACGGGTAGGCAATATCGCCTGCTGCTGGAACTTGGTGAGGGGGGAACCGCCAAGGTCTTTCTGGCGGTCGCCCGGGGGCCCGGTGGGTTCAACAAGCTGGTTGTACTCAAGGCGCTGAAGAAGCACCTGTGCGGTGACCGGGAGCTGCGGACGAGCTTTCTTCACGAAGCGCGGCTCTCGGCGCGGCTCAACCACCCGAACGTGGTGCAGGTCAACGAGGTGACCGAGCTCGACTCTGTCCCTGTGATCGTCATGGAGTATCTTCAGGGGAGAGCCCTCTCCGAGATCATCCATCGCGCCGGGGACCAGCTGTCACTGCCCATGACACTGCGCATTGTTTCGGATGCGCTCTCGGGCTTGCACTACTCGCACGAGCTCTGTGACTACGACGGGACCCCGCTAAACCTGGTGCATCGCGACGTTTCTCCCCAGAACGTGTTCGTCACCTTTGACGGCGTGGTCAAGATGCTTGACTTCGGGATCGCGAAGGTGGCGGGCAGCGGCGGTGACACCGAGACCGGGGTGATCAAGGGCAAGCTGCGCTACATGCCACCCGAGCAGCTCGTGGGGGAACCCATCGATCGTCGCGCCGACATCTTCGCCATCGGCGTTGTCCTGTGGGAGCTTGGCGCCGGGCAGCGCATGTGGCGGGACTTGCCCGAGGCCGCGATCATGAATCGGGTGATCAATGGTGAGATCCCTTCCCCCCGCGATGTGAATCCCGATTGCCCCGAACTGCTGGAGCGCATCTGCCTCAAGGCGCTCGCCTACGAACGGTCCGCACGCTACGCGACCGCCGCCGAGGTCCAGGCCGACGTGGACGCCCTGCTGTCGCACCTCGGCGATCCGGTTGGCAACCACGAGCTAGGACGACGCGTTGCCGAATGGTTCGCGGACTTCCGCGCGGACACCCAGCGGGTCATCGAGAAGAAGCTGGCCGAGGACACCAGTCTTTCCATCACGGGAGCTTCCGGATTCTCGCTTTCTCCGCCCTTCTCGGTCACTCCGGGCAGGACGCGGCGTCGGCGGGTTGCGGGGGGCTGGCTACCGACGCTGCTGGCTCTGTTCGCAGTGGTGCTCGTTCTCATTGTGGTGGTTCGCCCCTGGCGTGCGCCGACGACTGCGGCGCCGACCGCCTGCGTCGCGCCGGCGACGCGTCCGGCTCCGGCTCCAGCGCGTCAAGAGATCAATCTCCGGGTCACCGTGTTCCCGGCGGCGGCTCGCATCGAGATCGACGGTCGAGAGGTTGCCACGAACCCCTATGAGGTCGATCTCGAGCCGGACGGCAGGATGCACGAGATTGTCGCGCGCGCGCCGGGCCACGAGACGGTGCGGCGACGGGTCCGGCTGACTCGGGACGTGGACGTCGTGCTCAACCTCGAGGAGCGCCCGGACGCGACGCACTCCTCGGTCCCAGTTCCCGTGCGATCCCCGCCGCCAAGCCCGCGTGCCCTCCCGAGCGTGGACTGTTCGACGCCGTCTTATCGGGATGAGCGCGGCGTGAAGAAGTATCGGCCCGAGTGCCTCTGAGTTACGGGGTTGGCGCCCGATCTCGGGCAGATCACCAGGCTTTGCGGTGCCCCTCGACTCCGTCGGCTGGTGTTGGCTCGCGACGTGGGGAGCTTGGCGTTCTCGGTTCGCTGCGCTAGCTTCCCGAATCCGCGCGATGGGGACCGACTCGCCAGCCAGGGGCGGAACGCGGGGCGACCTGGGGGCGCTCCTGTGGGCCCTGTGTGCCCTTGGGCTGTCGGTGGTGGCCGGCTCGACCGGTGGGTATCTGGGGGCTATTGGTGCGGGGCTCGCGGTGACTGCATTGTTCGGGCTCACCTCTTTGAGGTGCGCCCGCCACGCCAGCGAACAGCGTTTGCAGCACGCTCAGCTCGAGGCGCAAGCGCAGCGGCTTGCCCATCGCCAGCGTGCGAGTGAGGTCTCTGCCGCGCAGGGAGCTGCGCTCGGTGAACTCGCCGGCAAGCTCGTACGCCGGCGCTTCGCGGGTCGTCTGGGCGCCGAGGTGGTCGAGGCCCTGGCATCGACGCTGGCGGTGCGGGTCGTGGCACTCGTGCGCTCGGGGCACTCGCTCCAGGTGGAGCACGCCACGGGGATCGAGCCCCTGGAGTCGGACGCGACACCGCTGGCGCTGCCTGATGACTACACGGCTCCCAGTTCGCCTTTGCGCATTGATGGGCCCGACGAGATCGCACGGGTGCTGGGGGGCCTACGACCGCAGCGCATGCCAAGCCACGTGTTGCTGGCGCCGGTACCGGTGCGGCTGGGGCGCCTCGTTCTGGTGGTCGGTGGGGACGAGGCCTTTCCGGAGGCCGCGGTCGAGTTCCTGCGGACCGCGGCGAACATGCTCGGAGCGGCCAGGTCGCGCGAAGTGGTCGAGCTGGAACTCCGGCAGGCTCAGAAGCTCGAAGCGGTGGGACAGGTCGCGGGAAGCGTGGCGCACGACTTCAACAACCTCCTCACGACGATTCTTTCCGGCACCCAGCTCGCCGCACTGCGCGCGGGCGCAGACTCGGAAGCAACGCGGGTGCTCGCCGACGTCGCTCGGGCGGCCGAGCACGCAGCTGTGCTGACTCGCCAGCTGCTGTCGTTCAGTCGCACCAGTCCGTCCGAAGCGGCGGTGCACGATCTGGGGGCGGTGCTGGAGGATCTGTCGGGACTCCTGCGACGGATCGCCGGTGACGACCTGGAGTTGAGGATCGAGACTACCACCACTACCGTTCCTGTGTTTGCCGATCGCACCAGCCTGGAGCAGGTGCTCTTCAATCTCGTTGCCAATGCGCGAGATGCCGTTCCTGGTCGGGGAGTGGTAGTGGTCCGTGCACGGCGTGTGCCCTACTCCAGCCCGGCTCTGGCCGAGTTGGTAGTCGCTGACGATGGTCGCGGAATGACTCCCGAGGTGCTCGAGCGCAGTTTCGAGCCATTCTTCACTACCAAGGAGGATGGGACTGGCCTTGGGTTGCCCACCGTGCGTCGCGTTGTTCGCGAGCTCCAAGGAACGCTCGACGTGGATTCCGCGGTGGGGGTTGGAACCACGTTCACGGTCCGCTTTCCGATGGCGCTGGACGCAGGGGTGGTGTCGGGCGAGACACACCATCGTCCGCTCGACATCCTCCTGGTGGACGACAACGAGATGGCGCGCCGCGCCTTGAGCGCATTGCTGGTCGAGCGGGGGCACCGGGTGGCCGAAGCCGAGGACGGGGCTGACGCGCTCGATGTACTGGAGCGTGGACTCGCGGTCGACGTGGTGGTTGCCGACGTGGTGATGCCGCGCGTGTCCGGCGCCGCCCTGGTCACCGAGCTGCGTCGTCGTCAGCGACCTATGCCCGTGGTCCTGATGACCGGCTACGCGGATTCCGTCCTCGACCAGAGCGCGCTCAGCGACGCGGCAGGACTCCTGTACAAGCCGTTCCGAATCGCGGATCTCGAGAACCTGTTGGGTCACGTGACTCGCGACGAGCGCGCATCGACGCCCCCCGCTTCGCGTGCACCACCCGCCGGCTGAGCCATGCGATTCGCAACGCACCACTGAGGTCCACTATGCCCCGCCCGCGCAAACGTCGCCGTGTCAACGTGATGGAGATCGAGGCCTTGCTGGCGGATGGACTTCCGGTGGAGCTCGACGACCTGTTCGAGTTCGTCCGCCAAGTGAACCCGTCGCGACTCGAATGTCCGCCGGACCAACGCGAGGTGCGGTACCAGCTGAAGGCACGCCTGCAGAGTCGTGTCTTGCGCGACTTCCCCACTGCCGTGACCGTCGTCCGCACGCGGCGGGCGGGAGTCGTGGGAATACGGCGTCAGGGGCGACGAGGGGACGCCTGCCACGCCATCGTTTCGCGGCTGGACCCGGATGTACGCGCGGTCGTCCTCGCGATGCTCGGAAACGGGACAGAGTGACTGCCCGGCCGGGGCCTGGTGAAGCATCGCGCCTCTGGCGCTTGCCGGTGACCCCGGAGCCATGGCTCGCTGGCCCTGACGCCCGCTGTCTCCTGGACGACTTCGGCGGGCCGTGACTCCACTCGGGTGTAGATGCCGCGCCCGGGCGGATCTACCCTCGGTCCATGCTCAAGTTCAGCGAGGTTGGGGCCGAAGCCGAGAAGCAGATGCGGGCGGTCATCTTCTATCTGACCACCTTCGGCTACATCGATGGCGATTTCGACGCGAGTGAGCAGCAGTTCGTTCGCGACTACATACGTCGGTTGGTGGAGCACCGGGTGGATGGGGCGGTGGACGCGAACGACAAGAAGCTTCGCGAGGAACTCATCAGCAAGTACACCGCGCACTTCCACGAGGTGTTCGAGACGATCAACGAGCAGGTGGGGGATCTGTTCACGGAATCGGTTGCCGAGGGGGAGGACCCCAAAGCCTTCGTGCACGCCAAGCTGAAGCTCAGGTGCTTCGAGATCTTCATGAGCTTCGACGCTGACGATCAGAATCAACTGATGGACACCATCGATGAGCTGATCCAGGCGGACGGTCAGGTTCACCCGGCGGAGGTGGAATTCCGTGGCGAGCTCGCCGCGCTGCTAGAAGAGGACCTCGGAGTCGAACTGATCGACGAACCGGTGGTACGGGCGAACGTGGCGATCGAGTCCCAGCGGATGCTCGTGCCCGAGCAGGAGAACCACCCCTTCCTCGAGCATCTGGAATGGCACTACTCAATCGCTCCGGACAAGCTGGCTCAACAGATCCAGCGCGACCGAGCGCTGCTGGATCAGGCGATGGGCAAGCTCGCGGATCTGCGCCGGGCGGGTGCGGGACGACTGACCCAGAAGAAGCATGTTTCCGAGTTTGCCGGTGGTGACCCCTTTCTCGACGGGCATGTCAACGTGCTTCCCGCCAAGCTTGGAGAGTCCTACGAGCTCATCGTGCTCGGCGATCTGCACGGGTGCTACAGCTGCCTCAAGGCGGCACTGATGCAGTCGCGCTTCTTCGACAAGGTGGAAGCGTACAATGCCGATCCCAAGAACAACCCCAACACGAAGCTCGTCTTGCTCGGTGACTACATCGATCGAGGCATCTTCAGCTACCAGGGCGTGCTGCGGGCGGCGATCCAAGTGTTCGTTGCGGCACCCGAGCACGTCTACATGCTGCGCGGTAATCACGAATTCTACCTCGCGCACCAGGGCCGAGTCTACGGTGGGGTCAAGCCGGCGGAGGCGATCAATACGTTGCGTCCACACCTGCCATACGAAGTATTCGAGCACTACATGCGATTCTTCGACGCGCTGCCGAACGTGCTGCTCTTCGACAAGTTCATGTTCGTGCACGGCGGCATTCCCCGGGATTCGCTGGTCAAGGAACGCTATCGAGATTTGTCGAGCTTGAACGACCCCGATATTCGTTTCCAGATGATGTGGAGCGACCCCAGTTCGGCGGACGTCATCCCCGCCAAGCTCCAGGATCAGTCCGCCCGCTTCCCCTTCGGGCGCCTGCAGTCACAGGCGTTCCTGCAGCGGCTTGGTTGCCACACGCTGATCCGTGGGCACGAGAAGGTCAACGCGGGTTTCAAGCGGAACTATGACGACGAGAATCAGCTGCTCATTACGCTCTTCTCTGCCGGGGGAGAGAACAACCACGACTTGCCGGCGGACAGCAGCTACCGATCCGTGACACCGATGGCGCTGACCCTGCGTTTCAAGGATGGCATCAGCGAGATAGCCCCCTGGGTCATCGACTACGAAGCGTTCAACGATCCGAACCGCAACGCCTTCTTTCGCAGCAAGCCCGAGATCGAACACCGAACGGCCTGAGCCGCCTGGCTCGAGTGGGGCGAGCAAACCTCACGTAGCGGAATGCCAGGGTGGATTCCAGCGTGGAGACGTGTCGGCGCCTGGCTGCGTGGTAGACTTCGGTACCACCACCAGGGAGTGCGGCATGGCGGATCGACAGGTGCAATGGATGCGGGACTACCTCGAGCTGGCGATCAACGGCATGAGTCGTGGTCGTCCACCGTGCACCTGGCGCGAATTCCTCGCCAATGGAGTGCCGGTCGCAGCGGGCGTGTCCGTCCTGGTGAGTTGCGGGGGGGACACGGAGCCCAGTCAGTCCCGGACGACCGAGTGCGTTGGCGACGAGTGCTCTGCCCTATGTTTCGACCAGATCGACAACGACGTCGACGGACAGGTCGACTGCGCGGACGATGACTGTATGCCGTACTGCGGTCAGCCCGCCTATGGGGTGCCGATGGAGGACTGCTCCAACCAGATCGATGACGACTTCGACGGTCAAGTCGACTGCGCCGACTCGGAGTGCTACGACGCCATCGCCTGCGGAAGCAGCGCCGACTACGCGGTTCCGATGCCGATCGAGAACTGCGGAAACGCCGTCGACGATGATGGTGATGGCATGACCGATTGTGCTGATGCGGACTGTGCGGGAGACGCACTGTGCCTGGGTGAGCGCTATGGGATCCCCATTGAGGATTGCGCCAACGGTCTCGATGACGACGGTGATGGCGCGCTGGACTGTGGGGACGCCGACTGCATGCAGGATCCGAGCTGCGTCGCCGTGCCTCTCTATGGATTGCCGATGGACTGATGGGGATGTTCGACTCGTGGGTGCTGGGGGCGCTGGCGAGATGAGCTGATGCCGGGTGGAGACCCGCACCGGAGGGGAAGGCTCGACGGCCATCGGGGACTCGCCCAGACCCAGTAGCGGTCAGGGCTGCAACCGAACGGCCCGGCTGTCGCACTGGGTGCGAATACTATACATGCGTTCATGTGAGCAGATCCTGTGCGATTTCCACCCGGTACGACCCCCAAAGGGGGTCACGGCTGGTGGTGGGGTCAGTCCATTCTGGAAATGGTTGGCGCCAAGGCCCAAGTGATGGTTCCCTTGGGGCTCCAACGGCCCGAATTGCAAACGCTTCTCGAGACCCGCTGATCACAACGCGCGAGCGTCACGCACCAAGCAGGAGCAGGTATGACTGGGGACGACGATATCGGTACAGGTGCTTCGAAGGAGCACAACGGCGTACCTGCACGCACAGCACCCGACCATGCTGACGCCCGCGAAGAGCAGCCCACCTTGCCGGACGGTGTCGCTACCGCACCCGGTGGCATCCAGGTTCTCTCTGCCGGGACCTTCGGAGGGTTTGGGGTCGAGGGCTGGGGCGCTGACGAGCCGGATGCTCAGGGGCAGATCCCAACGCCACGCCGTCCGGCCCCGCCGCTCGCTTCGAGCGAGGAGGAACCGAGCGAGTCTGACGACGGGTCCGCAGTCGATCTCGGCGGCGCAGAAATCGACCCTCCAGGTTGCCCTGAAGCCGACGATGGAAGCCCCGACGCGGTGCTCGGTTCGGCCGTGTCTCCAGACTCCCAGCCCGCTTCAGAGGAGCCCCCGGGCGACGCGCTCTGCAACGCTTCTGGTTCCCCAGAGGATCTGGCGGATGCGGTGGATGACGATGAAACCGATCCCCAGGTGCCGTCTGCTCGCCGCATCTCGGAGCGACCTCCGGGTCCGGTTGCTTCGGTAGCGAAGCCTGCCGACAGCGTGGCGCCGCCGCCTGTGAGTCTTACGGTGCCTCCCCCATCTGGCGACGAGCTTCGCGAATCCGCACCTGCGGCGAAGTCTCGTGAGCTCTGGATGGCCACGGCTGGGGTGGTCGGTGCGGCGGCGGCGGCGGCCTTGGTCGTTCTGGTCGCGGCAGATCTCATGGACTCGAGCGCGAACGAGCGAGCCGCTACTGCTGTTGTGGGCGCGACCGACGCGCCGGATGGTAGGCGCGCTGACCCAGCTGATCCAAGGGGCTCCTCCCCTGTGGACCCGGCCCCGGTCCACGCCGTCAGTGGCGCCCGTGACGAGTCGCCATCCGTACCGCCGGCAGCCCCGGCGGCCCCGGCGGGGACCGAGTCGTCGCTGTCGGTGCGGGATCGCGTGGACCAGTCTGCCGACGCGGATCGACCGTTTCGCGAGGGTTCAGCGAGCGGTGCTGGGGCGGTGCCCGGCGAGTCGCCCTCGGCTGCGGTCGCGACTCCCGAAGTGGACGAGATGACCTTCGATCGCGACGCGGCGGCGAGCGCTCTGGATTCGATTGCCTCGCGAGTGGCTAGCTGTCGCCAACCGGGCGACCCGACCGGTCGAGCGCTGCTCACGGTGACCTTCTCGCCCTCGTCGGGTCGAGTCACGCAGGCGACCGTCAGTGGGAAGCCGTTCCAGGGCACGCCGACTGGTGGCTGCATTGCCCGTGTTGCGCGACAGGCGAGCGTGCCTGCCTACACTGGATCCCACGTCACGGTGACCAAGACGATCAGCGTTCGATAGGGCGCTCGAGCGCGATTGTCGAGCGCTCCGACGATTGGGCAGGCCTTGCCGGCACTCGGGCAGGCGGAGCTGCCGTACGACCGACGGGCAACCGCAGCTCGCTCGGCTGGACGAGCTTCGGTTCCGGGAGTTCGCTGCTGCGCGGTGGGAAAGAAGATGACACAATCTTCGCTGGGAGATGCGAATGCGACGAGCCTTGCCTTGGGTTGCTGTGGGCTGCGGGTTGCTGCTGGTGAGTGGTTGTGGTGCGGGCAAGGATCCCACTCACCGACCCGGTCTCAACCTCGGTGGCAGTAGCACCGGTGGGGCCTCGGTGGCGGGCAGTGGCGCGGCGGACGCCGGGCGTGCGGGGGCGCCGATGGGCGGCCGGGCCGAGACCGGTGGGGCGGGGTCCGATCCTCGCGGCGGTGACGCGGGGACGGCAGCTGCCGGGCGTGCGGGGGCACCCGGCGCCGGCGGCGGTGCGGGTGACGAGACCGGGGGCTTGTCGGCGGGGGGGGCTGGCACCGGTGGTACTGCTACCGGAGGGCAGGGGGGAGCAGGCAATCCGGCTCTCGTTCCAGTGGGGCAGCCCTGCGCGACGAGCGCCGAGTGTGAGCCCCAGGCGGGGGGCTTGTGCTACTCGGGCCCCGGAGTCGCGGATCAGACCTGCCGCGTTGGGTGTTCGGTGGCCGATGTTGGGGCGCGTGGCGGGTGCGGTAGACTCGAGGTCTGCGTCCTGGCTTCTGGAGCCACGCGGGCTGCCTGCCTGCTTCCTTGTACCCCGTTCGAGACCTCGTCGGAATGTGGCGACGGCGACTGGTGTGTGCCTGCACCAGGCACTGACTTCACGGGCGGTGCCGACGTCGACGGGCTCTGCAATACACGCGGCGTGGCGACTGCTAGCGACGGCGATCCTTGTGAAGCTGGCGGCTGCGCCGCGGGCAACCGTTGCTACTACCCGGCCTTTGACACCCTGGGGGGGGCCCACTGCGAGCCCCTTTGTGATCCCGGTGCGGCGACGGGCGAGGCGGGGGCTTGCGCCGATGGTGAGGACTGCCGAGTAGTGGCCCCTGGTCTCGGTGTGTGTGTGCAGCCTTGCGATCCGTTTGGCACCGAGAGCTGTCCGACGGGCGAGTGGTGCGCTGCTTTCCACGAGATCGATGCCGACCAGAGTCTGCTCGAGGGGCAGTGCGTCAACCCGGGCCCAGTACTCGAGGGCGATTCCTGTCGTGACGAGCCTTGTGCCGAGGGGCTGATCTGCGGATCTCCGGTTTCGCCCTACCCGATGGAGCGCGAGATCTGCCGTCCGCTCTGTCGCCCCAGCGCTGATGCCTGCACCGCGGGCGCGTGCACCGGTGGGACGAACGCGCTCGACGTGGGCTACTGCGCGCCCGAGTGCGAGCCATTCTCGGTCGGGCTCGGCGCCGCCTGCGAAGATGGTCAATGGTGCGCGCCGACCTACGTGGCAGGGGCGTTCGCTTGCACGCCGGCGGGAAGCGGGGCCATTGGTGCTACGTGCGGCTCTGCCAGCGAGTGTGTCGCTGGCGCCTATTGCGACTGCCGCTTCGGCAGTGATGGGCGATGCGCTGGCGACGGACGCTGCGAGCCGATCTGCGACCCAACGGCTGCTGGCGGTGAGCCCGGGGCATGCTCCGGTGGCGAGGTGTGCGTGCCTGAGGCATCGATCGAGGCGCTCTTGCCTTTTGGTACCTGCCGTCAACCGTGCGACTTCGCTGCCAATCCCGACTGCACCGATGGAGAAACCTGCGTCCCCGCCGAGGTGGTGGGGGCAACCGGAGATGTCTGCCTCGATGTGGCGACGCCCGACTCCCCCCCTGCTTGCGACGTGGCGAGCTTCGACGCCTTCGAGCCGTGCGGCGCCCTGGCCCTCTGCATTCCCGACGAGCTCTACGGGGTTCTCGAGTGCACCCCTGTCTGCCGGGCTAGCATTGGCGCCGTTGGGGAGAGCAACCATCCCGATTGCCCGAACGTGGACGATACCTGCACGGCGGTCGGGGCGGGGACTTCGTATGGTGTTTGTCAGTAGTCGAGGTCGACATGAAGAAACTCGTCGCTCTGTGTCTGACAACTGGCGTGAGCCTGGCGTCGATTGCTGGCTGTGGCGCGGGCAAGGACCCGAAGTCCCACGGCAACACCGACTTCGGAAAGGCGGGTAGCGCGGGAGAGCCCGGGTCAGGAGGTGGTCTTGCCGTTGCGGGCAGCGCTGGCGCGGCGGGAACTGCCAACGTGGCGGGCGCGAGTCCCGGCGGCACACCGGCGACCGGGGGACGTGGCGGGGCCGGTGGGGGAGGCGGGGGAGAGGCCCCGATCCCCTTCGGAGCAGACTGTGACCGCGACGAAGAATGTGGCACGCAGGGCATCTGCTATGTTGGTCCGGGAAGTTCGCTGGGGACCTGTCGTGCCGAGTGCTCCGTCGACTTTGCGGGTGAGAGCGGTGGTTGCCCGGCGGGGCAGCTGTGCGTGCGCACCCGCGCGGGCTCCGCAGCGGCCTGCCTGGTCTCCTGCGATCCGACGGTCAATCCCTACGCTTGCGGCGAGCTGGACTGGTGCCTGCCCGATCCGATTCCAACCTACACTGGTGGTACCGCTGTTCCCGGCCTCTGTGTGAATCGCGGCAAGGCGACCGCGGACAATGGCGCCCCCTGTGAGGGGGGAAGCTGTGCGCCCGGATTCGTTTGCTACCAGGGGGCCATGCCGACGGTTGGGGTTCCCCACTGCACGGCACCGTGCGACCCTGGCGCCGTTGCCGGTTCACCTCAGGCCTGCGGGGAGGGGGAAATCTGCCGTCGGACGTCTGCGACTGCGGGGGCCTGTCTACGCATCTGTGACCCCTACACAACCAACACCTGTCCCAGCGGCGAATGGTGCTTCCCCTTTCACGAGCAACTTGCGGACGGTACCTCGATCGTCGAGGGGCATTGCGTCCAGCCAGGGGAACGGGACGAGGGTGAGCCGTGCGTGCTCGGCGAATGCGGCGAAGGGTTGCTCTGTGCTCAGCCCAGCACGCCGTATCCGCAATCCGGTCTCGCTTGCCGGCGTATTTGCGTGCTGGGACTGGACAACGACTGTGGTGATGCGGTGTGCAGTGCCGTAGCTGGCGATACGCTCGAGCTGTCAGTTTGTCAGCCGAATTGCGAGTTGCTGGGCGAGGGCTCGGAGGCGGGTTGCGGAGACGACGAGTGGTGCGCGCCATCTGCCGTCTCGGGGTTGAACGCTTGCACCGTTCCCGGAAGCGCGTCCACCGGTGAGTCGTGCATGAGCAGCGCCGAGTGTGCTGCGGGCAACTACTGCGATTGTCGCTTCGGGAGTGATTCTGCTTGTCTGGAGCAAGGAAGATGCGAGCTCGTCTGTGACCCGCAAGCGTCTGGCAGTTGCTCCGAGGGAAGCGTCTGTGTACCCGAGGTGCGGGTCGGAGTTGTCGCGCCATTTGGTGTCTGCCGTGACGTGTGCGATTTCGATGGCATGAGCGGTTGCAGTGACGCTGAGGAGTCCTGCGTGCCCCAGGAGTTGCTGGGCACTCCGAGCGATGCGTGCCTAGACGTGCCCAGCGGGCTGTCGTTGGGGCAACCGTGCGGTCGCCCGCGCGTGGAGCTTCACGAGCCGTGCCAGCCGCTCGCGATGTGTGTGGTCAGCGAACGCTCGGGGGAAGCGGAGTGCGTCGATGTGTGCCGCCCCGAAGCAGGTGGATTCGAGACGGTGAATCATCCCGACTGCGCGGATCCAGAAGCCACCTGTCGTCAGATCTCGCTGGAGCTACCCTACGGACATTGCCGTTGATTGCGGGACGCGGTCGGAATCACCAGCGTCCCAACCATGTCCAGTCGACATCGGGGGGCTGGGGTTGGTTCTCGACGCGCGGGCGGAGCGGGAGTCGCCCTCGCCAGAGTCCGCCCTGTCGGGTGACGCCGTAGACGTCCAGGAGTCTGGGTGACACCACCACGACGGCGGGGGTGGTGGCGTGGACGGGCCCTCCGAGATCCTCGAACTGACCACCGGCTGGTCGTGCGACGGGGGTCGTGTGAGCGTCAGTGAACCACCGGTGAACCAGTCGCCCCGAGCGACCCCGAATCAGTACATCGATGCGGGTCTTGGAGGTCGCGAGCGCGATGGGACTACCGAGGAGCGCGTCGCGACCGCTTTCCTGGAACCGGCTCCAGTGGCCCCGCCCTCCGCGGGAGTAGACCAGCTTTCCGGCTCGGTCGACCGCGAAGACCCAGACCTGTTCGCCGAGTAACACGAGAGCCGGGCAGCCATCGATCGGGCTCGCACTCACGCGGCTCCACGGTGACCATTCGACACCAGTGCGTCGGCGAAACTGGGCCCGCTGGTCACGTCCCCGGATCATCACGTTCATGCTGCCGTCTGACTCGAGCGCAATGGAAGGGCCATCGAGTGCGGCCCCTCCCAGATCTTGCCAGGCCTTCCACTGCTGGCCCACACGGGCTCGCGTGTAGATGTGTCCGTCCGTGCCGCGAGCGAAGACTTCGAGGCGCCCGGGTCCGGAAAAGAGGGCGGCGGGTCTGCCCGTCAACGCTCGACCCACCGTTTCCCAGGTCTGGTTGCGAGGCCCCCAGGCGTTTCCGTCCCACCACTTGTGTTGAAGGTGCCCATTCACGTCGGTGAGGAAGACGTGGAACGAGTCGTCGCGCGCGATCGCGGTGGGTGCGGAAGCCGCTCGGGCGGCAAAGTCGTTGGCGTTTTCCCGCCAACTCGCGAGGGTGTCCTTCTCGTCGAGCGGAGACCAATGGTGCAACACGCTGCGGTCGCCGGCCGTCAGGATCACGTGCCGGTAGTCCCGCACGTCAACCGCCTCTGGCGCCAGAGGGGTCGCGGTCGGTCTACCAATGAGCGGAGCGCGATTCAGGTCGTCGAGGGCCTGGCGCATTTGCCGTCCCTGGTCTGGAGTGAAGATCGGAGTCCGCTCCAGGCAGCCCTTTGGCCAGTAGCTCATCACGTTCTCCCGGATCGGTGGCGGGCGCAAGTCGAGCGATCGCTGGCCTCCGGTGGGACAGTCGAGTTGCAGCTGCAGCGCGTTTGCCTCCCACTGCTCCGAGGGAGCGCAGGGTGGTGGTGCACTGTCGGGCAGGGAGCGATACAGCTCCGGAAGTGGATCGGGCGGCGTGTCGTTGACGAACCCTAGGTCGCCATCGAACAGCGTTTGGGCATCTTGCTCGACGGGGATGTCGCAGAGCATGCGTGTCGCTGCGGCGAGATCCCTGGGATGGCGTCGGTGGGGGTGACGAAGGTGCAGGTAGTGACCTAGTTCATGGGCCAAGAGCCATGGTCGGCTGGCGGCGTTGGGCGTTAAGAAGACGTAGCTCGCGAAGTAGCCCGAGTGTGAGCTCTGCCGCGGCTTCATCATCCACTGCTTTCGGGCACGGTCGTAGGTGGGCCGATCCCCCGACCCGATGAACACGTTGAGGCGGGTCGGGGACCGATCGGCGACGCTCAGGCGTGCGCGTTCGTTCGGTGCGACGTCGCACTCCGGGGCCACCTCCGGATCGCGCCAGTCGGCCCAGGACTGATCACCTGCCAGGATGGGCGTGCAGTCATGGTCGAGCAGCTCCGACAACTGCTCCTCGAAGTCAGTGGTGGCGTCGAACTGGAACGAGATCCCGTGTCGTGCGAAGGTACTGTTTGCCCGTTCGAGAGCCGTCAGCAGTCCGTCGCTGAGTGCTCGCGCGTCAGCCGGCGCGCTGAGTATCACGTGTAAGCGCAGGCATCGCGTTCCCGACGTACAGACGATGGTGGGGCGGTGCGGGGTGCTCACCGCAACCGACTCGTCGACGGAGCGGTTCTGGCATCCCCAGGTGCCCAGTGCCGACAGCGCCAACCAAATGGGGGCGCGGCGAAGCAGTCCGGTGCGTCGGGCTGCGCCCGACGCACCCGTCGATACGCCCATTACTCGTTATCGATGCAGGAGTAGGTTGCTGCCCAGTTGATGAGCTGCGGCTGCGTGGCGGCCCCATTTGGAATGATGGTCGCTTCCAACTCCAGCGCCTCGTAGTCCTCTTCGTCGTCCTCCAGCACGTCGGCTAGAACGACCGGGCAGAGCGGGTCGCTGAGGTCGACCAGGGAACAGACGCTCCGGTCGACCCCCGAGGAGTCCTGTCCTGTCGCCTTGCGATCCGGTGTCGGAGCGGCGTCTAGATCGACCCAGGTTCCCACGTCCTTGCGGGTTACTCCGTCCCTTTCGAGTGTGAATGGACGAATGCGGAACCGAATCTCCGAAGGGATCGGAACGTCCGCTTCCCACGTCAAGAACTGCCACTGGACGCGCCGCCCATCCGGGCAGGTGGCCGCGTACTCCTCGGTAGCGAGCGTTGTCGGCGCGTACACACGCTGGCATCCGACCTCGGCGCGCAGCATGGACGTCCCCGTGATCATGGTTGCGGTGCAGAGCTGGACCAGGGTTGGAGTGCCCGAGCTCGGATCCACGTCAAAGCGCCATCCGTCGGCGTTCGAGCAGTCAGGGCTGTATGGTAGCTCGGTGGTCACGCCGCCATCCGTGAACTTGACCACGGCGGAGCTGAGGTCGAGCGATGCGGCATTCGTGACGGGCACCTGAGAGGCTCCGGTGGCCTCCTCGATCGAGCAGTCGTACTGACAATTCAGTCGCGTGCCATCGGCGAGGAACACGCTCCAGTTGTCGTCGACATGGCACTCGCTCGCTGCTCCGCTTGGGTTGACCATGACGAGGTAGCGGTCTGGATCGGGGGTCGATCCCGAGACGTTGACGGTAACGCAGTTGGTCTGCGCACATGTTCCCGGAGGGATCTCGGCGGAAGTGGTGCAAGAATCGAACGGGCTGCCGGGCGAAGCGTCAGTGCCCCAGTTGGTGCTGGCAGCTGCAGCTGTGTACTCATAGAAGTCGATGGTCAGCCCGGCAGGAGCCACGTCCGAGCCGTGGTTGCACACGTTCACGCGCACGTCCTGGTCGCCGGGGCTGGCGCCGTCGGTCCAGCACGGCAACTCGACGGCCAGGTCGAAGCCCGGGCAGGAATCGTCGGTTTCGGTGGGTTCCCACGAGACGCAGGTTCCGGGGTTCGCATCGTAGCTACAGACGTAGGTGACTCCGCCGGTGCCTCCGGTGGTGGTGCCTCCCGTCCCGACGCTTCCGGCACTGCCTCCGATTCCGGTACCGCCGTTTCCACCCGTGCCGGCGGTTCCACCCGTACCGCCGGTGCCTGCGGTGCCTCCGGTCCCGCCTGTGCCGGGGGTGCCGCCCGTGGACACGTAGGTACAGGTGCTCGAGTCGTAGCCGGCGCTGATCGTGTGGAATCCAGGCTGGAAGTCGGCTGACGCGGCGTAGACCATCCCGTTGAAGACGGTGGTCGGCTGGGACGTGACGCGCACGTGCGCCGAGGGAGCCGTGATGATGCCCGGGAAGGTCAGTTGGTCGACGTTGACCGTGCCAGACCCGGCTACGTACCACTGCACGAGCGTGGGGTCGATGCTGGCCGGGTCAGCGCCGGAATCGGTGAACACGAACTGGGTCCGGTTGCCCAGCGAGAGATTCCCCTTCACGTTGATGACGATCGGGTTCGGGCCCACGTTGCGGATCTCGATGATCGCGTCCGCTTGGGTCCCGAAGTCGTCGAACGTGTAGACGCCATCGCGCAGGATCAGCTTCCCGTTGCTCCCGACGGTGACGCCACCGTAGCAGCCGGGAGCCAGTGCGTCATAGACGGGTTCGCGCGGAAATGGGCTTCCCCAGAAGAGCGAGGGGCGTACTGTCGAGGAACCGACGGTGAAGCTCATGCCACCCGAAGGACAGAGCGCGCCGAGATTCTTTGTCGGGATGGTGCGCGGGGTCAGGGTCGGTATCGAGACGAGGGGCGTCGCATTGGAGATGTAGGAGCCGGTCACCCAATTGCCGGAACCCGTGGGCGCATTGGGGCTCTCGAAGTCCCCGTAGAACTCGCCGCCCAGCAGCTCCAGTCGGTCGGTCGATACCATCGCCAGTCCGGGACCGCTGCCGGCGGCGTCCGCGGGGCTACGCCAGCGGGCAGCCCCGTTGATCAGTCGTACCCAACCGTCGACCTCGCCGTAGCCGTCCCCGTGTGAGTTGTCGATCCACACGTTCCCGTTGACGAAGATATCAGCGTCCACGGTTGCGAAGTTGACCAGTCGCAGGGCGGGGTCGGCCGTGCCGCTACTGTTGAGCACCACGATGCGACCACCGGTGATGTCGGAGTCGTCGAGGCTGAGCCCCTCCCAGGCCTCGATGCTGCCGTCGATCGTGGCCTGCGTCATGTTGAGCTGACCCTCGGATGCCAGGGACCCCTTCAGGCTGCCGCCCTGCATGATCGTCAGGTTGCCCTTGGTGTAGACGGAGTAGGCGCACAGGCACCCGTTCAGACTCGTGTCGGGATCGATTCCCCGTCCATCACAGTCGTCTCCGCCTGCACCACCGGCCGCGAAGCTGCTCTGAGCGACGGCCCAGGGGGGAGGATCGTCACTGCAGGCGGCTCGCACCGGCTCGGGCAGATACTCGAGGCGCGGTCCGCCGTAGGCCAGCTCGTTGCGCACCGGCGCGAAGGGACGCTCGGCTGGCGTCGCCGGGGCCTCGGTGGGGCTCGTGCGAGGGTCGTTCCAGGCGAGGTAGTCGGAACTCGTACAGTAGCTGCTCCCGAGTACGTTCGTGGTGACTACCGAGGAGTTGTTGTAGTGGCCGACGACATTGCCGTGCACCAGGCCGTACACCACGCTGTTCTGGACGCTGGCCAGGCCCTGTGGAGCAGTGAAGATGCCAAATACGGTCGGTCCCTGGATCTGAATGGCTGTGTTCGTGCTCGAATGGGTGTAGACGTGCAGCCGCATTCCGTCCTGCTGATCAGCTATGGATGTGCTGAATGCCGTCCCGTCGCTCTTCTGGATCACGGAACCCGAACCCTGGAAGTAGACGTCGTTGCAGACGTAGATCTCGACGATGCCGGTGGCGGGGAGGCGAACCTTGCGACTGCTCTGGAGCGAGAACTGGGTGAAGTAGTACTTGCCCGCGGTGGGGAAGTTCGCCACCGCTTCGGTGGTCCAGGAACCCCAGTTGACGCCCGCATAGCGAACGTTCGGGGAGAAGGTGACCACTCCCGAGCCGTTGGGGCCGGGGATGGTGGCCGAGCCCCCGCAGGGATTTTGCGCGGACGAGGGGGCGGTGGGAACGGCGGGCTTGGTGATGGCGGTGTTGTAGACGCGCGAATAGCTCGCTTCGGGTGGCGGCGCCGTGCTGGGGCTGATGGTGCCTGCATACTCGATGTTGCCGAGAATGGTGGGCGCGCCCCACATGTTGAAGTTGCCAGTGACCTTCAGGTTGCCATCCACGAACGTGCTACCGCCCAAAACGTCGCCGGTTGCGACCGGTCCCACGATGATGGTTCCGTCGGACAAGGTCGTGCTGGTCGTGGAGAGCGAGGCGTAGTCGCATGGTGTCTCGCTGCACGAGTCGCTGGCCTCGTTGCAGGTTCCGTTGCACAGGTCCACGGTCAGGCAGCCGAGGGTGTCGTCACAGGTTTCCGTGCCGGTGCAATAGAGGCCGTCGTCGCAGTTGCTGTCGTTGGCGGTCGACGTGCAACCGAGGATCTCGTCACAGGTGTCGTCGGTGCAACCAACGCCATCGTCGCAAACCGTGGGCGTTCCGGCTAGGCAGCCCAGTGCGGCGTCGCACGTCTCGGAGCCGTTGCAGGTGAGCCCGTCGTCGCACGCGCTGTCGCTGGGGACGTGGTCGCAATCGTTGCTGGCCTCGTTGCAGGAGTCCAGCGTGCAGTCGTTGGTGTCGTCGCAATCGACGGGAGGACCGGACTGACAGCCGGCGCTCGTGTTGCACACCTCAGCGCCGTCGCAGTGGACGCCGTTGTCGCAAGCGCTGTCGTTGGGCACGTGGTTACAGGAGTTGGTGCCCTCGTTGCAGGAGTCAGCGGTGCAGCCGATGCTGTCATCGCAGACGACGGGAGCCCCAGCTTCGCAAGTCCCGGCGTTGCAGATCTCGGCTCCGTTGCAGTAGACGCTGTCATCGCAGTCCGCGTCCGTCGTACAGCCGCAGATGTCGAGCGTGTCGTTGCACATCCCCGCACATGGTGCCGTGCCGAGCTCGCAGCCCACACCGGGGTTGCACGTCTCGACACCGTTGCAGAATGCGCCGTCGGCGCAGAGTCCGTTGTTGGGGGTGTGGTCGCAGGAATCGGTGACCTCGTTGCACGTATCGACGGTGCAGCTAATGCTGTCACTGCAGGCCACCGGAGTTCCCGCGAGGCACGTGCCAGCGCTGCAGGTCTCGGTTCCGTTGCAGTGCTGGCCGTCGTCGCAGTCGGCGTCTCCACTACAACCACAGGTGTCGCTGGCTTCGTTGCATGCCGCCGAGCTGCAGGGAGCCGCCGTGTTCTGACAGCCTGCACTGGGGTTGCAGACCTCTGGACCGTCGCAATAGAGGCTGTTGTCGCAGGCGGTGTCGTCTGCCACGTGGTCGCAGCTGTCGGCGAGCTCGTTGCACGAGTCCAGCGTGCAAGCGATGCTATCGTCGCAGTTGGGGGCGGTCCCGGCCTCGCAGCCGTTCAGGGCATCGCATACCTCCGCCCCGTTGCAGTAGTCGCCGTCATTGCAGAGGGCGTCATTGGTCGTGACCGCGCAGTCGTCGGCCACGGCGTCACAGAAATCGGTGGTGCAGGGGATTCCGTCGTTGCACACGACGGGCACCCCGGCTTGACAGCCGAGCGACTGGTCACAGGTCTCGCTGCCGTCACAGAAGACGCCGTTGTCGCAGTTGGTGTCGTCGGCGACGAAGAGGCAGCCGTCGCTGGCTTCGTCGCAGGAGTCGTTGGTGCAGGCGACGCTGTCGTCACAGGTGACAGGCGTGCCCGCCATGCATCCGAATCCAGCATCGCAGGTCTCGGGCCCGTTGCAGTAGAGGCCGTCGTTGCACGCGGCATCGTCGGTGATGTGGACGCAGGAGTTCGCCACCTCGTCACAAGAGTCGGTGGTGCAGGAGATGGTGTCGTCGCAGTTGACGGCAGTGCCAGCCGTACAACTTCCACTGCTGCAGACCTCCGTGCCGTTGCAATAGAGGCCGTCGTCGCAGTCGAGGTCGGTGCTGCACGCCGAGCCGTCGTCGAACGCGGTGACGCGGCACTCGTCCGGGAAGCCACTGGTGTCAACGGTCAGGTAGTCTGGGAACAGAACCGAGTCGGCGATCAGGAGCGCCTGCAGCGGGCTGGTGGTGTAGGCCTCGATGGATCCATCGGGGGCGAGGAAGGCGCCACGCGGCTGGGTGTTCGCTCCGAGCCAGATGGTGGGCGAGAAGGCGCCGGCATCCTGGGAATAGATCTGCAGTCGCAGCCCGTCGGCTGGGCTCAGGTTGCCGGTCACCCCCGACTGATCCGAGAAGACGACGTTTTCGCAGATGCTCAGGTACACGGTGCCAGTTGCTGGGAGCACGAGCTGGCTCGTGTCCGCCAGCTGGAGACTGCGAATCCGGTAGAGCCCGGGTTGCAGTGAGAGCTGTGCGGTCCCACTGAGCCGGATGTCCCCGTGGGGGGTCGTGTTGTCGAGCGTCACGTTGCTCGAGATCGGCTCGAGTCCGGTGCCACAGGTGAACGCGGTCTTCGTGGGCAATAGTGGTGCGAAAAAGCTCGAGGAATTCTCTTCGATTGACCCGGCGACGACGGCGCTATCGAGGTTGGTGATCGAGCCCAGGGAGATCAGGTCGCCGATGATGGAATGGGTGTTGGCTGGCGTGTCGGAGGTGACCAACGTGGCGCCGAAGACGGAGCTGAGCGTGCTGCCGTCCCCATTGAGGTGGACTGTGCCGCCTCCGAGCGCGGATCCCGTGACGAGAGCGTTGCTGCCGATGGTGAGCGTGCTGGTTCCGTAGGCCGCGAAGCTGCAGTAGTCCGACGGATCGAGGGCATCCGTGAGCACGGTCCCGCCGCCGCACTCGTCGATGACGAGCTGCACGCAGTTGGCGTCCCAGCCCGAGCTGCAGCACGCTGGGTCTCCCGCTCCGTCGCTGATGTCACAGATGTCCGCGACACAGGTATCGCAGCTGGGATCGAGGGGGTCACCTTCGACGCACAGCTCGTGGGCACAGGTTGTCGCCACTCCGCAGAAAGCGTCACAGTCGGTCTTCACCCGGTCGATACAGCTCTGGGTCCAGTCTGAAGAGCAGCAGGCGGGCTCCTTCTCGCAGATCTCGCGGACGCAGGGATCGGCGGCCCGACACGCTGCGGATAGCGGCCCACCTACCTCACACTTGGAGTGCGTGCAGGCCGACTCGGAAGCGGGTTCCTCGCAGCGCTGGTTGAACTGGCAGTCCCCCCCATACCGGCAGTCGTTGAAGGGAATGTCGGGGAAGTCGACTGGGAAGTCGATCTCGCCGACGTCACCCTCTCCCATCGGATCCGAGTTGGCGCCTGGGAGGTCCGTGGTTTCGAAGAAACGACAGGTTGGATCGCAGGGATTGTAGAATCGCGCATTGCTGCTTGCCTTCCAGACTACTCCTCCCGCGCCAGCCACGTACTCCCACCGACCCAGTCCGGCCAGGTTGAGGCTCCCAGGGGTGGGGGCCCCGGCGGTGCCCCCCGCGCCACCGGGAGACGGTGGCGGTGGTGGGTTCGTGTAGCTGTAGGTCCCCTTAGGGGTGCAGAGCGTGGCGGCCGTTGACAGTGCGTTGGGGCGCAGTCGGCTCAGGGTGTCGAGATCGGGCGCCGGTCGGGGGACGACGGTGCCGTCCGCGCACTCGCCCCATGTGCCCTCGGCGCACACCTGGCGCCCCTCGTAGCAGGACAGCACGCTACCGCTCTGTCCCAGGGTCCGATAGCAAGGGCGGACGGCGCCATCGCTGCACGGTGGTTCGCGCTGCTCTTGGGTCGTGTCCGACACGTCGACCTGGGGATTCGGCAGCTCCTCCTGTCGGCTGTCCGACGAGCAGCCGAAGGCGATGGCGCCCACCGTCAGCAACGAGATCACTGTGGTGGCGGTATTCGTCAATGGCCGCCGCGGAACCAACGTTACTGTCTGTCTCATGTCGAACATTGGGCGTGCTCCCACGGATCCGGAGAAAGTGCCGTGTCTCTTTCTGAACGGTTCAGCGAAGGCGGCTCGGCACGACACTCAGAATGACTCGTTCGTGGACGCTCGAACCGCAAAAGTGACACCGCCAGCGACGCAGAGCGAAACCGCCGGGAGCGATCCACCGGAGCTGCGTCCCGCACGGGGGCGGGCGTCGGAATCCACACCGTCTCCATCACATTCAATTTCTACACAAAATTCCGCCCTCAATCACGCCAATAATCGCTCGGGTCCCGACGATTTCTCGAACGATAGCGCAGGTTTGTCATGGCTTCGCGGACGCGCTCCCACGCACCGACGGGTCCGACGGAGATGACTGGTTCGTCCTTTTGGACGGACGCGCGTCGTGGCTTCGAGCCACCGAAGCCTGGCGGAGCTCAATGCACGGCCCGTGCCGCCCTAATTCTTCGCAAAAGCGCTCCCAGCTCGGCCATTCGTCGCAAAAGTTTACGTTCCAAATGCGCAACGTTTGCGGGGCGGAGGTGGGTGTGACGGTGGTCAGGTCGGAGAAAGTGCGCCCCAAGTGGACGCTGGCAGCGGATTCGTTGGTAGCCCGGGAAACTGGATGGTGCGGCCGTCGGGCCACTAGCGGCTCCCGCGGAACTCGCCCGCGAAGTCCACGTTCGCCGCTATCATGCCGACCCATGAGTCTCACCCGTGAGCAAGTTCTGGAGCGGACCACCGAGGTCCTCAAGAAGCACGCCAAAGGCGAAGTGCAGCTGTCGGAGAAGACGGAGATCGTTGCCGACTTGGGGATCGATTCGCTGGGTGTCATGGAGGCGCTGGCCGAGGTCGAGGACGCGCTCGAGGTGACCTTCGACGACGAACAGCTCCAGGGGATTTCGACCCTCGGTGATCTGGTCGATCTGATTGCCCGCCTGGTAGCTCCGGGAGACTAGCGCGTGCGGACGGTCGTGCAGGCGCTGGACGATGCTGCGCGGTCCGCCGACACCGGCTATCGCTTCGTCGACGAGTCCGGCCATGTCCGATTCTTCGGCTATGAGGCAGTTGCGCGCGAGGCCGAGCACTTCGGTGGCGCGCTGCAGGGGCTGGGGCTGCGGACGGGCGATCGTGTCGCGCTAGTGCTCGCTGACAACAGCGACTTCGTCTTCGCGTTTCTTGGCGCGCTGTGTGCCGGACTGGTGCCCGTTCCGATCTACCCACCGGTGGGCCTTCGCAAGCTCGACACCTATCTCGAAAACACGCTCCACATCGTCGAGAGGAGTGGCGCGCGGGTTCTCGTCACCGACGCCCGGATCAAGCGCTTGCTGGGGCAAGTGCGACTACGTGCCACGCGGCTTCACAGAGTGGTTGCGGTCGATACCATCCGGGCGAGCGACGCCCCGGTCCAGCGAGAGGCGGTGACCGGCACCGACACCTGCTTCCTCCAGTTCACGAGTGGTTCGACCTCCCGGCCCAAGGGCGTCATCGTCACGCACGAGAATCTCGCGGCGAACGTCCAGGCGTTCATGGAGACTGGACTCCGGGTGAGTCGCGACGACAGCGGGGTGTCGTGGCTTCCGCTCTATCACGACATGGGGCTCATCGGCTTCGTGCTTGGTCCATTGTATCACCAGAACACCATCACGTTTCTTTCGCCTCTCACGTTCTTGAAGCGGCCGTTGCGGTGGCTTCAAGCGATCAGCATGTACTCGGCATCGGTATCATTCGGGCCCAATTTCGCCTACGCCCTCTGTTCGAAGCGTGTCCGTGACCCGGACCTCGATGGGCTCGATCTGTCGAGTTGGCGTGCGGCCGGTTGTGGCGCGGAACCCATCAGCGCGTCCACGCTCGCCGCTTTCGTCGAACGCTTTGCACCGGTCGGGTTCGACGCGCGCGCCCTGCTGCCCTGCTATGGGATGGCCGAGTCGACTCTGGCGATATCGTTCGCCCCACTGGGGTCGGGGGTTCGAACCGACACTGTTGCCTTGCACCGCCTGGCCGAGGATGGGGTGGCGGAGCCTGCAGCGGAGGCCGATGTCGCGCTGACCATCGTGAACTGCGGTGCCACCTTTGACGCGCACCAGATCGCGGCCTTTGCGCCGGACGATGCCAAAAGCACGTCCCCGTTGCCGGATCGCCGAGTCGGCGAGTTGCGGGTGCGGGGACCCAGCGTTACCAGCGGCTATTTCGACGACCCAGAGCTGACCGCTGTTGCGTTCGCTGGTGGTTGGCTGCGGACCGGCGACCTGGGATACCTGGTGCGCGGCGATGTGTTCGTGTGCGGCCGCACGAAAGAGCTCATCATCATCCGGGGACGCAACTACTTTCCCCAAGACATCGAGCGTTACGCGGTGCAGGTCGAGGGAGTGCGGCCGGGCAACGTCGTGGCCTTCGGAGTCCGCGAGGCGAACGATCGGGAGCGGGTCGTGATGGCGCTGGAGACCAAGCTCGCCGAGTCCGGAGCTCGGCGTGACTTGGCGGACCGAGTGCGTCGCGCGGTGCAGGAAGCCTGTGGCCTGATCCTGGACGAGATCGTGGTGTTGGACGCTGGGGTGCTACCAAAGACCTCGTCTGGGAAGCTCCAGCGCGCGGCCACTCGCGAACTCCACGAGCGAGGTCTGCTGGCGTCTCGTCGATCGGTACGTGTTCGAGGGCCACTCGGCACGGCCCACGTTCTGGCGCGCAGTCAGTTGGCCTATGCTCGGCGCGCGTTGTTCGGGACGCGCCGGTAGCTACTTGCGCTGCGACAGGGCGCGCTGCACGAGCCCTGCGTACTGCCGAGTGGTCATCGTTTCCTTGCCTCTGACCCAGTCCCTCATTGCTGGGGCCAGCTCGGCATCCCAGAGTGCGGACAAACGTACCAGCAGGAATTCGTCGTAGAGGGTGGTGATGACGTCATCGAGCTGCTCGAGCAAACGCATTCGTTCGTAGAATCGCTCGTCGAGGTTCTCGAGACCCACCTCGGGTAGCTTCACTCCGGACAGGCCCAGCGTCTTTCCGGTGAGCGTGAAGACGTACTCTTCCGAGTTCAGCAGTAGCCGCAGCGCGGCCTTCACCGGCACCTTGCCTTGTTTCAGTGCCTCGCTTGCTTCCGCGGAGCTACTCGGCGCGGCGCCGCGCAGGGTCATCTTCTCACCGTCGTCGGCCCAGCCGGCCAGCTGCAGGGAGGTATCGAACCAGAGTTCGCACTTTCCGAGCTCCCCCACCTCGAAGGCGCCCTCGTAGAGCTCGACCTTGAACCAGAGCCACGTCAGAAACTCGTTGCCCAGAAATCTTGTCGTTTCGATCCGGTCGACCAGGTCCATCTCAGCTCTCCGTTTCCGCGTCCGGGTCCGCCAGATCGAGCTTCTTCTTGGCGCCGTGGAAGGGCGTCGGATCGACCGCGTCCAGCGCCTTGCGTTCCCGCTTGGTCAAGTCGAGCTGGGTGGCCGAGAAGTAGGGGCTGTGGAGGGCCAGCTCGAGTCCGAACGTCTGCTCGAATAGCACGCCCAGCACTTCCACCGTCTTGGGTGACTGACTCCAGAAGTACGCGACCGAGGTGTCGAGGTTCCAGACGAAGTCGAAGTGCTTCATCGTCGGAATCACCTTCTTCTTCAGGCGGAGCGCGATTCGGAGCTTGAGCTCGTCCTTCTCGGTTTTGGTGAGTCGTTCCTTGCCTGAGCGCTCCTTGCGCTCGCGCAGGGCCGCCTCGTACTGCGCCTGAAGCAGGGTCGTCGGCAGTCTCCACTTGTCGATGCGGAAGCCGAGGTTCAGGTACGAGTTGAAGAACACCTTCTCGTGGTCAAGGCTCAGGTCGAGCGGGCTCCCCACTGCGCACCAGCCCATGCGCTCCTCGACGTCCTCCTCCGGGGTGAGGGGTTCGAAGGCGCGCAACTGAATGTGTTCGATGAACGTGTCGCGAAAGTTCGCGGGCAGGTCTCCGCGTACGGAGAGCTTCGCCACGGTCAGCGGTCCGGCCAGTGCTCCCACAGGTTGTCTCCTCCAGTGGTCAGGGGTCGCTCTGGGTACAGCCCTGGCGGGGAGCGGTCAAGAGCTTCGCACCCCTGCGTGGTGGTCGGCTCGCGACCAGGTTCTGCAGTGCGAGGTAGTTCTCGAAGCGCGCCAGCTTCCCATCCTCGAACCAGTGCTCCTCGTCCTCGAAAAAGATCTGGAGGACATGCCGGGTGGGGACGTCGCGCTGGAAGCTCGTCGCGCAGTGGGCGCAGTAGGTGACGACTTGCTGGTGGGCCATCAGTTGGCGCCGCCGCCGGGCCGCCGGGCCTCGCTTCAGGCAGCACGGCAGCGCGTGCCCGCGCTGGCCGCGATTGACGACAGTCAGCCCGATCTGGTCCGCGAGGGCGAAGAACGCCTCGCGTTGCGCCGGATGGGTGCGCGCCGGACAGGGATGGTGGACGGTCATCCGCACTGCTTGCGACAGACGAGGCGATTGGGTGTCGGCCAACACCTGGTACAGGGAGGTGACTCGCAGTCCCGGGGCGTACTTTTCCAGTCGCTCCAGCGTGACAGCACAGTTCCCACACGCCGTGATCACCTCCTGCACGCCCGCATCGCGGAAACGCGCCGCCAGGCGCTGTTCACCTCGCCCCCCGTCCCCGGCGTCGAACTGTTCCAGGGGACGGCCACAGCATTCCGACCACAAGCCAACGCGCGGATCGCTTTCGCGCAGGCGCTCCAGTACCCGAACCACCAGCCCCGGATCTACACCAGACAGTGAACAGCCGGGGAAGAAGACGCGGGGAGCTGCCTGGCGAACCGTGAAGCTCTCCGAGGTCCTGAGTCGGTGCTCGAGTCGTGTCCACCAGGCCCGGACGCGGGCCCCCCAGTTCATGGCCATCAGCTCGTGCGGACCGCGAAGTCCTTCACCATCTTGACGACGAGTAGCAAGGTGGGCGCAGCATGGAAGAACAGGTCGAAGATGTCGATCGGTCTCCGGAGTGTTCCTTCCTTGAGCATGATCAGCTTCTCCACCAGGTGGGGCTGCGGGAAGAAGGGAGCAGCGGCCATCAAGATCGCCGCCAGGATGAGAAGGTTGTAGGGGATTTCGTCGAGCCAGCTCATGAGTCCGTGCGGGTTGGAGCCGCGCCGCGCCGGTTTGGGTTCGGGGAATTCTTGCGAACAATATCACTACTAGTTTCGGGCATTTGACTCGATCCTCTTCGTCCTCCGATTGCCCCCCGCGAGCTCCTGGGGATAACGTCGCAGTGGAGGTGCTCGATGGCAGCGCGCTGGACGGTCGGGGTTGCGGTAGTGGGAGCTTGCCTCTCGTCTGCAGGGTTGGTGGGGGCCCAGACCTGGGAAGGCAACCGCTCCACTCCCCATCTCGGGGAGACGCTGGTCGTGGACGCTTCGGGGGAGTCCTCGTGGATGTTCGGTGCCGAATCGCTGGCGGCGAACGAGGACGTGCGGTCCGTCTTTGGCGCTCGCGGCTCCTCCCAGGCCTGGTTTCGTTTCTATCTGGCTAGCGGCTCCGAACCCCCCCCCGAGCTGATCGGCTACATCTTCGTCGACGCGGACACGAATGACACGACGGGTGGCTCAGCAGCGATCTCGGCGGTCGACCCGACCCTAGAGGACGACCCCTCAGCGGGAGGTTATGAGTTCGTGATCGCCGTTCCCGCCGACGAGACTGGGCCGACCGTTTGGGAGTGGGATGGCGTCGAGTGGGTGGACGCTGGCGTTCCACCCAACCGGGTCGACAGCGAGATCGGGACGGATGTGGATCCGATCCTGTTGGGAGCACCGACCCACGGATATCTCCAGGCGATGATCGATTTCGGCGTGGCAGGTTTGGACGCCTCCTGCAACGCCGACCTGTACTTCCGGTCGACGAATGGTGACGGCGGTGACCTCGAGATCGGTGAGGTCGTGCAGTGTGTTCCCCGTGATGCCAACGGCGACCAGGTTCCGGATGTGTTGCTGCCACCCGACTGTGTCGACGACGCGGATTGTCCGGGTGACGGAGTGTGTGCGGCGGGGGCCTGCGTGATCCCCGTGGGCTGTGCGATACCGGCTGACTGCGCGACGGCGGAGGACTGCGTTGACGGCATCTGTGTGGCGCAGGGCGGAGACGCTTGTGTAGACGAAGGTGACTGCGATGGACTGGTTTGCGACAGTGGCACGTGTGCGCCATGCACGACCGACGCGCAGTGCGGGGCACGGCGGTGCGCCCCGGATGGCCGCTGCGTTGATGCTGGGGTGAGGCCCCCGACACCGAGCAACGCCGGCGGGGCCGGACCCGAGTACGGGCTGGCGCTCGACGCCGGAGACGAGGTGCGAGGTGGGGCCTGCAAGTGCCAGGCACCCGGACGTCGCGGGGAGCGAGGAGCGTGGCTTGTCGTGCTGGCGGCGGCGGTCCTGATCTCGAGACGCCGATTTTCGCGCTCCTGAACCCAGAACGAGGAACCGATGCACGTACGTCTGGCGATTGTTGTGGGTCTGTCGACCCTGTCTCTGGTGGGCACTGTTGCTGCGCAGGTAGACGCAGAGCGATTCAAGCCTGCGGTGACCACTGACGGCTGGGTCAATGCCGAGGGATCGGCCGTGCGCAACCGGCAGGACCCCCTCGAGCTCGGCCTGTACCTCAACTACGGGCGAAACCAGGTCGTGATCGTCGATGCCGACGGCGATCTCGATCAACAGTTCGTTGCGGGGCGTTTCGGGGTCGACTTGCTCGGCTCGGTGACGCTTGCCAAACCCTTCGCGATCGGTCTCGATTTGCCGTTCTTTGTGGCGCAGACCGGTGACCCGGCGGGGCTCGATGCGGCAGGTCTCGGCGATCTGCGCATCGTCCCCAAGTTGCGACTGCTCGACGATCGCGACTCGATCGGCCTGGCCCTGGCCATGGAGCTGCGCGCTCCGACACACACCGGCGATTTCTCGGGGAGTGATGGCCCCATCGTCGTCTGGCCGAAGGTCATTCTCGACCATCGCTTTCGCAAGGGAGTGCGCGTCGGCGCCAACGTGGGCGCGGCGTTTCGCGAGCAACAGGACTTCCTGAACGTCAGCGCGGGAAGCGAGCTGACCTATGCTGCGGCGCTCGGCTATCGCTTTCAGCGACATACCAGTCCGATCGAGGTGGGGGGAGAGCTCAATGGCGGCGTTGGGTTGACGCAAACCGATCCCGAGGAGCTCCCGCTGGAGGGTTTCCTCTACTTGCGTGCTTTCCTGGGTCACGATTGGGAGCTACAGGGGGGACCGGGGTTCGGACTGCTGCCGGGCTACGGAGTCCCAACGTGGCGGTTCTTTGCCGGGGTTCGCTGGCGTCCCACGCGGCACGACCGCGACCACGACGGCATCCCCGACGACGAGGATCAGTGCCCGGATCGAGCCGAAGATCAGGATCATTTCGAAGACCTGGACGGTTGTCCGGAGCATGGGCCCGACCAGGATCGCGATGGGGTCCCCGATTACGACGACCAGTGCCCCGACGCGAAGGAGACGATCAACGGAGTCGAGGACGAGGACGGCTGCCCCGACAGCGGGGACGCTCGCGTCGTGTACGAGGATGGTGAGCTGAAGATCCTCGACCGGGTCCGTTTCGAGCACGGTTCCGCCACTCTCGAGGAGGACTCCGAATCGACGCTCGACCAGGTGGCGCTGATCCTCAAGGCCAATCCCGAGTTCGAACGGGTCGAGGTGCAGGGACACACCGACTCGAGCGGCCCCGAGGAGGTGAACCAGCGACTGAGCGAGCAGCGGGCCCAGGCCGTCCGCGGCTATCTGATTGGCAGGGGGATCGAGCCGGCTCGCCTCGAGGCGAAGGGCTACGGTGAGTCGGAGCCGCTTCGCAAGGGCGAGGGAGACAAGGCGATGAGCGAGAATCGGCGTGTGGAGTTCGTCATCACCGAGAGCAGTGAAGGGAAGTAGGTTCGCAGTTGGTTCCTGCCGGTTTCTCCCCGGTCCTGACACAGAGGGTGGAGGAGCGAGGCTCCCGCCCGTTATCGCACCAGCACCGCCTTGGCGAGACCTTCCCGGCTGTGGCATGGGGAATTGAATGACGGATATCTATTGCGTCGATGAGGTGCTGGCCATTGCCGAGCAGATCGAGCGGGACGGTCAGCGGTTCTACGAGCTGGCTGCCGAGCGGTGCACCAACCTGCAGGGAAGACAGGCCCTCGAGCACCTGGCACGCTGGGAGGGCTCCCACGCGCCGATATTCGCGGACCTTCGGGATCGGCTTCGAGCCGCGACTCCAGAGGCGCGGCCGTTCGACCCCGATGGGGTCGCCGAGCTCTACCTGCAGGCGGTTTCGGAGCAGCACGTGTTCCACGCGGTCGGCGATCCGGAGAAGTTGCTGGATGGGGCCGAAGGCCCGCGACAGATCTTCGAGCTGGCGCTTCGTTTCGAACGGGATTCGATCGCTCTGTTTCAGGGATTGGCGGCGCTGGTGCCCGATGGGGCAGAGGGACTGGTCGAGCTCATCGACGAGGAATACGAGCACGTCGCTCATCTGCAGCGACTGCTCAAGTACGGTCGGTGGTGACCGAGCTCTCAGCAGCGTCTACCAGTTGCGCTGGTTGACTTCCCCGCAATTCCTCTTCTGGGGCAAGCGACCAGGACGGAGAGAAAGTCCACCACTCAACGAGGTCCCATCTGGCACTGGGGATCACTGCAGGCGACGCTCGCTGCCGTCGTCAGCAGACGCGGCCGAATTGGTGCGAGCAAAGACGAGCACGTAGGAGCCCGGTTGGACCTCCAGCAAGGTAACCTGGTCGGGGCTCGCGGTGGGGTCGAAGTGGTCGTACCAGGGCAGTGCCCGCCAGACCTCGCTGTCTCCGATGAATTCGGGAACGATCAGGTCGACTTCCACGTAGCGCCCCGCGGTGTGTGCGAACTGTTGGGGACCGAAGCTGAAAGGCTCGCGACCCGGTCGTGGCTGCAGGTCGTTGTGCATGGCACCGCCATAGGCGATGGCGATCTGCTCCTTGCCGCCCTTGGCGTTGCGGACGAGGATCGCTTGCAGCATCCGGTCCGTCATCTCCGCGATCATGGTCAGCATCTGCTGGATTCCATCTGGGCCAGCTTCCACGATCTTCTGGTATTCCTCGCAGCTGGGGCGAAGAACGTGGGGGCGAATCCCGAGTTCGTTGGAGCGATTGCCGAGCGTGACGAACTCGTTCTGGTTCGATTCGCGCTGGTGAGTCGTGACCGGCTTCTGCTCCTCGGCTACCTGTTTCTCCTGTTGGCCGCAGGCGCCGTCCGCCACCCACAGTTCGAGCACCAGGTCAGACGCCTTCCCTGCGAACAGCGGTAGCAGCTCGTTGGTGAAGCGGCTCGTGGCCGAGGGAACCCCTTCAGTGCCCTTCTTGGCGTGCGACTCGCCCACCGCGATGACGAGGGGCCGGGCTTCCAACAGGGTCGCGAAAGCCTCTGCGGCAGAGTCGAAGCGCTCGCATCGGAGGTCGCCGCATCGCAGCGCTGCTGGCTCCACGGGGGCGCTGGACGTGGCGCCGACGGCCGGTGCCGGTCGGGAGATGGGGGCGGCGGGTACGGGCGTTGGCGCTGGCTGCTGCGAAGCGCAGGCGAGTGCGCCGAGGCCAGCTAGCAGGGGGAGGTGACCAGTCAGTCGCAGGGGGGGCATGATGAAAGAACACTCCAGGAGTTTCCTGCTTGGCACCACTGCCGAGAGTCGGCAATTCCGGTGGTGTCGGGCGGCAGGGCGAGCGCGCCAAGGGTACCGGTCGTGAGTCTGTTCGTGGAGGGGAAACAATTTGGAAACCAATCACCGCAGAAAGTTCCCCATGGTGACGGCCGCACAGAACACAACCGTCGAATCCGTGCCGGCGCCCCGCCGCCGCGATTGGGATGCTGCACAAGCGGTTCGGTCGGCGGCCGCACGAGAGTTGCCCGCGGAGGTGCTGGAAGCGGGAGTGCGTCGCCTGACTGGGCTCAGCCTGGTGACGGGAGGGATGCTCTTGGTCCCTCTCGCCCTCGGGCTGCTGCTGCTGCCGGCAGACGCGCGTGTCAATTGGGGACTGTGGTGGGGCACGCTGATTCCTGGTGCAGTGTTCAGTGCTATCCTGGCCGCGATCAGCCGGTGGTCGAAGTGGCCGCCACAGTCGATCATCAACGCTGGATTCCTGTATCTCCTCGTCACTGCGCTGCTTCTCGGACTTTTCCGCCACTCGCAGCCGTGGCCCACGACGGAGCTATTGCGGCAGTGGTCGCCGGTGGCGGTCTTGGTGCTCGCTTTTGCGGTGCTGATTCCGGCCGCCCCATCCAAGGTGCTGGTGATGTCGCTGCTGGCAGCGACGATGGAGCCGCTGGCCCTGTACCTACTGCGGTCGTCGGTGCCCATGCCACCCCCCAAGCAGGTGGTGCTGCTGTTCGCGACACCCTACCTGGGAGCTCTGCTGGCGGCGGCGGCGGCCCGCGTGCTCCATCAGCTCAGCGAAGGCATCGCCAAGGCTCGCGAGATTGGTGGGTACGAGTTGGTCGAACAGCTTGGAGTTGGGGGGATGGCCGAAGTGTGGCGCGCGGAGCACGCGATGCTGGCTCGGCCAGCCGCAATCAAGATGATCCGGCACCGCGTGCTCGTTCAGCACGGTCCTGACGAGGCGGAACGTCTGGTGAGGTTGTTCCTCCGAGAAGCACAGGCCACGGCCAAGCTCCGCTCTCCCCATACCGTCGAGATCTACGATTTCGGCACCACTCGCGAAGGGGAGTTCTACTTCGTCATGGAGCTGCTTGAGGGAATGGATCTCCAGACTCTGGTTGAGCGATTTGGCCGCCAGCCCCCCGAGCGGGTGGCCCATCTCGTGCGCCAGGCTTGCCACTCGCTCCATGAGGCTCATCTTCACGACTTCGTGCACCGAGACGTCAAGCCGGGCAACATCTATACCTGTCACCATGGCGCTGAGTTCGACTTCGTGAAGGTGCTCGATTTTGGCCTCGTCATGGACCGGCATCCGACGGCCGCGGAACTGGAAGACGAGGGGCGTTTTGTCGGTACGCCGTCGGTCATGGCGCCAGAGATGGTCCGCTTCCAGTCCGAGGTGGACGCGCGCGCGGACATCTACGCGCTTGGCTGCGTGGCGTACTGGCTGCTGACGGGACAGCGTGTGTTCGAGGCGCAGACCCGCCACGACATGCTGGTCATGCACGCCCATCAACGGCCCGCTCCACCCAGTCAGCGACTTGGTGAGCCCATCCACGAGGCGCTCGAGTCGATCATCATGGAGTGCTTGGACAAGAATCCCAATCGCCGTCCCCAGGCAGCGAGTGAGCTGGGGGAACGCCTGGCGCGACTCCAGTTCGCGAAGGCGTGGACCGAGGAGAGAGCGCGCGCATGGTGGCAGACCCACCTCCAGCAGCGCAACAGTGCGCCCGACGCCGACTGACTGGGCCTGCGGAGCTGGCGAGGTGGGACTGATCGTTCGGGGGAACGGCGCGGCGGGTCAGCGTCGACGCTGGTGGCAGCTTGCGGGTTCACGGTACAAAACACGGCAGCCCTCCTCGATCCGAGGAGGGCTGCCGTGACGCGACCAGCAGGCGGACTACTTGTTCCGCAGGACCGCCTGGGCGGCCGCGACGCGCGCGATGGGTACGCGGTAGGGCGAGCACGAAACGTAGCCCAGCCCGACTCCAGCGAAGAACTCGATCGACGCCGGGTCACCGCCATGCTCCCCGCAAATGCCGAGACTGATGTCCTTGCGGGTCTGGCGACCACGCTCCGCGGCGATCTGAACGAGCTGGCCGACGCCCGCCTGGTCGAGCGTGACGAACGGGTCGTCGGGCAGGATCTTCTGATTGGAGTATTCGGGCAGGAACTTGCTCGAGTCGTCGCGGGACAGCCCCATCGCGGTTTGCGTGAGGTCGTTGGTGCCGAAGGAGAAGAACTCGGCCTCTTCGGCGAGCTCGTTCGCGAGCAGCGCCGCGCGGGGAAGCTCGATCATGGTGCCGAACTTGAACGCGACCTCGGTTCCCTCCTGCGCGAAGACCTCCGCCTTCACCCGGTCGACGATCCCGTGCATGATCGTGAGCTCGGTCTTGCTCAATGCGAGGGGGATCATGATCTCCGGTAGCACCTCGATGCCGCTCTTCTTCACCGTGCACGCCGCCGTCAGAATGGCGCGGACCTGCATGGCAGCGATCTCGGGGTAGCAGACGGCGAGGCGAACGCCACGGTGTCCGAGCATCGGGTTGAACTCGTGCAGGTCTTCCACCTTCGCGTTGAGAGTCTCCTCCGAGACACCCATCGTCTTGGCGAGCGCGGCCACCTGGCTCTGCTCGTGCGGGAGGAACTCGTGCAGTGGCGGATCCAGCAGTCGGATGTTCACAGGTCGCCCCTCCATCACCTGGAAGAGCTCCGTGAAGTCTTTGGTCTGGAACGGAAGGATCTTGGCCAGCGCCTTTTCCCGTGCCTCGCGATCGCCGGAGAGGATCATCTCCCGGACGGCAGCGATTCGGTCCTCCTCGAAGAACATGTGCTCGGTTCGACAGAGGCCAATGCCTTCCGCGCCGAACTCGATCGCCTTCTTGGCATCCGTGGGGGTATCGGCGTTGGTACGAATCTTCAGCTTGCGGCGCGCGTCGGCCCAGCCCAACAGCTGCGCGAACTCCCCGCCGATCTCCGGCGGGATCTTGGCAACGTCGCCAGCGAATACCGCGCCGCTCGAGCCATCGATGGTGATTGTGTCGCCGCCCTTGAGCACCTGGCCGCCCGCCTTCAGCTGGGCCTTGGCGTAGTCGATGGCGATCGAAGAGCAGCCGACCACGCAGGATCGACCCATGCCGCGGGCGACGACCGCCGCGTGGCTAGTGGCGCCTCCGCGAGAGGTGAGAATGCCCACCGCCGCCTTCATGCCGTGCAGGTCCTCTGGCGAGGTCTCGATGCGCACCAGGATTGCTTTGTCGCCCTTCTCCGTCACGGCGACTGCCTCCTCGGCGCTGAACGTCACCTTGCCGGTGACGGCTCCAGGAGAGGCCGGGAGCCCCTTCGCGATGGGCTGATTCTTGGCCTTCGGATCAACGATCGGGAACAGAAGCTCGTTGAGGCGATCGGGCGTGACCCGCATCACGGCCGTGTCCTCGTCGATTAGCTTCTCGGCCACCAGATCGACCGCGATCTTGACTTCAGCTCGGCCCGACCGTTTGCCGTTGCGGGTCTGGAGCAGGAACAAGCGATGGTCCTCGATCGTGAACTCGATGTCCTGCATGTCGTGGTAGTGACGTTCGAGCTTGTCCTGGATCGCGAACAGCTGGGCGTAGGCTTCGGGCATCGACTCCTCGAGCGACTTGCCGCCATCGCCCTCGACCTTGCCGATCGGGCGAGGGGTCCGAATGCCGGCCACCACGTCCTCGCCCTGCGCGTTGGGCAGCCACTCACCAAAGAAGTACTTCTCACCGGTGCTGGGGTTGCGCGTGAAGGCCACGCCGGTGGCGCTCGTGTCACCCATGTTGCCGAAGACCATGGACTGCACGTTGACTCCCGTGCCCCATTCGTCGGGGATTCCGTTCATGCGCCGGTAGAGGATGGCGCGGTCGTTGTGCCAGCTCTTGAAGACGGCGAGGACTGCTCCCATCAGCTGGTCGAACGGGTTGGTGGGGAATGGCTTGCCGAGCTTGTCGACGATGATCTTCTTGAACTGCTGGCAGATCCCCTTGAGGGCGTCGGCGGAGAGTTCGCTGTCCGGAACGGCGACGGTGAGCTCCGCGTCACTCTCGGGGAGGGCGATGCCCCTCTCCTTTGCCAGCGCGATGCGTGCCTCGTGCATCGGGTGCTCGAAGAGGTCGTGCTTGCCACCCATCACGACGTTCGCGTACATCGTCAGCAGTCGCCGGTAGGCGTCATACGCGAACCGCGGGTTGTCCGTGCGCTTGGCCAGACCCTCGACGGCATCGTCGTTGAGGCCGAGGTTGAGGATGGTGTCCATCATGCCCGGCATCGAGGCTCGCGCCCCTGATCGCACGCTGACGAGCAGCGGGTTGTCGTTGCTGCCGAACTTCTTGCCGGTCTCCTTCTCGAGCCAGCCAATCGACTCCTTGATCGAATCCTCGAGGCCAGCGGGCATGCCACCAACCTTGTAGTACTCGATACACATTTCGGTGGTGATGGTGAAACCGGGCGGCACCGGTACGCCGATCCGGGCCATCTCGGCGAGGTTCGCTCCCTTGCCGCCGAGCAGCGATTTCATCTCGGCCGAGCCCTCGGACTCCGAGCCGAACCGGTAGATCATCTTGCGGGTCATTCTTTCTCTCTCCGTCGCCACGTAGGGTGATGTCAACGCGGGGCCGTGTAGCGCCTTCCGGCGCTGTTGCAAGGGAAGCTTTGCTCCTTTGCCAACCATTCTCGAGTGGGCGGGGGGTGCCCACGGCCACCGGTAGTCGGCCGGAGACTACTCATTTCCATCGTGGGTTGTCGCCGTGTGACTTGCTCCGGTAGAATGCGAGTTGTGGGGGAATTGGCGCACGTGGGCAACCGCGGGGCCGATCCACACGGGACGACCCGTCGGATTGGGGCCGGCGCGGGTTAATACTGAGATCGCTTCCGGGTGCGTGCGGAGTCGAGGTGCGGTGTGGGTGCCATGGCGCGTCTCACCACGACACGCACTCGTCCCCTCCCTCGAGCGAATCAGGGCGAGACGGGCGATCTCGAGTGAGCACTCGAGTCGCTGGATGCTGACGGCACTGGACTTCAGCGAGGCGGCTGGCGACTCGCTTCCACACAGCGCGCGGCACGCCTCGGGAGCTGGCAGCAGAGGAGTGCGCAGTCGTGCTGTGCATCGCCATTCAGAACCCGACCCGCCAGATCACTTGGCGAGCCCTTGCTCGTTCCCTGTTCCTGCCTTCGGCGAGGAAGCCCTGTGATGCGCGAGCGTGGCGACTCAACTCTCGATGAGCAGAGGTGCTCCGCCCGTGGGTGGGCGAGGGCCAGCTTCCATCGGGTCGGCGTGGCGCGTGGGGACGTCGCTAGCGGATGTGGAACACGCTGTGGCGAATGGCCCCCTTGACTCGCTCCACGCGATGCCACGCGCTCTGGTCGTGCATCGGATCCCAACGACGCTCTTCCTTGCGGTAGTGCCAGTCCTTGTCGATCTGAAAATAGACCATCTTGCCGCGTCCCTCGACGATATTGGCGATCTCGTTGTTGTGGTAGTTGAGTTCGTCGTAGTCCGTGAGCGCCTTCTGCCCCATCTCCGAGTAGACCTCGTTGAGGGATAGCAACAGGTCGTGAACCTCCGGCTTCAGGGGCTTGATGTTGAGCCCGACCTGCGTCGCCTCCCGCATCGTGATCGGGTAGCTGTGGGAGGGATAGTCGGCGTTCAGATGTTCGGCAATCCGGTGTGCGGATCGGCGATCCTTCATGTGAAAAGCCAGGATCTCGCGGCACAGCCGGATGGACAGAGAGCTCGAACGATCAACCGCGCCCAGCACCAAGGGGTGAACGTACTGGAACAGGGACTGGTACGGGTTCGGGTCATCCTTCTTCGCCTTCTCTTCGCAAAGCCGAACGACACGGGTCAGCTCGTCTTGGCTGACGCTGACGAGTTCGTTGTCGATGTCCGTGGGACTGAGTTCGTGACGTAGTGAGGTGTCGACCGCGGTCAGGTACGCAAGGGGGCCCATGTGGATCTCGTCAGCGCCCAGGGCTATCATGGTGGCTGCGGACGCGCACTCGAGCGGGACCAGCGCCACCACGCGGCGCGTGTGCTGGCGCAGGAGGTTCGTGATCCGCAGGGCGGCCTGCCCCGACCCACCGTCTGACTTGATGAACAGCCAGATGCGCTGGGTCTTCAGGTTCCGGCAGTGCTCATAGAGGGCCAGCACGTCGGAGTCGCAAACGGATCCAGAAGGTGACATCCAGTAGGTCAGGACGACGTCGCCCAGGGCCTTCTCGAGGCGCGTGATGATGCGCTGCGAGCGAGCGAAGAGGATCGGGGGCTTCTTGATGCGAACGCGTCGTTTTTGCTGAGCCATGGTCGAGCTCCGACGAGTACTCGACCCGGCGGCTCTGGTAAAGTGCCGGCGTGGCACACGAAGAATCTCTCTCCACGGTGCTCCCTTCGCGCGGGGCGTGCTTCCGCTGCGACAGGCAGCTCCGGTTCCGGGAGGTTCGCACCTTTGGTGGGCTGGCACTGGACTGGGAAGGGGCAGGCCCCTCCGACCTGTTCCCGGATGCCGTTGCCCGACGCATCATTCTCGCCCAGCGGCGGGCGCTGGCGGCTCGCGAGGTGGTGCAACACGTGGAGCGCCTGCCACTCGCCCGTGCGGGCGTGACTGGGGTGTTCTACCTGATGTCCACGGGTGGCGAGCTGCGGGGAGTCGTGCTCGAAGTCGAGCGGGTCGAAGAACTCGTCGAGGAGCGCAACTTGTTGCGCCACCTCACGGACCTGTCCAGCGACTACGGGTACGTTGTCAAGTTCACGCGAGAGGGACGCCTGGAGCTCGAGTGGACCGCTGCTGGTCTCTACCAGAGCACCGGCTATACGCTCCAGGAGCTGAGCGATCGGGGGGGCTGGCCGACACTGATTCACCCCGATGACATGCCGCTGCTGATGCAAGATGTCGAGGCAGTGGTGCGTGACAAAACGCACTCGGGCGAGTTCCGTCTCGTCACCAAGTCGGGTGATGTGCTGTGGATCCGCAACCGAGCGCGCGCTCTGCCCGGCGAGGCCGACCGCGAAGAGTTGCGGTTGTTGGGAGTGGCGCACGACGTTACCGAGCAAAGACGTGCCGAGGAGGCGGCGCGCCGGCTGCAGGATGAGCTGGCGCACGTGACCCGGCTCAGCACGCTGGGCGAGATGGCCTCGGGGATCGCCCACGAGCTCAACCAGCCTCTAGCCGCGATCATCAACCACGCCGATGCCTGCGCCATGGCCTTGGACGAGCACTCGAGCGTGCCTCCGGCGGTGCGTCTCGATCTCGAGCAGATCGCCGCCCAGGCCGAGCGCGCTGCCGGGATCATTCGGCGGCTGCGCGGGCTGGTGGCAAAGCGCGAGTGTCACCAGCGGCCCGTGGATGCCAATGCTTGCGTGAGTGATGTGCTGGCGCTTCTCGCGACGGAGGCGCGCAATCGTCGGATTGCGGTGCGCCTCAAACTGGGGGAAGTGCCCCTGGTGTGTGCTGACCCCGTCCAGGTGCAACAGGTCGTGCTCAACGTCGTTCACAACGCGCTCGATGCCGTGACCGACGCCGACGAGGAGCGTCGCCTCGTCGACGTTGCCACCGAGGAGGTGCCGGCGGGGGTGGCGATCACGGTCCGGGACCACGGCGGCGTGGCGGAGCCGGACATCATCGACAACATGTTCTCGCCGTTCTTCAGCACCAAGGAGCTGGGCCTTGGCATGGGGTTGACCATCAGTCGCACGATCGCCGAGAGCCACGGGGGCAGTCTCGAGGCGGAGGCGCTGGCGGAGGGAGGCCTCCGCTTCTGGTTCGTGCTGCCGGTGCACCGGGACGATTGACCCGGTCCCGGGTTGGTGCTGGCTATTCGCGCTCGCGATCGCCGGTTGCAGCGTTCGGGCGCAGGACCAGCGTGACCGCTCCGTCGATGATGGCCGCCTCGCCGTCTCGTTTCACGTGCATGTCGCCCCCCAGCAGAAAGTGTCCGTCGGCGCGCAGTCGGTCGCGTCCGTCGAGGAGCCAACCGCTCTCGATCGCGTGGGTGGAGACCCGTTCGGCAGCCGGCTCATCCCCGGCGTAGGGAGCCGGATCGTGTAGTGTGAGCGAGCCATCCTCGTGCACGGCGACGACCGTCAGCCAATGGCCGCCGTGGCGCTGGTACGCGGGCTCCCACCGTGTTGGTGGTCGATACCAGCCCACGTGAATCCAGCCGACTCCGCCCGCGGAGAGGGCAGCGGCGAGCCAGCGGAGGCGCGGCGTCTTGACGTGCGTTGCGAACCGGAGGGGATGGCCGCGCCATCCTTGATACTCGAGCCGCTCCACCTCGTATCCCGCGTCGGCGACCCAGTGGTCCAGCCCTTCCATGAGCCCGAACGCACCGGTTCCCATGGTCGGACTGGTCGCCATGTAGCGCTGTGACGATAGCGCGCGGACCAGCGCCAGTTGCCGCTTGCGCGGTGTGTCTCCAGGGGGGGCAAGCTTCGGAAAGCCGACCTCCGCTAGCCACATCAGGGAGTTCGACACCGCCACTGGCCCGCAGTACGAGTTGCCGCTACCCGGAACGTCGAGGCCGGGATCGGTCTGCGTGAGGTCCGGATACTGTGCCGCCAAGGGCTCCCTGGCTGGCGGTGAGGAGGACGGTCGCGCGCTCGGTGCAGGGGGGGGCGTACGGGGCGTTGCGGGCGCTGCATCCCGTCCTGGGACGGCGAGACCAATGCCAGCGGTTCCAGCGACGAGCAGAGCCGCGCCCAAGCAGTATCCCAACATCTTCATGGGCGAGGCCCGCCAGCCTACGCACAAGTTCCGGTTCGGGCCAAGCCCGATGCCTCTCACGAGGTCAGGCTGCGCCGTTGCAGCCGGCTGGCCTGTAGGACTCCTTGACGAGCACTCTGGCCAGTGCGGCGAGGTTCTGGCGGTCCAGCATCCGACTCGACAATGTTTGGGTGTTCGTGTCGCTCACCATGACTCTCAGCAACGGACCGTGGACCGAGAGGACCACGATGAACGGCACTCGTTCCTTCATGGACCGGATCCGGGCCAGCACCTGCAGTCCGGAGCGGCCACCCAGCTGTGCGTGGGTGAGTACCAGGTCAAAGGGACCTCGGTCGAGCAGGGAGGACTCCAGCTGCTCGCTGGTGTGGACCACGGTAGCAGACGCCGACAGCGCCTGAAGAATAGCATCGACCCAGGAGGAAAGGTCGGAGTTGGGATCGGCGACAAGGATTCGACGCATGAAAGTCGGGTGCGGTCGTGGACCGAACGCAAGGAACTACAGCAGCTACCGTGCCAAGCCCTTCTCCGGCTAAGTTCACGAAATCGCGAGCTTGGACCGAGACCTGTGAGGGTAGCTTTGCAGATCTGCAGATGCAGGACTGAAACCCCCGCTGCCCGGAGGAGATGCTCTTGACAGGCGGGGGTGAAGGTGACGGCTCGGATCGAGCCATTCACGGTGAGAACTGGTCCCGAACGTGGGCGTATCGTTTCTCGATCGCTGCCCCCACGCACTCACCATAGAGCGTGGAGAGGTGAAAGTGTTGCGGCAACTTGGCGCGCACGCGCTCGTATCGTTCGAGGACGAGGGTTGGGGCTGGAGCCGTTCCTCGTCGGACGAACGCGATCGGATATCGCGCGTTGCCCACCACGATACGGTATCGGTCGGGGGGGAGGAGGGGCGCCAAGGCCGCTGGCCATCCCTCGTAGACCTCCCCCGCCAAGGGGTGGAGGCTGGTGGCGAGCGTCGCGGCGGCCTTCGTATCCCGAACACGACTGCGACGCTCTGGCAGCGGTGCCGTCAGCGCGGCCGGAGTGAACAGTCCATCGGTGTCGAAGACGCGAATGGGCGAGTAGTACCCGACTCGTCCAATATCGCGACCGAGGTACCACTCGGAGTCTTCGTCCGCCGGAGCGTTCTCCAGCACGCGAAACAGCTGGGTGATCATCCCCAATTGATGCACTGGCCGCGCGACCATGTGGGGGGGCGTGACTCGCTTCAGCATCAGCCAAGCGTCGCGCCAACTGGCGCGGCTCTTGAAACGAACCCAATTCTGGCTCCGCCCGTGTGACCGGAATTCCTTGGGAGAGAAGCGACTGTCGATCGTCAGCTGGTACGCAGCCGTACCCGTCATCAGTAGCAGAGCGCCGACGGCTCCGACGCTCGCCAGAAAGCGCCAGCGTCCAACGTCGGTGTGCGTCGCGTGGCGGGCGCGCCCCCAAGTCCAGCCGCGCTCCGCGAGAGCGGTTCCGGCGAGGGTGCCGAAGAGCCAGGTGGGGAGCATGTGTCGCTGATTCGGCATCCAGTCCTCTTGGACGCTACAGACGAAGAGGGCATTGCCCAGGATGACGAGGAGCGTCTCGAGTCGTCGCTGCTTCGCGAGCCAAGCGCCTGCCACGACGCCCAGCGGAAGAGCGAGCTTTTCCGTCGTGTGGGCTCCATGCCACCACGATGTGGTCAGCTTCGAGAACGCGAAGCCATCACCGCGCTTCGCATCGAAGGTGTGTGGAAGCCAGCTATCGTAGTACGCGAAGCGCGCCAGGAGCAGCAGCACCAGTGCCACGACCACCGCTGCACCGACGAGGGCCAGTTGGTGTCGCTGGCGCTGGCGATCGGTGGTGTTAGCCCCAGCGTGGGCCAGAGAGGCGACGAAGAGTAGAGCGACGAACAAGGGGGCTTCCGGGCGACTCATGCCGAGCGCCGTGCCCACCACGCCCGCCAGCGTTCCGCGGCTGACCCGGGGCCGCTCGGCGAACCGCTGGAGCGTGAGCGGCCAGGCGAGGAGAAGGGCGAGATACAGAGGCGTCTCCAGACCCAGCCAGGTCCAGGCCATCAGGTAGCTGTTGGAGGCCAGGAAGAGCACGCCGAGGGCGGCCAGCGGCGGAGGCATGCCCAGCGTCTGGCGCGCGTAGGCGAGAGCGACACCGCCCAGCAGGGTGAGGCTCACCGCCGACAGCGCCTTGGTCGCGGATACTCCGTCGATGGTGATCAGGTGGGCACCCGCCTGCAGCAGGACCCACAGAGGGCTGCTGAATCCCTCGACGTGTTCGCCGGGATTGTAGACGAGGCCGACACCGTTGCTGAGGTGCTCGGCGTAGCGCAGCGAGATGAACAGATCGTCGACGGTGCGGGTGAAGTAGAAGACGCTCTGCACGGTCGCGATCAGCACGGCGCCCACCAGCAACGATTGCGGGAGCCAGCGACCGGCGGCGCGCAGCCGGTCGATCATGTTCGAGACAGGTACAGTCCGACGCCGAGGCCGACCAGCAGCTGGATTCCGGTGATGACCGTCAATGTGCGTCCGAAGCTCTGCTTGGTGGTCTTGTGTCGGAAGAGGATGCGAGCGACCCAGGTCATCGGCGAGCCGCCGATTGCGGCCAGCGTGTGCAGCACGATCTCCGGGATGCGCCATTGGTTGCGGATTGCTGCCCCCTTGTCGAACGAGAACGCAACGAGGACCGTGAGGTTGACCCCCAGCAACCAGCAGATCCATGGGTCCAGGCCCGTCATCAGGACGAGTGCGGCTGCCATGCTGATCGCCATCAAGCCGTACGCCACCAACGAGCGCTGGACGCTTCCTGGTGGAGGCGGCCGAGCGCTCGTCGGGCGGTCCAATCCCCGAGGTTCCCTGCGGACGGAGTCGTGGCGCGGCGGACGACGACGGCCCCGAACCTGGCGCTTCTTCCTGCTCACCTGCCGGATGGTAGCACTGGGTCCCTGGATTTTGCGGCTGGGGCGGCTGTCGATGCCACCCCAGCGCGTCGACTTCCGCTCGGGAGCCCCTAGGCGCCTGGTCCCCCGGCCAGGTGTGAATGTTTGCCGCCGACGTCGGGGCTGGTTCTCGCGGTACGGGAATTCTAGCCAAGGGTGGGATTCTTTTCGCGACTCGGCTAATACCGCCCTGCTAGGGATGGGCCGCGACGAAGAGGTGACAGTCGAGCTGCCGGTGGCCGAGACCGAGGGGTCTCCGGATCGCGTCTACGTGCCGCCGAAGACGGTGCCGCCGCGGACGAAGGTTGCGACCATGGAGGTCGAGACGGTCCAGATCCAGTCGGACCCTCTAGCCCGTCAGGAGCCCACCATCCGACTGCCTCGCACTCCCCAGGTGGCCGACAGCCAAGAGGTGCCGACCGATCGGCCCGGGCAACTCTGGAAGGCGCGGGACGAGCCGGGGGACATGCTGGCCCAGGCCGATGTCGACGAGTCGGGGGACGCGGTCACGCTGCGGCTTCCCCCAGTCGGCGCCCCGGATGCGGCCTGGCGGGAGGCCATCACGCAGCCTCCGCTGCTAGTTCCCCGCGATGCAGCCACTCTGTCGCCGAGCGAGCTCGAGCTACGGCTCTCGGGTCTCGACGCCGGGTCGGAGCCGGGGCACACACCGCGCCCGGAGTCGCGGATCACTGGCGAGGAGCTGGAAGCGATTCAGAGCGCTCGGACGCTCGAGGTCCGACACGCTCCCGGACCCCCGCCGTCGCTGGTCGCCACACGTCATCGCGGGCTCTCTGCGGCGATCGTTATCGGCGGCGCCGTGCTCGGGGTCTTTATCGTCTGGGCGGCCGTGATCGTGGGACGTAGCAGCCGATCGATGCCGGTTGCGCCGAAAGCTTCCCACGTGGCGCCGGCGCTGACGCCCGCGCCGGTGGGGAGCGCGGTCCGGCGGACAACGGGTTTGACCCCGATCGAGTCAGCGGAGCCGATTCTGTCGGGGGGGCCCCAGATCGCACCGGCTCCTTCGGTGACGGTGCGTGCGATTCGGGCGCCGAGCCTGTCCTCTTCGCGTCACTCGTTCCCGCCTCCGGTGTCTTCGATCACGGCTCCAAGCCGTCCTCGCGCTATTTACTGAGTCATGTACCGCTTGGCCAATCAGCGACTTCTCCTGGCGACGTGGGCTAGTTTCGCCGTCGTTTCTCTGACCGCGCTGCCGGGTAGTGCCCAGCCTCCGGTCGGGAGCTCTCCCATCGAAGTCGACGAGGCCAACCGCCTGTTCCGCGAGGGACGAGAGGACTTCAATGCGGGGCGGATCAAGGACGCCCACCGAAAGTACCGGGCGGCCTGGAAGTTGCGCAAGAGTCCCGACGTTGCGGCGAATCTCGGGCAGACGGAGCTCGAGCTCGGTCTCCCCGACCAGGCGGCGCGGCATTTCGCCTATGCACTTGCCAATCTGCTACCAAGCACGTCGCGCGAGCAGCGCAGTGCTCTCGAACACGCTCTCGCCGAAGTGAGAGCTGAAGTGGGACTGATCGCAGCGGAGCTGCAGCCCGAGGGAGCCGCCCTGACGCTTGACGGTGAGTCGGTCGATCCGGTCTATCTGCAGACCGGGCTGTTCGTGGCTCCGGGGCGCCATGTGCTCCGCGCGACCGCTGATGGCTACCTGTCGGTTGAGCGCGTCGCCGTGGTTGCTGCTGGAGAATCGCTCGCAGTCCAGCTGCGCCTGGAGCAGGAACCAGCGCCTGGTGGCGGTCCTTCTGTCGAGCCCGTGGGGGAACCGTTGCCACGCGAGTCTTCCGGCGCCTCGTCGGTGCGGCGAACACGCGCTGCAGTGGCGCTGACGGGGGGCGTCCTGGCCGCCTTGGGCTACGGTGTCGGGGTGGTGTCATCGGTCCGCGCCGCCCAGCGGGATCGCGACGCCGCGGAGTTGCGCCAAGTCGCTGTGGACACCGTGGGCGCTGGGGGGTGTGCGGAGCAGCCGTCGGCCGCTGCGTGTGCCGACCTCAGTGACAACCTGGACCAGCGGAGTCGGAACCAGCAGGTCGCGATCGGTGGATATGTCGCCGGTGGCGTGCTCACGGTGACCACTCTCGTTGCAGTGGCGATCTGGCCGCGACCGAAGGCGGAACCCGGGGGCTCGGTCGCCGTTGGGGTGCGGGGCGACCAGGGGGCGGCCTGGCTTTCCGTGGCGGGGCGGTTCTGAATCCTGGTCTTTCGCTGCGGGGGGGGGCGAAGTGCAGAGTGCTTTGGGGGACCGGGAAGCCGCTCAGGAACTTTTCACGCAACGGAACTGCTCGCTGGTCGAACAGGGGTTGAGGGGCCGGCGGTGAGCGCCCTCGTGACCTGAAGAAAGGAACCCCCAGATGAGAACCAACGCAGCCACGGCGGCACTGTGTGTCGTCGCTGTCGCCTGCGGCCAGCCCTCGTTCCGCAGCCAGCTGCAGAGCGAGGGCGGAGCTGCGGTCGTCGAGACGGACCCTGTCACGAGCGCGGCCGCAGCTGGACGAGCTCGGGAGACTCTCCCTCAGGGTGGCATCGGTGGCGTCGTACTTCCCTCTTCTGGTGGGGGCGGAGCGGGCGGAGCGGCGGGCCAGCTGGGACTGGACACAGCGGGAGTCGCTGCCGCTGGCGGTCGCTCGACCACGGGTGGTGGACGGGGCCCGACCCTTTACAGCGGTGGAGCCGGAGGTGTGGCTCCGCCAGGTCGTGGCGGAGTCGGTCCGCTGGGTGCTCGGTCGGAAGGGGGGAGGCGTCGCGGCGCTGGTGCGGCGGGCGCTGAGGCTGGCGACGCGCCGTCCGGCTGCGAGGCGACGGTCGAGCTGTGTAACGGAAGGGATGACGACTGCGATGGCCGGGTGGACCGGGAGGACCCTGATGCGGGGCTGGCTTTCGCGTTCTCCGCGTTCGAGGATCTGGTGACCCAGCTCCCACCCGGAGGAGAGGTTGGTGTTACCTACGTCGAAGAAGTCCACGGGCATGCCGTGCTATGGCGCGCGGCTGATAGCAGCGAGGCGGGAGCCCGCCTCTACTGGGTCGAGGCCGACGGCACCGCAAGGGGTGAGCCGCTTGAGCTTTCGCAGGTCTCCTCCCGAGGCCCGGTGGCGGTGGCCAGCAGCCGAGCTCAGGTTGCTGTGGTGTGGTCGGACGGGTTGGGGCCGCGGTCCGTCCGACTGCAGGTGGTCGACGCGGTCAGCGGCACCCTCGCGGGTGACGTCGTCGATGTGGGGGGCGTGCTTCAGTACGGGACGACGCACGTGTCGCTAGTTGGTGACGATGGTGCCTGGTACGTTGCCAGCACCCAACAGGGAACGGGAGAGCCGGCTTCCATCGCCATCACGCGGGTGGTTGCTGGGGAGGTCGTAGAAGCGCAGTTGCTGGACAAAGCGGCAGGGGCCGAGCCCAGCATGGCGATTCTGGGGTCCACCCTGGGGGTCGCGTGGACGCGGGACAGCGACGCCGATGGCGCATACGACGAGGCGTGGTTCTCCACGGGTCAAAGTCTCGAGGAACTGGTCGATCCAGAGAGGTTCCTGCCGCTCCCAATGTCGGGGCAAGCCTACCGCGTCGTCGCGTCTGGTGCCGCATTCACCCTCGCGCCGACGGCAGCGGTGGGACCGCTGGTGAAGGTGGGAACTGACGGACAGGAGCTGTGCCGCCACCGATGGGTCAGCCCAACCTACAAGGAGCTGCTCGACCTGACGAGCGCCGCCACCGGGGTCTTGGCGGTGACGAGCGACGTCGGCCCGGACGAGGCGTCGAGCATCACCGCGGTCCTGGTCGCGGACGACTGCCGACCCGGTGAGACTTTCGCCCTGGGGACTGCCAGCGCCAATGCCAGCTCGGCCGCCAGCGCGGGCCCGAACGGAGCGCTGGTGGTCCGGACGGACGAGGGCCGGCTGGGCGTGGCACGGTCGAGCGCGACCTGGTGCGCTCCCGAGCAGGGGCACTGACATGGGGGGGGCACTGGCGCGATGGCTCGGTGCGGGGGCTCCGAGGTCGAGAACGGGTTCACTCTTGCTGCGGGTCGGGGCGCTGCTGACGGCGCTGGCGGGGAGCGGGCTGGCGCAGACGAAGCCCGCTGTCGCGGATCGGTCTCCGGTGGAGGACCCGCGACTGGAGCTGGCTCGCCAGCGGTTTGCAGAGGCGGTGGCGCTCGAGGCTCGCGAGCAATGGGAAGCGGCCAGCGAACGGCTGCGCGAGGTGCTTGCCGTTCGCGAGACCGCTGGGGTTCGGTTCCATCTTGCCCACTGTCAGGAGAACCAGGGGGCCCTCCTGAGCGCGCTGGCGAACTACCGTCGCGCGGCCGCGCTGAACGAGATCGAGCCCGCCACGGATGTTGCTGTGCTGCTCGGTCCCGCTCTCGACCGCATCGACTCGCGGCTGCCGCGGGTCACCATCGTCGTGGCAGCTCCGGACGCGATCCTGAAGGTCGACGGGAAGCGCCGCCCGCTTGGCGAACCCTTCGCGCTCGATCCCGGCTCGCACCGGCTGGAGATCGTGGCGCCGGGCTTTGTTGCTACCCGACGTCAGATCGAGCTTCGCGAAGCTGAGCAGCGCACATTGCGCGCCGTGCTCGACCCACTCCCGCCGCCCCGCGAACTCCACGCTCCCGCCGCTCGCGTGCAGACCGAGGCTCGGCGCGTTCCCGGCGGTGTGCTAGCGACCGGAGTGGCGTCGGTGGTGGCGGCTGGGGCAGGTTTGACCTTCACGGCAGCACGGGCGCGAGCCTCGCGGAGGGTTGCGGAAGGGCGCTCCACCCTGGCGGCGGCGGGTGTGGCGGAGAACAGCTGCACGGACCCGCGAACCGTCGACGTCGAACGCGCCTGCTGGCAGCTGGACGTGCATGGTGCGGCTCGCCAGCGCGCGCGCTCCTGGCAACGGATCAGCTTTGCGGCTAGCGGGGTTGGGCTGGCGGGGCTGGGCGGAGCGTGGCTGTGGTCTCGACGCTCGTCGCGAGTCGCCGAGCGGGCGGCCGCAGCGGGAGGTGTCTGGGTGGGAGTTGTTGCTCCTTCCCCCGAGGCGGGCGCGGTGACCGTGTCGGGCCGCTTCTGACGCTGACCCCAACCCGCCGTCTGCCCGCGGGGAGGGACGATCGACCACGTCCAGCCGGTTGGCGGTTCGGAACGTGGGTCACAGGGACCTCTGGCAACGGGACGCGCCGGTCTCGGAGTCTGCTGGGCGTTGTTTGTGGTGCCACATCCGGACCAGGGGGGAGAAGATTTTCGTCGCCGGGTCCGTATGATGCCGGCGTACCATCCGACCGCGAGGCGCAGGTCGCCATGGGCTGGCCACGGCACGCCTTGCCTCGCTTCCCACTGCACTCCGCGCCACCAGAGAGATCACGCCGATGACGAACACTCAGCTTTTCCGCAACCTTGGCCTCATCGCGCTGTTTGCCTCCACGTCCGCCGCGGGGTGCCTCGTCGTCAACGATGTCGGAGACGACGAGGGGCTGGGTGGGACCAGCAACGCAGGGGGAACCCGCGCGACCGGGGGTCGCAGCGCCGATACTGGCGGCGCTGGGGAACGGGGCGGTGCTTCCTCCGGGGGGAACACCGGTGGTCAGCTGAGCGCAGCCGGGAATGGCGGTGAGGTGAGTGCCGCTGGAAATGGGGGCGAGGGGAATGCGGGAGGGGCGGGAGGGGAGGGAGGGTCCACCTTCAGCTTCACCTCCGTCACCGTCAACGAGTCGGCCCAGTCCGGCGAAATCCAGCTCAGCGGGCGGCTCGGGATAGCCGAGGGGCGCCTCGCGCTGGTGCTCTCTTCGATCAAGGATCCCGAGGACCCCACCCGTCCGGTTGCCCCCGACCAGGTCGGCTTCGCGGTGACCATCGACGGTGATGCGGTGGAGTGCGATATCAATCCCACCGGCGATACGGTCGTGGCCCCGGTCGATGTGGTCTTCATCAACGACACGACGGGTAGCATGGCGGGGTCGGTCAACGGGATTGCCGACAGTATTCGTGATTTTGCTAGCAGTGTGGCTGAGCGGGGGATCGACGCTCAGTTTTCCATGGTCACCTATGGCGACGAGTTCTCGACGCTGTCGGAAGGGGAAGAGGGATTCACGGAGGGGCAGGCAGAGTTCACTGCAAGTAGTCTCGACTCTCAGTCCCGCCCCTATATCGATCTCTCTGGGCTCGCGAAGTTCCGAGCGTTCCTGGCAGAGATGCAGGCTTCTGACGATCTTGGCGTGGGGGGTGGCGACGAGCCCGAGAACACGCTCGGCGCACTGCAGTACGCGATCGAGAACCTGACCTGGCGCGAGAGCGCGGCCCGGGTATTCGTCGTCATCGGGGACAATCCGGCCCACACCGTGGCTTCCGGCGAAAGGGACGGGATCGCCTGGGACGCGCACTTCGTTCCGCCCGAGGTCGACTCCCTCCTCGCCACCCTCGATGGCACCGCCGTCGCTCACGTGGTGGCGAGGGACTTCGGTGACGACCCCTACTACAACCTGAAGGAGCTTTCGGATGCCACCGGGGGCGCCTTCATCGACCACGCAACGCTGGACTCGGGCACAGTCGACCTGACCTCGATTTCGCTCAACAACTGGGTGGGCTCCACCTTCTTTGGGGTGTGCTTTGGCATCCACCCCGTCGATGCCGAGCGTACGATGGAGATCCAGGCGACCATCACCGGTGACGCCGAGCACACTGGCGAGGTCACCTACGCGATCACCCTCGAGTAGTGGATTGATCCTCCCGTTCGCCAGGCTCCGACCACGGGCCGGGGCCGGCGCGTCGCCGCTCCCGGTCGGTGGGGCTTAGCTGGCGGCGCTCAGCCCGAAGTACGCGAAGGAAGCCAGCAGGGCCAGGCTGACGAGGGTGAGAGCTATCCAGAGACGCAACACCTGCGTCTCCGCGGCGCGCCGGGCTGCCTCGGCGCGATCGATCTCGTCCGCATCGAGGGGGCTCGGCGAGAAGCTAGGTACGCGGAGTGATGGCAGGTGGTTGGGGTCGCTGGGGCGATGCTGGAAGCTCGGGAGCTCCTCGGCCCAGTTGGGCGTCTCGTCGTGGATGTGGTCCAGGTGCTCGAGCTGGGCCTGAACCTCGTTGAGGGCGGCGTCGATGGCGAGCAGGCCGCTCGACTGGGAGCGACGCTCGCGGTAGCTTTGCACGAGCTCTGCCACGTCCAGTGCGCAAACGCTGCGCTGACGCGACGCCAGCCACTCGCCGAGCGCGCGCACCAGCTCCCGTGCCCGGGGGTAGCGAGCCTCGCGTTCTCGGGCGAGGGCGCGTCGGACGATCGCGTCGAGCTGCGCGTCCACCTCTGGGTGCCGCTCGCAGAGCGACGGTACCGCTGCCCGCTCGACGAGGGCGATGGTCTGGCTTGGGTTTTCCCCCTGGAACAGCTTGTGTCCTGCTAGTAGTTCCCAGAGGATGGCGCCTGTGGCGAAGAGGTCCGCGCGGCCGTCGAGTGGCTGCTGGCGGACTGCCTCCGGGGCGAGGTAGCTGAACTTGCCCTTGATCACCTCGGCGCCGCTCTGGCTCATCTGGGTCGCCGCCTTGGCGAGACCAAAGTCGGCAAGCTTCACCTCGCCATGTCTCGTGATGAGGACGTTGGCGGGCGACACGTCACGGTGCACGATACCGAGAGGGCGCCCCTTCTCGTCGGTCAGCGAGTGCGCGTACTCGAGTCCCTTGAGCATCTCCATGGCCACGTACACTGCCACGCCGACATCGAAGCGTTCCCCGGTGCTGCCCACCCACTTCGTCAGGTGGCGCAGGGTGGCGCCATCCACGTACTCCATCACCAGAAAGTAGCGTTGCTCTCCCGTTGCAGGGTCGCGCGCCTGGCTGACGTCGAAGACGTGGACGCAGTTGCTGTGGTTCAGGCGCGCCCCGAGCAGCGCCTCGTCGAGGAACATCTCGACGAACTTGCGGTCGCTGACTAGCTCGGGCTTGACACGCTTGATCGCAACACGCTTCGTGAAGCCGCCTAGGCCATGGGCATCGGCGCGGTAGACCTCCGCCATCCCCCCTGTGGCGAGCAAGTCTATGATCCGGTAGCGAGCGTCGGTTGCTCGTGAGGTGGAGCCATCCAAGGCGCCGACACTATATCACGCATGGACCCGCAGCCGGTCGTCAGCTAACCAAATGGACATGCGTGGTTTACTGCTCGGGCTGTCTCTCTCGTTGGCCTTCATCGTCGGGTGCTTGGCGGGCTCGACCGATCTGGTGTTTCCCCCGGCCAGCGCGGGCGCGGTCGTCGAGCAGCGCTGGGCCTACTTCTGCTTCGAACGCGATGACATCGACGAGCTCAATGACATGGCCAACGGGGCGGGGGCTCGGGGGTGGGAGATGGTCGCTGCCGCTCCTGGCAAGAACGGCGACGCCATCTGGTGTTTTCGCCAGCCGCGACCCTGACCGCCGAACTCGCGCGCGTCCCTCGGGTAGGTCGGGGGGGGGCGTCTTGCCGATTCAGTCGAGCGGCGCGAAAAGATTCTCGACGTCGGCGAGCTCCAGCTTGGTCGGGCGTCCACCGCCCGCCAGGATCCCGCTGGCCAGCTGCCGCTTGCGGTCCTGCAACGTCAGCATTCTCTCCTCGACGCTTCCGGCCACGATCAGGTTGTAGACGAACACCGGATTCTGCTGCCCGATCCGATACGCACGATCGGTGGCCTGGGCCTGGGCGGCCGGGTTCCACCACGGGTCGTAGTGGATCACGGTCTCGGCACGGGTCAGGTTGAGCCCCGTTCCTCCGGCCTTCAGGCTGATGAGAAAGACGTCAGCTTCACCCCGCTGGAAGCGATCCACCGGCAGCTGGCGGTCGGTGGTCGAGCCCGTGAGCGACACGTAGTCGATGGCGCGCCGCTTCAGCTGCTCGGCGATCAGCGCCAGCATGCTGGTGAACTGGGAGAAGACCAGGACTCCGCGCTCTTCCGCCACCTGGTGTTCGACCAGCTCGAGCAGGGCAGCCAGCTTGGCGGATTCCTTCACCTTCCGCGCCGCGTCAACGGGCACCAGTCGAGGATCGCAGCAGACCTGTCGGAGCTTCATCAGTGCGTCGAGGACCGGGACCGTCGAGGCGGCCAGACCCTTGTTCCGGATCACCTTTCGGACCTCGCTGTGGGCGGCGATGCGGATGCTCTCGTAGAGCTCGCGCTGACGATCACTCAGCTCGACCGGTTTGACGAGCTCGGTCTTTGGGGGCAGCTCCTGCACCACCTCGTTCTTCATCCGGCGGAGAATGAAGGGGCTCACTCGCTGCCGCAGAAGCTGGAGACGCTCCTCGTTTCCCTCGACCTCGATCGGGTGTCGAAAACGGGTCTTGAACGTCTCCGCGCTGCCCAGAAGACCGGGCATCAGGAAGTCGAACAACGACCAGAGTTCTGTCAGGTTGTTTTCGATGGGAGTGCCTGTCAGACAGAGGCGGTGTCGCGCTTCGATCTGTCGGACCGTGCGGTGCGCCAGGCTGCGTGCGTTCTTGATGGCTTGCGCCTCGTCCAGGATTAGCAGGTGCCACGGGCGGCTAGTCAGCAGCTCTTCGTCGCGGACCACCACGGGGTAGGTCGTGAGGACCACGTCGGCGCTGATGATTCGGTCCACTACCTGCTTGCGTTTCGCTCCGTGCAGGACAACGACGCGCAGCTGCGGGGCGAAGCGGGCGAGTTCGCGCTGCCAGTTACCCACCAGACTGGTGGGTGCGATCACGAGTGAAGGGCGGTCGCGTCGTCCTTGCTCCTTCTCGGTCAATAGGTGGGCGATTGTCTGGAGCGTCTTGCCGAGCCCCATGTCGTCCGCCAGGACCCCTCCCACGTCGAGCGAACGCAGGCTCTGCATCCAGGATACCCCCTGGATCTGGTAGGACCGGAGGGTGGCGCGCAGGCCGCGCGGCATCGGTAGGTTCCGGTTGCCGAGGTGGGCGACCAGCGCCTCGCCTTCGTCCCGAACCTCGGTGGCACCCTCCCACGTGAGGGTGTCCGGCGAGCCCGCGAAGACGGCATCCAGATGGGCCATCGCGGGAGCCTGACCGCGATATAGCGGGAGGCCGTCGTCGGCGTCGAGGCTGGGCAGCTCGCGAGGGGCGCCGCTGCCGTCGCAGAGCTCACGCAACACGAGCAGGATCCCCCGCAGTCGCTCCCCCGGAACGACCAGGTAGCGACCGTCGCCGGCGGGTAGTGCCACGCCGCGCCGAGCGCGACGGATCAAGCTTTCCAGACTGGTCAGATCGGGGCAGCTCTCCAGCATTTCCACGAGGGCGGGGAGCAGGCTCGTGCGGCGTCCTTCGATCTCGACGCCCAGCTCCAGGCTGAACCAGTCCGGGTCCTCGTCGGCCGGCGTCAGCGACGCGAACCACGATCCGGCGCTCTCGACCACGCGATACGGGTAGTCGTCGGCGACGGTCACCTGCCATCCCAGGCTGCGCAGCTGAGGGATCGCGTACGCTCCGAACATGCAGTAGCCGTTGACGTCGTCGTCGACGCTCACCACGTAGTCCGCCGTTGACCCGAAGGCGGGCTCGTAGCTGTCCAGACAACCGAGCTCGATGGCCCCGAACCCCTCGAGGAGGCGTCGGGCACGCGCCTCGGCCGCCTGGTTCCGCTCGATCGGGTGGCGCTCTCCGCCGCAGGAAACGATCAGCTGCTCCCGATCGTCGCTCGCGCCGACCTGCACGTTGCCGTAGCAGAATCCTAGTTCGATGACCGGGACCTCGATCTCGTGGAACTCAGGCTCGAACGGGTCGCCGGAGTTGACGAGAACCGGTTCGACGCGAAGGGTCAGGTGCGGGGTGGGTTCCGCCAGACGCCGAGCTGTGAGCTCGTTGAAGGAGACGACGTTCACGGGACTGCGAGTAGGAAGAAGACCGAATGGGGAACTTCCGCCATTAGCTTGCTGTTCGCGGGTGGGCCAAACGTATGCGCGAGGATCGGCTGCCCGATCGACTGAGAGATGGACCGGCCCAATCGACTGAGAGATGGACCGGCGCGATCGGCTGCCCGATCGACTGGGAGATGGACCGGCGCGATCGGCTGCCCGATCGGTGCGGTGGCGCTACGCGGCGAGCACCCCGAAGGCACGGAACGCCTCGGATGCGTGCTTGCACTGGGGCACATACCGGTCGGGGTCGTGGACGAGCGGTGGTTCCCGAAGCAGATCCCCGTTGCCCTCGGCGATCTGCTCGAGGGCAACCTGCAGCACGTTCATGGTCGCGAAGCGATTGTCCGGGTGTTTGCGGAGCGCGCGCAGAACCACCGTTTGGAGCCCAGGGGGCAGACCATCCACCAACCACGACGGGGGCGGGACGGGAGTGATGAGATGGTGAGCCATGATGCTCCGGTGCGATTGCTCCGCGAAGGGCAGTTCCCCGGTCAGGGCCCTGAACATCACCGCGCCGAGCGCGTACACATCGCTCCGCGCGTCGACCGGATCGCAGACAATCTGCTCGGGGGGCATGTACTCGGTGGTTCCCACGACCAGAGGCTGCGGAGTCCGTTGGCTATCGCGGACCAGCTGTGCCAGGCCAAAGTCGAGCACCTTCAGACGATGCGGCGCGTTCTTGGGCCCGATCAGAAACAGGTTGTCGGGCTTGATATCGCGGTGCACGAGGCCCCGACGATGGATGGCCCCGAGTCCGGCGGCGGCGTCGAGAAAGAGACGCACGGCGAGACCGGGCTCGAGCTGCCGCTCGCGGGCCAGGTATTCACCGAGCGTTTCGCCCCGGAGCAGCTCCATGACGAGGTATGGGGTGTCCGTCTCGGTCTTCCCGGTCTCGAAGTAGCTGACCACAGCAGGGTGGGAGATCTGCATCGCGGCGCGAGCCGCCCTGACGAACCGGCGTCGCACCGGAGCCAGCTCCGGCGCGTCTCTGAGCAACTGGACCGCGACGTCGCGCCCGGTCTGGGTGTCGTAGGCTCGGTAGACGCGGGTGGCGGCGCCCTGTCCGATCAGCTGCAGGGGGAGGTACCGTTGGTGAACGGCTGGTGGCAGGGGGCTGGGTGGCGGCTCGGATACGTGGGAAACCAAGGTGCCATCAGCGCTAACAGACGGCTCCTGGGCCGGCCAAATTACGCTGCCCTATTGGGGGGTGGGCAGGAGTGACATCCCTGGCGGTTTGAGCGTTGGCGCGGGCGCTGCTGACGCGCTGCCCTGCGCCTGGGCGATGGCCTTCGCCTGGCTTTCCGCGAACTCTTTCTCCAGGCGGTCGATCATCGGCGGCGGCATGCGCTTCTGCAGCTCGCAGGCTGGCGCGAATCCGCCCTGGCAGGCGAAGACCAGGAATCGCGCGCCACGTTCCAGGTCGCGCGCCACGCCGCGCGCTTCGATATAGCCGGCTGCGGCCATCAGACACGATTGCGGCTCGCCTTGCAGGCAGAGTGCTCCGGCCAGCTCGACGCCCTGCTTCTTCTGGTCGCGGCTGGTCTTCGGGTGCAGAAGGAGCGCGCGGGACCACATGGCACAGCCCTGCGGCGAACCCAGCTGGCGACACGACTGGTCGAGCAACTCCAGGCCGCGGTCGAGGTCTTTGGGATTACCCGCTTCCAGTAGCTGGGCTCCCCAGTAGCCGCAGCCGCCGCCGTCGCCAGCACGGCATCCGCGCTTGAACAGTTCAGTGGCTTGCTTCGGGTCGGGCTCGTTGCCGAGACCATCGAGAATCAGGGCCCCCGCGACCGAGCAGGCCGGTGGGTATCCTCGCTCGCAGGCATCGAGCGCACGCTGCTTTGCGCTCTTCAGGTCTGGCTTCTTGCCACCCATGCCCTGGACCTCCACGATGGCAAGCTGTCCACATGCGACCGGGCTCCCGGATTCCTCACAGGCGCGCGTGATCATCTGGATGCCAGTCTTCTCGTCACGTTCGACTCCCGGGGCCCCCTGCAGTTTCAATAGCCCGATCGACGAACAAGCTTCTGGCAGATCGTGGTCGCAAGCGCGACGCAGGTAGTGGAGCGTCTTCTGCGGATCGGGGGGGACCCCCTGCCCGGCGGCGTAGAGCTCAGCGAGCTTGTCGCAACCCGAGGGGGGCGCCTGGTCACAGGCCTCCCCCAGCAGCTTCAACCCCTTCTCCACCTGTTCCTTGGTGCCGCGACCCATGACGTATGACAGCCCCAGCTCGGCGCAGACATCCAGGTTGTCGTCGTCGCATGCCCCTTCCAGCAACTGCGTGGCGCGCTCCTCGTTGCGTTCGACGCCCGCGCCCGCATACAGCATGAGTGCCTTGCCCAGGCATCCGCGCCCAACGCGTGCCTCGCAGCTCTCTCCGAAGATCTTGAGCGCCTTCTTCAGATCCCGCTCCACTCCCAAGCCGTTGAGGTAGGCGGTGGCCAGTGAAGCGCAGCCACGCTGCTCGCCTGCTTCGCAGGACTTCTCGAACAGCTCGATGCTCTTCTTCGGATCCCGCTTGAGACCACCATGGCCGAACATCAGCATGTGGCCCCAGCCCGCGCAGCCCAGGGGATCGTCTCGCTCGCAAGAGCTCTTGAAATGAACCAGCGCCTTCGTGGGATCGCGCTTGGTCCCACTTCCGTTGTAGTGCGCGCGGCCCAGTCGCGCGCAGCCCTCCGCTAGTCCAGCGTTGCAGGTCCGTTCGAATACCCGCACCGCTCGGGCCTCGTCGCGCTTCTCGTAGGGGCCCGAGCTCAGCGACTTGCCCAGTCGCAGACACGCGCTCACCGTCGGTGGCGAGCGGTCGCACAACACACTGCAGGCAGGAACTTCGCTCCGCTCTTCGCAGGCGGCGACAAGGGCTATTTCTGCGCGGGCTCGCTGATCCTGGTCGTACCAGGCGTACCCGCCGCCCGCTGCAGCGAGGGCGAGCAGTGCGATCAACCAGGGGAGTATCTTCTTGAGCACGGGGCGGCAGCCTACTGCCCTGCTCGCCAACTCACAATCGGTGGACCGGTGGATCCCCGTCTCGGGACGAGGCGAGCGTACGCCTCGCCCGAGAATTCGGACTCCGTCACGGCGCCGCGGGCGGGGCCGGCGGTGCGGCGGGGGCCGGCGGGGGCGTGGGTGGCGCGGCGGGGGGCGCGGGTGCCTTCGGTCCCGGCATCTTTCCTGGATCCATGGCCTCCGGTGCGGCGCCAGGGCGGCTCGGGCGACCCGGTGCTGCCGACCCGGCGCCACGCGCGGCGCGGGTCTCCATCTTGCGCAGGATATCGTCTACCTGACGCTTGACGTGGAAGTCGTCGCCAACCTTGGCGTCCTTGTACTTGGCCAGCAGTGTGGTGAACGTGGCCTTTGGCTCTCCCAGCTCCTGCATGACGCGGAGCGCTGCGGTGCGCGCCATCCAGTTGGCGTCCGCGTCGGTGGCGATGGCCTTCAGGGCGCGAAGCAGCCGATCCTTCTTGTACCAGTCCTTGACGGCCTCGAGCCATGTGTTGCCGAAGCGATCCGTCTCCCGGTACTCGGTCTTGGCAGAACGCAGCGTCGAGATCCCGGACCACGACGGTCGCTCCTTGGTGCGGGGCTTGGCCTCGAGGATCTTCATCGTCAGCTCGTAGCCGGCCTTGCTGGGCTGACGGGGCTTCGGGAAGCCGGTCCACGAGTTGATGACGCCGTTCCAGCAGGCGTTGTAGAGCTTCTTCGGAGTGTCTTCCGCTTCCAGGTACTTCTTGAAGACGTCGAGCGCGCGTTCGTCGGAGCTGCCGTACAGACGGTTGCAGAGATAGGCACGGACGTCCTCGGACGGATCGTTCTCCACCTTCTCCAGCACCTTGTCGAAGGTGCCCTCCACCCCCTCGCCGAAGCTTGTCAGGAACCAGCTCATCGCCTCCCGTCGCACGACCTCGGACTGGTTATCGGCCATCTTGAGGAGCAGCTTCTTGATGTCCTCGTTGGTCTTGTGCTTCGAACCGACCGTTCGCAGCATCGCGGCCAGGACGGCGGGCTCCTTCTCCTTCTTGGCGGCTTCGATGATGATCTTCTGCACGTCCTTGTCGGAGCCAAAGACACTCTGCAGGAGCTTGGCCGCCTGGAGGCGGACCGCTGGATGCTCGTGACCGATCAGCTTCTTGCCAACCGCGGCATTCATTTCGCGCATCTCCCGCAGCGAGGTCTTGCGGTTTCGCGCTTTACGCAGGTTCTGATACGCCGCGCACTTGGGGTGGACGCCGCGCTCGGTCACCTCGCAAGAGGTCAGGTCGAGCACCAGCTTCTCGTAGACGCCGCGTGTCAGTGGGGTCTTGTCGTTGGCCAGGAAGGCTTCCACGTCCGACGTGGGGTTCACGCTGGCGCTGGGCGCAGGCTCCGCTTTGGGAGCCTCTTTCTTGCCACAGCCGCCGAGGGCGAGAGCGGCGATCACGGCCACCGCGGCAAGCGGGGCAATAGGCGTGCCTTTGCTCAGGATCGAAATGCGCATCGAAGTCCCTCCATTGCTGCGGCCGAAGGTTCTCCGGTGGCCGCCAGGGCCCCTCGGGTACCACGATCCTCGGCGGGGCGAAAACCCTCCACCGTCTGTCGGCGCGCCGGCCGGTACGAAATTCCGCGCGGGAGGGGGCGCTTGGGAGGATCTGGTCCGCGATATCTCGGACCGGCGCGCTGGCCCGGATCAGAAGGCGCTGCTGATTACCATCATGCCCAGCGAGCACATGATGAGCAGTCCCACGACGACCGCGCCGATGATGCAACCCATGGGATTGGCGGCCACTAGCGAGAGGGGGTTCTGCTTCTGCTGTCCTTGGGTGGGGATCAGCGAGGTCGAGATCTGATTGATCAGGCTCATGTAGAGGTTGGGCACCGGCGCTAGCAGCACCGTTCCCTGTCCCTCGAAGACGTTGAGCCAGCCCTCACCGGAGGTCATCGAGCCAATGATCGACTTGGTGGCCTTGCGGACCGAGTAGTTCAGGTTCGCGCTCCGCGCGACAGCGAACGACCCGTCGACTGCCAACCGTTCTCCCTGCATGTCGATGCGTTGCACCTTGCCGGGAGCCTGCATCACGACGTTGCCTTGACCCTTGACGGAGGTCTGGAACAGTCCTTCACCCCCAGCGAGTCCCGTGATCGCCTTGTTGCGTCGAGCGCTCACCTCGATCCCTATGTCACTGCACACGTAGGCTCCCTGATCGAGGATCCACTCCTCGCCGTTCAGGGGGAGCACGACGTACTCACCGAACATCGGCGGACCGAAGTAGATTTCTCCAGTTCCCGTGTAGGTCGGCTTGAAGGCAGACTCTCCCGAGACGAACGCCTTGAGCAACCCGCCGGCAGACGGCGCAGGGGAATTCATCTCGATGTTGCCGCGGTAGTAGTGCAGCGCCCCAGCCTCCGCGCGAACCGTCTCGTTGTTGATGACGCACCGGATAAACTTCTGCCCCTCGTGCTCGATCACCTCGAAGTTTGCCATTCATCACCCTTTCGGCTGGGGTCACCCACTCCCTCACCCAGGACTTACAACACCTCTTCGCCGACGGGAAGCGAGGACACGATGAGCGCCAATGAACCGCTAGAATACCGATCAGCTTGTCCGAGGCGGAAGACACCGCCCAGCAGGGGGCGAGGCGCCCGGAGACAGGTGCTTCCCGCTAGCCCTGCTGCCCTGTCGGTGTTCTAGGTCGTTGATCTGGAACGACAAACAACCTGCTTGCTGTTCTAGAATGCCTCACCGTGATCCGCGCAATAGCTCCGATAAGCAGCTAAAAGACGCTTGAACAGTGGGCCCGGCCCCGGTTTTCCGACAGGTCGGTCATCGAGCGAGCGGACGGGAACTAGCCCCGCGCCACTCCCAGTAAGAAACACCTCGTCGGCTGCCAGGACATCGAAGCGGCTGAGCGTGTGCACCCGCGCTGGAACACCCAGCGACGGGGCGAGCTCGAGAACCGTCCGCCGAGTGATCCCTTCGAGGGCGCCGTCGCTGCAAGGTGGGGTGAGCAGTTCGCCGTCACGGGTCACGAACAGGTTGGCAACGGCCGCCTCGGCGATGTTCCCCGCGCTGTTCAACAGTAGCGCGTCGTCCGCTCCGCGCTGGCGTGCCTCCAGCTTGGCCAGGGCGTTGTTGAGGTAGTTGAGGCTCTTCACGCGCGGGTCTAGAACGTCGGGTGGGGGGCGGCGCAGCGATGCCGTGACGAGCGTCAATCCAACCTCGCGCAGCTCAAGTGGGTAGAGGGCCAGGGGGGCTGCGATGCAGAAGACCGTGGGTCGATCGCAGGTCGTCGGGTCCACTCCGAGCGGCCCTTTGCCGCGCGTGATGACGAGGCGCAGGTAGGCCTCGCGCTGTCCGTGGGCGCGCGCGGTCGCGAGCACTGCTTCGCGAGCCACCGCAAGGGGGACCGGCAGCGCCAGGGCTTTCAGTCCGACCGCCAGTCGCTCCAAGTGTCGCTCCAGCGAGAAGACTCGACCGTTGAACACTCGCAGCCCCTCGAACACACCATCGCCGTAGAGCAGCCCGTGATCCAGCACGCTGACTGCCGCCTGGTTCGGATCACGTAGCTCCCCATCGAGCCAGATCTTCATGACGGCCTCCCTCCCAGCAGCTTGCCAATGCGCATGGCGACGGTCCTGCACTCGTGCCCAACTCGCTCGATCCCCAGGGCGTTCACGTGCACCGTGGAGCCCGCGATCGCGATAGCTCCACGCACTTGGCCGTGAACCTGGATCGGTGCGGCGACCACCGAGAGACCTGCGATCCACTCTTCGTCGTTCGTCCCGAATCCTCGAGAGCGTGTCGTTTCCACGGCGCGCGCCAGACGACCTTCGGTGGTGGCAGTTCGTGGCGTGAACCGGTCCAGGGTGCCGGTTGTGACCAGGGTGGGGGCAAACGCCAGGTAGACCTTGCCCACGGCGGTGGCGTGCACAGGCACGATCGAGCCGATGCGGGGAGATGCCCGGAGGAATCCCGCGCTCTCCGCCTTGTCGAGTACCGTGAGAGCACCGTTTCGCGCGGCCACCAGAAACGTGGTTTCGCCGAGGGCGAGCGCGGTTGTCTCGAGCTCTGGCCGTGCGAGGGCTGTGAGCGGCTCCCCCTCCAGCGCACCCAGACCCAGCGCGACCAGTCCGATGCCGAGGCGATAGCGACCCCGTGCGTCTTGCTCGACGAGCGCACGCTGGCGCAAGCTGCGCAGGAGACGGTGTGTTGTGGCCTTGGGGAGGTCCAGCGCGCGGCCGATGTCAGTGACGCCTCGGCTTTCCCCCACGGCGTGGAGATGGAACAGGACGTCAAGGGCGCGTCCGACGGTGGAGAGTCCAGCCATGATCTTGTTCCTCTATATGGAACAGCGTTTCTGCTCATGGAACAATAGGCCGCATCCGCACGGCACGCAACTGCCGAGAATCGATCTCGGACCTCGCCGGGCGTGGCGGTCCGGCTGGCGCTACCAGGACGGATCGCTGGGCGCGGAATGCGTGGCGCGCTCGTCGCGTCCTACTGGGTGGGTTCGACGCGGACCCGGTTGTGCTTGGCGCACTCGATCTGCACGGTACGCCCTTCCGAGCGCCACTTCCCGGGGGCATCCCCGAGCCGGACATTGCGAAGTCCGCAGCGCACCTTGTTCTTCGCGTTGGTGGGACCGACGTCGATACCGTTCGAGAACACGTGCGTGCTGGCCGAGGAATCCACCCAGAAATAGGCCTCGTAGTGATTCAACTCGCCCTCGGGCACCTCGGTCACGTCGGGTTCCGGGGGGGGCTCGGCGGATGCGGGAGCCTCCGGCGACTCCGAGGTGGCGTCTGGACCCGCCTCGGTCTCGTCGCGGGTATCTGCATCGTCGCCCGACTCCACATCCTCCGGACTGTCAGCATCTTCGGGGACGCCTGCGTCGTCGCCCTTCGTTTCGTCGTCCCCCGCGTCGGCGATCTCCGGGCCATCCTTGCTGGTGTCGGGGGGGGCGGGAACAGGGGGCTTGAGGTCGTGGCTGGTCGCCGAGGGCGGAGGCGTCGTGGGTAGGTCGCCAGGTCGAGTGGTGACTTGTGTTGAGTTGGTTGCTCCGGTCCCCCACGGTTTCCCAACGACGACGATGCCGATGACGGTGAGCAGTGCCAGGCCTGACCCCACCGCGAGTCCGATGGCGATCGAACACCCAGTTCGTCTGGGTGACTGCGCTGCCGGAGGCGAGACTTGGGCAGCGCTCGGCCCCGGACGGTCTGCCTGGCGAGTATCTGCACCCGGCCCCGCGTGTTTCGGGCGTGGGGCCTCCGCTACCGTTGGCGCCGACTCCTTCCGGGGGCTTGGCGCGGGCTGGGCAGCAGGTGCCACCGCCGGTGATTTGAGCTCCTGCACGGCGCGGTCGGGTTGCTGGAGCGGTACCTGAGCCGGACCAGTCGGGGCGGCGACGGCGGCGCTGGCTTCCGCTGTGCTGGCCGACGCCGGCCCCAGCGCTGCCGAGCTTCTTGGAGATGTTGCAGCGTCAGTGTCCCCGGGTCCAGCGGTTGGTGCGTTCCGCTGGGGGGCTGACCCCGCGATTGCTGCCTGGGGAGGGGTCTCCGCCGGGCTCAGTCGAGGCACGGCCGGCGCCCTGGGGATTGTTGGCTCGGCTGATGCAGCCTCGGATCGGGCCGCGGCTTCCTCGATCATCCGAATCGAATCGGGTTGGACCGAATCGAGGAAGGCATCGTCCAGCTCTTCGATCTGCGAAATCCGTGGGACTTCTTCGGTGGCCTCGGGCCGGGCCTGCGGGGGCGGTGCTGCGCCCTTGCCGGGAGGCCGCGGTGGCTTCTGCGGGGCACGGCGGGCGACCAGCAGCTGGGTGCACCCACGGGCCCAGGCGGCGCGGTGGGCCTCGTCGCCACCCGCGATCTGTAGTCCGAATCCAGGGGGGGCCGTAGCCGTTCCAAGCCGTGCGAACCCGCGTCGCCAGGCGACCTTGCCGATCAGGTGAAGCGGTTCGTTGCTGTTTGGCGCCACCACCTGCACGTGGATCTCGTCCTCCTTGGGGGGGGCGAGGGTGCGAACGTAGAGACCTCCAGGACTGACGTTGTAGGTGTACCCGTGGTCGAATGGGCCGTCCGGGCTCGAGCCAAAGCGGACGAGAGCTCCGTGCAGGACGCGCCGCTCGCGGCGCGCATCGGCGGCGGACCCAGCCAGCTCGTTCGACGCGAAGAGGATGTGCTCGAACGGATCGGCGCGGCTCACGACGCCCGCCCTGGGCACCCCGGTGAGGGCGCGCTCCACGATGGCAACATCGTCGGGTGCGGAAATCACGATCCACGTCGCGTCGCCCCCACGCCGTCGTGCCGCCTGGATCAAGTCCGAAAAGTTTCCGACCCGAGGCGTCGTCACGACCAGCCGCATCCGCTCCAGGCTGGCCAGCTGCTGCAGGGTGATCGGGTCGCGCGCGTACTCGACCTCGTAGCCGGCGTTGGTCAGCATGCGACCGATGATGAACTCGCCATCGTCCCCAGTGGCCACCACGGCATCGCCGCGAGCGACCGGAGGGTTGGCGAGATCTTCGGGCAGAGCGATCAGGCGGCTGGCGAGGGCTCCCTCAGTTCGAAGGGAGGTGACGTCATCGACTCCCCAGCGCAGCGCTTCCGCGAACGTATCGGCGGTGACCTCTCGCGCCATGCCAAAGAGCGCGACGTCGACCGACCGACGCTTCGTCCGCACCTTGACGCACAGCTCCTGCGCCTCGGGCAACTCCAAGTCGACGAGTACGGCGGCGGGTGGGCGGGTGGCCAGTGACAGGACAGCCGCGCCCAGGGACTCGACCGGATGCTGCTCGAACGCCGCAGCGGCGGTCTCCGCCATCAGCGCATGACGCTCCTCCCGTGGCAGCTGCGCTAGGACTAGAACGGTGCGCTCATCGACCATCCCGACCGCCTAAGGTATCATGCTCTGCCATCGGGTGAAGGGTCGGGTTTCGGGCAGCTAGTCGGTGGCGTTTCCGTGACCCAAAAGGGGACGTTGGGTGACGGAGCAACCAGGCAAACGTTTTCCGCACATCGGGGCGGTCATTGGGTCGGAATACCACCCGGTAAGCTACCGCGTCGAGCGCATCTTGGGCGAAGGGGGAACCGCGGTGGCTTGCCTGTGCACACGGTCAGCTCCGGACGGCCAGTCCCCCGCAGTGGTCAAGGTCATCTCTCCGCGGCTGGCATCGCGGTCAGGTGAGGTCGCGTCGACCCTGGTTCGCAAGGAAGCCGTGGCGTTGGGAAGGCTCAACGAGCGCGTGCCCCCATCACCGTTCGTGGTGCGACTCATCGAGGCTGGCACGACCCAGGTTCGGCATCTGAACCGAATCGTCAGTCTACCTTGGCTCGCGGTGGAATACGTGCATGGGGGGATCCAAGGAACGACACTGGCGCAGCGAGTCCGCCACTCCGTGCAGGAGACCGGACACGCGTTCGGGGTCGAGCGCTCAGGACGTGTGATCGAGCACGTCGCCAGGGGGTTGACCGAGGTACACGCCGTCGACGTTGTGCATCGTGACCTCAATCCGAACAACGTGCTCTGCTGCGGCACCGGAACGAGCGAGCTCTTCAAGCTCAGCGACTTCGGCATTGCTCGTCCCCATGGCATGGCCGTCACCTTCGCCGGTATGACCGTGGGGACGCCCGGCTACATCGCTCCCGAGCAAGCGGTGCCCAGTCTGGGCGACGTCGGCTTCTGTTCGGACATCTTCAGTCTGGGGGCGGTCATCTTCTTCGTCCTGACCGGAGAGGCCTACTTCGATGTCGACGATTTGCCAGGCGTCCTTGGCTCCGCCCAGTCCAAAGAGCGGCGGCGATTGCTGGACACCAAGTATCTGACACCCGAGCTTCGCGCGCGCCCCGACGCCTGCTCCGCCATTGACCAGGCCATCCAACGAGCGACCGCGTTCGACATCGCTGACCGACCGTCGACCCCCGAGGACCTTGCCTCGAGCGTAGCTCACTGGCTGGCGCGGGGACCCGAGTCGGCTCGCCGCCGGGCGCGCCAGGAGCTGGTCGGGGCAATGGAGCGCGCGCGTTCCTCGGTGTCGTTTCGCGATGCCCGGTGGACGGTCCGTCACCCTCCCGGCGACGATCGACTGATCGTCGGAGCTGCCTGGAACGCCTCGGGACACTGTCTTGCCGCGACCATGAAGGGAATGTCCTATTGGGATGGTGCGTCTTGGGCCGACGCTCCGGCCGCCGGGTTGCCCCGAACCCGATCTATTCGATTCGTGCGTCGCCTCGACGCCAGCACCTGGCTGACGGGCGGCAAGGGCACGACCCTTGCCGAATTTTCACGCGACGGCACGAACCTGCTCTTGCAGGGGCGCGATCCCAATGTCGACCTCGTCGATGCCTACGGCGCGCTGGACGAAGTGGTGGTCGTGGTGGGCTGTAGCGAATCGGAGTGGCGGTTGTACGGAGTGGTCGCCGGCCACTGGTTGAAGGGGCTCGCGGTGCCGCGAGTCGCCACGCTCAGCTCCGTGGCTCAGATCGACACTAACCGGTGGTTGGCCGTCGGTCGCGACGTGGATGGCAGCGCTTACGCGGCGATCTACGTTCCTCTCGATTTCTCCGTGCAGCGAGTCGAGCTGCCGCCGACTCGCGCCTTGCTGTGTGCGGAGGGGCACCCCGATCGACCGCAGGCTCTCGCGGTCGGCACGGATGGACTTGTGGTGCTCGCCGACGCGGGCGAGCTCCAGGTTAACTTTGTCGATGGGGCCCCGAACCTCAGCGCTTGCGCCATGGATATCACGGGGCGACCGTGGGTAGCGGGTGCGGGGCGACTTTGGACTCTGGAGCAGGGGCGGTGGGTACAGGCATGGCATGAGCCGAGCTGGCGAGCGCCAATCGTGAGCGTGATGGCCGAACCTGGGTTCGTCGCTGCGACGACCGTGGACGGCGCCGTCGTGGAGTTTCACACCGATTGACCCCCTGGGCTCGGTCCCGCGCAGGATTTGTGGGCACCCAGTTCATTGGAACGTCGCTCCAATTCCGGAGCCCACTTGTGTTGAGCTGCCCAGGGTGAGCGCCCCGCACGGCTCCTTTTTCCGGCTCAACCTGTTCGCGGGATCGTCATCCATTGCCCGAGTGCGGTTCAACACAACCGAACTGGGGGATCCGGTCGCGTCGATCCTGGCCGCTCCGCCCCCGCCCCGGAGGGGATGAGGGTGGGGGCTCTGCTCGAAGGGGCCCTTGTGCGCCCGGTGCTGTCGTGGATGGGAGTCGGCGGAGTCATCCGCCGACTCCTGGTCGGTCGCTACGCGACCTGCGGCTCAATCCGAGTGAAGAGTGCTGTGGTTGGAGCGACGTCAGAGCAAGTTCCAGAGTCCTTCGAGGTCGAGGTGCTTGTCGATCATGGTGTCGATCTTCTCGATCTTGCCCTCGTCCTCGGCTCGCAGCTTGATGATCATCTTGCTGATCTTGGTGGCAACGGCGAACGAATCCTCCTGGATCAGAATGAGGGGGATGTTGGTCTGTTCCAAGAGGCTCATGATCTTCGGATGCGGTCGGTGCCCTCCAGTGAAGACGATCCCGCTGATCGGGGGTTCGATGCTCGTGCCGAGGATGTGCCCGCTCAGGGCGGCGAGGATCATCTCTTCGCGGTTTCCAGGAACGATGAACAGGGTGTTCCCCGTGAAGTAGTCCAGTGCCTCGTGCGGCAGCATGTCGCCGATGATGAAGTGGGCCACCGTGTGGTGGAGCCCGCGCTTGCCACTCAGTAGCTCGCCATCGAGGTCTTCGAGCAGCTCCATCATCGAAGGGTTCGACAGGTAGTCGTCGTAGGGAAACACCCCCAGAACGCGCAAGCCGAGACGCTCGAGGCCCCGCGTGACTCGTGGGGCGATCTTCTCGTAGCGCTCCGGATCGACCTTGTTGACGATGACCCCGGCGATCTCCGCGCCCGCCGTGTCGAACTTGGAGCGGTTGAGCATGATCTCGTCGATGGGTCGTCCCACTCCGCCGAGTGAGACCATTACCACCTTCGCCCCCAGCAACTTGGCGACATCCCCGTTGGACATGTCGAACACCGAGCCCACTCCGGCGTGCCCCGTGCCCTCGATCAGGAAGAAGTCCTTGCCCTGCGAAGCGCGCTCGTACCCTTCGGTGATCATCCCGACCAGTCGCCTGCGGTCGGGCCGCTCGATGTAGCTCTCGGTGAAGCCCTTGGGGATAGCGATGGGGCTCATCGCGCACATGTCGGCGTCCTGCCAACCGAGGACGGCGTTCATGAGCACGACATCCTTGTCGATCTTGTTGCCGTCGACCAACCGATACTGTTGTCCGACCGGCTTCATGTAGCCGACGTTCTTGCCAAGTCGCTTGAATGCTCGGAGGAGACCGAGCGAAACGACCGTCTTTCCGTCATTCTGCCTGGTGGCCGCGACGTAGACCTTCTTCATGGCAAGCTCCTTTCGGCTCGCCAGGGTAGCTGGGTCGACGCGCTAGCGATACTTCTCCTGCGCCTCTTCCACGGCACGCTTGGATTTTTGGGCGATCGATAGCTCCTCGTTGGTGGGAACTACGAGGGCCTTGACCGTGGAGTCGGGCGTGGTGATGTCAATCTCCTCGCCGCGGATCGCGTTCTTGGTGCCATCCAACCGGAGCCCCAGGAACGCCAACGGGCTACACACCTGTTCCCGAACGGCCGCTGCGTTCTCGCCGATCCCGCCCGTGAACACGACCGCGTCCACTCCCCCCATCGCAGCCGCGTAGGCCCCAATGTACTTGGTGATTCGATAGCAGAAGATGTCGATGGCAACCCGCGCTCTTTCGTTGCCGTCTTCCGCCGCGGCCATGATGGCCCGCAGGTCGTTGCTGACGCCGGACAGTCCCTTGAGGCCGCTCTTCTTGTTCAGCAGCGTGTTTGCCTGCTCCAGGTTCAGGTGCTCCTTCTCCATGACGTAGAGCACGACCGCCGGATCCATGTCTCCGGTGCGGGTACCCATCACGAGTCCCTCCAAGGGCGTCAACCCCATCGAGGTGTCCAGTGCCTTCCCCTGCTTCACTGCGGTGATGCTGGCGCCGTTGCCCAGGTGGCAGGTGATCACGTTGAGATCGCCAGGGGAGCGGTCGAGCATCTGCACTGCACGGCGGTAGACGTACTCGTGTGAGGTGCCGTGGAAGCCGTACTTGCGGACGTGATGGCGCTCGTATAGCTGGTACGGTAGCCCGTAGAGGAACACGTGCTCGGGCATCGTTTGGTGGAACGCGGTGTCGAATACGGCCACCTGGGGGATGCCTTCGAAGATCTTCTCGCAGGCTTCGATGCCTGCCAGGTTGGGGGGATTGTGGAGCGGGGCGAGGGCAGCGCACTCGCGAATGACGTCCTTGACTCCCTTGGTGACGAGGGCTGAGCGAGAGAACTTCTCGCCACCGTGCACCACCCGGTGGCCCACCGCATCTACCTTGATGTTCTCCTCGAAGAGGCCGACCTCGGGGTCCAGGAGAATCTTTGCAACGCGGTCCACAGCCGCGGTGTGGTCAGGTGCCTGGACCTGCCGCACGACCTTCTCCCCCGTAGCCATCTTGTGAGAGCTGTAGGTGAACCGCGAAGACTCCTTGCCGATCTCTTCCACCACGCCCTCGGCGAGTTGCTCGTTGGTGGCGCCCATGTCGAACAGCTTGAACTTGAGGGAAGAGCTACCGCAGTTGATGACGATGACGATCATGATTTCTGGTTGGGTCGGGGCGACGCTCGACCGGGGCGTCGCAGGCGGAGGTCAAGGCAAGCGAAAGGGTTCACTGTGCGTTTCTTTGCAGGTACTGGATTCGCACCACGTTGATGGCGGTTACGTTCACGATGTCAGACGCTTTACAGCCGCGCGACAGATCGCAGCAGGGTTTCTTGTTGCCTTGCAGGATCGGGCCCAAGGCCTCGGCGCCAGCGAGGCGTTCGGTGAGCTTGTAGCCGATGTTACCAGCATCCAGGTCCGGGAAGATGAGCACGTTGGCGCGACCCGCAACGTCTGAGCGAGGGGCCTTCTTTGCGCCGATGCTGGGGATCAACGCTGCGTCGGCCTGCAGTTCTCCGTCGAGCTGGAGTGAGGGATCGCGCTGTTGAGCCATTGCGGTGGCCGCCAGCACCTTCTCGACGTCGGGGTGCTTCGCACTGCCCTTGGTGGAGAATGACAGCATGGCAACCCGCGGTTCAGTCCCCATCAGCATCCGCCAGCTCTCGGCTGTCGTGACGGCGATGTCTGCCAGCTGGTCCGCGTTGGGGTTGGGAACGACGCCGCAGTCCGCGAAGAAGAGGATGCCGTCTTGGCCGAAGCTCTGGTTGGGGATGATCATGACGAAGAAGCTCGAGAGGGTTCGGATCCCCCCCTTCAACCCCACCACCTGCAGACTGGCGCGGCAGACGTTGCCGGTGGAGTTCACCGCTCCGGCGACGAACGCGTCGACCGCTCCTTTGCGAACCATCATGGACCCATAGAAGAGCGGATCCGACATGACCTTCTTCGCGTATTCGAAGAGAATTCCCTTGTGCTTTCGAAGTTCCTGAAACTCGGCGGCATACTCGTCGAGCGCGGGCAGATTGTTGGCATCGAGGAGTTCGACCCCGTCCAGCGAAATTCCCTTTTCCTGGGCGATCTGCTGGACCTTCTCGGGCGCGCCGATGAGCGAGACTCTGGCGATCCCCTGTTGGGTGGCCTCGGCGGCAGCGACGACGCTGCGTTCGTCGTCGCCTTCGGGCAGCACGACCCTCTTCGGATCCGCTTTTGCCTTGGCGTAGATCTGGTCCATGAACGCGGTCATTGAGGAACTCCTCAGCGAAATCGGATCGCCCGTGAGCTGCTGGTGAAGGAGACCCGTGCAGGCGGCACACGAGGCGCTTGGAGCTGCTGCCCAATGTGGTGTCTCGCAACCCGGTGGCAGCAGGGCTGGGACGGCAACTCCACGGCTTGACGCACGGGGTCTCCAGGAAGTGAACGGGACGTTAGCCGATCGGTTTGGGGAAGGAAAGTGGACCCTTCGACCCGTGCGGCTGGATGAGCCGGATCCCGCCCGCCGAGGTAACGTGACGTTGCGTTTCCTTGGTCCGAGGCAACGCGAGCCAACGAGGAGCGCGGCGTGTTTCCTCGAGCGGTGGATCTCGTTCGGAGCTTTTCGCGAACGTTTCCCGAATGGGACCCACCAGCCTCCCCGTCACAGCTGGCGGGTCATGGTCGGATCTTCGAGACCACGGAACCACCGGGAGGAGAACCGGTCATCACCGCGGACGGGCACAAGAAGAGGCGCTTCGTCGGATTCTCGGACTGTTGCGCCGCGTCGCGTTGCCGATCGATCCCGCTGGCGATGCGGTCGCAAGTGAGACGGCGCGGATCAGTCCACCGCAAAGCTCACGCTGAAAGCCGGAACGCTTTCCCTCGCGCCACCGGTGGCGATCTCGCGCTGCGGTGAATGAATGGCGTCCATGATCGCGACGACATCCCCGAACGCCACCGTGTTCGACGTGTGCAGCACCGCCTGGTCGAGTTGCCTGTCCTCGGCTCGGCGATGTCGGCCGTTGGCCTGCCATTCTGCGGACAGCTGTCTGGCGAGCGCGGGATACGCAACGTCTCCCGAGCCGATTGGAACTGCCTCTCGTGGCACCGAACTCGTGGCAACGACCGTGCTTCCTTGGCGCCACTCGAGGTCGAACCGCCCTTCCCGAACACGCACGTGCAGTCTCGTCGAGCTATCGTCTGGAGCGACGTGCGAGGGCGTGCCTGGGACCTGGGCGTTGGCCTCGATGCGCGCGAGCTGCGACCACACCGCGGTGATCAGCAGAAACGAGATGATGCACAGCAGAAAGTCAATGAAGGGGATCAGCGGGAGGTCCCGGTTGAGTTCCTTCGCGTTGCTGTTGCCGGTGTCGATCGTTGCCATTGCTAGCGTCTCCGCTCCGTTGGAACCGGACCTGGCAGCCAGCTTGGGCAAGGAAGACGGTTCGCTTCCTAGCGGAAAATTCCGCGAGCGGGCACTCGCCTCCCCTTTTCGCCGACGGCGAACCGACGTGACGACAAGTACCCGCGAGCCGTGGCTCCGTCGGGTACCCGAAGGGAACGACAGGCTTCCACGAACAGCCTGCGCGGTGGTGAAGCGGGGAGACTACTCGACGTAGGTGCGCAGGAGTTTGGATCGAGCGCCATGCTGCAGCTTGCGCAGCGCCTTGGCCTCAATCTGCCGAATGCGCTCGCGCGTCACCTGGAAGTCACGACCGACCTCTTCCAGCGTATGGTCGCTCTTCTCCCCAATCCCGAAGCGGAGGCGGAGGACCTTCTCCTCGCGCGGGGTCAACGTGCTCAGCACCTGGCGGACGTGCTCACCAAGACTGGCCTCGACCACTGCGTCTGCTGGATTGGCCGCGCCCTTGTCTTCCACGAAGTCGCCAAGTTGGCTGTCGCCCTCTTCACCGATTGGCATGTCGAGGCTGAGCGGCTGCTTGGTCAGCTTGAAGACCTTGCGAACCAGCTCGACCGGGACGTCCATCTCTTCGGCGATCTCCTCCATGCTGGGTTCGCGACCCAGCTTCCCAAGGAGGTGGCGCGCGGTGCGGACGACCTTGTTCGTGGTCTCGGTCATGTGAACCGGGACACGGATCGTTCGCGACTGATCCGCGATGGCGCGGGTGATGGCCTGGCGGATCCACCACGTTCCGTAGGTGCTGAACTTGTAGCCTCTTCGGTACTCGAACTTGTCGACCGCTCGCATCAGGCCGATGTTGCCTTCTTGGATCAGATCCAAGAAGTGGAGTCCGCGGTTGGTGTACTTCTTGGCGATCGAGACGACCAACCTCAGATTGGCCTCGATGAGTTCGGCCTTGGCCTTCTCGATCGCACGTTCTGCGCGCTTGATGCGGCGGAACGTGTCGATTGTCTGGGAGGCGTCGAGGTCCAGCTCCGAAGCGATTCGCTTGGCGTCCTTCTGGGAGTTGGCGTTGCGCATCTTGTCGCCGACTCGCTTCAGTTCCAGGACGATCGAGTCGATGACCTTCTTGTTGATCCGCATGTCGCGCAGCGTCTCGATCATCTTCTCGCGGTTCTTGCGAATGTGGGTCTGCTGCTTCGACTTCTCGGCACCCGTGCACTCGCTCACCTTCGCTTCGAGCTCCAACTCCTTCTTTCGGCACCGCTTGACGCGATCCATGAGCTTGAGGAACCGTTCTTTCTCCTGCTCCTCGTCGAACGGCTCGAAGGCGTCGTCCGCGTGCTTGACCAGTGTCGCGATCCGCGTCGTTCCGGTTCGGAGCTGCGGTCCCAGCTTGAGGATCTCGCGGATCGCCAGCGGGCTGTTGAGCAGCGCAGTCAGCACCTCGTTCTCCGCCTCCTCGATCCTCCGTGCGATCGCGACCTCGCCATCGCGGCTGAGCAGCGTCGTGTTTCCGAGCTTCTTCAGGTAGAGACGCAGCGGGTCGGTCGAATCGCTGAGCGAGGTGTCGTCCTTGGCGGCCTCTGCGAGTGGAACTGTGACCCCATCGGGGAGTCCCTCTCCGTTGGTGTTGCGGGTGAAGGAGGTTTCGGCAGCGGAGACGTCGCTATTGCCCGAGGACCGGGTATTCACTGTAGCCATAGTGTCCGTAGAGAGCGGGGGGCGTCGGCTGGGCCACACCTGGGTATCGGCCGTGGCGAGCGAGCGCGTGGGACTGACACGTGCCAGCACGCCGAGCAAGCCTTTCCGACGATGGCGCCGCTGGGCCGCCGATTTCTAGCTCCATTCAGGGGAGCAAAGCCCAGAAAAAGTTAGGAAATTAGCTGTGGGCCCCAAATCTTCCGAGAAACGGTGATGACGTATCGGCAGCTTGTTCAGGGTCACGTCAGCAAACGCCCGCCACGCCGCGGCGCGGCAGCTTTTGGGCGACCGGGCGGTCGGCTCCTTTGGCCCATGTACTGCCACGATTGCCAGGTAGCGGCGGCGCCGGCCCGATTGGAATATAGTAGGGAGGCTTCAGCGGAGACCTGCGCCATGGCTGACAATTCCAAGAACGCCCCCGCCGACGACGGACTCGACGTCATTCCCGTCAACAAGACACCCGTCGGCTTGATCATTGGCATCCTAGCCGGGGTGATCGTGGTTGGGGGGACACTGGTCTGGACCATGAGTGGTGGCAAAGGGAAGACGGCTCGGGAAGGGGGACCGCCTGCCGCTGCGGATAGCGCGCTTTCAAAGGAGGAGCTGAAGCAGCGCCGCGAGCACATGGCCATGACGCAACGCGCGCTGGCGAAGGCCGAGGAAGCGGCCAAGGCCAAGCAGGCCGAGGAGGCGGCAAAGAAGGCCGCTGCGGAGGAGGAAGAGCAACAGGCGGCTGCCAAGCCGGCCGGTGGGGGCCCCGCTCCGGTGAGTGGTGCTGCCGCCAAGAAGGCCTCGGGAGATCTCGACAACGTGCTCGACAGCACGCTTTCGGGGCTCGAGTAGCGGGCCAGCGTTGTCTCACCAGTACGACAACCTGGTTCGTTCCGGGTTGTCCTGCCCAAAATGCGATCGGGTGCCCAGTGCGGACGGGTGCGGAACGAACTTGCGAACTGCCGTACCAGCCTCGAGTTGGGCGGTCCTTGGGTGGCTCCGGTCTTCGGACTCCAGGCTTTAGGTCGCAGTGCGGACATGAGCCGCGATCCCAGGAAGCTGAGAGTATTCGCCAAGGCGGACGACTGGTTCATTGGGGTCTACCGAGCGACCACCCGCATGCCTCGCTCTGTAGCTGCCGGCCTCGTCGCAAAAGTGTGATGAGCTGCTGCGAGGCTTGCAGAGACTGATTGACGTTCTCGCGAAGGAAGGCTGAGGCCCGGAGCCATCAATATCCCCCCAACTCGAGACTAGCGTAGCTTCTTCGCGATTACCGCTGCGGCGCCGATACCAGGCGCATCGTCGTGTTCGCTCAGATAGGTGGCGACGAAGTAGGCGCGCCGATCAGCAGCGCTGGATGTCTCCACGCGGGATGGGTCGTTCGGTCCAGGACGCCATTGCACCCGGTAGACGGTGCCGTGGCGGCGCAAGCGAACCTCGGTTCCGTGTCGTTCGAGTTGGACGCGGAGTCCGGGATTCACCTCGATCTCCCCCTGATCGTCGCGGAGGAACTCGTAGTCGTCCCAGGAGTTCGGGCCCGTGCGGCGAAAATACCCGACCACAACCGCCGTGAAGGGCTTGGCCGTCAAGGCGTTGGCGTCCAGCACGTCTCGCGCGTCGACTCGCTGTGGCATGGGAACCCTCCGCCCCGCACCACAGCACCCGACTCGCTGCGACGCAAGCCGGCGTTGACATCGACAGACCGGCATGGCTGCCTCGCTGTCCGTGAGAATCCTCTTCGCAACATCCAACCCGTACAAGCTGTCAGAGGTCCGGTCCATCCTCGCTCATCGCGACATCGAGGTCGTGGGGCTGGATACTCTGGAATCACCTGTCCCGGAGCCGGTCGAGGACGGTGACACCTTCGCGGCCAATGCGGAGCTGAAGGCCATCGGCTACGCGCGGGGGACGGGCCTGCGCTGTCTGGCCGAGGACTCTGGCCTGGAAGTGGACGCGCTGGGGGGGGCGCCTGGAGTGCATTCGGCACGCTACGCGGAGGCGCTGGGTGATCGCGTGGCACGCGACCGTGCCAACAACGAGAAACTCCTCCGAGCGATGGCCACGATCCCGCCGGGAGAGAGGCAGGCGCGCTTCGTCTGTGCCATGTGCGTGGCCGACCCCGACGGCACCGTCGTTGCGACGGCGCGGGGAGTCTACGAGGGGGTGGTCGCCATCGAGCCACGGGGGGACAATGGGTTCGGCTACGACCCGCTTCTACTTTTGCCAGATGTTGGCAAGACCAGCGCCGAGCTCAGTCCTGACGAGAAGAACGCCCGATCACATCGAGCGGCCGCCGCCAGCCAGATCGCTGTGTTGTTGCGGCACCGCACCTGACCCGTGGCTCGACGGTGCCTTGGCTGGACTAGCCGGGGCTGCCGGAGATGCCACTGGACCCAGCGCGCGCCGCACTCCCTCCCTGGCCGCTGGGCGCCCCGCCGGTGTCTGCAGGGCTGGCACCACCCGTCGGCATTCCGCCTGGCCCGTTGCCGGCTGCGTTCGTGCCTCCCGTTCCTGTGTTGGCGGAGCCCCCGGTGTCTGCCTGGTGCCCCGTCGCACCTCCGGCATTGGGCAGGAATCGGTACTGGCCGTAGTCGTTGGAGCAGCCGGTGAGCACCGCGCCGGTCAGCGCTAGCGTGAGCAGTGACTTGCGCATCAAAACTTTCCTTTCACGGCGACCAAGCCTGGACCTACCAGCAGTCGCGGCCGACCTGGCGTTGCTGCTTCCCGCTTGTGACGTGGGGCCGTCAACAGGAGCGCGGCACCGGTACCGAGTCCGACGATGCCTACCCCCAAGCCCACGTTTGCCAGCGCCTGAAAGGTCCGGCCTTGTTCGGCGTCGTCGGCGAGCGAGGCGGGGCAGACATTGTTCGTGCAGCCGGACTCGAGATCGTTGAACTTCTGGTTGTCGAGGATGCCGAAGATCGTGAAGGTCACGAGCCCCGCTGCGCCGAGTCCCCCCACGGCGTAGCCCACCGTGGACTGTCTCAGTGTTCCCTGGTTGCCGGTTGTCCGATCCTCCGGGGGACAGCTCTCGCTCTGCACGGGCTGCGGCGTCGGCCCCTTGGCGGCCGGGGGGGCCAAGTCCACTTGCGCGGTCTTGCCCGCCTCGATGGACACTTGCTCGGTGCGCTTGGTCCCGTCGGCGAGCACCACATCGACTGCGGCGGTGCCTGCCTCGAGCGGAATTGGGGCTCCCCACTCGGCTGTCGGAACCTCCCGACCCGCGACGGTGACCTGCGCAGGGATGCTCACCTGGATGAACCCCAGCTGACCTTCGAGCTCCTTTCTCAGGGCGCGTGCCGCGTCTGCGGTCTTGCTGTACTTCTCGGGGTTCTTCTTGACTGCTTCGGCCTCCTCGATCACCAGTGCCAGCTCCTCGTAGGCAGCGACGATGCGCTTCAGGTCGATCAGCACCCGCGCCACCATGAGGTGCGAATTCGGGCTGGCCACGGTGTCGTACGACTCGCGGAAGCTGGTGAGGGCCTCCTCGAGGTCGCCCTTGTCGTAGGCGCGCTTGCCAGACTTGTACTGCTGCGTCGCTTCGTTGGTATCCGCCCAGCTCGCTTCATCCACCGAGACCCCAGCCGCGAGAGCTGGTCCAGTGAAGAGCACCAGGGCGAGCGCCACGGTTGCCAAGGGGGAACGGAGCGGGTTGACGTGTCTCATCAGATCTCGTCCGGAACGAAGGTTGGCTTGGGTCGAGGCCGGGGTGTTGGTCGGGGGCGAGGTTCCACCTCCGTCGGTTCGGAGTCACCGACGCCGGCATCGGGTTCGTCGGTCTCGTCGGTCTCGTCGGTCTCGTCGGGTCTGGCGGATGGTGTGGAAGCCGGGGCGGGAGACGGCGCTGCTGAGCTCGACGCTGCTGCAATGGCCGGGACGGACGGCTGGACTGGCGCGGTCGATGCGGCGGGGGTGATGTCTTCATCGCCGCTTCCGCCGCGCCGCAGGACGAGCACCAGCACGACGACCACCGCGCACAGAACGATGACGAAGGCGACGACTGCTCCGACGAGGATCCCTCCCCAGAAGCTGTTCTTGCCTGGCCCATGGGGCCTCGGACCCCCGAATCGTTGGTCGTGGATGAGTGGCACGGCGGGCGCAGTTGCGGCGCCTGACTGCAGCGCGTCGACGGCGGGCGCTGCCTGCGTGGCCGGTGCGGGACTGGGTCGGGTTTCGTTGGGTGGCTCGGGGCTCAAGAGTTGTCCGAGGTCGGTCGCTTCGGGTGCGGGCTGAGTGGTGCCCGCAGTGGGTCCTAGCGCCTCTGCGAGCGCGGCCGCGACGTTGCTTGGCGCTTCACTGCGCGAGCCTTCTGACTTGTTGTCCGCCATCGTCGGCTCAATGCTCGCGATCCTAACCGGCACTGGGTCGTCGTAGATGGCTTCCAGCTCAGCGTCGAGCGCCAGGTCGTCAGACAGCACGGCAACCGCCGCCGGCAGATCCACTGGCAGCGCGGGTGCGGCCAAGGCCCGCGGCAGGTCCGCTTCAGCGACCGGCTCGTGGCGCCGCTGTTCGGTCGAACGTCGCGGCTGCTGGCTCTCCTCCAACGCCTTGGAGATGGATGCCACGTCGGCTACCAGCGTTGGCGGCTCGGAGTTGCTGGGTTCCTCGACCGGAACTGCGTCGGCGGTTTCGAGGGGTGCAGGTGGAGCCGCGGGCTCTATCTTGGGGGGGGCCAGGCCGAGCAGTGTCTGCTTCGGTGCGCGCTTTCGTGGTTGGGGTAGGCGCCCCCGACTTGCGCTGCGGGTCGGGGGGCGAGGCGCTGCTGCCGGACGCTCGGCAAGTGCTTCCCCGTCGGGGGTCGTCGCCTCCCTCTGCTTGCGAAGCTCGTACTCGGCAACTTCCTCGAGGTAGCCCTTCACCTCGTCCGGCTGTGCCATTTCGAGACCGGTCGCCTGAAGGCTATCGAGCATTGCTTGCGCCGATTGGAAGCGCTGGCTCCGGTCCCGGTCGAGTGCCTGCGCGACCACGTCAGCCGCTGCCTGGGAGAACGGGGGGCGACCCTTGAAGTCCAGCTCGTCCAGTCGCGGAATCTTCAGGGCCTTGACCTTTTGAGCGATGGATCGCCCCATGCCCATGAAGAGCCGGCGTTCCGCCAGTAGCTCCCACAAGAGGATCCCGACGCAGAACGTGTCGCTCGTTGCGTCGACGAAGTCGTGATCCTCGTTCTGCTCGGGAGCCGTGTAGGCCAGGCGATCCGAATGGTTCCGAATCGACCCGACAGTGGATGCGGCACCCGCCACCAGCGGGTCGAGCAGGCACAGTCGGCCCGAGGTCGCTACGAGTACGCTGTCTGGGTTTACCCCCCCGAATAGACTCCCGCCTAGCTCGCCGAATTCGTGCGCATAGTCGTGCAGCGCTGCCAGCGCGATGAGCAAGTCGTGGATGAGTCGCACGGCGACGCCGGTGGGGATCGGCTTGCGCCGCGTCGTTGCCGAGCGCTGAACGGTGCGAAGCGTGACCCCCTCGACGTACACCTGCAGGACGCCGATTTCCGGTCCCTGCAGCAAGACCTCCGTCACCTTCGCGAGCAGCGGATGGTCGATCTCGGTTGCCGTGAAAGCGGCCTCCGAGATCCGGTCTACGATTCCCTGGTCGGCGTTCGACCCGAGTCGCACTCGGCGCGCCATTCCCAGCAGTCCACTGTCGTCTCGCACCAGCCAGAGAGGGCCGAGGTGACTCGACGCCAGCTCCGTGAGCAACGCGAATCGGCCAAGCGTTCTGGGGCTTCCAAAGGCGGACATGATTCGTTGCGTTCTGACTGTAACCCGGGGGCGGGACCGAGCTCCACCGAGACGTGGTTGCCCTCCGCCTCGGAGAGGCCCACCAGGTGAACTCTACCGGTCCGCGCGGCGTCCAGTCCAGCCGCGGACCGTACTTACCGAAGTTGACCCTCCTGATGATCTCCAACTGGAACCCGTCCAATCCTGGACAGACCTTGCTTGGTCGGAACCCGCGGAACATCCTGAACCAACGATCCATCATGTTTTGTCGCGGATTGCGTTTCTCCGCCGTGGTACTGGGCAGCTGTTTGCTGGGGGGCTGTGGCCCGTCCGCGGTGGCCCCCGAGTCGCCTACCGTCGCCCAATCCTCAGATCTTGGCGTCCCCGGTGCCGTGGTGCCGCTGGCACGGCCCGGGGAGTGGATTGCGGGCAAGATCTACATTCTCGGCATCGAGGCGGCTGACGCCGAAGCTTGGGCATGCCGTGACGAGGATGCTCTGCTGCGGACTCACCTCCGCGCCGAGAGCACAGGGCTGCTCGCCCTGATCAAGCGCGCCTACATGGAGCAGGATACCCGGCTCGGGCCGGATGATGGGCTGCCCATCGAGAACTGGGCCGATGCTCAGGTGGGGGACAAGCAGCGCCGCTACGACGTCTGGTTCAAGGCCGGACGCTACCGCTACACCTACCATCGCAGCTACGGACCGATGAAGGAAGCGGTGGTTCGACTCGGTCCCCAGGAGCGAGCCCACGACTTGCTGTCCGCGGTGCTCACGTTGCGTGCCTGGCGCCCGGCGCCCGGCACCGAGGCTCGGTTTGGCGCGGTGCTGGGGCGCTGGCTGTGGCGCACCGAGGTGGTGTACGTGGGTCCAGACGTCCTCATCCGTGATGACGGTCCGTATCCTGCCGTCAAGATCGAGGGCACGACGAAGAAGCAACACCCGGACCCGGAAGCGTGCGATGAGTACGAGTTCGAGCTGTGGTTCTCCGACGATCCAGCGCGGATTCCGCTGCGCGCCAAGAGCGGGAGCACCTTGGGCGACATTTGGCTCGAACTGACCGAGTACAGGGACGACCATCCACCGGCCTGCCAACGTCACGAACGCATCTTCGAGGTGGAATAGACGCTTCGTGCCCGTAGGCAACTGAGGGCGGGGGCGTCGGTGGAGCCCCGAGGGGTCGTGGTTTTGGCTCGACCTTTGGACCCCGTTGCGGCATTGATGCGAGGAACCGGAGGATGGAGCAGTGATCAATCGGATACTCACCCTCGCCCTTTGTGCCTGGGCAAGCGTTGGCTGCGCCGCTCAGCCCGCGGGACACTTCACCAACACCGGGTATCAGAACCCCACCTATTCGTACTCCGTTGGCTACCTGGATGGGACGCTCGTCTTGCCCCAGGGTTGGGTGCTCGACAATTTCTACAGCGCTCCGGAGGGGCTTATCCCCCGCGTGGATACCGGGTACCTGACTGCGGTGCATCTCGACCGGGATGGGGACCGCGTTCCCGACGCTCCCTTGAAACTGGCTACCTACGACCTGCGCTTCGTTCACGGTGCACATCCGGGAGTGATCTGGGTGCGAACGTTCCCGTACTCGTACCATCTGCACGAGAAGCCATTGGACCAGCTGGCGAGGGAATACGTTGCGTACATCGCTGCTGTGGGCACCGAAGCTGCCATCATCGACGATCGTGCTCCGGGGCCACCCCAGGTTGGCGTCAACGCGGTGAGTCAGAGCGCGTGGTGGGTGGCGGGGCATCCCGCCACGGTGCTCGACGTCGAGGAGACGCGCATGACTGGCGGAAGTCCCCGTCGCGCTCGCGTCGTCCTGCTGCGGCCCGGCTTCATGTACCAGCACACCAATCAGCGTCGGGAGACGGTACTCTACCCGGTATTGATGGTGGCGGGTTACTCCAACAGCACCGAGCAGTTCGCTGCTGGCGAGGCTGACTTCGAGGCGCTGCTTGGACAGATCAGCGTGCAGGGGGTCTCGGGGTTGACCAAGCCCGAGACCGCGGGCGGCACTGACCTAGAAGGCGCCGCCGCGAATGACCCCTCCGGTGCGGTGGCGCCGATTGAGGCCGAGCCGGGGAGCGCAGAGGAACCGGGGCTCGCGCCGTCCGAGGCTAGCGACGGTGCCGACGCGGCGACCGGTGCATCGGACTAGGAGAGCACCTCCGCAGATCGGTCCCCCGGCGTGAGCGAGCCCGCGACGGCAGGCCCGGCGCGGCCACAGTAGTCGCCCGGGGGCCAGTGCCAGCCTGACGGCCGGGCTGCTCGCTCCTGGGTGTGGCTAGCGTTTCCCGTCGAAGTGGTAGTCGATCCGGCCGTTTCTGGTCTCGGTACCGATGGTCAACTCGAGTGCGACGTCCAGGTCCAGCGTCAGCCGATCACCGTCGAGCTGGGCGTGACCGCTCGACACAGAACCTGTAAGGGTGCTGCCCTCGTCGAAGCACGACTGATCCGGGTGCACCTCGGCGCGGCTCCCCGAGACGCGCGCCTCCACCGTACAGAGTGGGTCCCCGTTGGCGCTGTTGATGAGGGTGATTTCGATGCGATCCGTGGCTGGTTGCTCCACCCTCGTGCGAGCATTTGGGTCGCGTTCGGTGCGGTCTGGCAGGCCGTCCATCTGGATGACGGAGATGTCGCTTCCCCGGTACTCGCCCTCGAAGTCGACGACCGACGCCTCGGCGCTGCCGTCGGCGGCGTCGGAGCCGACCGTGGTGCTCGCATCCGTGTCTTCCCCAGTGTCCTGGGCCGGGCTGGCGTCGACCTCGGCGTCGCGGGCGACTGGCTCGCGGGCGCCGGCATCCGCTTCGTCCACCTCCGAGGCACCGGCATCCGCTCGGGTGGCGGTGTGCTCCTCGCGGACGGGCTCCGGCTCCGCCAGCGGACCGCTGCCGAGCGGCTCCGAGCTGGGCAGCGACGGACCGCAGGCGACCCCAATCGCGAGGACGACGGTGACGGCGATGATCCAGCGGGCCCCATGGTTCATGGCCTCGGTAGACCACGGATTCGAGCGGAGTGCCAGGATGCGACCGAGGTTCGCGTTTGGGGAACGACTGATAGCCGCATGCTGGGTGAACCCAGGGCTACAGCGGAATCCAGCTCGTTCGCGGAACTGGCTCGACCCGGTTGCGACCCCCTCGCTTGGCTCGGTAGAGGTTCTCGTCCGCGTGTTCGATGAGGAGCGATGGTGAATGAACGCCGGGTTCGGAGGAAACACCGACCCCGATCGAGACCGTGACCTGGATGGTGGTTCCCCTGTGCGAGAAGGCGGACTCTTCGACCCTCCGGCGCAATCGTTCGGCGAGTCCGGCTGCGGCGCTGAGGTCTGTCGCGCGGCAGAGCACCGCGAACTCCTCGCCTCCCACCCGGGCGATGAGGTCCTCTCGCCGCAAGGTCTGCACGAGCACCTCGACGATTCCGCGCAGTACCGTGTCGCCCGCCGGGTGACCGTAGGTGTCGTTGACCGACTTGAAGTGGTCGACGTCGAGCATCAAGAGAGCGCACGTGTTGGCATGACGTACCGCCCACGCCCATTCAGAGCTCAGACGCTCTTGGAAGTAGCGGCGGTTGTAGGCATGCGTGAGACCGTCCCGCGTAGCGAGCGTGTAGACATGTTCGCGAAGTGCTTCCTCCAGCGCTCCCTCCCGCGCGAACCGCAAGATGACTCGACCCCCGAGGCTGATGCGATCGCCGTCCGCTAGGTCGACCGGCTCGTCGAGGAGGGTCCCGTGACAGATGGTTCCGTTGGTGGAACCGAGGTCCGACAGCACGTACCTGCCCTCGGCGGCGACGATTTGGGCGTGGCGTCGCGATACCCCGTCCGCACCGATGCACACCTCCGCGTCTGGGGAGCGCCCGATCACCGTGGTCCCCCCCTCCACTGGGTGGACGCTCCCCACCCCCGGCCCCTTCAGCACGGTTAAGGTGGCGCGCAGATCCTTGTCGGCCGCGGCCGCTCTCACTCGAGCCAGCGGGAGCCGCTCGGTGTTCTCGGAGTCACCGCCCAGCTGACGTTTCATCATCTCCTCGCCAGAGTGCCCCCTTCAACATGCCACGGCTGCTGGCGATTCGGTAGGGACGCCGACAGCGTGTGTCGCGACGGCAGTAGGTCACCCCCTGGCGGCGCCTGCTTCCCCCGTCCCGATGGGTGAGAACCCCAGGAGATGGGCGAGGTGCTCGACCACGCGTGGGTCGAACAGGCTACCGGCGAACTGGGCGAGGACTTCGTAGGCCTCCGCGTCGCTCAGGGTTCGGCGATAGGGATTGCGCGGGTTGGCGGTCAGGTCAGAGAAAGCGTCACACACCGAAAGCACGCGGGCGGCCAGGGGGATTTCCTCGCCGTGCAGTCCGATGGGGAACCCGCGGCCGTCGAACCGCTCGTACATGGATCCCACTGCGTCGGTTGCCGTCACCGGCAGGTTGACGTTTGCCAGCCAGCTGAGGGGCGTCCGCACCAACTGCTGAGCGCTGATTCGGTGAGGTTGATACTGGTTGACGCTCAGGAGAGTGAGGTGGGGCTCCGCAGGCTTGCCGACGTCGTGCAGATTGGCGGCTAGCGCGAGTCGCAACACACTCACTTCGTCCAGGCCGAGAAGTCCGGCAAGCTCGCGCACCATGCGGCCAACCTGGTTGGAGTGACCCCGGAACTCGCCGCGCACACTCTCGTTGAGCCCGACGAGCACCTGAAGCATCTCGGCGAGGTCGAGCTCCCGTGGATCGGGTGTGTCCTGAGGCGAGACCGCCCGCGCGCGCGGAGTGCTCGATCGTGGGTGGCGTCCCATCGGAGGTCCGCTGGACTGCTGAGCTCGGAACGAAGGCAGCGGGACGCCTCCGCGGTCGCGTTGGTTCGGAGCTACCTGTCCGAGCACCTCCGGCGCAATGCTCGCGAAGGCCTGTGGGTCACCTCGGTACCACTTGCGAATCGCGGCTTGGACCGCAGCAGGTCGGACGATGTAGGCCTTCAGGTTGCGAAACTTCGTTGCCAAGGTCAGCTGCTTGACGTGCTCGGGCACTCCGGCGTCCGCTGACGCGACCATCAGTTCGTTCGCGTCTTCGTCGTAACGAACCGGCACGAACTGGAGCTTTTCGGCCAGTTTCTGCGGTACCTTGCGCAACGTCTCGGGGGAGATGGCCAACTGCGCGAGCTTGGCGCTCGAGACGTATTGGGTTTGCGTCTTCTCTGCCAGGTACCGAAGCAGGCGCTTCTCCGTAATGGCACCGACCCGGATCAAGGACTCCTCGATCCGCTCGGAATTCCGTTCCATGGCTTGAATCGCGGCAGCCAGCTGTGCTGCGGTGATCAGCCCGTCCGCCCGCAGGCGATCGCCGACCCAGGTCTTCGAGAACATGACAGTATGCTCCGGGAATTGTCTGGGGTCGGTCGAACAGAGTCAACCAGCGAGCGAGCCGTGAGCGACCCGGCCCACGGGGGCCGGGCCAAGTAGAGACAGGGGCGCATGGTGCAGCCGATGGGACCTGAGGGTGCCGGTGACTGGGCCAACGGGTGGCTGGCGAGCTCGGTCCGGGTCCTTGCCCCGCTGCCAGGAATTCCGCATGTCGCAGACTTGGACGATTGACGGACTGGGTCTCGGACCATACTGTTCCGCTTGCGAAAGCCGCTTTCGCCTCACGCCTTGTCGGCCTCGACCCTTCCCGACGGACCGCGGCAGGAGCTAGCGATCGGTTCATGGATTCGACCCAGTGGTATGTCGCCGTTGACGGAAAAGCCGTCGGCCCCGTGTCCACCGAGCTGCTGATCCGCGGGCTGGAGCAAGGCAAGGTTCCAGTGGACGCCCTCGTCTGCGCGGCCGGAGAGGTGGAGTGGCAAGATGTCACCCGGGTGCCCCCGTTCAGCTACGAGCTGTTTGGCGCCGATCGTCCCGCCTTGGGCTTCGACGCTGCGGTGCGCCAGGACCCCTTCGCTGCTGCTCGTGCTGTCGCGCCAGAGATTGCCCAGTCGAGTATGGGTGCGGCATACGATGACCGGGCGGATGAGGCGACCCCGCCGGCCGGCACCCGAGCGCCACCTGCGCTCTTCGAAGCTCCACCGAAACCACCCCCGGAAGTGCCTGTCTCTGAGCCCAGGGAGCGAGAATCCGGGTTCGACGTGGATGTCGTCTTCGACACGTTCGATGACGAGACCAAGCCTCGCTACTACAACTGGGCGCAGCCCATCGCACCCTACTTCCAACCGCTGGAATCGGTCGAGCTTCCGAACGAATCTCTCCTGATTGGGAGCCTGCCGACGACTCCCGCGTCGATGCTGGTCCAGGAGGAAGCGATGTGGAACGTCGCTCTCTGCCTGTCATTTGGGTCGAAGGCGGTCGCCGAGGCGGTGGCGAAGCGGTTCTTCGAGGTGGTCTCCGAGATCGGGTCCCCTGCCAAGGTCGAATGGATGGTGTTGACGCTGCTCAGTCGTGGATTCATGCCCTCGGGTATCCCCAAGGATGCGGGACAGAACGGGTTCGCCACATTGCTCCGGGTGTGTCCAGACCAGTACCAGGACCACCTCGTGTAGAGCCTGAGCTCCCGGCGGCGGGGAGACCTTGGACGGTTCCCAAGCCGACCGTCCGGTGCCCGAGGGCGTGTCGGGCACTATCTCGAGAGCGTGGATTCTCCAGGGTCGCGATCAATCGCTCGGGAGGGTTTACCCCTCACTCTCATGTCAGTATAGCCAAGAGAGTGAGCTCTCCTCACGACTACTCCGACGGGGGATTCTCAGCCTACGCTCTCAAGCTGGCGGGAATGCTGTCTCCGTTGCGGCAGGGGGAGACGCTACTCGGTCGCGCGAACAGCTGTGGGATCATCATTCCGAGTGAGAAAGCATCTCGCCGGCACGCCAAGATCACGGTCGATGGGTCCAAGGTGTACATCGAAGATCTTGGGAGCACGAACGGGGTGTTCGTGAACGAGGAGCAGATCGCTTCCCGTACCCTGCTTGACCTTCGCGATACCGTTCGCATCGGTGATGTCACGATTCGGCTCGTGCATCTGGACGAGATGAAGCGGACGCGCCGCGGTGACCATCCCGCTCCGGGTGCTCTCCAGCACCCACGCAGTTCGGCGGCGGTGGCGACGAAGCAGGCTCATGCTTTCGACGTCGTGGGACCTCTGATCGAGAAGATGCTCACCCTCGGCCGCCGCGACGAGGCCGAGCGATTGCTGAGGACGCCCCTGCAGCGCATCCTCGCTCAGGTCGAAGAAGGTGGTTCGATCGAGGAGAGTATCACCTCGGCCGCCGCCAACTATGCGGTCCGGGTTGGCGAGGCGACCGGGTCTCCGCAATGGATTGACGCCGTGGTTCGGATTCACATGCTGCTCGCCCGGACGCTGCCCATTGCCGTGGTCGACGACCTCTACCGGGTACTGCGCAACGTGAAGGGGATCGACTGCGCGGCGCTGCGTCAATACGTTCAGCGTCTCGAGTCGAGCTCTGCGGTTACCGCGCCCACCGAGCGCTTCGCGATCAAGCGGATCCACGGTTTGGTACGGATCGCGAGCGGCTGATGCGTGCATCGGTGCGATTCGTGGGGACTGGGGAAGCGTTCGACCCCAGCCTTACGAATACCAGTGTCCTCTACCGGGGACACCAGACCCTCCTGCTGGACTGTGGATACTCAGTGCCCCACGCATGGTGGCGGATGGACGCTGACCCCGACACGCTCGATGGCATCTTCCTGACGCACTGCCACGCAGACCACTGCTTCGGTCTCCCCGCGCTCGTCGTCTGGATGCGACTGGCAGGGCGTCGTCGACCGCTGCGCCTGTTGGGGGGGCGCGGGTCTGCAGTGTGGATTCGCGAGGTGCTCGAGTTGGGCTACTCTGGCGCCTACGATTCGCAGAAGTGCTTCCCGATCGAGTTCGTCGAAGTCGCACCTGGGTCGACCCTGCATTGGGAGGGGCTCGCGTTGAGCACCGCTGTCAGTCAACACGGAGCGACGAACCATGCCGTGCGCATCGATGCCGACGAACGGTCCTTCTGCTACAGCGGAGATGGGGCGCCGACGGAGGCCACGCGGTCGCTCTTTACCGAATGCAACCTGCTGGTTCACGAGTGTTTCCGGCCCAGCGCCGGGCTCGATGGCCACGCGCATGCAGAGCAGTTGCTGGAGCTGGCGCGGGAGGTTCGCGTCGATTCGCTGTGCCTCGTTCATCTCGAGAGCCCGCCAGCGAATCGCGCCGCGGTCGCTGACGCGATCTGCAAGCGCGATCCAGGGCAACAGGTCGTTATCCCCGCTCCGGGCGACGCGATCGATCTGCGATGATGTGGACCGGTCGCCAGTCAGACCGAGGATTCTTCGGGCCGTTCCGCGTCAAGCCGCTGCCTCGCACCCGCTCGAGCGATGGACGTCCGCACGGCAACCAACTATAAAAGTTCGCTCTGGGAGTAGTCGCAGACCCCGTATTTCACCGCGGCTGAAGACGCGGTACACCTACCAAGGGGGACCGCGCTGCGCTGCCCCTCTCACGTCAACTGGTACGCTCCGTCATCGATGCGACACGCCATCATCGTTGCGTCTAGCTACAACGAGAGCACCCGGCTTGCCGGGATGCCGGCGGCGCCGGATGACGCGCAGCTGATCGCGCAGCGACTGTCGGGGGCTGACGCGGCCTACACCGTTCACACGCTGTCTGCCGATCGTGACCTGCCCGAACGGCTCGAAGAGCTGCTCGCAGGGCTCGAGCCCGAGGCGGAGCTGCTCTTCTACTTCGGGGGCTACCTGGCCTGGCTGGGCAGTCACGTGCCGGCGCTCGTCCTGAACGCAGCCAGGTTGCGAGCGTACTCGCTGCAGAGGCTTGCTGCACTGTTCGAGCGCTTTTCCGTCTGTCCCCTGCTTTTGCTCGACGTGGTCTGCGTGGCCGACGAGGGGCGAACCCCGGCCCTCACGGCAGATGCCGTCTGCGACGCTTTGGACCACTACCCGCTGATCGAGGGGGTCATCGCGGTGCGCGAGTCGCCAGTTGCGCCGACTCCGTATGGTTCCCCGTTCACCTTGCTTCTGCTGCGCAGTCTGGATTGGCTGTCTGCGGTTCGCAACGGATCACTGGTCACCACTGGTGACCTAAACCAGCTGGTGCAACTGGGGCACGGCTGGCTCGGTGCCATTGATGCGATCCGGTTCTCCCCCGCGGCGGCCCGTCCCATCTTGCTCCCTGGGGCAGCAGTTGTTTCGCGGATGCCGGTCCCGCTGTCGGACCCACCTCCAGCTCCCTCGAAACGGGAGTCGAGTGGCACCCCGCTCGCGGACGCCGGGACCCCGGGCGACGGGGACCCTCCTGCCAGTCTGCCACCCCCGGTCGAATCCGAACTGGGGGGCGCGAGCGAGTCTGCCGAGACCGAAGCGGGGGAGGCAGCCGTGGATTCCAGCCGCGGTGAGGCGCTGGGAAGCGCCCCGGTCTCGAACCCCAAGCGGGCAGAATCCATCGGTCCGATGCTGGCCCCGAAGGCGCACGCCGACCCGCGTGGGGACGAGCCGTCGATCATCATCTCCGATCCCCCCCCGGCACTCGGTCTGGACGATGGGCCGTCGGGGATCGAGGGGGGCGGAGCACCAACAGCAGCCGGGTTGGCATCAGCGGATGTGGTTGTCGAGTCGTTACCGGCGACTGGGGCTGAGGGCCCAGGAGCGAAGGAACGGGCTGCCACCCCAATCCCTCCGGAGCCAACGCTCGGCGCGGTGCCCGATCTCGATACCCTGGAGGAGGCCGCGGCGGCCCTCGAAGCCGGCTCGGTGCTGGCGCCGGCCCGCGACGGGGAGAGCGAGGCCTCCCCGTCACCGCCGGCGCCCGTCACGTCGGCGCAGTCTCCGGAACCGTCCGGTGACCGCTTCCACTCGTCGCCCCCGCGGACGGAGGGATTGGAGTGGGAAGCTGGGCAAGTCGAGCTGGATCCTGGCACCGGTGAGTTGGCGCTCGAACAGTGTATCGGGCGCGGTCAGGAGCTACTGAAGGAGGGACGGGTGGCGGCGGCGCTGACCGTTCTGGAGCGAGCCGCGGAACTGACGGAGGACAGCGTCCAGCTGCGTGAGCTGCATGGCGTGGCGGCAACTGCGGCGCGCAACCTGGGCGACGGGGCACGTGCGCTGGCCCACTACGAGGCGATTCTCCGGCTCGACCCGCTGGATAGTACGGCACTGTTCTGGGCGACGGAGATCCTCTCGGAGCAGGGCAATTGGGACCGCGTGGCCGAGCTGCAAGCGGCCCACTTGCGTGCGCTCGCGACGGACGAGGAGCGGGCGCAGTTGCTTGCCACTCAGGTGGGATTGTGGCTCGATGCAGCGCAGGATTTCCGACGGGGTCGCGAGGCTCTGGAGGAGCTGGCGCGGCTTCGGCCCCACGATTACGAGGTGCTCGACCGGCTGAGCGAACTCCTCGAACAGCTGGGGGAGTTCGATGAAGCGATTCGCGTGCGTCGCAGGCTCGCCTTCAAGCTCTCCGAGGAACCCGCGCGCCGCGGCGAGGTACTGATCGGTGCTGCCCGTCTCGCTCGCGATCGACTGGGCAAGATCGAGTTCGCGATCGACCTCGCCGAACAGGCTCTTCGCGCTGACCCGGGAGCGATCGGCGCGCTCGACTTCGTGGCAACCGTTCTGGTCGAGCGGGAAGAGTGGCCCCTGCTCGCGAAGTCCTACGAGGCGGTGCTCGACAAGCTGACGGACGGTCCGGTCGCTCTCGACCTGGCGATGAAGACGGCGATGCTTTGTCGCGACAAGCTGAAGGACTCGCGACGGGCCGCGCAGGCGCTCGCGCGCGCAGCCACCATCGAACCGCACAATGCCGACCTTCGCGCCCAGCTCTGTGATCAGCTGATCGCGGCCCAGCAGCACGAGGCAGCGGCGCCGCATTGCCAGGTCGCGCTCCAGCTTCAGCCGCGGGTGTTGGCGCACTATCGCCGAGCATATGCGATCTACACGGCGCTGGGGCGTCACGACCAGGCGTGGAGCGCGGCGCACGCACTTGACTATTTGGGTGATGCCGACATCAACGAGTCGCTGCACTCCGATCTGCATCGCCCCGACGGTCTGTTGCCGGTCGTGCAGTGTCTGACTGAGGCCGAGTGGGCTTCCGCCGCGCTCAACCCGGACCTGGATCCCGCTATCCGGCACCTGCTCTCAGTGGTGGCCGAACCCGCCATCTCGCTTCAGCTGGACGCACTGACGAAGTCCCGAAAGCTGCTCCACACGGAGCCCCGATTCTTCGTCGATCCGGAGACCAGCACGACCACCCTGGCGCAGGCATTCCGGTGGACCTGCCGCTTGCTCGGACTGCCCCCCCCCGAGCTCTACGTCTACCCCGAGCTGGCGGGTGGATTGACGACCGGGCCCACCAGGACGCCGGTATCGCTGGTTAGCAAGACTCTGGGCAGCGGCTTGGAGCTTCCGGAGCTGGCTTTCCTTTGGGCTCGCCATCTCACCGTGCACCGGCCCGAGTATCGGTTGGTGCTCTTCTTCGCCACGGTGGAACAGCTGACGACCCTGGTGACTGCCTCGTTTGCGGCGTGGGACTGGACGCCGCGCAAGGCCAAGATCTACGACCCCGAGCTGCGGCGCCTGGCGCAAGGGCTGCACGAGCGACTCGGCGATTCTGGACGCGAGCGACTTCGCAGTGCGACGGCGGGGCTTTCACTTGGCGAGGCGGAGGGTCGACTCCTGGCCTGGGTGCGTGCGGTCGAGCTGGTTGCCGTTCGAGTGGGACTGCTCGCGTGCGGCGACTTGCATGTGGCTTGCGAGCTGGTGCAGAGGTTCCCGCAGGGCAAATACACGAGTGCTTACGACCAGGTCTCTGCGCTGATGCCGTTCAAGCTCAGTGAGGAATACGTGAGACTGCGCGCTCACTTGGGAGTCCAAGTCACGGGGTGAGTCGTGACTTGCTGCGCTGAGCGTTCCTTGGCGCGCGCTGTCACCTTGCTGTCAATGCGTGAACCGCCCGGCTCGGACCCGCCGCCGGCGGAGACCGGGAGACGCACCCGTCCGAGCTGGGCACCCGACCACATTGGGTACGACAACCCGGAACGAACTTCCGGGTTTGTCGTACTAGGCCGTCCGCGTGTCGAGCATTTGCTCGATGCGGCGGGCGTGGCCGCGCTCCACGGCGGCCAGGCGAAGAAACAGATCACGAACGTCTCCCGAGGTCGCCTCCGCCACCACCGAGTAGAAGTGCGCCGCGTGGTGCTCCGCGTCGAGGGCGAGAAACAGGGCCTTGACGAAGCTGATGTTGGAGCTCGAAAGCGGAGGACTGCTCTCCACCAGGTGGGCCAGCTCGTCGGCAGCGTCGGGGAGCGGGCCGACGGAGAGTGCATCCACGACCGCGGTCAGTTGTTGCGCGTGGGCTTCCTCGTCGCGGACCATCCCGATCAAGAGTCTTGCCGTGTCCGCGTCCCGAGCTCGAGGTACCAACGATCGGTAAAAGTTCGCCGCGGCCGTCTCGGTCTCGATGGCGTTGCGAATCGCCTGCGGCACGGTGATGCAGCTCACGGAACGTTGCCTCGGCGTAGCGGCCACTGACTGGATAGTCAACCTGTCAGTTGGGGTTCTCCGACTCTTGTCTCCAGACCTCGTCTTCGCCGCCGCGCGCGGCGGCGCAGCTCTTGGCGCCGGGGCTTGCCTCGTGGGCCGTCGTGCTTACGTTGAACTCGAGTTTCGGCATCCCTCCATGCCGACCCTACCGACGATGGATCGAGAACGGTTCCTCACGGATCGCCTGCGCTGGCGTGCTCAGACGCTTGCCTACGTGGGCGGTAGCGCTGCTCTACTGCTTCTGGCTACCTGGATCGTGTTCGGGTTCAGCGGAGCGCTCTGGCTGCTGATCGCTGCCGGACTCGTCCTGGGCCTCCAGGGTCAGATGCCGCTCGCGGCGGTGCTCAGGATGCGCGGGGCGCGGCCACTTGCGCCCTACGAGGCGCCTGAGCTGCATGCGTTGCTCGTCGAGTTGAGCCGACGCGCGGGACTGCCCCGAGCGCCAGCGCTCTACTTCGTGGCGCGGAGTCACCCGGAAGCCTTCACTGTCGCTGCGGGGGGGGACTCGGCGGTGGCCGTCTCGCGCGGGCTACTGGGGCTGCTCTCTCGGGACGAGCTGGCAGGCGTGCTGGCACACGAGATCAGTCACGTTCGCGCGGGGGACACACGCCTGCTTGGTGTGGCCTTTGCCATGCAGAGGCTTACTGGCAACGTCGTCGTGTTTGGACTACTGGCAGTACTGCTCAGCGTCTTCGGGCTCTTTCCCGCGGTATCTCCTCTGGCCCCGCTGTTGCTGGTCATGCCGCAACTGAGTACCGCAGCTGCGATGGCGGTGTCGCGGACGCGTGAGTTCGATGCAGATCTGGGGGCTGCCGCCCTCGTCGGTGACCCCAGGCCCTTGGCGCGAGCGCTGCAGAAGCTCGACCACTTACACCGGGGCGTGCTCGGGATGCTTGGGGTCCGACTGGAGGCGCTGGTGCCGCGTGCTCTCAACACCCATCCCCCGACCGCGGAACGTGTCGAACGATTGCTTGCCCTGCTGCCAGCGCGACGTGCCGCTGCCGAGCTAGTTCGGTGGCCCCGGCGGATTGTCGTCTCGTGAGCACTAGCCGACGAGACTGACGATCTCGCTGGCGATTGCGTCGAGGTCGCGGCCGTCCGTGGGGATCTCGTGATGGGCGAGCTTGCGGTACAGGGGAGTTCGCCGAGCGAGGACCTCGGCGACCTCGTCGGTGAAGCTCTGCGTCCCCGTGAGCGACGGGCGCTGGGTGTCGCCCTGGATCCGCTCGACGATGGTAGAGACGCTGGCGGTCAACCAGAGCACGGTGCCGCTGCGGCGCAGCACGGGATAGTTCGCCTCGCGTTCGACGACCCCTCCGCCGCAGTCCAGCACCAGGCCGTCGCGAGCGGCGAACGTGCGCACGATCTCCTCCTCGAGGTCGCGGAAGCCGCTCCAACCCCGTTCGCTCACGACTTCGGGGATCGGCCTGCCCGCCACCCGCACGAGTTCGGCGTCGAGGCTCACGGAGGTCAGCTCTAGCGCTCTCGCCACCCGAGCCGCCACGGCGCTCTTGCCGGTACCCCGGTAGCCGATCAGGACCACGTTCACAGCCGTTCCTCGACGATTCGGCGCATCACCGCGACCGGAGCTGGCTGTTTCGTCCAGAGCTCGAACTGGACCACCGCTTGCCCGAGGAACATCTCGATCCCCTCAATGACCCGGCATCCAGCAGCTGCGGCGTCACGCAGCAGTCGGGTTCGTCTGGGGTTGTAGACGGCGTCGAACGCGGTCAGTTCCGGTCGTAGCGCGTCCTGCGGTACCAGGCTCGCGTCAGTGTTGGGATGCATCCCGACCGGGGTTGTCTGGATGACGATGTCACAGCTGGCGAGCGCCTCGCGAATTGCGGCTGCGTCCGATGTCTCGCCCCGCGCGTTGGCCCGGCCGCGCTCGTTGAGATCGATGACGAGCTGCTGCAACTCCTCCGGCACGATGCCCAGGACCAGGAGATCAGAAGGCGGCGCCTCGACGGCCAGCGTCATTGCAATGGCGCGGGCCGCTCCTCCCGATCCGAGAACGACGACGCGCCGTCCCTCGGGGTTGGCGTCTGCGTTCACCAGCGCGTTGAGTGCCCCGCGACCGTCCGAATTGAAGCCCCTGAGGAGGCCCTCGTCGTTCACGATGGTGTTGATGCAGCCGATGCCGCGCGCCGTGGCATCGACCTCATCGACGAGCTCGAGCGCAGCGGCCTTGTGGGGGATCGTGATCGACAGTCCCCGGTAGCCCAACGCGCGAATGCCCGCGATGGCGCTGGGGAGCGCTGCCGGGCTGACATCGTGGGCAACGTAGACGAGATCGAGGTCGAGCGCCTCGAACGCCGCGTTGTGGATGGCGGGCGACATCGAGTGCCCCACCGGGTGTCCGAAGATCCCGCAGACACCAGTCTTGGCTGTGATTCGCGACATACCCGAGTCCTCTTTTCGGGCATACTCCCGAGCCGGCGCGGCTGCTGTCAAGAGCGTGCGCTTCGTCCCTGTCGCCTGGGGGCGTAAGGGAACCGGAGAAAGCATGCACCTCGTCGAAACAACTGGCGGTCTGGACCGGATGATCGAAGCGCTCGCGGACGCCCCACGCATCTTCCTCGACACGGAGTTCGAGTCGTCACGTCAGGGGACTCGACTGTGTCTGGTTCAGCTGTCCCGCGGGGATGAGGTCTATGTGGTCGACGCATTGCGCGTGAGGGATCTCAAGCCGCTGCGCCCCGTCCTCGGTCGCGCGGACTGCGAATGGGTGCTGCACGCAGGGGCGCAAGACGTCCCGCTGCTGCTCGAAATGGTGGGGCTCGACGCGCCCCCTCAGCTATTCGATACTCAGGTGGCCTGGGCGCTGATGGGGCCGGAGTACTCGGTGTCGCTCGTCTACCTCCTGTATCGAGCGCTGGGAGTTCGTGCTCCGAAGGCACATCAGGCCGACGACTGGAAACGCCGCCCGCTGCCGCCGGCTCAGCTCGAGTATGCGGCCGCCGATGTCGCCTACTTGCCTCAGCTCCACGAGCGACTGCTGGCGCGGGCGCGCGAGTTGGGGCGCGAGGCCGCGATCGCCCCCGCCACTCGCGAGCTGATCATGCCGCCCAGTGAAGGTCCGCCAACACTGCAGCTGAGCTCGTTTCGAAATGCGTGGCAGCTCGACGCTCATTGCCAGGCTGGCCTGCGCCATTTGCTGGCCTGGTACAATGAGCTGGACGACGATCAGCGACGACAGGCTCCGGAAGCGAAGGTGCTCCTGTCGATCGCACGCCGCATGCCCGAGTCGGCGCTCGATCTAGAGCGGATCAAGGGCGTTCCCCGGCAGTTTGCTCGTCGCCAGGGTGACGCATTGACGGGGGCGCTGATGCGAGCCAGCGCCGAGGCGGATGCTGACGACTTCGTACCCATCGAGCCCCCACCGTACGCCACATTTCCCGAGCTGCAGATCGACGCGTGGCTGGGAGTCGTCCGCGCGGAGACCTGTGTGCGGGCGGAGATCGCGCCGGAACTCGCGTTTCCGTCGCGGTTGACGAGGCGGGTGCGGAGCGAGCTCTTGCAGGAGCGCAGCGCGCAACCCCTGCTCGACTCCCTCACCGGGTGGCGCCGCGACGTCCTACTGCAGCACGCCGCGACGGCCTGTGGTCGCTTTCCACTGCCAGTCGAGGAATGACGACGACTCAACCAGCGCCAGCGCTGCCCGCGTTGCCGGAGCTGCCAGCGATACCCAGGCCCGCGGCACCACCGCCGCCGTACATGTAGGTCGCCCCAGCCGTACCGTTGCTGCCTGCAGCGCCGGCGCTGCCCGCGAACCCCGCGGCGCCTGATGCTCCCGCCACGCTGGGGGAGCCCGCCGCTGGCGATCCGGCAGTCCCGGCAGAGCCTGCCGTGCTGGGGCTTCCCGCCGAGCTGCCTGCAGCACCACTGCTGCCACCAGACCCAATGCCGCCGGTTCCGCTAGAACAGGTGCAGGAGCTCCACTCGTCACCGTCACCGTTGCAGATCTGGTTGCCGACGCAGTCGTCTGGGCCGTAGCAACGTCGGCTGCGACCCGGGTCACAACTGACGGGTGGGTTCGTCGTGCCGCCTGTCGCGATGCCGCCGGTTCCAGCATCAGCGCCAGCGGACCCGCCGAGCGCGCCGCTGTCGTTGTGGTCGTCATCGCCCGAGTTGCAGGCCGCGGCCATGGCCAGCGCGGTCAGTCCCACCATCCACCAAACAGCACGCATTGCAGTCACTCCTCACCAGTCGGGGGACACCCCCGAGCTTCGCGAAGGCTACTCACGCGAGGACACGGGTGCAAGGAGCAGTGCGGGGAGGGGGGCCGGATAGCGGCCCCGGCGGGCGGTGCGGGTGGCTTGGCCCCCTCCTTTCGGGGCGTTGCCGAGAGCGGGGCTGGAGCTCGGTGGATGGGCGCATGGGTGGCAGTCGAGCGCGACCCTCAGAGTCGGTATTCCTCGTCGGGATCGAGCGTATAGGCCTCCTCGGCATACCGGCCCCGCCGGGCGACCACCTCCGGTCCGTTGACGTCGAAGAGCCAGATCCCTTCGCGGCCCGCATAGGTGGTGCTGCCAGCGTTGAAGACGTGCACGCCCTCGACCTCGAGATGGAAACAATGGTGAATGTGCCCGTGCAGGAGCGCACCGCGCCGCAACACAGAGCAGGCCAGGAGCAGGGCGTCTGCGTTCTCCAGGCCGTGATGGGCGCGGTCTGGGGTGCCGTCCGGACGTCGTACAGCGTAGTGCGTCAACACGAAGACGAAGCGATTCGCCAGCCTGTCGTCGGAGAAGATGCGCGGCAAGACGGCAACCTGCGGTTCTGGCACGCGGCCGCTAGAGCGCCACACCTGTGGATTGGGTCGCGCGCTGTTGACGCCCACGACTGCGACACTGTCACCGATCAGGCGCACGAACGGCCACGGTCCGTCGGTGCAGTATTCCGGGAGGTCGGTGCGTAGCGAGTCCGGGAACGCGCGCTCGAAGCGCCGCTGCTCGACCGAGTCTGGGAGGTACAGGTCGTGGTTTCCCGGTACGTGCAAGTAGCCGAGCGCTGCTGACATGAGGGGCGTGACTGCGGCCTTGGCCACCGCGTACTCGGCGTCGCTCCCCAGCACGGTGTAGTCCCCCGTGCAAAGTACCAGGTCGACCTCCTGTTGATCGCAGAATGTGGCGAGCTTGAGCAGCTTCTCTCGCGCATCGGCGAACTTGTGGAGGCGACGGAGTCGAGTGTTGAGGGCCCCGAGCAGACGCTTGTTGAGCATCTCTTGCCAGGGAATCAGTCGAAAGGGGGTTGGGACGTGAACGTCCGTGAAGTGCAGGATACGCATCGGGTGCGAAACGATAGCAGCGCGGCGAGCGGTGGATCGCTGGCAGCTCACCAGGAGGCCACTCCGGGCGCTCGCATCGTTCGCAAGGTTTCGAGATCACGATGCAATTTCTTCCACGAACTTGCGAGCTGCTGTGCCGGAGGGACGAGAGCTCCTGCTCATCGAGTTGAGGATCGACGAGGCAAGCTCGAGCCACGTCCTCCACAGGGGATGGCGCGAGACCTCGGCATCCGAGTACCCTCGACGCGTGCTGGACTCTCACCTTTCCCTCCCGTACGGCGTGCTCCTCCTCGGACTGACCTCTCTTGCTCTCTGCCTGGCTGGGTGTCGGCGGGATGAGAAGACGGCTTCTGCCCCCTCCGCCTCGGCGCGGTCGTCCGCCAGCGCTGCTCCGGCAGCGTTCGATCCAACTCCAAGCGTCGAGCTGCTCGACGCAGGACAGGCGCCGCGCACGCCCATCCGGGTGGAGCCCAAGCTGGGAGTACGGCAGCAGCTGCGGGTGAACTGGGTCGCCAAGGCCACGCAGCAGGTAGAGGACCAGAAGAGTGACGTGTCGCCTCCTGCCAGCGCCGCCACGCTCGACGCACGGGTGACCGAGATCGTGCCGATGGGGGCCTTCGTCGTCATCACCTACGCCCGTGAGGGAGCCCCTGCAGACTCCAAGGTCAACGAGGTGCTCGAGCGGTCGGTGATGCGGGTGCTGGTCATGCCAAGCGGTGCCGTCAAGCAAGCGGGGGCACAGGGACCGGTCCTGCAGGATCCCGAGGCCTTGCGTGTCCTGCGGAACGCCTCATCGACGCTCGTGTCGAGCGCGCTGCCCCTCCCCACCGAGCCGGTTGGCAAGGGGGCGAAGTGGAGGGTCTCGGTTCGCTTGCCCGGTGCGGTGACGGTGGAACAGCAGGCCGAGGTCGAGCTGGTCGAGCGCTTGGAGAACGAGGTGAAGCTCCGAGTGGGCGGCAAGCTGCTCGCGGCTCCACAGCCGATCCGCATCCCCGGCGCCGCCATGAAGCTCGAGCGCTTCGTGGGGACACTGCGAGGCGAGTGGACAGTCCCGCTGGATCGACCCCTCTATCTGGGGGCACTGACGGCAGACAGCCAGCAGTTTGCTGTGGACGCGTCGGCTGGAAAGGAGCGGCGGGTCGTGACCCACACCGTTGCCACCCGAACCTATGCTCCAGCCTCCGAAGCGCCGGAGGAATCTTCCTTCGACGGCGGGATTCCTGAAGCTGGCGCCGGCCAGCCGTAGCGGAAGGGTTCTGCCGACCGGACGGCCTAAGGTGCCGATGGGCGTTCTCGAGGGTTGCCTTTTGCGCCCCAAAAGGTACGCACTCCGTCGCGCGGAAGGGGCGCCAATCCCGACCGCGGCCAATGAGCAGGCCGGAGCTTCCACAAGAAGTGCACAACCTGTGGACTCAGCAGTGGATTCGGCCGGTCGATAGGGAACCAATACCCGCGTGACTGCCAGCTATTTCGACGTGGATGGGACGTTGGTGGCCACCAACGTGATTCACCCCACGCTGTTCTATCTCGCCAACCAGCCCACCCCGTTGGCCACTTTGGGGCGGCTGGGACGCGCGTTCATGCGGGCTCCGACGATGGCGCTGGCCGAACTGGTCGACCGCCGGATGTTCAACGAGCTCCTGTACGGCGTCTACGAGGGCATCAGTGAGGACCGACTGCTCTTGCTAGCGGAGGAGGTCTTCGACGACGTACTCAAGCCCTCCATCTTCCCGGGGGCTCGCGCACTGGTCGAGCGATCTCGAGAGGATGGCCGCAAGGTGGTCTTCGTCTCCGGCGCGCTGGACTTCGTGATCCAGCTCCTTGCCGACTACTTGGGTGCCGACGAGGTGATCGCGAATCGGCTCGAGATCAAGAATGGGTTTGCGACTGGGAAGTTGCTCAAGCCCGTGGTCGCGGGCCCCGAGAAGGCGCGTCTGATTCGCGACCACGCTCGCGCGAACGGGCACGACCTGGATCACTGCTTCGCCTTCAGTGACAGCTACTCCGATGTGCCGATGCTCAGCGTGGTCGGGCATCCTGCCGCGGTGAACCCCGACGGTCGTCTGCGGATGCTGGCCAAGGCCTACAGCTGGCCCAGCTTCAATCTCAAGGAGAAGAAATGAGTCATCCTTGCGTCGTCAGGCTGGAGCGCGACAGCGCCCCACGCCTGCTGTTCTCCGGCGATCAGATCATCGAGGTCGATCTTCCGGCCGGGACGCGGTGCGTCTATCCGAAGCCGGCACTCGAGCCGCTCCGGGATGTCGATGCTGCCATCCGCTACGCGATCCACCACCCCGAGAACAGCGACCCGCTCTACGCGAAGCTGAAGCCGGGGATGAAGGTAACGATCTGCATCGACGACATCTCGCTGCCACTTCCGCCCATGCGCCGCCCGGACATTCGGGAGCGCATGCTGAAGATTGTCCTCGAGTTGCTAGCGGAGCATGGCATCGACGACTACGAGATGATCATTGCGCTGGGGATACATCGCCGGATGCGGGACTGGGAGGTCCGCCACATGGTCGGCGATCGCATCTTCGACAAGTACTGGCCCGATCGGTTGTACAACTTCGACGCGGAGGACCGCGCCAATATCGTGAAGTTTGCCGAGACCGATCGCGGTGAAGTGATCGAGATCAGTCGCCGTGTGGCGGAGAGCGACCTGGTCATCTACCTCAACCTCAACCTGGTACCGATGGACGGCGGTCACAAGTCACTGATGTGCGGAATCACGAACTACCGCACTCTGCGCCAGCACCACGAACCGGCCACGATTCGCGAGAGCAAGAGCTTGATGGACCCTCCGCGGTCCGCTCTCCACGACACGTTGTGGCGAATGGGGAAGCTGACCAACGAGAGGCTCAACGTCTTCACCATCGAGACGACCATCAACAATCGCATGTTCGACGACGCGCTCGGTTTCCTCTCCAAGAACGAGGACGACTTCACCGCGCGGGAGCGATTCCTTGCCAAGGCGCTGGTACAAACCACCAAGCGCCTCCCACAGCCCGCGCGTCACGCGCTGTTCGACAAGTTCCCCTCGCCATACGGTGTCACCGGGGTGCGGGCTGGCGAGACCGAGGCAGTCCACCACAAGACCCTGGAGAAGGTTGGCGAGCAATACTTCGTTCCCCTCGAGGGGCAAGCGGACGTGGTGGTGTTCGGCGCGCCATTCATCATGCCGTACAACGTCCACTGCTTCATGAACCCGCTACTCGTGTCTTGCCTCGCGCATGGGTACTTCTTCAACTTCTATCGCGGAGCACCGATGGTGAAGCCGGGAGGGACGATGATCATCACCCACCCGTGCAGCGACAAGTTCGACTACGATCAGCACGCGAGCTACATTCCGTTCGTCCACAAGATCCTCGCGGAGACCCGCGATGCGCACGAGATACGGCGCAAGTACGAGGAGGAGTGGGCCGCGGATCCGGCCTTCATCCAGATGTTCCGCAATGGGCACGTGTACCACCCGGCTCACCCCTTCTTCATGTGGTACTGGGGTGAAGCTGGGCGGAAGTACCTAGGGCGGACGATCGTCGTGGGTGCTGACAACGAGTACATCCCCAAGCTTCTGGGATTCGAGACGGCGCCGACCATGGACGAGGCGCTGTACATGGCACGGGGGGGGGAACGCACTTCACTGGACGTGCTGTACATGAAGGTGCCGCCCCTCAACATGGTCGACGTCGCTGTCCCGGGTGGCAACGGAGGCGCGTGATGGCGAACCGTCGACCGAGCGGCAAGACCAATGGTGAGCGTCCGCCGCTCGACCTGGAGAAGCTATTGCGCGATCGCCGTCTGGTGGTGATCGGCGGCACCGGGTTCCTCGGCAAGGTCTGGTGGGCCCACCTCCTCGCCAACTACCCGGCACTGGGGCACATCTATCTCTTGGTCCGTCCACGCCAGGGAATGACCGCGGATCAGCGGTTCGCCAAGGAGGTGGCAACGAGCGAGGTTCTGCAGCCATTGCGGGACCAGTACGGACCCGGATTCGACCTGTTCTTGACGGAAAAGGTGACGCCGATCCCTGGGGATGTGTCGCAGGCGTTTTGCGGGTTGGCGCAGGAGCTGCGCGACGAGTTGCGCGGGTCGGTGGACGTTGTCGTCAACGCCGCGGGAGTGGTCGACTTCGACCCTCCGCTGGACGAGGCCTTGCAGGTGAATGCCTTTGGCGTGCAGAATCTCGTGGGCCTCGCGCGCGATCTCGGCGATGTGCCTCTGCTGCACACCAGCACCTGTTTCGTGGCGGGAAACCGCACTGGCAATGTCGAAGAGGTGGACCCTCGGGAGCACCCGTTCCCTCGCGCCGACGAGCTGGAACAGGAACACTGGGACCCGGATCGGGAGATCGCGGAGTCGCTCGATGTCATCAAGCAGGCACGGCAGCGGGCGGACGACGCATTTCGTCAGAGCCACTTCTTGGATCAGGCGAAGAAGAACCTCCGCAGCCGCAAAGAACCGACCCGTGGTGGCACTCTCGACGCGGAGTTCCAGAGGGTCAAGCGCCGCTTCGTGGAGGATCAGCTGTCCGACATGGGGATGGAGCGTGCCAACTTCTGGGGGTTTCCCAACACGTACACCTACACCAAGTCGATCGGGGAGCAGATTGTCGCCTCCTCGGGGCTGCGCTTCACCATCGCGCGTCCGGCGATCATCGAGTCCACGGTCGGCTTCCCGTTTCCTGCGTGGAACGAAGGTATCAACACGAGCGCACCGCTGATCTACGCGCTGAGGGAGGGCCAACCCCAGATCCCTGGCTCGAACAACAACCTCGACTTCATTCCCTGCGACATGGTCGCCGGGGGCATGACCTTGGCGCTGGGTGAGCTCCTCGAGGGCACCGAGAAGCCGGTGTACCAAATGGCCTCGAGCGACGTGAATCCCTGCTCCATGCAGCGGTTCTTCGAGCTTTCCGGTCTGTACAAGCGAAAGTACTACCAGCGCACTGGGCGCGGAGGGCCGCTCGGGAGCTTCCTTCAGGCTCACTTCGAGGGCTCACTGCTGAGCGAGGAACAGTACCGAGCATACGGTCCCGAGGTGCTCGGTCGGGGCGCGAAGAGCGTCTCGAGCCTGCTGCGGAAGGCAGGGGTGGGGCCCGCGGCGGCGCTGCTCAAGCCGGCCGCCCGCGCGCTCGACCAGTTCGGCACCCAGCAAGCGAAGGTCGGGCGGGTGATGAAGACCTTCATGCCGTTCGTCGCGGAGTACCAGTACGTCTTCCGCTGCGACAACACCCGCGCTGCCTACGAGCGCCTCGGACCTGAGGACCGCCGCCGGATCAACTGGTCGCCAGAGACGATCGACTGGCGCGAGTGGTTCATGGATGTGCACATCCCGGCACTCGAGCAGTTCGTCTTTCCCCGCATCGACGAGAAGGTCAAGCCGAAGACCAAGGCGCCGCGCCAGCACGAGAACCTCGTGGATCTGCTCGACGAGATGGCGGAGCGCTACGACTTGGCGATCGCGCTCCAGAGAACCGAGCACGACGGTCTGAGTCGAATCAGCTTTCGGGACTGGCGTTCGCAGGCACTCGCTTGTGCTGCGCGGCTCCAGGCGCTGGACGTCAAGCACGGGGATCGGGTCTTGCTGGCCGCCCACAATCATCCGGCTTGGGCCATTGACTTCTTCGGTATTCTGCTCGCAGGGGCGACGGTGGTGCCGCTCGATGCCAACATCGACGCGCGGGCGGCCAGCGTGCTCCGAGAAGCATCGGGGGCGCGCGTGTTCATCGGGGACGAACCGGTACGGAGTCGTCTTGCCACCGAGTTGGGAGACAGCATCGAGTGGCTGGCGCTCGAGGGAGCCGCCGAGCCCGGACCTCCCGGGCAGCGCGCCGAGGTGAAACAGGACGATCTAGCGGCGCTCATCTACACCAGTGGGACGACGGGCAAGCCGAAGGGGGTGATGCTGTCTCACGGCAACCTCACCGCGCTCATTGCAGCGCTGGCCCCGCTCTTCCCACTCTCGAAGGGAGACCGGGTGTTGAGCGTCTTGCCGCTCCACCACACCTTCGAGCTGACTTGCGGCATGCTGCTGCCGCTCTCGCGCGGATCGCGCATCATCTACTTGGACGAGCTCACGGCCGAGCGTCTGGAGTACGGTCTCAAGGAGGGGCGAATCACCGCCATGGTGGGTGTCCCGGCGCTGTGGGAGATGCTGGAGCGTCGCATCGTTTCGAAGGTGGCCGAGCGTGGCAAGCTGGTCAGTACGGTGTTCGACATGGCCGTCGAGCTGAACCGATCCATCGGCAAGAGCACCGGAATGGATCTGGGGCGCGCGCTCTTCGGACCCGTGCACACGGGTCTCGGCGGCCATCTGCGGTACCTGGTCAGTGGTGGTGCCGCTCTGCCCGAGCGCACTCACCAGCTGTTTGCCGGAATGGGCCTGCACCTGGCGGAAGGGTACGGACTGACCGAGGCCTCGCCGGTGCTGACGGTGGCCAAGGCGGGGCCCAAGGCGAGGCCCGGACATGTGGGCAAGCCCGTTCCCGGCGTCGAGATCAAGATCCACGACCCCGGCAAGGACGGAGTCGGGGAGGTCGTTGCGCGTGGGCCGAACGTCATGCTGGGCTACGCCGACGATGCCGAAGCGACGTCCGCGTCCATCGACGCGGACGGCTGGCTCCACACGGGAGACCTCGGCAAGATCACCAAGCGGGGACACCTGATGATTGTGGGCCGCGCGAAGGACACGATCGTGACCTCGACTGGTGAGAACGTCTACCCAGACGACGTCGAGGCCAAGCTCGGCAAGATCGACCACGTCAAGGAGTACACGGTGCTCGCGATCAGCGATCCGCGGGGTGGCGAACGGATCGCGTTCATGGCCGTGGTCCAGCCAGACGAGGCGCTCAATCGTGACGAGCGGCATGACCAGGCCCGGCGGGCGGTCGACAAGGCGCTCCTCACCTTGCCCGTGCACATGCGGCCGGCCGTCGTGCGCCTCAGCGACCACGACCTTCCTCGGACGGCCACGCGCAAGGTGAAGCGCAATGAGGTTCGGCATCGTATCGAGCAGGCCGAAACCCCCGCTTCCCAGCGTCCCTTCGCTGGCAGCGAGAAGCTCGATGGGCCTGCGCAGATGGTGCGACGGTCGGTGGCGGCCATCGCCCGTCGGCAGCCAGTGGAGCTCACCGCGGAGATGACCCTCCGCGGCGATCTGGGCTTCGACTCGCTGATGTTGCTGGAATTGCTGGTTTCACTCGAGCAGCAGGCAGGCACCACGGTCGATGCCGACAGGTTGAGCGGGTGCGAGACCATCGGTGATGCGGAGGTGCTGTTGCGCGAGGCGAAGTCCCTGCGGCACGTAGCCACGACGTCTATTGAGAAGGAGGGCGAAGCGGCTGTCGAGATCCCCGAGCCCTTGCGGGCGGCGGCGATGGAGTGGATGGGGCGGGCCCAGATGGGATTCTACGATCGGGTGATGCAGGCCGAGGTCAAGGGCCAGGCTTACATCCCGCACAATCGACCTACTCTGGTCGTGGCGAACCACGCGAGCCATCTTGACATGGGGCTCGTCAAGTACGCGCTCGGCAGCTATGGGCGGGATATCGTCTCGCTGGCGGCTCAGGACTACTTCTTCGAAGGCCCGCGCTGGCGGCGCACCTACTTCGAGAACTTCACGAATCTGCTCCCGATGTCGCGGACGGGGTCCCTTCGCCAGAGCCTCGATCTGGCGGCCGAGAAGCTCGCCGAGGGACGAACGGTGCTGATCTTTCCCGAAGGTACGCGCTTCACGGACGGAGACGTCCACGAGTTCAAGGCGGTCGTGGGTCAGCTCGCTGTGCAGGCGGGTGTCGACATCCTCCCGGTTTGGGTGGGCGGGACCCACTTGGCTCTTCCGAAGCACGCGCGCCTCCTTCGTCGGCGGGACGTCAAGGTGCGCATCGGTCCGCCCCTTGCACTGAGTGAGTTTGACCGTCTCACCCGCGGCTTCACGATGGCGGAGAAGGCTCGCGCCATCGCCAAGTTGAGTGAGCAAGCAGTGCGGGAGTTGAGTCGTGGTCGGGTACTGGACCTTGCCGATCTGGAGTCGGTGCAGGTCGACCGCGAGGAGAAGCCAGACGGCCTCGCCGAAGTCTTCGCAGAGCTTCGCGAGCGGTTCCAGGCGGGGGCTGTGGAGAAGCCGGTGAGTTACTACTTCTCGCTCGGCGAGGACCGTTGGACGGTGAAGATCAGCAAGGACGAGTGCGAGGTGATGCCGGGCAAGGTGGTGAATCCGGCGGACTGTGTGCTCAAGACTTCTCCTGATATCTTCACGCGGATCGTGCGAGAGGCCTACACGCCGTCTCCTGCGGAGTTCGTCTCCGGCCTGGTGAAGAGCAACAACATCAACCTGCTCTTCACCTTCCAGAAGGTGTTTCAGTTGCAAGGGGAAGGCGGATGAGTCGCTTCTGGGTCGGTGGAACTGGGTTTCTTGGTACGCACGTTGTCCGCCACCTGCTCGATCGTGGTCACGAGGTGGTGGTCGCTTCGATCGAAGGGGGCGAGGTGCACGGCGTCCCCGTGCAGTCCGTCGACGTCCTCGACGCAGAAGCCGTGGGCGTGAGCGCGGCCGGGTGTGACGGTGCGTTCTACTGTGTAGGGAAGGTCTCTCGCGACCCGGCGGATGCAGAGCTGATGCATCGCCTGCACGTTCTCGGGACGCGGACGGCGCTGGGTGCTCTGCGCGCGACGGGAGTGCACCGCGTGGTCTACGCGAGCACGAGTGGTACGATCGCCGTGGGCCGGGATCCGGAGAAGATCTGGAACGAGGATGACGCCCCGCCACTCGAGACGATCGCGAAGTGGCCGTACTATCGCAGCAAGCTGTTTGGCGAGCAGGAAGCTCTCGAAGCCAACGACCCTCCGGACTTCGAGGTGGTCGTCGTGAATCCGACCTTGCTGCTGGGTCCAGGAGATTGTCGGGACTCGTCCACCGCCGATGTGCGGCGGTTTCTCGAAAGACAGATCCCCGCGCTTCCCACCGGTGGCTACGCGTTCGTCGACGCTCGCGATGCTGCAGCCGGGATGGTGCAGGCCTTCGAGCGCGGTCGACCCGGACAGCGTTACCTCCTCAACGCCAAGAACCTGACCGTGGCGGCGTTCTTTCAGCGGCTCGAGCGATTGACTGGGATTCGCGCTCCGCTGGTGCGACTGCCCAAGAACCGCGACCTGGCGCTCGGGCTCCATGACGTGTTTCATCGAGTGGTCACTGCCATCGGAGGCAAGCCTCCAGTGGACGAGGTCGACGTCGACATGGGCATGCACTACTGGTACGCCGACAGCTCCCGGGCCGAACGTGAGCTTGGCTGGCGGGCGCGCGATCCGGGGGAGACCCTCCGCGACACGGTGAACGATCTGCTCGAGCGGCAGGTCGTCTTGGTCGATAGCAAGACCCGGTCTGCCTGAGGAGCTTCCTGGCAGGGACACCGTTTCGGTGCCCCGCCAGCGTGCCGGGGGAATTGCTCGGCTTAGTAGAGGATCCAGTCCTCGGGTGCAATCGTCGTCTCGATGCGGAAGTTCGAGAACGTTGGGTTCCGCTCGGCGAAGAAGAAGTGCAGCTTGTAGTTGGCGTCGGGTGTCAACCCCATGGTGTCGAGCTCGACCGAGCCGTCCAGTTTGCCGTGGATGCCGCCGAGGTTCACGGCGAGAACGCTGTTGATGTAGACGAAGACGTCGTCGTCGCCGATGAACGTGAACACCTGACCGGGGACGTAGCGGAACTCGATCGCGAGCTCGTAGGTGAATCCGTAGTTGTGCTCGGGATGATCGGGGTCGTCGTTGCCGAACATCTGATTGTCGATTGGGAACCACATCTGGCCGCCGTTGTCGAACACCCACGTGCCGGGACGGGTCGGGTCCTCCTCCAGCTGGATGTCGTACATGATGGCCTGGTTGAACCCCGGGTCGTCCCGGAACCAGTAGTTGAAGCAGGGCTGCCCGTTGCACAGCGGATGGGCGGAGCCCCAGGTCGTGATGGTGCCGTCGACGGGGTTGCCGAAGTACACGGGCTTCTGATCAGCGCCGAGCAGCGTCCCCAGCGGCCCCACGATGTCCAGGTCGTGGGTGTTCTGGTCTTTCGTGTAGGTTGCCCCGGCGCTCTGATCGACCAGGCCGTTGACGCCCATCACGGCGTCGAGTCGAGGGCGGTAGTCTGGGAACCCGGCGTTGAAGTCTCGCAGGGTACCGCGCACCACGCCTTGCGGCAGCGCTCCCGACCCGGTGCCCCCCATCAGCAGCAGGGAGCCGCCCGTGTTGCCGAACTGACCTCCCAGGTTGGAGCTTCCGCCGCCGCTGGTCGGGGCGTTTCCGACTCCCTCCTCGTCGAGATCGGCTGCGCCCGCGCTGCACCCTACGGTCGCCGCCAACAGCGCTAGCCCTGCGATCGCCCCCCCGAACCTCGCCTTTGTCATCACCATTTGAGCCTGCCTATAATAAGTGCAACTACAGCAGAAAGGCTGCGGCGTGATTGTGCGCTGCCCTTCGACCGCGAATACCTGGAAGTTATCACGACCGAGCGACGGCGCAATCGGGCACCGATGGCGGATCAGTTCTCGGCCTTGCTGGTGAAGCGATGTCCCGAGAGCGGGATACGGCCCGTGAATCCGGCCTCCGGCAGGTGAAACCACCCGACCTCCCGCTCTCCAAGCTTCCAGCACAGCAGGACTTCCCGTTGTCCGTCCTGCCAGCTCCAGAAGTCCACTAGATCCGGACCCTTGAGTTCTCCCCCCAGTCCCTCGATGCTGCGCGCATCCTGGATGATCGCAGCATACAGCCCGCGGGCTTCCGCCAGTTGCGCGTCGGCGCCGAGGGAGACATCCTGCTCTTCGCCCGCGAGCAATGACTCGGTGACAACGTAGCCGGCGGTGGTCAACGTCTGCGCCCGAGCTCGGAGGAGCTGCTGCAGCTGCACGGAGCGAGCCAGGATTCGTTCCAGCTGCGGGACCAGGGCCTGGACCTCGTCGAGGGAGAAGTAGCGGCGAGACATGCGCTTGAACCTCGATCCTGGGATTCCAGACGCGCGCGTCAAGGTCTCGTCTTTTCCGTGGGGCTTCACGCGTCCTCGGGGCTCCAGCCATGGTATCCAGGGCCCATGGAAGCCACCAATCTGGAGCAGCGGCTGGGCGAGTTGGTGCGGCGGGGCGTAAGGGTCGCGGATCCTCGACAAACCTGGCTCGATGAGAGCGTGCAACTGGACCGGATTCGTCCCGGAGCAACCCTCTGTCCTGGTACCCGCCTCGAGGGAGAACGGTGCTGGGTTGGGGCCGGGGCTCGCGTGGGGACCGAGGGTCCGGCGACGCTGGTGGATGCCGTTCTCGACGCAGAGGCGAGCGTCGCCAGTGGATTCGTTTCAGGTGCGGTGCTGCTGCGCGGGGCCAGTCTCGGGGCCAATAGCCACACGCGTCCCGGGACGCTCCTCGAGGAGGAAGCCTCGACCGCCCATGCGGTGGGGCTCAAGCAAACGATCCTGCTCAGCTTCGTGACGCTGGGCAGCTTGATCAACTTCTGCGACTGCCTCATGGCTGGCGGCACTTCTCGTCAGGACCACTCGGAGGTAGGAAGCGGATACATTCACTTCAACTTTACTCCGTGGGGCGAGCGGGGAGACAAGGCGACTCCCTCGCTCGTGGGCGATGTGCCGCGTGGTGTGTTCCTCCGCCAGCGGCGGATCTTCCTGGGCGGCATGGGTGGCTTGGTCGGGCCGGCCAGCGTCGGTTTTGGCTCGATTGCTGCGGCGGGCCAGGTGTGGCGGGGACAGCTCGCCGAAAACGAGCTGCGGCTCGAACCGCCGCGGCGGATCGAGCGCCGGCTCGAGCCGGGACAGACTGATCGGGTTCGTCCCCGCGCGGATCGGAACGTCGCCTACATCGGTCAACTCGAGGCCCTGCGCGCCTGGTACCGGGATGTGCGGCTCACCCGTGCCGATGCCGAGCAGAAGCCCGTCATCGAGGCCGCGCTGCTCAACCTCGACGCGTGCATGACCGAGCGCAAGAAGCAGCTGAATCGGTTCCTCGAGGAGCGCGGCGCGGCGCCGCTCGATCTGGAGGTGGGCGAGTTGCCATCGTGCCCCCTCGCTCTCGATGCTGGACCGCGGGAGCACGTGGCCTGGGTCCGCGCGCTCGACGACGCGGCGGCGACTGCCGGCACGGAGTGGCTTCAGCACGTCGTCGAGCGGGTCGTCGAGCGGGGACTCGAGCAGCTGCAGTGAGACGGCGGCGCTTGCTCGCTACTCCGCGGCGATGCAGGTCGGCACTCCGGCGCCGATGACCGGGAACTCAACCCGACCGACGTCGTCGACGACATCGCCGGTCGGGTCGTAGCGCAGCACGCGAGCGCCTTCCGCTCCGTGGGTCGCGATGAAGAGGTAGAAATAGCCCCGGTAGAACGCGAAGTCGAAGGCCTGCCAGTTCAGGCCAATCGGGAGCGCAACGCCCCCTAGTACCTCGACGCGAGTGGGGTCGATCTCGACGAGACGGGCTCGCCCATCGGTGGTGGCGACGTGGAACCCGAACATCCGCCCGTCGCGCGTTCCGGTCAACTCGGTCGGAGGCAATGGCGGGTCGAAGAAGCCCACGGTGGTCAGTGCGAAGGTCTCGAGGTCGATCGAGGAGAGGCGATCCACCACGGCGAGATCCTGCTCCTCGGTGATGTACAGCGTCTCCCCGCTCGGAGAATCGTCGGCCACGAATCCCATCCCGTACTTGTCGCCGAACAGCTGGCTTGGATCGAATGCGGTTTCCCTACAGGAGGTCGTCTCGAGATCCACCTGGTACAGGCTGCCGTCGAAGGCTGCGACGAACGCACCGCTGCGTCCGACCGTCATGGTGTTCAGGTTCTCGCCGCAGTCGATGGCGCCGATGGCTGTTGTGGTGAACGTGTCCGGGGAGAAGGTGTAGAGGTCTTCCTCGTTGGAGAGCAGGTAGATCGCGTCCACACCAATGCAGGGCGGAGGATCGGGCCAGGTTGGCCTGTCGGGGGGCTCGGGCCAGGTTGGCCTGTCGGGGGGCTCGGGCCAGGTTGGCCTGTCGGGGGGTTCGGGCCAGGTTGGCCTGTCGGGGGGCTCGGGCCAGGTTGGCCTGTCGGGGGGCTCGGGCCAGGTTGGCCTGTCGGGGGGCTCGGGCCAGGTTGGCCTGTCGGGGGGCTCGGGCCAAACCGGCGGAGGGACAGGAGGCGCGCTGGTGGGGGGCGGATTCGGGGTGGGTGGGATCGAAGGGGACGGCTGAGGTTCGGGGACCTCGTCGCGAGCGCTATCGTTCTCCAGCAGTAGGTCGGTGCGTGACCCGCAGGCCACCAACGTCAGGCCCAGGACAGCTGGTATGGTCCAGCGGAGCGCGTTCTTTGCCATCGTAGCCGGGTGATTGTCGCATCCGGTTCCGGAGGTGGCAACCTGGACCCTGGGCTGCGGCGCGGTTCGAGTGCCGTCGACCGCATCGCACCCGTGGAGGCCCGCGGATCCGGCGCCGCGACTCAGAGGGGCTCGCAGGCGAGTGGTGTGAGCGCACCCGTGTCGGTGACCGCCACGTCGCCGAGGTTGGTGGCGATCAGGAGGTGGCTGCTGGTGGCGTGAATGGCGAGCGGGCTGCCCGGCAGGTCGGCGACCGGCGTCACCGCCCAGGAGTCGCCCGCGCCCTGGGTGCGCCACATTCGCCCGTAGCCGTCCCCCAGGTGCTGTGAGCCCTCGAGCACCCAAACCTCTCCGCCCATCTGGCGCATCGCAACGAAGCAGCCGCGTCGGAGCACGGCAACCTTGCCGGTCGGGGTGAGCCGCAACAGTCCGCCGCCGTATTCCCCCGCGCAGGCCGCCACGAGATAGTCCGGTCCTTTGGGGCGGATGTCGCGAACCGCCTCGGACAGCAAGACATCGAGGCCGATGCCCAGACCCTCGAGGGTCGTATTCGGGATGCGCTCCGCATAGCGGCGTCGGCGTTCTGCTGCCTGCTTGGAATCGAGGGGAGTGAGCCGTTTCACTTCTTCCCGCCAGCGCACCTCGATCGGGGCGGAGGGGCGACGGTTCCAGGCACAGACTGGGGTGTCTTCCCGCTCCGTCGAATCGTTGGCGGGCACGGTGGCAAATGCTCTCGAGACAGGATCGGCCGAGGCGTTTGCTGAGTCCAGAAAGTCGGCATAGCTGTGCCCCTCGTCGATCGCCTTCATGATCGCTTCGAGCTGGTCGTATTGGTTCTCTTCGCGCAGGAACCGCATCGTCGTTACGGCTCGCCAGCGGACCCTCTGCGACCAGTGTGTGGTGGCCACGTTGAGCACGGCGCGCTGGGCGGGGCGTGCGCCGGGACCGAGTCGGGCCAGGGCTTCCAGCGCGGCACTGGTGACGCGCCAGCTCGGGAAGTCCAGTGCTCGGACCAGGCACTCGGTTCCAGCTCCGGCGCCGATGTACCCGAGGGCTCGGGCGGTGTTCACGGCCAGATTCCAGTCGCTTCGGGCTTGCCCGTCGAGCACCTTGCAGAGGGGCTCGACCTCGGACGTGGCGGCGCTGCCGAGGAGGCGGACCACGGCGAGACCCGGGTTGCGGCTCACCTCTGCCGGACCAGATTGCAGGTGACCTAGCAGCCAGCTGCGTTGCTGGGGCAGTCGCTCTACCAAGTCGGGCAGGGCACGGGGCAGCAGCGTCGTCTCCAACGCCACCCGGACCAGCAGATCGAACGCTTCGGTGTCGTTGTGGTGCCGCGCATAGGACAACGTCGGGCCCTTCATCGTCAGCAGCGCGCGTTCCGCGATTTCCCGGCGACGGGGAGCATCCCAGTCCCGCGCTGCGGCGGCCAGATGGGGCACGGCAGGTTCCCCGAAGGAGCTCAGGTGCTCGGCCATGCGCTCCGCGTCCGACTCCAGCACGTAGCGGGGCTGATCCAGCGCGGCTAGACAGGCCTTCACATCCGGACATCGGAGGATGCTGCTCCACTCTGCCCGGAGCTCCTCGGTGGTGCGCGGACCCTCGTTCGGTGTGGCCTTTGGGCCGCAGGCCGCCTCCAAGAGCAGGGCGCAGGCGAGGGCAAGGCGGCGGCGCAGACTCACGATCTGGAGACTAGCCCCGATTGGCGCATCTTCAAAGTCCAGCGGCGGACATTAGGTTGAGGATTTGGTGATGAATTCCGCAACTTTGGACCATAGATGCTCGAAGTGCCCATGGTCGAACCCGCTGTTGGAGGGCAACCAATCGGCGGTGATGACCTCGCCGACTTCCTGCCCGTAGTTGCCAATCACGTCGAGATGGTCGGCCTTGGCCGTGTGGATGACTGGGCCCCAGAGCTGGGAAAGCGTGGGCACGACGCCGTCGTTTTCCCCGCGACGGGGCGGGCGTCCGAAGCCGGTCACGAGCGCTGTCAGTTGGTCTGGGGTCGGCTCGGGCAAGTCAGCGTGCAGGCTCCGCGACGAGATCATGTAGAGCGCCGAGTACAACCCGTGCAGGTACTGGGCGTAGACATCGTGCGCGTGGCGCACGACGTTCCACGCGCGCGGGGCGCGGGCGCGCGTCACGACGCACCCGTAGCGAACACCGATCGGGTCGGCCGTACAGGCATTGAGCAAGTCGCAGCCCGCGGGAGTCAACTGGTACACGAGCGACTGATCGTTGCTGACGCCGCGCAGGAACTCGATGAGCGTCTCGCGCCCTTCGTCGTCGAAGTCGCTGAGCAGTTGGTCATAGAGTTGGTCTGCCACGGTTCGTTCGAGGCCGAGGAGGTTGTCCAGTCGGGCCATGTACTGCCCAAGCTTGAGCGCCGCACTGAGGGGCGCGCGCCCGTGGCGGAGCAGCTCCACCGCGGTCATGGCGCTGAGGCGCAGCGCGGGTTTTCCCGCCGCCCCGCCGAAGAACGCGGCCAGTGGCGTACCGTGGTGAGGACACGAGACCGTGACCAGGCTGCGGATCCGGTCGTAGTCGCGAAAGTCGGTGATGGCGGGTAGCGACGCGGTAGGCGCGATGGCGACCCGCGCGTCGAGACCGCCCGTCGAGTGGCCCACCAGGTGGATGGGTCCAGTGTCGATCCGCGAGACCCGCGTGATCGCTTCCAGTACCCGGGCCGCGCGATGGCGGATGGACGCCGTTGGCAGGGTTTCCACCTCGTGCACCTCGACGTCGAGGCCATGGCGACGAAAGGCGCGCTCGAGTGATTCCCGAACCCCGAGGAAGTACCGCAGCCCCCCGAGGCGGCCAAAACCGAAGAATCCTGGAACGAGGACGACGTGGTGCATGGATGGCTGCTGTGTCACCGACGGGGGGCACGTCGGGGGATCAGCTGGTGGCGGGATCGGCCTCTGTGCCGTTTGGCCGCGAGGGAAGACCAGGGTGGGGTCGGATTACGGGCACCCATGAGACGACCAGCAATAGCGTGCGCGTTCCGGCGACGCACGTCGTTTCGAGCTGGTGCTCAACCTGACTCTTGGGAGCGACGGTCGTGGGCGGGGCCACGCGGCGCCCACGACTGCGTCACGATGCGCGCCGACTCGGCGCTCAGAGGCGCGCGGCCTTGCTGACCAGGCCCACGAACTCGCTGCGGTAGCCGAACGGGTCGGACCCTTCGGCTCCGTGCGCCAGTTCACGCACCATGTCGTAGCTGGCGGAACCGCGGTGCTCCGATCCCCGGAGCAGCATGCCGAAGGCAGCCACGGCGGCGCTGAAGCGGAAGTCATCGGTGGTCTGGGTGAGCGGAGTTCGGCGGTCCTCGACGGGGACGCTCATCATCTGGCTCTTGGTGCCGGTCGGGTGCTTGTAGCGAAGCTTCACCGTCATCAGCTCGGACGAGGACGCTGCCGTGCTGGGCTGGCGAGCGTGCTGGTACTTGAGCGCGTCCACACCAGTGGGGATGGGGGCCCCCGCGGGGACTACCTCGTACAGCGCTGTGACGCTGTGCCCCGCGCCGATCTCGCCGGCGTCCTTGGTGTCGTCGTTGAAATCACGGTTCTCGAGGCGACGGTTCTCGTATCCGATGAGTCGGTACGCCCCGACCCGGGTCGGGTTGAACTCGACCTGGATCTTGACGTCTTTGGCGATGGTCATCAGCGTCGCGCTGAGGTCGTGAACCAGCACCTTGCGCGCTTCGTTGAAGGTGTCGATGTAGGCGTAGTTGCCGTTGCCGTGGTCGGCGAGCTTTTCCAGCGTGCTGTCCTGGTAGTTACCCATTCCGAATCCGAGCACGGTCAGGAAGAGACCGGTGTCCTGCTCCCGCTCGATGCGACGCACGAGCTCGCTCTCGCTGGTCGTCCCAACGTTGAAGTCGCCGTCGGTGGCAAGGATCACGCGGTTGATGCCACCGGGGATGTAGTTGCGCCGAGCCACGTCATAGGCGAGCTCGATGCCCTGGCCTCCGTTGGTACTGCCACCGGCCTGCAACCGGTTCATGGCGCGGAGGATGCGCCGCTGCAGGTGTCCCGGGGTGGGAGGCAGCACCAGGCCGCTCGCGCCGGCGTAGACCACGATCGAGACACGGTCGCGGGAGTCGAGCTGACGGACCAGTTCGCCCATCGCGCGCTTGAGCAACGGCAACTTGTTGGCGTCCCCCATCGACCCCGAGACATCGAGCAGGAAGACGAGGTTCTTGCTGGGCATCTGCTGCGGGGTGAGGCGCTGGCCCTGGAGTCCGATGTGGACCAGGCGGTGGTCGGTGTTCCACGGGGTGTCGGATACCTCGGTGACCACGGAGAAGGGACTGCCGTCGCGGGGCTCGGGGTAGTCGTAGTCGAAGTAGTTGATCAGCTCTTCGACGCGCACGGCGCCTGCCGGTGGCCGACTGCGCTGTGTCAGGAAGCGTCGCATGTTGCTGTAGCTTGCGGTGTCGACGTCGATCGAGAAGGTGGAGAGGGGTTGATCGTGGACGGAGAAGAACGGATTCTCCTCGATACGGTCGTAGGCCTCGCGATCGAAGCCCGAAGTGGGCCCGGCCGCGGCGAGGGAGTCGTCGGACACGGCCGCGGAGGGCTCGGCGACGGCGACACCCTCCTCGTCGGCGATCGTCACCAGGTTTCGCTCTGCCATCGGCTGGAGCGTCGTCTCCGGGGCCAGGTAGGGTGACTCCGCGGCATCTGCTGGCCTTGGCGCGGCTCCTGCCGGAGCGCCCGCGTGGGGCGCCTGTTTCGCGGTACTGGCGGCGCAGCCGCCGACCGCGGCAGCGAGTGAGGCGGCGAGGGTGAGGGTCGTCAGGGCAGTGAATGTGCGGTGCATCGCGTCCTCCGGTGGGGAGACAACGAGGCCTGGGTTGGGCGCTTACAGGGCGCACCTCTCCTTTTGTTGCCCTCCGGTCTGCGTGCGGGACCGACCAGCTGCTACCGGGTCGCCGCTGCGAGGGGACCCGAACCCGGGCTTTAGCCGCGCTTCGCGATGGCGATTCCCGCCAGGATCCAGCCCCCGATCAGGCACAGTCCCCCCAGGGGGGTGATCGCTCCGAGCCAGCGCTGGTCGCTGAGCACCATGGCATACAGCGACCCGCTGAACAGCGCGATGCCGACGCAGATGAGGGTGAACGCCGCGGTTGGCCAGCGGCCAGTGCCGCGCGCCGCCACCACCACCAGGACGAGGAGCACCACCGCGTGCACGAGGTGATACCTGGCCGCGGTGTTCCACACCTCGAGCGAGCGTGGCGTGACCAGGCCGCGCAGACCATGCGCACCGAACGCACCCATCGCCACGGCCGTGGCTCCGACCAATCCGGCGATGATGGGGAGCACGGCGCCGGGGCGACGATCGCCAGGGGAGGTCGTCATCATTCAGCTCGGGAGGTACTCGGCGAACGCGAGGACCGGATGCAGACTCTCATACACACGCGTTGACGCGACCCGGACGCGGTCGTTGGCCAGCTGGCGCTGTGCGACGTCGAAGAACCACTCGGCGAGGCGCTCCGAGGTTGGCGTGAACGGGAAGACGGCCACCTTCATTCCGCCAGGCAGATGGTTGCGTGCTCCACCGAGCTCGCCATCGAGGTGGAACGGGACCTCTCCCAGGTTGCCAAGGGTTTCCTGTCGCGAGGCGAGAAGGCTCCGTCCGAGCTCCGCGAGCGAGGTCTGGGTCTCGGCAAAGGTCTTCTCGCCAACCGCGAACGAGTGGTCGAGCAGCCGATGGGTCGGCACGAGCAGTTCCTCGTGGACGACGTCGAAATCGAGCACGAACCCCTGCGCGTCGAGCTCGGATGCCTCGAGTGTCAGCTCGAACTTCCAGGTGTGGCCGTGCACCGAGATGCACGGACCGGAGTGGCCTCGGACGTGGTGCGAGAAGTGAGCGTGGATGGACGTGGTAACGCGGTACATGGCGGTGGGGTACTCGCCCTGCAATCTAGGGCCGGGTCGGGTGGTCGTCGATGTACCACGGCGCTGCCGCTCGGGTCAGCGGTCTTGGCCCCCTGACCAGCCACGAAATGCCTGCCGATGCTTGCAGAGCCCGTACGCCCTGCTATTCGAGTCGGCTTCATGTCGGAGACCGACCCCCAGAATTCCCCCCCGCCCGGTGACGCGGAGCTCGCGCGGCGCGCGCTGGAGCACGCGGTAGCTCGAGCCGGAGGTGAGCTGGTGCCGCGTCTCGACGTTCGGGTTCGGCGGGAGGACGCCCGCGCGCTGGGCCGCCGCGAGGTGCGAGCGTACCTGGACCGGGTTCTGCTTTCCCGTCATGCGGATCTTGGGCTCGAGGCGCTCCGGGTGACCGGATTCCTCAGTGCTGTCCTACCCGAGGTCCACGCCCTGGTGGGATTGAACGACTACGAGTGGCGGCACAAGGACGTCTGGCGACACACCAGGCAGGTGGTCATCCAGTCTGTTCCGCGGCTGCCAATCCGGTGGGCCGCGCTCCTGCACGACATCGGCAAGCCCAAGACTCGACGCATGGAGGGGACCACCGTCACCTTCATCGGGCATCCGGAGGTGGGCGCGCGATTGTTCGACCGGCTCGAGCGACGCGAGCGGTTGTTCGCGGACGAACCGGACCTGCGTGCGCAGGTCCGGTTCCTGGTGCTGTTCCATCAGCGCGCCAGTCAGTACGAGACGAGCTGGACGGACAGCGCTGTGCGCCGCTTCGCGCGGGAGCTCGGCGCTCACCTGCCCGAGCTGCTGTTGCTGGCGCGGGCTGACATGACCACCAAGCACCGCGCCAAGAAGCGCCGCATGATGTACTCGATCAAGGAGCTTCAGGACCGCATCGTGGCGCTCGCCAAGGAGGACGCCAGGATCCCCCCGCTGCCCACTGGCGTGGGTGACGCGATCATGGAAGCCTTCGGGATCCCCCCATCGCGATTGATCGGTGACGTCAAGCGCTGGCTCGAGGAGTGCGTGGAGGCCGGCGAGCTTCCCCGCCAGGCACCCTTCGAGACCTACGTCGCCCATTTGCGGGAGCACCGGGCGCGGTTCGGGTTGTAGTGACCGGCGGTCAGGGGAGCGGGCGACAGGTTCCGCTGCGCGGAACCCGCCGCTCGTCTCGGTCACGCGAACGGGACCCGCGGTTCAGTGCTTCGCTGCGGCAGGGAACTCGCCGGGCTTGCCGCCGGGCTGGCGCTCCTCGGTGATCGCTTCGAGGAACGCCCCGAGCTGCATCTCGCCGAGTTCCCCGCGGGCGCGACTGCGCACGTTGATGCTGCGTGCGCTCTGCTCCTTGTCACCCAGCACGATCACGTAGGGTACCTTCTGCAGGCTCGCCTCCCGGATCTTGTAGCCGACCCGATCGCTCGAAAGGTTCGCCTCCGCCCGCAGTCCGGCGTCCAGCAGGGTGTCGGTCACCTCGCGTGCGTAGTCGAGGAACTTGTCGCTGACAGGAATCACGGTGACCTGGGTCGGCGCCAGCCAGAGTGGGAAGGCACCGGCGTAGTTCTCGATGATGATCCCCATGAAGCGCTCCAGGCTGCCGTAGCAGGCTCGGTGCAGCATCACGGGCGTGTGACGTTCACCATCGGCCCCCACGTAGGTCAGTCCGAAGCGCTCCGGCATCGAGAAGTCGAGCTGGATCGTGCCACACTGCCAGGAGCGCTTGAGCACGTCGCGGATGTGAAAATCGATCTTTGGCCCGTAGAACGCGCCGTCCCCCTCGTTGAGCTGGTAGTCCTTGCCGGCGCTGTCGAGCGCCGCCTTGAGGGCGCTCTCTGCCTTCTCCCACATCTCGTCGCTGCCGATGCTCTTCTCCGGTCGAGTGGAGAGTTCGATCCTCACGTCGTCGAGATCGAATGCAGAGTAGACCTCCTCGAAGAAGGCGATCAGCATCTTCACCTCGTCCGTGATCTGCTCGGCCGTGCAGAAGTGGTGCGCGTCGTCCTGCGTGAAGCTCTGGACCCGGAAGAGGCCGTGCCGTACCCCGCTCATTTCTCGACGATGCACGAGGCCCAGTTCGGCAATGCGGAGAGGGAACTCGTTGTGGCTGTGGAGGCGGCTCTTGTACAGGAGCAAGTGTCCGGGGCAGTTCATTGGCTTGACGGCCATCGGACGCTCCTCGTCCACGTTGTCGTGGATCTTCGTTGGCTCCTTGCGGTCGCGCAGCTTGAGCTTCGTGAAGAACATGTTCTCGAGGTAGTTGTCGTAGTGACCCGACGTGTGCCACATCTTCTCGCTGAGGATGAGGGGCGTCTTCACTTCGACGTAGCCGCGGCGCTTGAGCAACCCGCGCATGTAGTCCGCGAGCTGGTTGAAGAGCGTGGCACCCTTGGGCTGGAAGAAGGCCATGCCCGGGGCGTCCTCCGTCATCATGAACAGGCTCAGCTGCTCGCCGAGCACCCGGTGGTCGCGCTTCTTCGCTTCCTCCAGCATCGTCAGGTAGTCCTTCAGCTCCTGCTTGCTGAAGAACGCCGTCCCATAAACCCGGACGAGCTGCTCCCGCGCGGCGTCACCGCGCCAGTAGGCGCCGCTGATCTTGGTTAGCTTCGTGTGCTGGAGCCAGCTCGTGTCGGGGACGTGAGGACCGCGGCACAGGTCGACGAACTCGCCGTGGCGGTAGAAGCTCAGCGGCTCTCCACGCTCCCGGATGCCCGCGACGAGCTCCTGCTTGAACGGGTTGTTGCCCCCATCGATGGCCCAGTAGCGCTGGACGTTCTCGTCCGCGCTTTCGTCCCGGGCCACGTGTCGCTCGAAGGGGTGAGACTCCTTGGCGACACGTTTCATCTCCGCCTCGATCTTTGGGAAGTCCTCGGGCGTGATCTTCCCCTCGGGCAGGTAGATGTCGTAGTAGAACCCGTCCTCGATTGCGGGACCGATGGTCAGCTGCGCCTGCGGGAAGATGCGGAGGATGGCGTCGGCCATCAGGTGGGCCGAGGAATGTCGCAGCACGTCGAGCGCCTCGGCGTCGCGCTTGGTGACGATCGCCACTTGGGCGCCGTCCCGGAGTGGTCGGTTCAGGTCGGTGACCTCGCCGTCCACCTTGGCGGCGACGGCCGCCTTGGCCAGGCCGGGGCCGATCTGTGCGGCCAGGTCCGCGGCGGATGCGCCGTCGTCGAGCTGGCGCGCACTCCCGTCGGGGAGATTGACGCTAATCATGGCTTTGCTGTCCTTTCTGCGGGACGGACACCCCCGTCCTCGCTGTCGATCCGACGGACACCCCCGTCGGTTACCCCCAGACCATACCTCAACTCCGGTGCTGGTCCACCTGCCCGTCCGTGGGTCCGCGAATCCGCGGTCGCCGGGATGGCGAATTCGCACTACTCTATCGACGGGGAATAATGACCGCACGGGGGCGATTGCCGATGACCGAGATTCGTGAAGCACCAGCGCATCGACTGTCAGCGCCGCCGTCGGAGGACATGAGTCCGGCGGCGCTGATTGCGAATATCCAGCGACTTCAGGTGCTGTTCAAGGTCGGGGTGGCTCTGTCGGCGGAGAAGAACCGCGACCGGCTGATGGAGCTGATCCTCCTCGAGGCCAAGGAGCTGTGCAACGCCGACGGTGGTACCCTCTACATCCGCGAGGATCACGACCTCAAGTTCGAAATCATGAGGAGCGACACACTGGGGATCGCGCTCGGAGGGACCACCGGCGAACTGATCACCCTCCCACCGCTCCCGCTCCTCCATCCCAAGTCGGGGGCCCAGAATCTGCACAACGTGGCGACCGCAGCCGCGAATCTCAAGCGGTCCTTCAACATCATCGATGCCTACGACGAGGAGGGCTTCGACTTCACGGGAACGAAGGCGTTCGACGCCAACAACAACTACCGGTCCAAGTCGTTCCTCACCATTCCCCTCGTCAACCAGGAGGACTTCGTCATCGGGGTGCTGCAGCTGCTCAACGCCAAGGATCCGGCGACCGGGGAGCTGACCCATTTCACGGCCGAGCAGCAGAACATCGTCGAAGCCCTGGCGTCCCAGGCGGGGGTTGCGCTCGACAATCAACTGCTGCTCGATGGGCAGCGGGAGCTCCTGGAGAGCTTCATCAAGATGATCGCGTCCGCGATCGACGCGAAGAGCCCCTACACGGGCGGCCACTGCGAGCGCGTCCCGATCCTGACGTTGATGATTGTCGACAGCCTGTGCCGCGAGCAGCAGGGTCACTTCGCCGATTTCGCGCTCAGCAAGGAGGAGTGGTACGAGCTGCAGATCGCGGCGTGGCTTCACGATTGCGGGAAGGTGACGACGCCCGTTCACGTGATGGACAAGTCGACCAAGCTGGAGACCATCTTCGACCGGATCGAGCTGATTCGCGCGCGGTTCGAGACCCTCAAGCGAGAGGTCGTGATCGAGTATCTCACGGAGCTGCAGCGGGAGGGCGCCGATGCAGTGGCGCTGGCTACCCACCGCGACCAGCGGCTGGAGCAGCTCGACGCTGACCTTGCTTTCCTCGAGGTCGCCAACGTCGGCGGCGAGTTCATGTCGCCCGACAAGCAGGCGCGCGTCCGGGAGATCGGTGCCCGCCCGTTCTTCCAGGGCGGGGAGCGGCGCACGCTGTTGAGCGAGGACGAGCAGGCCAACCTGCTCATCTCGCGCGGAACCCTGACCGAGGAAGAGCGAGTCGTCATCAACGGGCACATGGTCCAGACGATCAAGATGCTGGAGGCGCTGCCATTCCCGCGCAACCTGAAGAAGGTGCCCGAGTACGCGGGAGGCCACCATGAGAAGATGGACGGCACCGGGTACCCGCGCGGACTCTATGCGGGGGACATGTCGGTGCCGGCGCGGGCGATGGCGATCGCCGACGTCTTCGAGGCGCTGACCGCGCAGGATCGCCCCTACAAGTCGGGGAAGTCGCTCAGCGAGGCGATGCGCATCATGGGTTTCATGAAGCGCGACAACCACCTCGATCCGGATCTTTTCGATCACTTCGTGCGCTCGGGGATCTATCGCGTGTACGCGGAGCGCTTCCTGCCGCCGGAGCTGATTGATGAGGTGGACGAGGCGGCCCTGCTCGCCATCGAACCCAAGCCCTTCGCGGCTGTGGAGCCGGAGGAACGCGCTCAACGCTGGAGCGCGTTCCTGCCCGAGTACCGAGCGCAGGCAAGGCAAGGCGAGCGCGTCATCGAGTCCGTGGGTCCGCGATCGAAGCGCTGATTCCGCGAAGCCTGTCGTGCTGGTCTGTGGCTACTCTCAGCTGAACTCGAGCTGGCTGGCGAAACGATCCATGTAGTCGGCAACCTCGGCGAGGTTGACGGTCTGGAGCTCGCCAGCGCGGGCGTGCAGCCAGTTGGCCGCGGTCGGCTCCGTGAGCAGCTGCTCACATCCCAGGAGACTCGCGTTGCCGACGAGCTCGTAGTGCCGAACCCCGGTGGGAAGGAGTCCCACGGCTTCCGCGCTCGCGTGATTGAGACGAGCTCCGAAGGAGCCAGCCAGCACGATCCGATCGATCGTGCTGACACCCGCACGATCCAATAGCACGTCGATGGCGGCCCGAATCGCGCCTTTCGCTAGCTGGAACTGGCGGACGTCGTGCTGGGTGAAGCGGATCTCCGGTGTGACCGCGAAGGCGCGCTGCTCTCCGTCGGCCACGAGTCGGCTGCCGAGCGACTCGGGCAGGTGTTCTCGGGCCGCGAGCGGGGCGAAGCGTCCGGTTGGCTCGATGATTCCCGTCGAGCGCAGGGTGGCGACCAGATCCACGGCGCCGCTGCCGCAGATGCCCCGTGGTTCTCCGTCGCCGAGCACCTCGCAACGGATGTCATCGGTGCCGAGCTCGATCCCCGCGATGGCTCCCTCGACCGCGCTCATTCCCGAGGAGAGGCCCATCCCTTCGAATGCCGGTCCAGCGGCGGCCGAGGTGGCCAGCCAGCCCCGTGGGCTGCGAAGCACCAGCTCGCCGTTGGTACCGAGGTCGGCAAGGAGGACCGTTTCCCTGCCGTCCATCCAGGGGGCGGCCACGAGCAATCCAGCCAGGACGTCCGCGCCGATGAAGGCGTCCACGACAGGCGGCACGAAGACGCGGGCGTCGGGGCAGGCGTCGAGACCGAATGCGTGCGCTGTCGTCGCGCCCCCGTTGAGGGTGGCGCGGTAGGGAGCGACCCCCAGTGGCTGCGGGTCGATGCCTGCCGCGAGCTGGAGCATGGCGGGGTTGCCACCGATGGCGACGTGCGTGACCTGCTCGGTTTCGGCGCCGACCTCCGCGCACAGGCGGGCGACCAGCTGCCGGAGCGCCGAGCGGATCACGCCACCCAGCTGGGCCAGTCCCTCGGGGGTCGAGCCCCGGTGAATGCGGGAGATGACATCGTGACCGAAGATCCGCTGGGGGTTGAGCGCCGCCACCTGGGCGACGCGCGCTCCGCTCGCGAGGTCCAGCAGACTGGCTGCGAGGGTCGTGGTGCCGATGTCGATGGCAACGGCGAGCGCGGTGTGGGTGTCGACCAGAGCGCTCCCTGGATGGTGGACAGGGATGGCAGCGACCTGGCTCAGCAGCTCCACTTGCAGGTTGCGGTTGGGAGCGCGCAGCCGGCAGGCGAGCCGGATCCCCGACGCGGCCTGTTCGGGCGTGATCGTGTCGTGGGGCGTCGGAGGCGTGGCGTTGGGGGGCTGCACCCGCACCCGGCACTTGCCGCAGCGCCCATCTCCGCCACACGGGGCTTCGATGAGCGAGCCGGCTTGCAGCAGGCTATCGTGAAGGGGGTCGCCGGTCTTGACGCGGATCCGGAGGCCGCTCGGGATGAGCGTGAGCTGGGGCATTGGTTTGCGGGGTCGGGCCGCGCAGCATAGCCGAAGGGTGATGGTCGCGGCGCCCGCCGAAGGGCGTTTCGTTCCCTTCGTTTCCCGAGCGACTGCCGGGTCATCGCCGCGAAGGTCGTACCAGAATACCGATCAGTTTGCCGGACGCGGAAAACACCGGTCTCCGGGCGCCTACAGTGCCGACCACCTGCGGTGATTGAATTCTCCGTTCTTGCCCCCCAGGGGTGAGGGGCAAAAACTCCGAAGAAAACCACAGATCTCAAGTGGGCACTCCTCTACACTTGCGGTCAACGCAAGCGTTGCCCGCTGTAGTA